>JBAUYZ010000019.1:0-51319 GCA_049585055.1 Candidatus Cybelea sp. | reverse complement strand
TCGCCGAGTTCGACGGCGAGTTGCGCGCCCGTTGCCGCAAAGAGCGCGAGCTCTTCGGGCGAGCGCGCCGCGGCTCGGCCGCGCGCGAGCAACTCTTCGGCGCGGTCGAGGTCACCCGCATCCAACGCCAAACTCGCCGCCGCCGCCAGCGAGCGCAGCAACCAGCTCGGCAACGCGCGACCTTCGGCCATCGCGATCGCCTCGTCGATCGCACCGCGGGCGAGGGGCACGTCGCCGAAGAGGAGCGCGTGATGCGCCAACCGTTCGCGCGCCGCAACGGCGAGATAGAAGCGCCGCTGTGCGAGCGCGCGGTCGTGAGCCGCTCGCAGCAAATCGTACGTTCCGGGGGCATCGGGCGCCCAGGCGAGCACGACGCCGGCGACGAGATGATCTTCGGCCGAGGGCTCCAGGTTCGTCTCTCCGTAATACGCGGCGACCTCGACAGCGCTACGGCAGCCGAGGAGTTGCGAATCGACGAATCGGGCCAGACCGCGGTCATCACCCGCGAGCGCGCAGACTGCGGCGCGGTCCCACCGCGGCGCTCGCGCGAGCGTCAATGCGGCCGAAGCCTCTGCGAGCCGGCACTGTACGACTAAGCCCTCGATCTTCTCTTCATCGAAGATCATCAAGGCCTAATCTAGCAAGCGATTCTTAAGCGGCTATTATGAAGCGTGCAAACCATGTCATCCTGAGCGCAGCGTCGCGCCTCCACCGTGTCATCCTGAGCGCAGCATCGCGAAGCGATGCGGAGTCGAAGGGCGAGCAGACCATAGCCGAAGGAGCGCCTCGTCGCAGACTGAATTGCGTGAAGAGCTACTTCGTCTATATGGTGCGTTGCGCGGACGGGTCGTTCTACACCGGGATCACCAATAACGTCGAGTACCGGGTTGGCCAGCACAACTTCGGCACCGACCCCGAGAGCTACACCTTCGCTCGCAGGCCAGTCCGGCCAGTATACGTAGCCGAGTTCCATGATGTGATTGACGCGATCCAATGGGAGAAGCACGTCAAAAAGTGGTCGCACGCGAAGAAACAAGCACTCGCGGCGGGGGACTGGAACGCGGTTCGGCGCCTCGCGCGTTGCCGGTCGAAGCGCTAGCGTTTTTCTGTGCTCGCCCTTCGTCCTTCGACTACGCGTGCTTCGCACGCTTCGCTCAGGATGACACGGTTGGTGGCGCATGCTTCGCTCGTCCTTCGACTACGCGTGCTTCGCACGCTTCGCTCAGGATGACACCCGCGCGAGCCTTACGGCACTATGCGAAAGACCGTGCCGTAGTATTCGGAGCTGCCACCCCAGAATGTCGTCCCGTAGAGAATGCCGCCGATGCTGCGGAGGCCGGCTTCCGGATTCGCGCCGTTCGGATCGCCGCGAAAGCGATAGACGACGTGCTCCGTTCCGAACGGATCGGTGCGGAAGATCGTTCCGCAGCGGTAATAACCGTTAATGCGAACGTCGCCCGACGAAATGCATTCGTTCGCGCGTCGCGGACTATAGCCGCCGCCGACCGTAGTGCCGAAAAGCTCGCCGTTGTTGAGCGTCAGCCCCGCATCGGGAAACGCGCCGTCGAGCTTCGATCCGAAACTGTGAATCGTAAGCTCGTGCCCCTCCGGCGTCATCTCGTAAATCGTTCCGCGTCCGAGCGTTCCGCCGCCGTGCGTCGTTCCGAAGAAGACGCCGTCGTAGTAGAACAACGTGCCGTTGGGGCCCTTTCCGTCTCCACGCGTGATGTCGAAGCTGTGCAAGAGTTTTTCTTGGCCGAGAGCGTTGATCTTATAGATCGCGCCGCCCCCTTGCGTCTTACCGCCCGCGAGCGTTACGCCGTAGAACCAGTTGTTGAGGCGAGTGAGACCCCCGCCCGGATGGCCTCCGTCGGTTGGAGCGCCGACGAAACTGTGCAGCACGCTCTCCGCTCCGCCTTGACTCACGGCAAAGACCGTCCCGCGGGCGTGCTTTCCACCCTGACGCGTCGTGCCGTAGAGAATTCCATTCTCGGGAAGCAGCCGCGACTCCGGATCGAGACCGTCGCCCGGCTTGCCGAAACTATGGACGACGTGTTCGCCGCCTGCCGGACTGATTCCAAAAACCGTGCCGCCGCCGTGCACGCCGCCGGCCGACGTCGTGCCGTAGAGCTGACCGTTAAGCAGCACCAAATCCGATAACGGATACGCGCCGTCCGGGCTGCCGGTGAATTTATGGACGGTTCGAAACTTGCCGAGCGGACTGATTGCGAAAACGGTCCCATTACCGAGGCCATAGGACGAGGTCGTTCCGTAGAGCGTGCCCTTGAGGTTGACGAGGGCCCCCTCGGGCTGGCCGCCGCTCGCCTGTCCTTTGAAACTGTAGAGCGTGAGCAAGCTGCTCTCGGGCGATGCTTGCGTTGCCGAGTCCGCATTGGCGGGACCGGCGGGGAGCGCCGCCCCCGCGCCCAAACGCGAACAACCGGCTAGAATCAATAAGCCGAAAATTACTAATGAAGAAATGCGCACGATGCACCTCCGAGAGCCACTCTCCAAGATGGCTGGAGGTTCTCTAGCCGCTGGGTGCCGGCCTCGCTAGGGGTCCCAGCTCGAGCGTCCGGTTGGAGACGAGGTCGGCGCGGCCGTAGCCTGCGGTCCGGGCCTCGCGTACTTGCCGACCAGCAGAACGTCGCGCATTCCCGAACTGTAGTGGAACGCACAGCCGACCAAATAGATGCCGTCCTTGACGAGCGTGACGGTTACCGACTTGCCGGGCTTGATCGGCCCGCTAGCGTAACCCGCTAAGAGTTTTCCGTCCCCTTTTGCGCCGACCGAAAGCTGCGGATCCTTCGGGAAAATGGCCGGACCTTTGGCGATGACCTTCACGACGTCCAACGTGTGCGTGTTCTTCTTCGAAACGTTGTGAATCGTGATCTTCGTCCCCGGTGGAAAACCGAGCGATTGCGAGCGGGTTTGCTGCGTATATCCGCCGAGCATCGCTTTCCACTTCTCGGACTTGATCTGCCCGAGCCCCTCGCCAGGAAGTTCCTCGCCGATCGAGTCTTTCGGCATCGTCGCATAGACGGCGAGATCGCCGATCGGCGGCAGCATCACCGTACCGCCGGCCATCGCGTTGCCGTTCGTGACGCGTCCGCCGCACGCGCTGATCGCAAGACCGGCTATCGCCAAACCTACGGCAATGAATTTCCTGAACATGTTCTTCCCTTTTCCTTTACGGATCGTAACTCGAGTGCGAGCTCGGCGTGCCCGTTCCGCGCGGCGTCGGCGTCGCTTGCGGTCCCGGTGTCGCGTGCGTCTCGACAACCAGTACGTCGCGCATTCCCGAGTGGTAGTGGAAGGCACAGCCGATCAGATACATGCCGGCTTTGACGAGCGTCACCGTCACCGATTTGCCGGGTTTGATCGGACCGCTCGCGTATCCGAGTTGAAGTTTCCCACCGCCCTTGGCCGGTATCGAGAGCTTCGGGGATTGCGGAAAGATCGCGGGCGGCTTGGTGATGACTTTCACGACGTCGAGCGTATGCGTAATGTTCTTCGAGAGGTTGTGAATCGTGATCTTCGTCCCGGGCGGGAAGCCGAGCGCCTGCGAGTAGGTCGTCTGCGTAAATCCGCCGAGCGTCGCCTGCCACTTCTTGGATTTGATCGTACCGAGGCCTTCGTACGGCAGCTCTTCGCCGATCGTATCCTTCGGAAGCACTGCGTAGATTGCGAGATCGTTGTCGATCGAGGGCAGCATGACGCTGCCGGCATTTGCGCCGCCGACGCCCCGGCCGCCGCAAGCGGCTATGGCCAGCCCCGCGAGGGCGACTGCAAGGGCAATGAATTTTCTCACCATGAACTGACTCTAACCCGGCGGCATGAAGAAAGTTTAAACGTTCAAGCGGAGCCGCATCGTGGTCTCGGTGGTCGCCCCGCTCGCGGGGTCGGTGACGACGATCCGCACCGTGACGGTCTGCTGCCCCGCCAGCGTCGTCAGCGTCACGGCCAGCTGGAAGTTGCCGCGCGGCCCCGCCGACGTCGTGCCGCTGAACTGCCCGGTGGAGGAGGGGGAGGGTCCGGCCGTCACGCGCACGCGGCCGTTAGCGACCGTATTGCCGGAGATGGTGAAGTTGCGGCCCACCGCGGCATTCTGCTCCGGCTGGTAAATGGTGAGGTGCATCTCCGGCGTGGCCGGCCGGGCGACCGTGAACGACCACGAGCGATCGAAGCCGGCTCCGCCGGGCCCGCGGCCGGCAACGCGCACGGTATGGCTGCCAAACGAGAGCGGAGCCGGCGGCTTGAACGAGAACCCACTGCGTGAAACGCCGCTTTGCATCGTCCGGTTCGCGCCGTCGAGCCAGACGCGCACGCTTGCCGCGTCGACGTCGCGCGTAAACTGCGCTGCGATGACGGCGAAGCGATCGCGCGTTTCGCTTCCGGGCGGTGGCTGCTGGTCGCGCAGCCTCACGGCCGGAGGCGGATTCGGCGGTGGCGGCGGCGGTGGGGGTGGATTCGGAGGCGGCGGCATCGGATGCACCATCCGGATCGCGACGACTTGCGTCGAGTTGTCGTAACCGACGTTCGCGCCGAGGGATTGCGCGATGAAACGCAACGGCACGTAGGTCGTCGCGCCGACGATAAACGGCGCGACGTCTAGAGTTTGGGGCTGTCCGTTGACGGTCGCTTGCGTCGAGCCGATCTGCAGCGAGATCGTCGTACTTCCCTTCGTTGCATTGATCGTGCCCGATGAGTAGACGACGCCGGCGCCGAGGCGCTCAAAGATTCCGCGGAGCGGAACGAAGACGCGGCCGACGCGCTCGATCGGACCGGGATTGAGATAAAGCGGCTGACCGTTGATCGTGACGCTTACTTGCTGTGCGAACGCAGCGGGCGAAGTCGCGAGACTCAGCGCTACGATCAAACCGGCGGCGAGCCGGCGGTGCGAAATTACGGACATGGAGTGCTCCCCCTCTCGAATGAAGACTTGCATGCCCGCGGAGACCTTCCCGCTTGGAATGCGGCGCGCGGGCACGGCGACCGAGCGGGAAAAGCCCGGTCGACCTCTAAAGGGTCGGCTTTCCCAGACTTCTTTTCGCCTTGGAGGTGCGCGTGGTTCGCTTCAGCTTAAGATCGGCATTACTTACATTTGCCGCCATGCTGGCGGTGGGGATGGCCGGATGTTCGGGAGGCCACTCCATGCTGCCGGGAGTCTCGCAACAGACGCTCGGCGCGTGGCGCCAGAGTCATGCTGGGCGAGTGACGCGAATGACGAGCAGGCCACCGACGTACATGCAGTTGGAGTGGCTGATGACCGACGGTTCGGTTCTCGCGCAGAGCGGCTCGAACTGGAGTAATTTCTACAAGTACGTTCCCGACTCGTCGGGCAACTACGCGAACGGAACCTGGACGCAAGTCGGCTCGCTGCAATCGGGATACGGTCCCGACGCCGCGGCCGCCGCTGTGCTCGGAACCGGCGAGTTCGTCATCACCGGCGGCGAGTACAACTCGCCCGGAAACGGTTACGATCTCCAGCTCACCAATCTCGGTGCAGTTTACGATCCGGTCAAGATGACGTTTAAGCCGCTCGGCCATCCGAAGAAGTGGGGCTGGATCGGCGACTCGCCGGCGACCGTGCTCGCCGATGGAAAGCTGCTCGTCGGGCAAAAGCTGACCGAGCGCGACGCTTACGTCGATCCGAAGACTCTCACGTGGAAGAGCGTAAGCCACAAAGGCAAGTCCGACTTCAACGCCGAGGAGGGTTGGACGCTCCTACCCGATGGCACCATCCTAACGGCCGACGTGAAGAATGCTCCGAACTCGGAGACTTACAATCCGTCGACGCACCGCTGGACGTCGGCGGGATCGACGATCGTCGATCTCCACTCGCCGTCGCCGTACGGATGTCTGCTCTACGGCCCGAGCCTCTGCTACTATCCGCCGGGCGAGATCGGTCCGTCGATCCTGCGCCCCGATGGAACGGTCTTCTATACCGGATCGTATTCAAGCGGCTACGGACCGGGACACACCTCAGTCTACAGCACGTCGACGAAGACGTGGACGAAGGGACCGGATTTCCCCAATGGCGACAATGCGGGCGACAACTTCGCCGTTCTTGAACCGAGCGGAAACGTGCTGTCTTTCGGCAACAGCGGCACCGCGTATGAATGGAACGGAACGACCCTGACCCAGCTTAACGGCGTATCGGAGAGCGGCTCCCCGTTGCTGCTGCCGACCGGTCAGATCATGCTCCTCGGTTACTCGAATGCCGTGCTCTACACGCCGAGCGGTTCGCCGAAGCCGGGCTGGGCGCCGACCATCAAGACGGCTCCGACGAGCATCAGCGCGGGGCAGACCTATCAGATCAGCGGAACGCAGTTCAACGGGTTCGGCCAAGCGATAGCCTTCGGCGACGAGTACCAGAACGCGACGAACTACCCACTCGTGCGCATCACCAATAATGGTAGCGGCAAGGTCTACTACGCCCGCACCCACGATCACAGCACGATGGGCGTCGCGACCGGTAAGAAGATCGTCTCGACGAGCTTCGACGTTCCCGCGACGATCGGGTCGGGCCCGAGCAAGCTCGTTGTCGTCGCGAACGGCATCGCATCGAAGCCGGTCAACGTAAACGTCTCGGGACATCGCCGGCAGTAATTCCACTTGGCTCACGACGGAGCGCTTCCGACGAAGCGCTCCGTCATTGCGTTTGGCGTTAACCGCTAGGGCGGCGGCGGCTGGCCGCCGGTAATCGCGGTCGCATAGAAGTTCTCACCCTGCCAGTATCCGTGCGCGACGATTTGGCGCCCGACCGCGACACGGCCGGTCGTCTGATCGTTAAGCGCCGCCGAATCGTCGATAACGACTTGCTTGGTCGTCTGCTGGAGCGTCACGAGGTGGCCCTTGACGCTCACGATCGTCCCGGTGACCACTTCGTGCTTGTACGTAGTTGTCGTGCATTGCCCGTTCGGCGTCCAAGTGTCGCCCTGCCAACTTCCGCACGCGGTATCGACATACGGGGGCGCCGCGCCTGGCGGCGGCGGAGCTCCTTGCGCTAGTGAAATCGCGCCGGCGGCAAGCATCCCGGCGGCCGCTGTAATAATCGTAATGAGAGCTTTCATAGACTCTTCATTCCGCAATGTTCGTCGCGCCAACCGCGAGCGAGCGTTTGCCCGCGACACCGCGCGCCCCATTCTAAGCGGCCGGTTGCTTTCGCGCCGATCCTACGAAGAACGGAATCGCGCAGAGCTGCAGTGCCACCGAAAAGATCACCAGTGCGACGATCGACCGGTCGACGAGAATGCCGGCAATCAGGCTTCCGGCGAACCACGCCGCCCCGAAGAGCAAATCGTAGAGACCAAAGCTCGTGGCGCGGCGGCGATGTGCGAGTACGCCCGCAACGAGGGCGAGTAAGAGCGCGTCCTGCACCGCGATCCCGACGCCCCACAACGCGGCGCCCGCCTCGGCCACCACGCCGGTGCCGAGGAATGCAAGCGGTGTCGCGGCAGACGTGAGGAGTATCGCAGCTCCCACCACCGGCTTTCCGATCCGATCGAAGAAGCGACCGAGGATCGGTGACGTAATCGCGCCCACGGCCATTGCGACCGCGAACCAGATCGAGATCGCCGCCGCGCCGGCGATGTGATCGCGCTGAAAACGAAACGCAATCAGTGCGAAATCCACGAATCCCGCGGCGACCAGCGCACCGCCGATCGCATACCGGCGAAACGCGGGCCAATCGCGTACGGCGGGTCCCGGCTCGCCATCGTCGACCGGCATGAAGGTTCGGCCGGCCGGCGTCGCGATCGCTAAGAACGTCAACGTGAGCAGTGCGGGAACGATGAGCACGCCGAAGCCCGTTGGGTATCCGCCGCGCGCGATCGCAAACGCGACGACGAGCGGTCCGACCGTTGCGCCGGTTTGGTCGAGCAGCTCGTTGAGCCCAAAGACGCGTCCGCTGCCCAGCGATCGCCCCGCATGCGAGAGCATTGCGGCGGTCACGGGCTTTCGAATGCCGCGGCCGACGCGTTCGCCGATCATTAGGCCCGCCGCTGCAGGCCAGCTTCCAACGAGCGCGAGCGCCGGAACGCAGAGCACGTTGATCGCGTAGCCCACCCAGACGTCGAGCCAGTAGAGTCCGGTGCGATCTGCGATAACGCCCGCGACGGAACGGATCGCGTACCCCGCCAGTTCGCCGCCGCCGGCAACGGCGCCGACGATTGCCCCGCTCGCGCCGAGGTGGCCGAGAAACGCACCGGCGACGCCGCGGCCGCCTTCGTAGGTAAAATCGGAGAACGCGTTGACGATGCCGATGAGCAGCACGAAACGCAGCGCGCCCCTTCGACTTCGTTCCCCGTTCGACTCCACTTCGACAGGCTCAGTGTCGCTCAGGGTCACTACGCTCAGGATGACACATGCGTTTGCTTAGCGGCTCAAGTAGTGCCGCTTCACCCATTTTGACCACGCGTCGGCGGGTGTTCCGCTGTAATCCGAAATCAGCACGCCGCAGCCGCCCCACGTATCCCACGTCCAGGCTTCGTAGCCGACGCCGTGCGCGTCGGCCCAGTTCATGAACGTCGGAATGTACCCGCGGGTGCAATCCGAGCCGCCGTAGGTTTCGCCCGTCTCGCCAAAGATCATCGGAACGACCTTCGTGATCGGCCGCATGCTCGAGTTGAAACAGGCCGTCGCGTCGCACGTGTTCTTGCCGTAGACGTGAGCCTCGGCGATCAGTTGATTCTGCGGATCGTGCGGTCGAGACTCGAGCCAGGTCGAGCCGTTATACTTCGATCCGTCGATCTTCCCGCAGGCATTGGCATAATCGATGCACGGGATCGAGATCACGCCGTTGTACCCCGCCTGACGCATGAGGTTGACGGCCTGCTGCATCGCAGCGGTCTGATAGTACGCGTTGCTCGGGCCGTAGGTCGCCTCGTTATCGCAACCCTTCTTCATGAAGCACTTCCAACCGACGGTCGTCTCACCCCACGGTGCGAGAATCACGTTTGGATCGTTCTTGAAGGTGAGCGCCATGCTCGACCACATCGCCGGCGAGTGATCTTCGTCGGGAGCGTCGGGTTGGTAGGTGGCCTGGTACGATCCCGGCGCGCCCCAAATCAGCGAGACCTCGGCGTACATGCCGTGTTGATGCAAGAGATTGACGTAGTTTACGATCGCGTTGATGTAATTCTGCCCCGCATATTGCTGATTCACCCCGTTGATGTCGAGCCAGCAGTCTTCGTTGAGCAGCACGCGAACGATGTTGACGTTCCAGGTCGTCATCGCCTGAATCGACGCAGCATCGTTGGGACCGTCGAAGATGCCCCATCCCTGCACGCACGCGTACTCGGTTCCCGAACGGTTGATGCCATGCAGATCGACCACGTTGTCGTTGCCGTCGACGAGATGGTTGCCCGATACGTGAATTCCGGTCAAGGCTGTCCGGTGGTGTCGCGCGGCCGCCGAAGCGCTACTCGAAGGAACCGTTGTGGCTGCCGGGCCTCCCGAGCATGCCGCGATGACGAGTGCCATGATGAGGATTCCGAACCGGCGGTGATTCATTGCCGATACTTCTTCATCTCCGCGTCTAGGTACTTCGTTCACGCTCAGCTCTTCGCCCTTCGACTCCGCATCGCTTCGCGATGCTACGCTCAGGATGACACCGATTGACTAGCGAATAGGTTTGGGATGGCGCAGAAGTATCGTTACGGTGAGATGACGTGGCCGGAAGTCAAGGCAGCCGCAGCTCGCCCGAGCGTCGCGATCGTGCCGATCGCCACGCTCGAAGACCACGGCTTTCATCTGCCGATCGACACCGATTTGCTGCTCTGCGCGAGCGTCTGCGAGCTCGCAGCGTCGCGCGCCCCCGATCGCGTGGTGCTCGTGCCGCCGATCAATCACGGCTACACTCCGCATCATATGGATTTCCCCGGAGCGATCACGATTGACGCGCACACGCTGATCGAGTACGGCCTCGACGTCTGTAAGAGTCTCGCGCACCACGGGTTCAAGCGCATTCTCATCGTCAACGGTCACGGGAGCAACGCACCCTTCGTCGATATCATCGCGCGCCTGTGCGTAGTGCAGACCGGCATACTCGCCGCCGCGGTGAGCTACTGGGCCGCGCCCGGCGTGCGCGTAGCCGCCGAATCGCTGCGCGAATCGGAGCCGGTCGGCGGCATGAACCACGCTTGCGAGTTCGAGACCTCGCTTTATCTCGCGCTCCGCCCCGATCTCGTCGACATGAGCCAGGCGGTCCACGAGCTCTCGCACCGTCCGTCGAAGGGTTATTGGACCGATCTGGTCGCCGGCGACGGACCGCTGGCGATGATGGAGTACTGGAGCCAGCTGAGCGATAGCGGCGTGATGGGCGATCCGACCAAGGCGACTGCCGAAAAGGGGCGCATTCTGCTCGACGCCGCCGCGAACGGAATCGTCGAACTCGTCGACGAGCTGCTCGCGCGCGATAGCCGTCCGCGAATCGACCATCATTAGACGGCGCTCGCAAGAAACGCCCGATTTGATAGCGATTTGACGCTCGCCGCGCCGCCGGCATGCTAGACTCGCCGAGGCATGCTCTCGAGATCGCGTGCGCGACGCTTGCTTTGCCCTCTCGTCTGCATTGCGGCGGCAGTCGTGCTGCTCGCGGCGCCCGTGCGTGCCTCGGTCGCGCAAACCTTCTCCTTCACGGTCGCGCGCGCGCCGCATCCGCTTCCCCTCGACCCCGCGCTGACCGATCCGGCGTGGGCCGCCGGTCTGGTGCCGACGGGAAATGGACCGTGGCAGAACGTGACGACGCGATCCCCGTCACGCTTGGCAACGACGGCCTATCTGCTCTACGACGATAAAAATCTCTACGTCGCCTTCAAAGCCGATCAGCCCGGCGTTCCGATCGTCGCGTCGCAGACGACGAACGACGCCGGCTTCGGCATCGACGATTTCGTTGGAATCGGCGTCGACACGAGCGGAACGGGCAGCCAGGTCTACTATTTCGAAACGACGCCGCGCGGCGTACGCTACGAGCAGGCAAATGAGAACACGCGGTTTCGACCGCGCTGGACCGCGGCCGCCGTTACCGCCGCCGGCGCGTGGAGCGCGGTGATGATCGTCCCGCTCGACGTCTTGCGCGTACCGCGCGGCGGGAAACAGACCTGGCGCCTGCAGTTCGTTCGCGGCATCGCCGCGCGCGGGGAGCACGTCTCGTGGGTGTGGGATCCGATCATGCAAGATGCCGGCAACTGGCCCCTCTTCGCGCCGGATACGCGTTTTTGGCCCGCGGCGCTGTTCGATCTCGCGGCATCAGCCGCCGCAAGACCGAAACCGCGCGCCGATATCTACGCACTTGGGAGCATCGGTCAGGACCGCAATCTGGTCCAGCAGGCCAACGGCACGTTCGTACCGATGAACACGCGCTGGTACGGCGGCGATCTGAGTTATCCGCTGACGCCGACGGTCCGTTTCGTGGGCACGCTCAACCCCGATTTCTCGAACGTCGAGATCGATCAGCAGACGATCGCGCCGCAAGAGTTCCAACGTCAGCTCGTCGAGTACCGGCCGTTCTTCGCGCAAGGCGCCGCGTACATCAACGCGGATTCGAGCGTTCGCGCTCCGGTCGGCACGAACGTGCAGGCGCCCTTTCTCGCCTTTTACTCGCCTTCCGTGGGGCCGTTCGACAGCGGCGGAAAAGTCGAAGGGACGTTAGGCCAAAGCGCCTTCGGCGCGCTCACTTTCCACGGCTACGACGCCACCACGAACAATACGTTCAGCGACTCAGCCTACGGATTCCAGCACGCGCTCCCCGGCGGAGCCTTTACTTATTGGAGCGACGGCGTCTTCGCCAACCATAGCATCGCCGGATGGGACAACACGATCGAGAACGGCTTCGAAGTGCGCAACCTTCAAAACGGCATGATCTATTTAGGCGATTACTCATTCGAGAACGGCTCGTGGGTGCCGCAAGGACACGCCGATCTCGCGCAGTTCTTCGTCGACCGCCACAAGGGCAACTTCGAGCTGAACGGCGGCTATCTCGACGTTTCGCCGAACTACGATCCCATCGACGGCTACACCGCCAACTCCGATATTCGCGGACCGCAGTTCTACACCGACTACGCCGGATCGACGCCCGCAATAAAGAACTACACGCTCTTCTTTACTGCGGACCGCTTCGTGGACGAGTCCGGTGCGGTGCACCAAGCCGACGTTCAATATTTCATCAGCGCCGTCTTCAAAAATCAGTTCTCGATCAACGGCGCCGGTGCGGCGGTCGGCCAGCTTCGCTCGTATTCGATTCCCCAAGGACCGGGCTGCACTGGGCCGATTCTCTATCAGTCGAGCTTTACCGGATATCCGTGCTACCTCGACGGGGTCACGCAGCCGTTCAATCTCTACCAGGTTCCGGTCGGCTATCGTGACGGGACGCCGACGCCGATCGACGTCAATTATTCGTGGGGCCCGTTTGGCAACGATTACACGCACCTCTTCACGATCGTTACAAGCCGCCCGCTCGGTCGCGGCTTGTCACTCGGCTTGGAGTACGATGGCACGTACGAGCGCGCGTTCTCCAACGGCGTACTCGACTCGCAATGGCTGCGCCGCATCTCGCTCGGCTACAACATCAGCAGCGAGAGCACGGCGAGCCTCGAACTTCGCGACATAAACGGCTACGGGGGTTTCGCAACGCAGATCGGCAATAATCTCGCCGTGGCGTACCACCGGCGCTTCGCGGCCGGCAACGAGCTCTATGTCAACTTCGGCAGCCCCGCTGCCGGTGCCACGCTGAACCGGCTCATCGTCAAGTTCGTCTTCCACGCCGGAGCCGACGCCGGAACCTGAACGGCGATCGCCACCATCGTGTCATCCTGAGCGCGGCGACCGCAGGGAGCGCAGTCGAAGAACGCCCTTCGACTCCGGCGCTTCGCGCCTGCGCTCAGGATGACAACCCGGGAGCTTACTCTATAAGTTTGACGGCGCCGCTGGCCAGCAGATAGACGCCGCCGGTGATCATGATGCGTCCCGACTTTTCGGCGCTCGCAAGCGTCGGCGAATCCGCTCGAAGATCTTTCATGGCTGCGCGTACGTTCGCTTCGGTCGCATCCATCATGCTGCCGCGGGCTTTGACCACGCTCGAAATGCCGGGCGCGATCAGGTGCTGGATCGTCGAAAGGTGCGGCGGAAGCGTGGTGCCGTCCTTGACCGCCGAATAGACGGCTTTCACCGCGCCGCAGTTCTGGTGGCCGAGCACCATGACGAGTCGCGTCCCGAGGTGCTCGATCGCGTATTCGAGCGACGCAGTGACGAGGTCGTCCGGGAAATTTCCGGCGACGCGAGCCACGAAAAGATCCCCGAGACCCTGGACGAAAATGAGATTGGGAATCACGCGCGAGTCGGAACAGCCGAGAATGGCAGCGTAGGGCGCCTGACTCGATTCGAGCAGCTCGCGTTTGATCGCGACGCGGCTCTGATCGGGAAAATCGTTGTTTACAAAGCGTTTGTTTCCGGCCATTAGCTGCCCGAGAAGGCGCTCCGGCGACGGAAGGGGGCCCGCCGGCGCGCTGCCGGCCGGGGCCGCTGCCAGCGCGCTCTCCGTGAGGCCCGCGCCCATCGCAGCGACGGTTCCCGCTAGAAAGGCGGCGCGGTTGAGGTCGAACGATTCCTTGTTATGCATATCTCAATTCTTATTCGGCGTTAGAAAGATGCGGCCATGCGGATAGTCGAAGACAAAATCAAACCGCTTGAGAAAATCCAATCCGAGCAGGATATAATTCGATCGAAAACTCGAGATGCATGCCGCTTGTTGGGAGTAGGTGATCGGGCCGATCGTAAGGCTGTCTATGTTACCGCATCCTTCCAAGTACATCATTAGATGATGCTTCCTTGCCAGCTCGACGCTCAGAAGGACGACGCCTGGATCGCCCGTGTCGAGCGTCGCATTGACGGGGATTGACTTGTTGAGCGTCATCGGTATCGTCGGGGTTTCGTCCGATAGGTCGACGATGAGCCGCAAGCCCTGCTCCGCTGAAAGGTCGGTCGTTGGGTCGAGGATCGTCATCTTCGATTCGTAGACGTCGAGTTTGACGATCGTATCGGCGAAGAGATCGTAGCCGATGAGTCCGTCATATCCCGCCGCATCGAGTCCAAAGTATCCCCCCAAACTGCTCTTATGAAAATCCTGAGAGTATACGAGCGCATTATGTAGCGTAGCGTTTCCAAACGAGATCGTATCGACGCTTCGTACGCGAATCGGCACTCTCCCGTGGAGCGACTCGGCTTCGGCGTTCGCCTTCAGTTCAAACGTCTTGGCGCGGTCGGCAAAACGCGTGTCGAGGTAGATCGCGTCGGCGCCGGTATCGAGAATAAAGCGGCCTTTGACGCCGTTGACGGTGGCGTCCACCAAAATTCGGTAGCGCGTCAATGTAATCGGAACCGGTGTTTGGGATTCAAACGTCCACGACGCGGTCGCCGGGGGCGGATGTAGCTCGCCGGTTGAAATCGGGACATTCGGCTCAAACGTATCGTAAGAAATGACCGACTTGTCGTCGCCGAGCGTGTACGACCCAATCATCTTCTTACCCGGGAGCGGCGTCGCATACGAGCGGATGTGGATCGTCGTCTCGTACGCCCCGCCGGGATCGATGATTGCCTGAACATACGCTCCGGTCGCCGGGTCTATGTAGCAATCGATGGGATCCCCGTTCTCCAGGGTCACGCGCACCACGTTCAGCGTCTTTCCGTCAACGATCTTTTCGCCGGTGGACGACGCTGGGAGTCCGGTCGTTCCTTCCATCAGCAAGACGGTACGCGATGCTAGGTACTTGGCGTAATCCCCGTAAACGGGGGTTGGAAAGCCATTGACGTCGGCCAGCCAAAAGAGGTTTCCGGTGTATCCGCCGCGCTCGATGGTGTTCGCGAAATCGAGCATCGTGTACGTCGCGCTGTAAATCGCGCCGTGCGAGGCGATGACGAAGTCTTGGGTCCGCTTGCCGTTTTCGTCGGTCACGTGTGCACGTATGCGCAGGGTGGAAAACGTTCCGTCGCCGAGTTGCCAGCCGACGTAGGCGCGATGCTTGGCAAGCAGCGCGGCGGCCGTTGGGTCTTGACTTGGCGCCTGGGCACGTGCGCCCGGCGACGCCGTCGCCGCGAAAATAACGAGCGCGACGGATGCCGCGGCGCTACGCACCCTAAGGGCGGCGAATAGCTTCATGGCTACTCTATTTTCCACGGTCGCACCAGCTTTCCGCCCGCCTGCTGCTAGCTCGGCAGGTCGTACTGCAGCGTCCCGTTGGGGAGTACCCGCGCCTCGGGCGTTGGGTGATGGGGTTGGGGCGCGCCCGCGTGCATCAAATGCACGACCTCGACCCCGTGGAGCAGCACGAGCGCATCGGCGATGAGCCGCCGGTGGCACCGCCACCAGAGCGTCTCCGAGCACATGATCGCCGTCGACCGTCCTGCGGCGTCCTCGAGCAAACGGCCGAGCGCTTCGCCAAAAGCTTCGGTCTGCATGTAGTCGGCGTAGCCGCGAAAGGCGGGATGACGCAGCGCGGTGTTCGGGCTCTCTGATGTTGTCTTGCGGAATCCGCCAAGTTCGCGCCGCCACTCGTAGCTCGCGCCCGCGAGATCGGGCACCCATTGCGACATCCGCTCCGCCCAGACGTGGGGATGCGCCCGGCTCTTCGGAACGCTGCGCACGTCGGCGACGGCGCGTACGCCCGCGCCGCGAATCAACGCGGCAAGCTCGACTTCGCCGGCGGTACCGTGACCGAACGTGTGGATCAGCACGCTAGCGCTGCGATTCTCACACCGCGAGGCGTCCCCTGGGAGCCGGCGCGCGGAGGGCGAACGCTTCGCCGCATCGTGAAGGTTCGGCCGTTTGCACTCGAGCGATTCTTTGCGCGCTACGAGTTCGGCGCGCGTTATCTGCTCTGTTCGAGCGATCCCGAGTCGATGCCGGTGCGCGAGCTGCTCGCACTCGAGCCGGACGCGCAAGCAAAGCTCTTGGAACTACGGCTCGGCTATACCGAGACGTCCGGCGGCGATGCGCTCCGCGCCGCGATCGCCGGCTTGTACGCGCACGGCGATCCCGAATCGGTTCTCGCGCACGGCGGCTCCGAAGAGGCGATCTTCACGTTCATGAATGCCGCGCTGGAGCGCGGCGATCACGTCGTCGTGCAGTTCCCGGCATACCAGTCGCACTATTCGGTGCCCGAAGCGCTCGGCGCCGCCGTCACGCGGTGGAACTCGAACCTGCGCGGTGACGGATCCCCCGACGTCGACGAATTGGAATCGCTCGTCCGGCCGGAGACGCGCGCGATCGTCGTGACCACTCCGAACAATCCGACCGGTTATGCCTTCGATCGCGCACAGATCGATGCGATCGTCGCGATCGCACGCCGGCGCGGCCTCTGGCTCTTCAGCGACGAGGTCTATCGCGGCACCGAACGTGAGGCCGAGCGCATTCCGGCCGTCTGCGATCTCTACGAACGCGGCGTTTCGCTCGGGGGCCTTTCGAAAGCGTACGGTCTGGCGGGCCTACGCATCGGCTGGATCGCAACGCGCGACGCCGCCTTGCGCGAGCGCATGGCGGCGCTCAAGGATTACTCGAGCATTTGCAATGCCGGCCCGAGCGAATTTCTCGCCGCTCTGGCCTTACGCCACGGCGAACGGCTCATCGAACGCGTTCGCCGGATCACCGTGCAGAACTTGGACGCACTCGACCGGTTCTTCGCCGACCGCGGCGGCCTCTTCGAGTGGCGCCGGCCGCGTGCCGGAACGACGGCTTTTCCGCGGTATCTGCGCGGCGGCAGCGAGGCGTTCTGCGCTCGGCTCGTCGAACGCTCCGGCGTGCTGCTTCTGCCGAGTACGCTCTTCGATGCGGGCGACGAGCACGTGCGCTTCGGCTACGGCCGCGCCAATCTACCCGAAGCCCTCGTAGCCCTCGAAGCATTCGTCGATCGAAAGGAGTCAGCGTGAGAGTATTGATCGTCGGCGCCAACGGCACCATCGGCCGAGCGGTCGCAGCCGAGCTAGCAGAGCGCCACGAGATCGTGAGCGCCGGACGTTCGAGCGGCGACGTTCGCGTCGACATCGCCGATCTCGAAAGCATTCGTACGATGTACGAGCGCGTGGGGAAGGTCGGCGCGGTTGCATGCGCCGCCGGCAACGTCCATTTTGGACCGCTTGAATCGATGACGCCGGAGCAGCTCGACCTCGGCCTGCGCGACAAGCTGATGGGTCAGGTGAATCTCGTGCTGGCGGGGCGCGCGTTCGTCGAACCCGGCGGCTCCTTCACGCTGATCGGCGGCGTGCTCGCACACGATCCCATCCGGTTGGGCGCCTCCGCTTCGATGGTGAACGGCGCGATCGAGAGTTTCGTACGCGCGGCGGCGATCGAGTTTCCCTCACATCGCATCAACGCCATCAGCCCGACGGTGCTCGAGGAATCGATGGACGCCTACGCCCCATTCTTTCGCGGCTTCGAGCCCGTTGCGGTGCATCGCGTCGCACTTGCGTATTCGAAGAGCGTCGAGGGCGCACAGACCGGCCAGATCTACCGGATTCCGTAACAGGACGCGAGGGCGGCGCGGTGTAAGCGGCCGTATGGAGCTTTCGCATTTTGGGCGCTACGCGCTCGCCTTCACCATCCTTGCGGCCTCGGCGGGCTGCAGCGGTCAATCCGGATCGAATGCGCCGTCCGCGCTCGTACCGTCCAGCGTGACGGCGGCGGGGCACGTCGCGAGTTGGATCTCGCCCGAAGCAAAGCGGGCGAAGGAACTGCTCTATGTCGCCGATCCCACCCAGAGTCCGTCGTCCAGCGGACATATCGACATCTTCGAGATGCACGGCGTGACGGCCAATTACGTCGGCTCGATTCTCGATACCGAAGATCCCAACGGCATGACGACCGATAAGGCCGGCAATCTTTACGTCACCGACCTCGGCGTTGCGACCGAAGGGCCCTCGATCGGCGACATCAAGGTCTATCCCAAGGGCTCGACCAGCTACTCGCGGCTGATCGTTCCAGCAAATTGGGATCCCTTCGACATCGCCGTCAACCCCGACGGAACTCTATACGTAGCAAACATCGCGCCGGTCGCCTCTTTCAGCCCGGGTTCTGTCTCGGTCTATCCGCCCAACGCCAGCCAGCCGTCACGCGTGCTCAATCTCAAGAACTTTCAAGTCGACGGGATCACGCGACACGACCAAACATCGACGATCTACATTTCCTTTCAGGCCAACGGTGGCGACGGAGAGATCGCCGAGTTCAAGCACGCACGCGGAAAAGCAATCAACTTAGGGGTTTCGTTTCCGGAACCGTGGGGTCTGTTGGAGGACGGCAACGATAATCTGCTCGCGGCGGTCGGCAGTGGGTCGATCAACGTCTACTCCGAGGCGACGAAGCAACTCGTGCAACAGATCTCCGTTCCTAACGGCGCAATGTGGGAAGCGTTCAATCAAAAACGGACGCATCTCTTTGTTTCGAACTTCGAACAAGTCGAAATCCTGAACTACCCCGCCGGGCAAGTCATCGGTACGGTCAACCACAACTACAGCAAATCGAACTATCCAACCGGGGTCGCGGTTTGGCCGCCGCCGCCGTAGCGCATTCTCGCCCCCTCGAGCCGCCGCGGTTGAGCCGCGGCCAATGGGCGGCGTGGAGCGTTGCCGCCATTGTTGCGATCGTTCATCTCGCGGTCGCGCCGCAGTACGGCATCTTTCGCAACGAGCTCTACTTCATCGTCTGCGGGCGCCACCCGGCATTCGGCTACGTCGATCAGCCGCCGCTCGTACCGCTGCTCGCGGCGCTCACGCAATCCGCGGGCGTCAACGCCTGGCTGATGCGGATTCCCGCGGTGCTCGCGGCGGTCTTTCTGGTGCCGGTGACCGTCGCGCTCGCGCAGCTGCTCGGTGCGACGACGCGCGGCGCGTGGCTTGCCGCGGTTGCGGCCGCGAGTGCAACGCTCGTCACCGCGGTGACGGCGACGCTTTCGACGGCAACCTTCGAACCGATTGCCTTCACCGCGATCGTTTACTTTCTGGTTCGCGCAACGCGCTACGACGAGCCGCGCTCCTACTGGTGGGCCGGCGCGCTCGTCGGCCTTGCATTCGAAGCGAGATACGGCGTGCTCTTCTGGGCCGCGGGCCTCGCCGGCGGAATGGTGCTCGCCGGCCCGCGCGCGATCTTCCGGTCGCGAGACTTCTGGATCGGCGTGCTGATCGCGGCGGTCATCGCGGTGCCAAATGTCCTCTGGCAAATCGCGCACGGCTTGCCGTTTCTCGAGCTGGTTCGCAACGACAACAGCGGCAACTTCACCGGCTCGCCGGTGGCGTTTACCATCGGTCAGGTCTTCTCGGTGAACTTCTTGCTCGCACCGCTCTGGATAGCCGGCATCGTCGCGCCGTTCGCATCCGCACGGCTTGCGGCGTACCGGTTTGTTTCGATCGCCTTTGTCTTCGTCGCGCTCGTCATTCTAACGACGCACGGCAAGAGCTATTACCTCGCCGGTGCCTATCCGGCAGTGTTCGCACTCGGCGCCGCGGCGTGCACGCGACTGCCGGCGATCCTGATCGCGATCTGGGCAGTGCTGACGGCAGCGAACGGGGCGTTCTCGCTGCCGCTCGTCTTACCGGTCCTTCCGCCCGCTCAGTTGGAGCGGATGCTCGACAAGATGTCGTTCCGTCCGCCCCCGGTCGAACGGGCCGGGATCGGCGCGCCGCTCATGCAGATGCTCTCCGACGAGTTCGGCTGGCCGGAACTCGCGCGCGACGTCGAGTCTGCCTTCGCGGCATTGCCGCCGGCGGATCGCGCGAAGGCGGCGATCCTCGCATCCAATTACGGTGAAGCCGCGGCAATAGACGTCTACGGAACGAATCTGCCGCCGGCGCTCAGTGGGAACAATCAATACTATCTCTGGGGTCCGCGCGGTTACGACGGATCGGTCGTGCTCGCGGTCGATCCCGATTTGGCGAGACTCTCGGCGATCTGTAGCTCAGTCACCGTCGTTGCGCACTTCGGTACGTCGCCATACGCGATGCCGTACGAGCGCAACCGTCCGATCGTTCTCTGCCGTGGAATGCATCCGCCGCTGCAGCAACTCTGGCCCAGCTTCAAACAGTACGGCATCGAGATGCTCGGCGTTCCGCCGCGCAGTGGTCCTTAGGCGGCACTGCAGACCGCGCTCAAGCAAAGCGACGCGCCCTAGGCGCAGCCTACATGTGCACCAAGCCGATCACATGGCCTTGCGGATCGCTGAACAGACCGATCACCGGGCCGTTCGGCACGTGATCGGGACCCTTCATCCGCTTACCGCCAAGCTTTTCAATCTTATCGAGCGCGGCGCCGACGTCGTCGACCGCAACGTAGAACGTAACGTGTCCATCGTAGCCTTCGGGGAGGCCGCCGACGCCGCCGTTGATTCCGGACTTCGGCGGCATTTCGCCGTCAGGCAAGACCATGTAATAGTCTGCAACCCCGGCGCCCCCGGCAACCGGCTGCTCGGGAATCTCCCAACCGAAGGCATCGCGATAGAACCCGGTTAGCCCTTTTGGATTCTTGCTGAGGATCTCAAAGTGAACGACTGGATTTGGCATTCGCCTACGATACCAACATTAGCTGAGCGCACCTTTAGCGCAGGCCGGTAAGTGCGCAAGATTCGGATGGCTTCCAACCGCGTCCGCACCTAAAATCGAGTCATGACCGATTTTCGCATCACGGGCCTGTCGCCGATAGAATTTTCGCACCTGTTCGGGCTGGGCGATGCCGCACTCGCGGCTCTCGGCGTCCGGCGCCTCGTCGTCGACGCGACGCCTGGCTATCCCGATCGCATCGAAATGCGCGACCTCGAACCTGGCGAACGCGCGCTGCTGCTCAACTACGTACATCAGCCCGGCGACTCTCCGTATCACTCGGGTCACGCAATCTTCGTGCGCGAAGGCGCGACGCAGCGTTACGACCGCATTAACGAGATACCCGAGGTCATGCGCATTCGACCGTTGAGCCTGCGAGCATTCGACAGCGACGCCATGATGATCGACGCCGATCTCGCCGAAGCCGATGCCGTCGAAGCGCTCATACAGCGTCTGCTAGCCGACCCTCGAGTCGCGTACATTCACGCGCACAACGCAAAGCGTGGATGCTACTCGGGAAGGATCCAACGCGCCTAGCTACTAGCCGCGGCGGCGCCAGGCGGGCGCCCAGACCGTTTTTCGGAACTCCTGCGCTTGCAGCGGGGTGCCGTCCCAAAGGTGGTAGTGGCGGTTCGCTTCGAGATCTTCCCTTGGAATTTCGTCGATTGGGTGCTGGCGGATCTCGATGCCGGCCGCATCGACTCGTGCCAACAGCTTCGCGCTCGGACGCCAAGCCGAGAAGAGCTGCACGGCGCGCTGTCCGCAGCCGTCGCCGAGCGTGACGAAGACATCTTCGAGTCGGCGCGCGCCGCGTCGTTTACACGAGGCGCAGTTCGGGCGGGGACAAGTGCGCGGGTCGAGCAGCGGCTCGATGACGTCGTGATGAAACTCATCGATCGCCATGCCGGTCGCGATGAGCGCGAGGTGGCGCGTGATCCGAGCGTTCTGGGCGTCGACTTCGATGCGCTCGCGAACCGTCGCGACCGTGCCCATTGGAAACTCCCAGGCGCCGTTCCATCCAGTGGCGACCGATGCTTCCGCCTCGTCTTCGCTCTGCGACGCGAAGTCGACGATCATCGCGTTGCGTAGTCGCACGTACGGCGGCTGCGGATACCAACCGTAGCCCCACGCGAGCGCGACGAGCGAGTCGGCGAAGCTCGTAAACGAATAGCACTCGTCAGGGTAGCCATGCCAGAGGTGCTCCGCGCCGGCGTCGGGGGCCGGTGCCGCGAGATAGAGTTCCGGACGGTCAAGAAGAGTTTCCATCGAGGCGATTCTCGCTCAGCAATGTGCCACATGGGTGGCACGCCGCGCAGCCGGAGCCGCGAAATCGTTGGCCGAAGCGAGCCGGAATGGAATGCAAGCCCCTCGTCTGGGTTCTCGCCGCCGCGCTGCTGCTGGGGACGGTCCCCGTGCCGGTGACGACGACACCCCAGCCCGATAACGCCGGGCGGCTCGCCGATCGCGAGTTTCTCGTGCGCACGCCGCTCGGGAACGGCTACGCGCGCTACTTCGGCACCTCGTCACTCGACGGCGACGCGAGCGTAACGCGAGCGCTCATCGTGGTGCACGGCGTCCTGCGCGACGCCGATTACTATTACGACACCGGCGTCATCGCGGCGAATGATGCGCACCGGCTCGACGAGACGCTCGTCATCGCGCCGCAGTTCGTCGAACGGAGCGAGCTGGCCGGTAAAAGCGTTTCGCCGAGAACGCTTTACTGGAGCGGGCTCTGGCCGGGCGGCTCCGGCGCGATCGCTCCCGCAAAGCTCAGCACCTACGACGTCTTCGATGCGATGATCGCGCGACTCTCGGACCAACGGCGGTTTCCGAAGCTGCGTGAGATCATCGTCGCGGGCCATTCCGCGGGCGGACAGATCGTGCAGCGGTACGCCGTCGTCGGCAAGGCGCCGCAGCTCGATCCCGGCGCGCGCGTCCCCGTGCATCTGATCGTCGCGAACCCGTCGTCGTACTTTTACTTTACCGATTGGCGTCCCGTGCCGCAAAGGAATTGTGCCGATTTCGATCGCTGGCGTTACGGTCTCGCGGGCGCCCCGCGCTACGTAACCGGCACTTCGACGCAGCTCGAAGCGCGCTACGTGCAGCGGCACGTCACCTACCTGATGGGTACCGCCGACACGAACCCGCAAGAAGACGATCTCGACCGGAGCTGCGGCGGCGAAGCGCAGGGAGCCTATCGTTTCGCGCGAGCGAAGTATTACATCGCCTACATCGCCCGCCGCCATCCGAGCGGTACGAATCAAGATTACGCGTTCGTGCGCGACGTGCCGCACGACAATCGGCGGATGTTTGCCTCGCGCTGTGGTCTTGCGGCGATCTTCGGCGGCAGCCTCTCCGATTGCGCCGCGGCAGGGGCGGTTCGCGCCTGGGCGCCGTTACCAGTGCGTCCGGTCCACGGATGGAACCGCACGTCTTAACAAAATCCGCACCGGAATCATGATGCCGAAGCCGAGCCAAAACCAAATCGGAAACCAGAACCCTATCAACGCAGTGCACGAATAGGCGACGGTCATGCCGACCAATCGCTGGGTAATCGCCTTGCGTTGCAGGCCGGAAACCTCCCGGCCAACTAGCTCGCGGCGTTCCCCATGTTTCCACAGAATGATAAGTAAGGCGGAGAGCACTATGAGATTGAGGCAATACATTTCCGTTGCGATAAGCGTTCCGTAGAATGCGCCGAGCAGGTAGGCAGAAAACGGCAGCAGTGTCACGGCGAACAAGAAGCCGACATTCCACCAAACAAACCCGTCATCTGCGTGTGTGAGGACGCTGATCAAGCGGTGGTAGATCCACCAGAACAACGCGAGTACAAAGAAACTGGTGACGTAGCTGTATAAACGCGGGACCAACTGTACTAGACCTTGCGCCAGCGTGTCGCGTCCGAATCCCGGGGCGATGCGAATATCGAGTACTAGCAGCGTCATGGCGACGGCAAATATCCCGTCGGTCAGGCTCTGAAGCCTTTCCAAGTTAAAATGGCGCGACCGTACCGAGCTCATGTTCGAGCCTTCTGCAGCCATCTCTTCAAATCCGGGGCTGCCCTCGAGCGGCGAGGCTACTGCTCGACGAGCTTCATCATCTCGGGCGTGTAGCGCTCGCCGGCGGTCATCGACGCGAGCCCTTCGAGACGCGCGACCTGTTCGTCGGTGAGGCGTACGCCCAGCGCGCGCACGTTCTCTTCGAGGTACCGCACGCGCTTGGTTCCGGGAATCGGAACGACGTCGTCGCCGCGCGAGAGCACCCACGCCAGCGCTACCTGCGCGGGCGTCGCGCCGCACTCATGCGCGACCGCACGGACGACTTCGACGATGCGCTCGTTCGCGCGCGCGTTCTCGCCGGAGAAGCGCGGATGATTCCGGCGAGCATCGTTCTCCTCGAGCGCGTGGACTTTGATCGCACCGGTGAGAAAGCCGCGCCCGAGCGGGCTGTATGGCACGAAGCCGATGCCGAGTTCGCGTACCGCCGGCAGAACGTGCTTCTCCACGCGACGCTCCCACAGTGAGTACTCGCTCTGCAAAGCACTGATCGGATGGACGGCGTTGGCGCGGCGCAGCGTCTCCGCGTTGACCTCGGAAAGCCCGAGATAGCGCACCTTTCCCTCGTCGACGAGCTCCTTCATCG
The DNA here is from genome assembly GCA_049585055.1 of Candidatus Cybelea sp. Lineage (GTDB taxonomy): Bacteria > Vulcanimicrobiota > Vulcanimicrobiia > Vulcanimicrobiales > Vulcanimicrobiaceae > Cybelea. Next base: position 27,100 of record JBAUYZ010000019.1, on the reverse strand, counting down.
CGCCGACGCTCTCTTCGATCGGTACGTCGGGATCGCGCCGGTGTAAGTAGTAGAGATCGATGCGATCGATGCCGAGCCGCGTAAGCGATTCGTCGGCGACCCGCTTAGCGTTCTCGGCCGTGCCGTTCACGCCGCTCGCACCGATTCGAAAACCGAACTTCGTCGCCACGACGACCCCGTCGCGGCGGCCGCGCAGCGCGCGACCGACGAGTCGCTCGTTCGTGTAAGGGCCGTAGACCTCGGCCGTGTCGAGAAAGTTGATCCCCAGATCGAGCGCGCGATGGATCGTGGCGATCGCTTCGGATTCGTCGGCGGTGCCGTACGCGAACGACATCCCCATGCAGCCGAGTCCCAGCTCCGAGACCATCAGTCCCTGCGTTCCGAGTTTTCGTTGCTTCATAGGTGCTTCAAGACGCCGGCGCATCGAGGGCGGTTGCGGTCCGCCGGCTGCCGAGAAGAATGAGCGCGACCGAGCCGACGACCGCCGCGCCGCCGGCCAGGATCCGCCACGTCACCGGCTCGCCGAGCACGATCGCGCCGAGAATCACGGCAACGACGGGGTTGACGTAGCCGTAGGTCGCGACGGTGGCGGTCGGCAACCTTCGCACGGTGTAGGCAAAGGCGCTATAGCCAACAATGGCGCCGCCGAAGACGAGCCAGAGCATTCCCCAGAGCGATTCGGATGTAATCGCGCCGACGTGCAGTCTGGAGGTTTCGCCGAAGGCCAAACCGGCAAGAATCGAAACGCCGCCGCCGATCGTCATCTCGAGCGGCGCCGTCAATGCATGGTGCGGCGTATCGCGCGCGTAGACCGAGCCTACGGACCACGCAAACGACGAAAAGAGGATCAGCCCCGCCATCAGCAGATCGGTGTGAAGCGAGCTCCTTCCAACGAGAAAGGCAATGCCGATGCTCCCCAAGACGATTCCGGCAACTGCGAGCGCGCTCGGCGCCTTCCGCGCCCGAATCGCATCGACGACAACCATAAAGATCGGCGAGCTGGCGATTAAGAGCGCCGCCGTGCCCGATTCGACGCGCGTCTCGGCCACGCAGAGCAAACCGTTGCCGACGGCGAGCAGCAGGATCCCGATGACGGCGATGCGGAGCAGCTGCGCGCGATTCGGCAACGCGGGCTTCTTCTTGGCAAAGAACCATTGCAGCGCAAAAAGCAGCACGCCCGCGAGCGCGTAGCGGGATCCCGTCATCAGAAAGGGTGGAATCGTCGCGACCGCGACGCGTATGCCGAGATAGGTCGAGCCCCACAAAAAATAGACCGCGACGAGCGCGATCCAGGGCAGCGCTTCCGTCCGGCGCGTCACGCGCCGAAGGCGAGAGCAAATCCGATGGTGCGCGCCGCCCCCACATAGGCGAACCCGAGATAGAGGCGTGGAGCGACGTTGCGAATCTCGTCGCGGACGAACCGCGCGATGGTCGACGTCTTCGAGTAGTCGAGCACGATGCAGGGCTTCCCGTCGAGCAGACTCGGCCCGGCGTAGACGTCGGCCGCGATCGCATCGATGTGAAACGGCGTAATGCGATTGACGAGCCGGCCGCGCGCGGCATCGAACGTCTTACCCTGCCATCCGACGAGATTGGTCCACTGCGCGAAGAAGCGGCTCAGCGGTGCTCCCGCCGCAATGAGCGCGACGCCGCGCGCCGCACCATCGGGTATCGGCCCGGCCGGACTCGACGCGTAGAGCGCGACGAGCTCCCGCCGGTTCATCGCGAGCAGCCGTTCCTCGTCGAGCGTCTCGGCAATCAGCATGCGTCAGCGTTCGTTACGCCGGGTTGCCCTCTTTCACGGCCGACCGGAGCATCGTTCGCAACTCCGGCGAATCCGCGTGCTTGTGAACGGCGATCGCGTGTTGCGCGGCGGCTTCCACGACTTCGTCGTCGCTATCGGCCCAGATCGCGATCGTGCAGTTCATTTCGCTGGGATACTCCCGGCAGTCGATAACTTTTCGGGCCATGACATCCTCCTGTCCCGGATGTTCCGGGGGAGCACCCGTTCGGCCTCAGTAGGAAAACTCCTGAAGCTGGTTGACCTTCGGTCCGTTCACCCAGCCGATGCGCCGGTTCGGATTGATGGCGATCTTCACCGGAATGACGAGGTCGCCGGCATCGGTGAAGCTGAAGCCGTTGATCGACTCGACGAGCGTTCCGTTCTCGCCGTAGACTTGCACGCTGCTGCCGGATGGCGAGGTGCTCGAGAACGGCTGCGCGATCAAGAAAAGCTGGTGCACCGGGTCGCTCGCGACGTAGGCGCCCGCGTAAAATTGACCGCCGCCGTTGGGAAGCAGCTCGTGAAACCCGGTCTCCTGCGCGACATTATAGAACTCGATTCCGCCGTCGAGCTCGGTCGTGGTACACGCAATCCCGCTCTGCGAATCGTATGCGATGCCGTTCGCATAACCGCACCCGACCGAACCCGGACAGTTAACGCCGTTGAACTCGGCGACCTTACCGGAGCTCAGACCGACCGTCGCGATCACCGGCGGCGGGCCGCCCGCGCCGCCGGCGCTCGGCGACGTCGCGATAACCGCGAGGTTCTTCACGGTATCTTGCGCGAGCTGCGGGGCGTCAGCGAGCGAGAACTTGCCGGGATCGAGCGCGATGACGTTGCTGACGCTGTTCTTCGCGACGTCGGAGACGACGAGCTTCGGTGCGTCCGAACCAATGCGTTCGTACCCATAGACGACGCTCGTCGTCGTGCTTTGATTCACGGCGTTCTGCAGGATGTTGAAGAGCTTGATGGTCGGCGACCAGGGTCCGGTGAACTTCTTGCCGCTGACGGGGTCCATCGCATGATAGATGTCGTGAGCCGGACTCACGCCGGGCTTCCCCGCCTTTTGAAAGTCGATCAGTCCGACATCGCCGGCAAAGATACCGTCGGCGACGTAGTCGTCACCTTTCTGAACCGGCCGCCCGGTCTTAACGCCGAACGTCTTCGTAATCTTGCCGGTGACGGTGTTGAACGTCTGGACTGAAATCTCAGTGTAGCTCGCCGACGCGAGGACGCCGTCTTTTCCATTCTGATCGACGTCGAACCCAAAGATCTGGCCGCCATCCGACGTGGAGAGCACCGGGCCGAGCGAGCCGCCATTGCCGCGCACCGCCGTCGCGCGCTGCGCGCTCGCGGGTAAAGAGTGCAGCGTATTCTCCGTGGCGCTGCAGCCGCCGGCGACCACGAGCAAGCAGAAACAGAGCGATGGTGCAACGGCGTTCTTCATCATGAAAAGTCTGACCGGCATTCATGAAGGAAGTATAAATTCCATGCCGGGCGCGGCCGAAGGACGCGGCGCGGCGTTCTCGTACGATAGCGACCATGAAGTTTGTGACGCTCGTTGCCGCGATTTTGGTCTGCGCCGGGGCGATCGCCGCGAGCGCCGCGTTCAGCGTTCTGCCCAACGCATGGATCGTCCGTGGTCCGGTGGGTCCGAACGTCCGCACCGGCACGATGCCGCAGGGCGCCGCGCTATCGCCCGACGGTTCGATGCTCGCCGTCGTCGAGTCGGGCTTCAATCCGCCCGCGCTCGCGCTCTACTCCACACGGAACCTGCAAACGGTCCGACGCGTCGCATTAACGGGCGCCTTCGGGCGGCCGGTTTGGACCGGTCGCGGCATTCTCGTCGCGGGCGCCAACGCCGACGCCCTCTTCGCGATCGACCCGACGAGCGGCCGCGTCCGCAAGATCGCGCTGCAACGCAACTCGTATCCCGTTGCGGTCGCCGCAAACCGCGGTTTCGTCGCGGTCGCGACCAACGGCGACGACAGCGTTCGCATCGGCAGACTCGACGGACTTCGCAACGTTCGCGCGATAAAGATCGGACACCAGCTCGGTCCACTCGCCTTCTCGCCCGACGGTTCGCGGCTCTTCGCCACGGTGCGTTCCGCAAGCTACGTCGCGAGCGTCGATACACGCACCGGCGCGGTGCGGCGAATTGCGACCGGTCTCCATCCCAGCGACGTGTTGGTTGTGGGAGGAAGGCTCTACGTCGCGCAGGCCGACGCCGATACCGTTGGCACCTACGACGCAAGCACCGGTAAGCGGATCGACGACGTCTTCGTCGGCACGGTCGCACATCACATCGGCTCCTCGCCCAATGCGCTCTCGGCGGCCGGCGACGCGATTTACGTCAGCCTCGGCGCGGCCAACGAAGTCGCGGTGCTGCGCAACGGGCGGCTTGCGGCGCGCTTGCCGGCAGGATGGTATCCGACCGACGCGGTCGCGCGTGGCGACCGGCTCTTCATCCTCAATGGTAAAGGCGACGGAACGAAACCGAATCCCGGCTTCGACGTGATGAGCCGCGGCTACCGCAACTACATCGCGTCGATCGAGTACGGATCGGTTCGCGAGATTGCGCTCGGCGGCGCGCTCCCGCTGCCGAACCCGCAGGGCGCGCAAGGCGCCCGCGAGCCACCCTCGCAGACGATTCTGCGCTCCGGCGGCCCGATCGAGCACGTCTTCTTCATCTTAAAGGAGAACCGAACCTACGATCAGATTTTGGGCGACATGCCGCAGGGCAACGGCGATCCGAAACTCGTATACTTCGGCGCGCAAGTGACGCCCAACCAACACGCGCTCGCGCAGCGCTTCGGGCTCTTCGATGCCTTCTACACGAGCGGCGAGGTGAGCGACTCCGGCCACAACTGGTCGGATGGGGCTTTCGCGAACGATTACGTCGAGCGAATGTGGCCGCCCGTGTACGGCGGGCGCAACGACGACGATGAGGTTCTCACCGGCAAGGGCGCCGGGGTCGCCTCGGGCGGCTATATGTGGGATGCGGCACGCCGAGCAAACGTTTCGTTCCGCGACTACGGCGAGATGGCGCCGACGCCGAGTTTAGGGGATCGCTTCGATCCGCATTACGTCGGATGGGACCTCGATTACAGCGACCTCGCCCGCGTCAAGGAGTGGAAGCGCGAGTTCGACGGTTTTGTCGCGAACGGCACGGTGCCGCAGCTCGAATACATGTGGCTGCCCAACGATCACACGGCCGGAACGCGGCCCGGACGGCTGAGTCCGGCGGCGTACATCGCGACGAACGATTACGCGGTCGGACAGATCGTCGAGGCGATCTCGCACTCGAAGATTTGGCCGTCCTCGGCGATCTTCATCACTGAGGACGACGCCCAGGACGGCGCCGATCACGTCAGCGATCAGCGATCGACATTATACGTTGCATCGCCGTATGCAAAGGGCGGCGCGATTCACGACCACTTTTCTACCGTGAGCGTCCTGCGCACGATCGAGCTTATGCTCGGCATGGAGCCGCTCTCGGCGTACGATGCGACGGCGGCGCCGCTCTACGCCGCTTTCGATACGACGCCGAAGCTCGAACCGTTCGAGGCCATCGCGCCGAAGGTCGACACCACGACGCGCAATGCGAAGGTTGCGTCGGCCGCGACGGTCGGCAGAGAGTGGGACCCGAACGGTCCCGACCGGCCGCTGCCGGCGTCGATTACTCGCCGACGCTGAGCGGCGCGTCGTCGAACGACGTCGAGAGCACGACCAGCGTGACGATGTGCACCGATGCGGGCTCGAGATGATTGAGCAGTTCTTCGAGATGGGTGACGTCGCGCACGACCGCCCGAGCGATGAAGGAGAACTCGCCGGTAACGCGATGACAGTCGAGAATTTCCTGACGCTCGCGTGCGACTTTCACAAAGCGCGCGTCGGGTCCACTGGGCCGCGCGAGAATGAAGGCGGTAACGGGATAGCCCAGCTTCGCGGCCGATAACCGAACCTCGTACCCTTCGATGATGCCCGCCTCTTCAAGGCGGCGGATACGCTCCGCGACGCTCGTTGCGGAGAGGCCGATCGCCTTGCCGATCTCCGCGAAAGAATCGCGTCCGTTGCGCTGGAGCGCGCGGACGATCGAACAGTCGACGCGATCGAGAGCGTGAAAACGCGGGCTCTTTGCCAACGAATCCCTCCTCCTTCGAGGCAGCGGCCAGCTTTTTCGGTGGAATCTGGCTGTTCTCCGTCTGCCGTCCGCGATACGATACCGTCATGCCGTTGGATTGCATCGTCGCGACGTGCGAGTTGGTACCGGAGCTCGACCCCGACGACCGGATGTTCGTGTCGGAGCTTCGCCGGCGCGGCGTGAGCATCTCGATAGCCGTCTGGAACGACCCGCGCGTCGATTGGGGCGCGGCGTCGCTCTGCCTCGTGCGCTCGACGTGGGATTATCATCGTCGTTACGACGAGTTCCTCGCGTGGATCGAACGCATCGCGTCGCTCACCGTCGTGAAGAACGATCCGCGACTGCTGCGCTGGAACGCGCACAAGTCCTACCTGCGCGATCTCGAGCGCAGCGGGGTGCCGGTCGTGTCGACGTTCTGGGTGAACCGCGGAGAGCGCGCCTCGCTACGCGATATCGCGCAGGCGCGCGGCTGGCGCAGCCTCGTGCTCAAGCCGGCCCGCGGCGCCGCCTCGCACGGCGTCACGCTCGTTCGTGGAGACGCTGCGTCGCTTGCCGACGGTCAAACCTGCCTCGTGCAGCTGCTCGCGGAAGACGACGTGCTCGTTCAGCCCTATCTCGAAGCGGTCGTCACCTATGGCGAACGCGCGCTGATCTTCCTTGGGGGGCACTACTCGCATGCCGCGGTGAAGAAGCCGTTCGATCGAATTCTGGCGGTCAGCACCGGACCGTCGTCGCACGCACGGGCAACGCCCGACGAAATCGAGATTGCGGCACGGGCCGTCGCGGCCGTCCCCGGAGCTCCGATCTACGCGCGGGTCGACCTTCTCAAGGATGACGACGGCAACCTACGCGTCAGCGAACTCGAGCTCATCGAACCGACGCTCTACTTTGCCCTGCACGAGCCCGCCCGCAGCGAGCTTGCGAGCGCGGTCGAGCGCGAGTTGGAACTCATCGCAAATCCACGCCGATGCGTGGTACGATAGCCGCATGCTGACCGACGCGCGAATACTTGCCGCTCTGCTCGGGACCGTGTTCCTTTCGGCTTGCGCAGCCGGATCCGGCGTCCCGGCGTCGCGCGCCGGCATGCCGTCGTCACCTCTCGCGCCGCATGGCAACGCTCGCGCGGTCTGTCCCGACAAGGGCGATCCGTCCGCGGTTTATTGCTTGTCGCTCGTTCGCACCGATCTTCCGTCGCAGTCGCCCTCGGGATACGCTCCGAGCGACCTGCAGTCCGCATACAACCTGCCCTCGACGACGAACGGCTCGGGGCAGACCGTCGCAATCGTCGATGCGTTCGACGATCCGAATGCGGAGTCCGATCTCTTCATCTATAGAAACGAGTTCGGATTGCCGGTCTGCTCGGAGCTCAACGGCTGCTTCAAGAGACTCAACCAGAAGGGTAAGAAGCATCCCCTACCGCCGCCGAACTCGGATTGGTCGATCGAGATCTCGCTCGATCTAGATATGGTCTCGGCAGCCTGCCCGAACTGCAACATTCTGCTGATCGAGGCCGACAAGAACTCCTGGCGCGACGTCGGCAAATCGGTCAACGAGGCGGTAAAGCTGGGCGCGACGATCGTCAGCAACAGCTACGGCGGGATTGGTCACGGCGCGAATCCGCACGATTACGACCATCCGGGCGTGATGATTCTCGCAAGCGGCGGCGATAGCGGCTATTACGGGCACCAGGATCAGCAGCCCGCCGGCTATCCAACGGTCGTCGCGGTCGGTGGAACGCATCTGGTGCGCGGCCGCAACGTTCGCGGATGGACCGAAACGGTCTGGAGCGGGTCCGGCAGCGGCTGTTCGAAGTTTGCGAAGCCGTCGTGGCAGACGGATTCGGGCTGCAAGTATCGCACGGCCAACGACGTCGCGGCCGTCGCCGACCCCGCTACCGGCGTTGCGGTTTACGATAGTTATCAAGAGTCGGGATGGCTGCAAGTCGGGGGCACGAGCGCCGGCTCGCCTCTCAACGCCGCGGTCTTTGCGCTCGCTGGGAACGCCTCACAGCTCGATGCCGCGCAGGCCTTCTACCAAGCGCAGAATCAACAGTATTTAAACGACGTCACGAGCGGGACGAACGGCTCGTGCTCGCCCGCATATCTCTGCACGGGCGAAACCGGCTATGACGCGCCGACCGGTTGGGGAACGCCCAACGGCATCGGGGCTTACTAAACGACGAGGAGAGAATTGCAATGGCCGTTTTCAGAGCGAATCTGTTCTACGCCCTCGCGTGCGCGGGACTCGGGCTCACCGGCTGCTCGAGCGCTACGCCGAGCGTAACGCCTGCCCTCTCGGCGCCGGGCGGCGCCGGATCGGGAGCGGCGCCTCACGGTTGGATCTCACCGGCGGCGCATCGAATGAAGCTCGTCTACGTCACCGATTACACCTCGAGCGTCGTCTTGATTTACAAACAGGGTCATACCAGCTCGGGTCCGGTCGGCGAGATCGTTACGGGAGTTTCGAGCCCGCAAGGCGATGCGGTCGATGCAGCGGGGACGCTCTACGTCGCAAATCAAGGCAATAGCACCGTTACCGAATATCCCAAGGGATCGACCATCCCCAGTGTGACGCTATCGACCGGCATTTCAAAGCCGCTCGACGTTTCCGTCGACTCCAACGGGATCGTCTACGTTATGGATAGCTCGGCCGGCCAAATCGTGGAGTTCAAGCCGGGCAGTACGTCGCCCGACGCGACCGTGAGCCTCACCCATCCGGCCGACGGCGTCAACGCTAAGAATGACGACCTGTATGTCAGCTACAACGTGTCGGGTGGACACGTGGCGCGATGCAAGCCGCTCGCGACGACGTGCAAGGATCTGGGGATTACGGTCGGCCTCGCGCAAGGCGTTGCGATCGATCTGCACGGCAACCTCGCCGTCGGCGACGTCTACGGGCAGGTGATCGATATCTACAAGCGCGGGAAGACGACGCCGTTCCGCACGATCACGACGTACTTGGAGCAGCCGTCGAAACTCGCGCTCGACAAACGGGATGCGACCCTGTACATGGCCGATCCGGCAAACTTCGCCATCGACCTTTTCAACTACGCCACCGGGACGCTGGAGAGCGCCTTCACCTTCGGCTCGGCCGACGAGCTGGAAGGCGTGGCGCTCTCACCGGGACAGAAGCCGGGGCCGTAGGCCTAGGCCGAAAACGACGCGATCTCATCCTCATCGCGTAGGCACGTCCACCAGCGCGTGCCGTCGTACGCGATCGAGCGGGCCGCGTCGGGTAACGGGCGGATACTCTCGAAGCGCGGCGCGCTCTGCGAAACGTCGAGCGTTCCGAACTTCAAGTTTTCAAACTCTTCGTCGGCGCTGATGATGTACACTCCAGACGGACCGAATGCGAGGCCTGCGAAGCGCGTCTCCATCGGGATCTCGCGTTCGACCGTTGCATCGGACTTCAAGAGGAGAATCCGGTGAAGGCCGAGCTGAGCGAGATAGATCGTGGAACCTTGCGCGGCGATATAGGAACCCGTGAAGTCGGGACACGCCATTTTGCTTTCGAGATCGAATCCGCGATCGGGGAGCAGACGATAGAGATAGCGGTCCTCCTCCTCGCCGTGCGCGATCACCACGCGCAACTCGTCGCCGAACGTGGTGATGCCGTACGGCTTTCCTGGCGTTTCGAATTCCTTACGTACGCTCCACGTTTGCGGGTCGATCGCATAGATGCGGTCCGTTACCCGAGAGCCCATCCAAAGAAGTCCGTCGCGATAGGTGAGCGGGTGAGGTTGCGCCGCCGGCGACGGCCGGCGGTCGAGTTCTTGCGTAGTCTGCATTCCCGCAGAAAGGCCTGAGCGCCGGCAAAGGTTGCAGCACGAGAACGCTCGACGCGTTCGCGCGGATTGCGGCGCGGCTGAACGGCAGCGGCTCGAGCGTGCCGGCGACCCACGCGCGCGTGAGATCGGTATAGTGTCCCGAACCGCGTTCGCCGGACTCGCCGCTCGGAATCGCAATGCCGCCGCGATCCCAGTTGCCGGCATCCCAGACGGCGCGAAAACCCTGCGCGATGCCCGGCTCTTGCAGATGAATCGTATACTCGTCGCCGGCGCCCGGGAGCCACGCCCCGTCGAGGAATCCGAAGTGCATCGGCGCCAGCAGATGCTCGATGCGTATTGCGCCGGCCTCGCGCCACGTGCCGGCCTCGCCGAGCCCAAAGGTCGCGAGCGCAGCGGCAATATCGTCCTCGAGATCGCGCGGCGCACTGCGCTCGTCGCGCAGTTCGTTCAAACGCGCGCCGAGCGGCGTTCCGTCTTGGAAAAGAGCGAGCCGCAGCGCGTGCTCGAGCACGGCTCCCTGCGAAGCGGGCCGATAGCGGCCGTCCCATCGCCGTAAGAGCGCTATCGCAGTCGACCAGTCGCGCTGCGCGGCGCGAGCGCGCGCAAATCGCGCGACGTCTCGGGCGATCTCCAAGTCGATCGGCGAGAGCGTATCGAGCTGCATCCGCGCAAAGTACGCTTGGTCGTAGCGCCGCCGCGAGCCCAGGAGCTGCGCGATGCGATAGGCGCGATAGGGCGCCTCGAACTGCGCCGAGAGGCGATACGGATAGCCGGGGCCGTAGGTTTTGTTATTGGCAGCGAGCAGCGCCGCGTCACGCGACGGCGCGCGTTGCGGAAGACGATCGAAGGGAATCGAAGCGTACGTCCTGCGCAAATCTCGCGCCGCGTGCACGTAACGTTCCCACGCGGAATCGTCGGGGATAAGGCCCGCTACGTGGTACGCAACCTCGCCGTTGCGGCCGGCGAGAATGAAGCTCTGCGGCGAGCCGCGATAGCGTGCGAGAACTCGTACTGCCTCGCGAACGTCTCGCGCTCGATCGAGCGCCAGCGCCGTCGCAATCGTCGATTCGCTCTGCGCATAGACCGGCCATCGCACCAGGACGAGCGACGACGAATCGTTCTCGTTGGGAATCGCGAACTCGCGATCCGTCCGATAGTAAGCCTTGGTTACGTCGTGCGAAAAGCGCACCCCAAACCGTTCGGTCTTCCACGACGCGCGGTCGAGCCGTCCGGCCGCGAAGAGACTCGCCGTCGTCATCGCCGCATTGGCCGAGGCCCATGCAATCCGCTCGTTGTGACCGAGCACGACACCGGGGATGCCGGGGATCGTCGCACCGGCCGCGTGGAGGTGCGGCGAGTGCAGATCGACGAGATACCAAATCCCGGGAATCGTTAGATCGAGGTGCGGGTCGTTTGCGAGCAGAGCGCCGCCGCCGGCACTGCGCGCGGCGCCCGCAGCCCAGGCGTTGCTGCCGATCGCAAAGCGCGACGTACGGGCGGCCAGGCTCGACGCGGCGCACTCGGCCGTCCGCGGCGGTATCGTATGCGCTGCAGGCGCACCGTCGACCGTCACGTCGTAGCGCGGGTCGGATAACGGCACGAGCGCATCGAAGCAGCGCGGCCCGCGTTGCCGCCAAACGGCATCGCGCAGGAAGACGTCGTGCCAGGATCCGGCAAGCTCGAGTGAGGCGACGACCGAGACCGCGAGCGAGTCTTGCGGCGTCCACGGCGCCGGCTGGTAGAGCAGCATGCGAAACTCGACCGGCAACGGTTGCGTTTCGGCGGCCGCGTTGACACCGTCGCTGAACGCAACGATCGCGGCGCGGTCGCGCGACGCAAGCGCGCGCAGCTGCCGCCGCGCGATCGTGTCGATGCCGGCCGCGCGCTGTACTTCGTCGTATGGGAGCGCCTTGGCGCCGAGGATCTCCGCGAGCCGGCCGTACGCGTAGCGACGGCTCAAGTCGAGCTGGAAGAGACGATCCGAGCCTTGCACGTAGCCTTCGGCGAAATAGAGGTCGTGCTCGTTGCGCGCGCCGATGTGCGGGACGTCGCGCCGGTCGCGAACGATCGTCACCGGCGCGTACAGTCCCGTCATCACGACGCTGCCGCGCGTCGCCGCCGCGACGTGCAGTCCGAGTGCCAAGTTGCCGGTGTAGAAGGTCACCACCGAAACGAGACAGACGAGCAATCCGATTGCGTGACGTATCAGCGCGCCGGCGACCGCTGCGAGCGGCAGCGGGTCGGCGCACTGGGCGAGCCGCGGATCGGGTCGCTCGAAGAAGCCCACGTCGTACGTTATTTCAGCGCGTTTGAAGTACCGCGCGTGACCGCCAGGCACGCCGAGCGCCGGCTCTCGTAGAATCGCCGCTCCTCGGGATTTCGCGCGGCGTGGATCGCCGCCGCAAAGTGCTCGCGCGCGGCGGCATCGTTGCCCCGGCGCAGCTCCAGCTCGCCGCGAGCGGCGTGGTAGAACGGATACTCGCCGAGCCGGTGGCGCCGGTCGATCGCGTCGATCGCTTCTAGTCCAAGCTCGGGACCGTCGCGCTGCCCGACGGCGATCGCGCGGTTGAGCGCGACGACCGGTGAGGGCGCAAGGCGCATCAGCCGGTCGTAGAGCGCGACGATCGCGCCCCAGTCGGTCGCTTCGATCGACGGAGCGCGCGCGTGGACGGCCGCCATCGCGGCCTCGATGTGATAGCGGCTCATCTGCGGGCCGGTCGCCGAACGCTCGAGCCAGGCAACGCCTTCGTCGATCATCGCGCGATTCCAACGCGAGCGATCCTGTTCGTAGAGCGGTGTGAGGTTGCCGGAAGGATCGAGGCGCGCCGGAAGCCGCGCCGCGTCGAGATACATCAGCGCGAGCAGCGCGAGGGTGGAGGGCGTCGCGGCGAGCGGATGCTTTGCGAGCAGATGGGTGAGCCGAATCGCTTCGTGACAGAGATCCGCGCGAACGGCCGTCCGCACCGACGCGCCGTGATACCCCTCGCTGAAGATCAGATAGAGCGCGCGCTGCACCGCGGGAAGCCGCTTCGCAAAATCGGCGTCGGCGATGTCGAAGAGCGCTTCCGATTCCTTCAGCGAACGCTTCGCTCGCGTTAGGCGTTTCTCAACGGCGGCGTGCGAGCTGACGAACGCGGCGACGATTTCGCGCACGCCAAAACCGCCGACGAGCGCGAGGACGAGCATGATTTGCGCCGCTTCCGGCAACTCGCGGCGGCAGCACGAGAACATCATGCGCAGTTGATCGTCGCGCAGCTCGGTCGACTCGAAGACTTCGTGCACGGCGTTGGCGAGCGTCCACTCCGTTTGAAGCAGCCGGCCGTACTCGGGCGCGAAGGTACGCGCGGTGCGCTCGCGCCGCAGAACGTCGAGCGCGCGGTTTCGCGCGGCCGTCATCAGCCAGGCCGACGGATTCTCGGGAATCCCGCGAACTTTCCACACTTCTAAAGCACGGCAGAAGGCGTCTTGAACGACGTCTTCTGCCAGCTCGAGATTCCGCAGCCCGAAGATGCGCGTGAGCGCCGCGACCATACGTCCAGCTTCGTGCCGGAAGAGATGGTCGCTCGGCTCCACGTTACATGTCCATCTTCATGATCGGACGAACTTCGACGAGACCTTGGCGATCGAGAATCGGGCAACCCCGCGCGAGCTCGGCGGCGCGCCCCAGGTTCTCCGCCTCGATCAAGGTGTAGCCGCCGACGAGATCTTTGGCCTCGGCGAAGGGGCCGTCGGTCACGGTGCCGCGCTTGTCGCGAACGACTTTGCCTTCGGCTTCGAGGGGCTGGCCGCCGTCCTTGAGGTTACCGCTCGCGGTCAGCTCTTTGAACCAGTTCATCCACTTTTGCATGATCTGCTCGGACTCTTCGGCCGTCGCGCCGCGCGTGCCGCCGCGGTAGAGATAGAGAAATTCCGCCATTTTCGTGCCTCCTATGAGTCGGTGTTGATGCACTCACGACGTTTGAGGCGGCGGAATCCGGACAATTCCGGCGGCGGGCTAGCTGCCGGATCGGTGACGGTAGACGATTCGTCCTTTGGTCAGGTCGTAGGGCGACATCTCGAGATCGACCCGGTCGCCCGGAAGAATTCGGATGCGGTGCCGGCGCAAGCGTCCGGCGATATGCGCGAGCACGACGTGCCCGTTATCGAGCTCGACCGAAAAGGTGGCGCTGGGGAAGACCTGCTTGATGCTTCCGGCGACCTCGAGAGCGGGTTCCTTGACGTTCTGGGGAGACGTTTCGGCTTTGGGCGGACGGGGGCCGGTTCTACGGCGTCTGTTGCGAGGGGCTATGGCAAATACTCCTCAAAAGGGGCTTGTAAGCTCCATCCATCATACCACTGCGAGGAAAGTCTCAGCCCGGCGCTTGCCCCGTTTGCAACGTTTTGGCGGATTTTGGCGTTATACTTTGGTTATGGATGCTACGTGTTCGCCGGTTGCTGCGCTTGCTATCACCAAATCGAACGGAAGAGTCGCTTCCGAGCTCTCCGAACCGGTTTATGGCGGATACGCCAACCCCCGCGGTGAGATCTTTCTCTTTGCGAAGGACCTCGTCTACCGCGTGAACTTCAAGACCTGCGTTCTGCAGCGGCGCCCGCCGCTCAACCCCGGTGCCCAGGCGCGCTACGACGCCACCGTAGCCGGCGAGCAGTTCGAGTACGGCAATCGGACCTTCCGCCGGTTGAGCCACGAGCAGATCGCCGAGATCTGCACGGCGAACCGCTTTAAGGTCAGCGCCGGCTCACATTACGCCTAGCGCGGCCTGAAGCAGCGCTCATTTGCGTGTCATCCTGAGCGTAGGCGCGAAGCGCCGGAGTCGAAGGACGACACCGCGGAAACGCCGTGGGCAAAATCAGACGCTCCCTAGCTCGTCGTAGCGAAGCAGTTTGTAAACGCCGACCGAGACGAGCCAGCTCGCCAAGAAAAGTCCTATGATGATGAAACCGAGCGTGCCGAAGTTTTCGTTCACGGCTCGGATCGCATCCCAGGCTCCGCCGTTGAGCCGGAGCTGATCGGCAATCACGCTCGTCGCCTCGATCGCGCCGACGATGACGGCGACGAGGACCGAGACGAGCGTGATCACGAGGTTGTAGTAGAGCTTGCGCATTGGCTTCATGAAGGCCCAGCCGTAGGCGCCGACCATCAGGATGCCGTCGGCCGTGTCGACCAGCGACATTCCGGCGGTGAAGAGCAACGGAAAGAGCAGAATCGCAAAGACCGGTAGGCCTTTACCGGCTTCGACGGCTGCGATTCCCAGGAGCGCGACCTCGGTTGCGGTGTCGAATCCCAGCCCAAAGAGTAGCCCGACCGGATACATCTTCCAGCTGCGGTCGACGAGCCGCAGGAGCGGACGGAAGCATCGTCCGAGCAATCCGCGGCGGTCGAGCATCGCGCCGAGCTGCGCGTCTTCAAGCGGCTCGCCGCGTCGCGCGCGGGCGAAGGTCGCAAAGATCTCGAGCAGCACGACGAGATTGATCGCCGCGACGAGCAACAGAAACGCGGCCGAAACCGAAGTGCCTACGAGCGCGCCGATGCGCTGCAGCGCCGGTAGATGTCCCTTCACGATCGCTGCCGCGACGGCGATTGCGAGCGTGAGACCGACGACGACGGTCGAGTGCCCGAGCGAGAAGAAAAAGCCGACGCCGGCCGGACGCCGCCCTTCTTGCATGAGCTTGCGCGTGACGCTGTCGATCGCGCAAATGTGGTCGGCGTCGACGGCGTGGCGCAGTCCGAAGGTAAAGGCGAGCAGCGCGGTGCCGAGCAGCACCGGATGCGACCGGAAAACGGCAAATGCGAGCGCCCACGCCGCGATATTGATCGCGACCAGGACCGCTACGAGACCAAAAACGCGCGTGCGCATCGTCATCCGCCCATTTTTGTAAGCAAACGCCGGGCGTCCGCGGCGTAAAAAGGATGAAACGCCGAATCGGCCGCGAGCGCCGCGCGCAGCCGCCGCTGCGCCTCGCTGCGATCGCCGGCATACCACGCGATGACGCCCGCATGGTATTGCAGCTCGGGATCCTGCGTGCCGTAACGGGTCGCGCGCTTGGCGTATCGTCGCGCTTCATGCCAGCGACCCATCGCCGCGAGCACCCAGGCCATCGTATCGTCGGCATAGATCTCGTCGCCGCGCTTGCCGAGATCGGCGCGAGCCGCGGTTAGCGCGTCGCCCAAGTGCTCGCGATGCTCCGCGTAGTAGATCGCGAGCAGGCGGTCGTTGACGCCTTGCGCGTTGAAGAGCCGTTGCTCGGCGCGGATCAGCGCGTCGGTCGTGGTCGCGCTCTCCTCGTCGCCGAGGGCGCGCTGCGCGTCGGCCTCGTAGCCGAGCGCCTGGGGCAGCGGATAGAGCTCGGCGCTGCGCGTCGCCGATGCGAGCGCGTGCGGCCAATCGTGCCGTGCCCGATAAAACTTCGCCGCAAAGAGCAGCGCCATCGCGTTGTCGGGAAAGACGTGCAGCGCTTCGCGGAACTCGCGCTCCGCCGTAACGCCGTCACCTGCTTCGAAGGCGAGCTGCGCGTCGCGCAGGTGATACCACGAGCGCGTGTAGGCGTTGATGCTGATCATGCGATCGACAAGCGCCGTCGCTTGCGCCATCTGCACGCGCGCGCCGGTCAGATTTCCGGTCAGCTCGTCGTAGCGTGCGCGAATCGACATCCAGGTTGGATTTGCGCCGTCCTGTAACGGATGCGCGAGAATCCGCTGCGCTTCGTCGTACCGCCCGACCTCCATGAGTATCGACGCCGTCTGCGCGCGCGCGCCGTCGTCGAACGGCGCGGCGTCGATGGCCTGGCGTTGCGCGCTTAGCGCCGCATCGAAACGGTGGAGGGCGATATCGGACGACGCGATGACGCCGAGTGCCGCAACGTTGCCTTGCGGCTGCAAGACTAGCGACCGCTCCGCGACCGCGAGCGCGCGGGTGACGTCGTTGAGGTCGCCCGTCTCGCGGAAGCGCTGCAGGTATTCGGCGCCGAGCACCCGGCGCGTGATTTGGTCGTCGGAATCGAGCCGCGCTTGCGCTTCGTAGAACGCGACGGTCTCGTTGCGCAGGCGGTAATCGGTCGGAATCGGCGCGGGCACCGCGACGCCGGCTTGCGCGCGATGCGCGCCGAGCCACGGCCACGCCGCCCCGAACGCGATTGCCGCCGCAAAGGCGGCAATCGCTCCAGTTCGTCGCATCGTTAGAGCGGCGACTGGATGTACGGGAACGTCTTCGTATTCGACTTATCGTACGCGACGTTATCGGTGGTGAGGCAGGGCGCTTCTTTGTGGTCGTCAGGGATGAGACCGAGCGCAGAGAGGGTGTTTCCGAAGATCGCGCCGAGCGAGATGTCGATGATGTCGTCGTCGAGCGCGCGGCCGCCGAACTTACTCCCGGTCGCGCCGCCCGTCTCGTACCCGAGATAGGCCGCTTTCGTGGTCTTCTGCGAGAGGTCGGCCTTCATGACGTTGGGATAGAGTACTGCTTGGAGCGTCTCCGACCAGGTCTTGCTGCGAAACATCATCGCAAACGACTTGATCTGCCCTTGCAGCACGGGATCGGCGTATGGCTCGGAACGGTTCGTCTTGTTGTGGTCTTCGAAGAGTTCGAAGGCTTCTTTGACGGCCGGCCGCGACAACAGCTCGATCTGCTTGTACGAAACGGTCTTGGCGGCCGTTACCCCCGCCGGAGCCTGCGAACTGCCCGGAAGCCATCCTTGCGCGGATCGCGAGCTGCAGCCCCCGGCGACTGCGCCGACGAGTGCGAGCGCGACGAGACCGAAGGTATATCGTGATGTCATTACTCTACTCTCCTATTCCGGCTTACCGTCAGGCGTGCCGGTGGTAGCCCACAGCGCGATCGGTCCCGGCGATCCGCTCGCCGGCGCGAGCAGCTTCTTGGGCATCTCGATGACGATCGAGAGGACGTCGTACGATGCGAGATAGTCGTGCGGCTTCTTGATGACGCAGCCGTTCGAGCCGGCAGTTCCATAATCGACGCCGTTGAGGACGATCTCCTGATCTGCCGACGCGAAGCGGAACGAGCTCGCCGTCGCCGGCGGCGTGTGCGGATGGTTCATGTAGTTGCGGTCGGGAATGATCTTGAAGAACTGGGCGAGATCGAAGTAGAACGGATCGCGCCGCGGCCCGACGAAGACCTTGATGCCCTTCCCGAGCTTGGCGACCGAACCGAACCCAAACGTTCCGGTCTTTGCAATGAGCGTATTCGTAGTTCCGACCTCGTTGGGCGCCGCGGGACCGTAGAGCGTGACCTGTTGAGCCGTTCCCACGGAGTCGGCCGTGAACTGAATGACGGTATCTTCCTTGATCGAGTTCGACGCGACGCCTTTGGTCGCGATTTTGAGCTGATAGAGGACGTTGGGATCGAGCGCGATACCGCCGCTCATTCCCTGCGGGATGAGCGGGCGCACGTCCATCGCCAGCGCGACGCGCGACGCGTCGTGCGGATCGGGAAAAGCGTAGACGTCGGTGATGTCCGCGAGCGGATTCTTGACGACCGTCGGCGAGTCTTGATGGTCGGATCCTCGCGCCGCCTTAAACGAATAGAGCGAGATCGAGAACGCGAGCAGAAAGACCGCCGCCATCGTACCAATGGAACGAAGCAGTCTCATGTGGTCTCCTTTACTACCAGTGTGCGGTGCGCGGACCGCGTTGCGAGAAAAACGGGAAAGAAGGCTAAAGCGGCGATCGCGAGCAGCGCCGACGTAACGGCCGCCGGCGCAGAGACGGGCAGGCCTTCGTCGCTCAGTCCTTGCGCGAGCATTACCGACCCGATCACCGAAATGACGCCGGCGGTGATGAACGGTGCGATTCGCGTGACGCGCGCGAAGAGCGTCTGCCGGCCCAGCCAGGCCGCACCGTGCACGACTGCGAGGCCGAGCCCGCTGAGCACCGTCGCCAAGCCGAGGCTGAATATAACGATCAGCGCGAGCCCGTAACCGACGCGGTGCAGATGCAGCGCGGTGAGCAGCACGACGATGGCCGCCGGACAGGGCGCGATGCCGCCGCTCATCGCCGCCACGACCGCGCTGCGAAACTGCAGCGGCTGCGAACCCGCGATCGCGTGCCCATGTGCGTGATCGTGGTGATGACCGTGACCGTGATGATGCGCGAGCGTGTGGGTCAGCGCGCTCGAGAGGGCGCGCGCCCCGATGAAGGCGACCGCGGCGCCCGTGATCAGCGTGATCCACGTGAAGAGCCTCTCGGTCGCGAAACCGGCGGCGAAGCAGAGCAGAAGCCCGAGCAAGACGACGGCGATCGTGTGCGCGAACGTCAAAGCCGCCGCGAGGATCAACGCTTGTTTGAAGGTGGCGCGCGCGCCGACCAGCGTGAACGCGAGCAGCGCCTTCCCGTGACCGGGTTCGAGGGCGTGCAGCGCCCCCAGCCCGAAGGCCGCGAGGATCGTGAGCGCGATGAGCAGCGGCGTCTGGCCGCTGCGGGCAACGAGATCGGAGAGCGCCGACGCGCGCACGATCGAGCTTGCGCCCCACGACGAATCGCCATCGCCGCTCACGCGAACGTGCGCGACGCGCCCGTCGGCGACGTCGAAGGTCGCGGTGTCGTTATGGCGCGGCGAACCGACGAGCGCGCTCGGATACGAACGCAGCTCGTCGGTCGGATCGCTCAAACCCGGCAGAATGATGTCCTTCCACCCGATTCGCCGATCGCTGTAGACGGTATCGCGCACCGAGATCGTTGCGTGCGCGGGCATCGATGCGGAGTAATCGCCAGTCCAGTAGAGGATCGGCAGCCCGCCGGCACCCGGGCGTGTGCGCGCGGTTACGCGCTCGAGATGGAGCGGAAGCACGATGCCGTTCGCCGCAATCGCGAGAGCGCCGGCAACGGTCGCGCTTTCGCCGTTCGCCCAATCGTGCATGCGCG
Source organism: Candidatus Cybelea sp. (assembly GCA_049585055.1). GTDB lineage: Bacteria > Vulcanimicrobiota > Vulcanimicrobiia > Vulcanimicrobiales > Vulcanimicrobiaceae > Cybelea. Next base: position 7,512 of record JBAUYZ010000019.1, on the reverse strand, counting down.
CGGGCGTCCAAACGCCTGCAGCGTGCATAATTTGAAACGTCGGAATCTCCGCAATGTCGAGGACGTAGCGAATGCGAAGCTCCGTCGCACTCACGCGAATTCGCGCGAGATGATTGATCGTGAAGTTTCCGAGGGGGTGGGCGACGGCGCTGCCAGCTCCCAGTAATGACAGGCACGCCGCCCACAGGATACACGCCGGCACCCGCATCGCGTATCGTAGCTCCTTTCTCCGTTTCAGCCCTAACGGCTCAGAAAGGCGCTTGGATTGCGGGCACGGGAAAATTCTTCGCACCGCGTCGAAAGGCGCACGCATGATGCGACCGCTTTACAGCCTCACGAGCACGATTCTCGCCGCCGCGTTGCTCGCGGCGTGCGGTGGAAGCGCGCTAAGCCCGACGATTCGGAGCGGCATTCCAAACGCCGCCGCCCCTGCCTCAATACCGGCCGGCGCGCCCGCCAACGGCTACAAGCTGCTCTATAGCTTCAAAGGAACGCCGGATGGTGCGAGCCCGTACGGTGGGCTCGTCGCCCTCAACGGCACGCTCTATGGAACGACCTTAAACGGCTCGAGCAACTACTGTTCGCAGAACTGCTCGAACTATTGTTATCTCGGCTGCGGCACCGTGTTTTCGGTGACGGGATCCGGTGTCGAGCACGTCATTTACAACTTCCAGGGGAACTTCAACAGCGCGCACGATGGCTCGTGGCCATTCGCCGGGTTGACCTCGCTGAACAGAGAGTTTTTCGGCACCGCATCGAGTGCGGGCGCGTTTGGCGATGGTGCCGTGTATACCGTGAGCACGTCGGGTCAGGAACGGTTGCTCTACAGCTTTATGGGCGGCACCGATGGCGGCGAAGACGGTGCCGCTCCGGAGGCGCCGGTAATCGCGCTCAAGGGGCGGCTCTATGGAACCACCGTCGTCGGGGGCGGGAACGGTTGCGGCGGTTCGGGGTGCGGCACCGTGTACTGGCTGACGACGATCGGAAAGGAGTTCGTTCTCTACCGGTTCACCGGTGGAACCGACGGCGAACGCATCTACGCGCCGGTTACGGCTCTGCACGACCGGCTCTATGGTGCGGCGCTCGAAGGCGGAACGGGTTGCGGCAGCATCGGCTGCGGGATCATCTTCGAAGTGAACCTGCACGGCAAGGAACGCGTGCTCCATCGATTCGGCGGAACGTCCGACGGCGCGTTTCCGAACGGGCTTACCGCGGTCAACGGCGTGCTCTACGGAACGACCGAGGGCGGCGGCACGCGCAACTCGGGGACCTTCTTCTCGATCACAACGTCCGGCACGCTGACGACACTCTATAACTTTCAAGATATTCCCGACGGCAATCTGCCCCCCGCAACGCTGATCTACCACAAAGGAGCGTTCTACGGCACGACGGTCGGCGGCGGCGATACCGCCGGCGACGGGACCGTTTTTTCGGTGAGCCCATCCGGCACCGAAAAGGTGCTCTATAGCTTCAAAGGCGGCACCGACGGCTCTCATCCGCAAGGCCCGGTCTATGTATTCGACAAGATGCTCTATGGCACGACGGTGTCGGGCGGCGGCACGGCTTGCGGCGGAAGCGGCTGCGGCACCATCTTTCGCGTAAAGCCGTAAGCGATTTTGGAGTTCGTCGTCTACATCGTCGACGCCGACGACGAGCTGCGCAAACCCATCAGCCGATCGGGCAGCTCCGAACCCGCACCGGGTTGACCGACGGATCCCAGAGCCGCTTCGTCCAGCAGTCGCCGAGCAGCGAACAGTAGCAGAGCGTCAAGTCGAGCCGCCGAATGTTCGCCATCAGGCGCCGCGTGAGGAACCTGCCCTGGACACGCAGCAGCATCAGCTTCGCGCCGGCAGGAACCACGTCGCCGGCGATAATCGAGCTCACGCTCAAAGAGGTGACGCCGTGAGTGTGCGACTTGCGGGCGTCCACCTTCGATTCGAGGAACTCGGGTTGGATAGCGCGCTGCAGTGCCGGCTGGGTGGTCGGGGTCGCGGGCAAGACAATGGGTTTTCCGTCGCGAGTAACGACCGAGCTCATGATGAGCGCGGGTCCGATGCCCGGGTTGCTGACGTCGAACTCGAAGCTATCGGGCGAGGTCGTCGTGATGAAGTTCAGGTAGGGCCAGACGGTCGCGCTGAACTGGCTGCGGATGACGTAGGTCTGATAGGCCGACGACGCCGCAGCGACGCCGCTGATCAGCAGTGCGCTGATAGCGATCAGCAGGTCGAACCGAAAGCGTTTCTCGTCCACGCCGCAACCTTCTCGGCTCCCGGCTCAAAAATCTCCCTTTACGGATTGCCAGCTCCAGTTTGCTCCATACGTTCCGTTCTTTACGGACGCCGCAAACACGTCGAAGGTCGCAATCGGTTTTGGACCGCGCACGTTCCAGATTGCCGTCCAACCGTTCGATCCGAGTGAGAGCGCGAGGATCTCGTAGAAGTGCGCGATGCCGCCTCGCTCGTAGTGGAGAAGACAGAGCGCCGCATTGCACGCCGCAAAAATGAGCCGGCGCCCGGGCGCGCCGGGAACGGGAACGTCGGTCGCGCTGAACGCGCCGCCCGGCTCGGCCATCTCCCACCCCTTCGCCGAAACGCCGTCGACCGTAAAGCGCCCCGCCACAATCGCCGGCGGCAACGCGCTGAAGCGGCCGACCGGCTTGAGGCTGGAGAGTTGGCCCGTGACCGCAGACGGCGGCGTGAGGGCGAGCAGCGCAATGGCCGCCAGCGCTGCGAAGGCTTTGAGATTGCGCATCGGTCGTAAATTCGACGGAGAACCGAACGCTCCGCCCGAACCCCGCGGCCATGGAGAAGAACTTGGTGAACGGTATTGTACTGCGCGTTGCCCTCGCGCTCGCGATCGGGGGCACGGCCATCACGCCGGCGGTGGTCTCCGCGGCGCCGATCGACGAGCTCAACCGGTTCGCCGGTACGTGGCAGAGTCAGGGAACGTTCGTCGACAGTCCGTATCAGAAGCCCGGTGCGGCAACGGCGACGACGACCTGCGCGTGGTCGATCGACCACGCCTTTATGATCTGCCAGCAGAGCGTGCTCATGAACGGCACGCCCGATGGCGACCTCGGCATCTACACCTACGATCCGGTCGCGAACGTCTATCGTTTTTACAACGTCCACGCGAGCCGCACGACGTCGTCAACCATTCTCGTCGACGGCAATACCATCACCTATCCGTTTGCATTTACCGACAACGGCAAGAGCGTCGTTATTCGGACGCTGAACGTGTGGCAGAACTCGAACGCCTATACCTGGCGCACCGAATATTCGACCGACAACGGCACGACCTGGGCACTGATGGGTTCAGGGAAGTCCGAACGATCGCACTGATCGCGATGCCAAGCAATTTGTCTACAGAAAAGCGGCGGTGACGCACTCCATAACGTAGAACCGCGTGCTAGTGACCGAAGGAACGCGCGCGAAGATCCTCACGATGTACGCGCTGCTGCTCGGCGCCAACGCCATCGTTTGGGCGTTGGCTTTTCTCTTTTTCTCGCCGCCCCGCGCACTGCTTCTAGGAACCGCGCTGCTTGCGTACACCTTCGGCTTGCGCCACGCGGTCGATGCCGACCATATTTCGGCTATCGACAACGTCACGCGCAAGTTGATGCAAGACGGGAAGAGGCCGGTGGGAGTCGGGTTTTTCTTCTCGCTCGGTCACTCCACGGTCGTCGTGGCGCTGACGCTCGCGATCGTGCTCGGTGCGGCGGCGGTGCGCGAGCATCTGCCGACCTTCGAGGGAGTCGGGGGCATCGTAGGAACGGGGATCTCCGCAGCCTTCCTCTTTATCATTGCGGCGATCAACGCGTTCGTGCTCGTCGACCTGCTGCGCGCGGTAGGCGACGTGCGAGCCGGCCGCGCGTATGCAGAGCAGACGCTCAACGACTCGCTCGATCGGCGCGGCCTCCTCGGCCGCCTCTTCCGACCGGTGCTACGGCTCGTTTCTCGAAGCCGCGACATGTATCTCGTCGGCCTGCTCTTCGGGCTCGGTTTCGACACCGCAACGGAAGTGGGACTCCTCGGAATCGCCGCGATCCAGGCCGGAAAGGGCCTACCGGTCTGGGCGATCCTCATTTTCCCCGCGCTCTTCACCGCGGGCATGTCGCTGATCGATACGACGGACGGCATGTTGATGCTCGGCGCCTATGGCTGGGCCTTCCTCAATCCGATTCGTAAGCTCTACTACAACGTGACGATCACGTCGGCATCGGTACTGACGGCGGTGCTGGTGGGCGGCATCGAACTCGCCGGCATCACCGGAGGCGGCGTGCAAGTGGGATGGCTAGGATTCGCGATCGTTATCCTGTTTGCGTTGGGTTGGCTTCTATCGATGTCGCTTCACGCCGTTCGAACGGCCGGATCCCGTCGGCGAGCAGCCAGGCTTCCAGATGTCTGACGTAGGCGCTGCCGAACGAATCGGCGAGCGCACGCGAGTACGACTCGTACCGCGCGCGATCGTTCGCAATCACCATCGCTCCGAGCGCACGATGCTGGCGGCTCATGTAGCCGGCCTGCAGACGCAATCCGCCGTGCACTGCCTCTAAGAGAATATCGCTCGCCGAGCGGCTCGAGTCGCTGCACAGCCGCTCCTCGAACCATTCGTCGAGATCGAGAGGCAGCCGGAGCGACCGCACCGGCCCGAACCGCCCGGAGCCCTTAGGTCGCGCCATTGCCGCCTCCGGGCGCGTGCTCGTGCTCGTGATCGTGATCGGACCCGTCGTGCACGTGCGCGTGTTCGTGCACCGTCCCATCATAGTGCGAGTGGGCGTGCGAATGGTCGTGGGTGTGGCCCGGGGTCGCGTCGTCGTGCACGTGAACCGTGCCGTTCTCGTGCCGGTGCGGCATCCTCTTCTCCATGGTTCGTCCCTCCGTGTAGCTTTACATTATACACCAGCGGCGAAACGAGACAACGGTACTCGGATTGCGAGCGCGAAAGGGCGCCCTTGATGTTCTCCTCGATTCGCCGGCTCTTCTCGACGCTCGGTCCCGGTTTGATCACGGGTGCATCGGACGACGACCCGTCGGGAATCACCACCTACGCAATGGCCGGCGCGAGCACGGGCTATTCGATGCTCTGGGTGGTCTTCTTAACGACGCCGATGATGGCCGTCGTGCAAGGCATGTGCGCGCGCATCGCCATGGTCACGGGCAAAGGCCTCGCTGCGGCGATGCGGCGGAAGCTCCCTCGTTCGATCGTCGCGCCGCTCGGCATCGCCGTCATCGTCGCGAACACGGTCAACGCCGGCGCCGATCTCGAAGGAATGAGCGCCGCCGCCCGGCTGCTCTTTAACCAATCGAACCTTTTCTGGATCGGGATCTTCGGCGGTGCGTTGATCGTGGTTCAGGTCTGGTTCGCCTACCGGTCCTTCGAATCGATCATCAAGTGGCTGACGCTCGCACTCTTTGCGTACGTCGTGACGGCGTTCGTCGTGCGTCCGCCATGGGGCGAGGTCCTCCGGCATCTTGTCGTTCCGGAACTCCACCTCCACGCAACCTGGCTCACCACGCTGGTCGCGGTCCTCGGCACGACGATCACGCCGTATCTCTTCTTCTGGCAGGCCGCGCTCGAGGTCGAAGAGGAGGAACAACTCGGCCGAAAGACCGTGGCCCAGCGCCGCGGCGCGACCCCGCAAGAGATCTCGGGGATGCATGTGGACGTGAACGCCGGCATGATCTACTCGAATGCCGTCGCCTTCTTCATCATCGTAACGACGGCGGCAACGCTGGCCGCGCACGGCCTCCATCAGATTACGTCGGCGCAAGACGCGGTGAAGGCGCTCGAACCGCTCGCCGGACGCTTCGCCGCCTGGCTCTTCGCCGCCGGAATGATCGGCACGGGGTTTTTGGCGATTCCGGCGTTTACCGCGTCGTCGGCCTACATTATCTCCGAGGCCTTCGGCTTTCGCGAGGGGCTCGATAAGAAGGTGAAAAAAGCGCCGCAGTTCTACGCGGCGTTGATCGCCGGAATGCTGATCGCGATGACGATCGGTTTTCTCCGGGTCGATCCGGTCGCAGCGCTCTTCTGGGCTGCGGTTGTGAACGGCATCGTCGCGGTTCCGTTGCTCGCCGTCATCGTTCTCATCGCGAGCGACCGTCACGTGATGGGGCGTTGGGCGAGCAGCACCGCGGCGAGAATCTGGGGCTGGGGAACGGTCGGCGCGATGGGTCTCGCCGCGATCGCAATGTTCGCCTTCTGGGGGAAGACGTAGCACCGTAGAGCGCAGGCAGAACGGTGTCATCCTGAGCGCAGGCAGAACGGTGTCATCCTGAGCGCAGGCAGAACGGTGTCATCCTGAGCGCAGCCAGAACCGGTGTCATCCTGAGCGCAGCCAGAACGGTGTCATCCTGAGCGCAGGCAGAACGGTGTCATCCTGAGCGCAGCGTGCGAAGCACGCGAAGTCGAAGGGCGAGCGCCTAGCGGTTAAGGTCGCGCAGCCACGCTACGATTGCCGCACTGACGTCGGCGTCGTACTGCTCGACGACTCCCCGATCATCGTCGTTCTCGGCGGCCTTCGGCGTCGCCGCGCGGCCGAGACCGTGGCTCATTGCATCGATGATCGTCAGCGTCGCCGTGCCGGGATGCGCCGCATTCACGATCGCGACGATCCGCTGATGGTCGGCGAGCTCGGTTTCGAAATCGGCGGTGCCGTAGATTGCGAGCACCGGCACGCCGAGCTGCGCCCACGGCTCGACCACGTTGAGATGCCCGACTTGCTGCACGTACGCCGGCGAGACCGGATAGATTCCGTTGTGCACGCTGCACGACGGCAGGCTGCGCTCGATCTCCGCCTCGGCTTCGTCCTCGTAGAGCATCTTTTGCATGCACTCCGCCTTCTCGAGCAGCGCTCGATCGACGGCGGCGGGGCTCTCGCCGTCGAGTTCGAGCTGGCGACGGAGGTTGCGAATCTCGTACTCGGGCCAATCGCGCGCGACGCCCTCGAGCACGATTACGCCCGCGACGCGATTCTGCAGCGCTAAACGCGGTGCCACGATCGTGCCGATGCTATGTCCGAGCAGATAGATGCGCGCTGGATTGACGAGCGGATCGCGTTGCAGCGCGGCGAGCGCGGCCGCGTAGCCGCGCACCTCGGAATCGAAGTCGACGCTCCGGCAGGGCGGTCCCTGACTATCGCCAACGCCGCTCTTTTCCACGCGCATCGTCACGAAGCCGGCGCGAGCCAGATCGTGCGCGAGGTGAAGGTACGCGTCTTGCGGACTCTTCGCAACGTCGACCGAGTAGCAGCCGATGCCGCCGACGAGCAGCACGGCCGGCGCGGGCGATGCAAGGCCTTGCGGCATGGTGAGAAGCGTGCGCCGGAGCGAGTCGTCGACGGCGATCTCGCCGTAACGCGTAACGAGGCCTGGATCGCTTTCGTCCGGCGCGGCGGCGAGCACGGCCGAGAGCCGCAGCGGCGCGCCGTCGCGCACGATGTCGACGGCGGTTCGTTCGCCCGCGTGCAGATCGTGGACCGCGGCGAGAAAGGCCGCGACGGTATCGACC
>JBAUYZ010000018.1:0-82608 GCA_049585055.1 Candidatus Cybelea sp. | reverse complement strand
GTCGTCTTGTTGTGGGTCGCTCCCGGAATCGGGAGCGACCCGCGCTTTGCAAGCCTCGCCGAGGACGCGCAAACGGTTGTTTACAATAGTTCGCTGCTCGATACGGGCCGAAATGCGCTGCGAGAACTCGTCCGCTACGTCGAAGCTCATCCGCAGCTTCCCATCGCCGACATCGCTTACTTGCGGCTCGCGCCGTGGCAGGAATGCGTCGCGATCTTCTTCGACGGAAAGGCGGTCGACGAACTGCGCGATATCGAGCGCGTCGAGATCGCTTGCGGATCCGAGCCCGAGGCACTCTATCTGCTCGGATGGCTCGCCAGCCGTTTGAGGTGGACGCCGAGCGCCGCCGACGCGCTGGTCAATTCGCTCGGGCACCGCATCGCATTTTCGATCGATCGCAAAGGCGAGCCGCGCCGAGTCCTCCGAATCGCGCTGACCTCGTCGCGCTCGACCTTCGTTGCGCAAGTCGATCCCAACCAAGAGACGATCCTTTTGAGCGTCACCGGATCGAGCGCCCACGGCGCGCGCTATCGAGCAATCGAGAATCCGGGAATCGCCGCGCTCGTCGAGCGCGCGATCCTGTGGGGACAGGATGACCGGCTCTTCCAAGCCGCGCTCGCCTCGGCAGGCAAGATTCTTGCGCAGGGAGAGATCTGACAGTGGAGGGACGCGGTGAGCTGCAACTCTGCCGGGATCCTCAAGCGCTTGCCCGCGCGCTCGCCGAGCTCTTCGTTGCAACCGGCGTAATGGCGACCGCCGAACGCGGTTCCTTTCACGTCGCGCTCTCCGGCGGTGAGACGCCCCGCGCCGCCTACGAGCTTCTGGCCCAGGAACCGCTGCGCGAGGAACTCTCTTGGAGCGACGTCTTCGTTTACTTCGGCGACGAACGGTGCGTGCCGCCCGACGACGAGCAGTCGAATTACCTAATGGCTCGCCGTGCCTTTCTCGATGCCGTCGGCATTCCGGCGGCGAACGTTCATCGCATTCGCGGCGAGATCGATCCGGGACACGCCGCCAACGAGTATAGCTCGATCCTGCGTACCGATCTCGGAAATGCGCCGCGATTCGATTTGATTCTGCTCGGCCTCGGATCCGATGGGCACACCGCGTCGCTCTTTCCGGGGTCGCCCCCCGACAGCGACGATGACGCGCTCGTGCGCGCCGTCTACGCGCCGTCGCAGATGATGTGGCGCGTCACGATGACGCCGCAGCTCATCAACGCCGCACGCACGGTCGCCTTTGCGGTCGAGGGCGCGGAGAAAGCGCAAATCCTCGCGACCGTTTACGACGGGCCCGTCGATCCCGTCGAGTATCCCGCGCAAATCGTGCACCCGGTATCGGGGCGCCTCATCTGGCTCGTCGACGAGCTCGCCGCCGGCATGCTGAGCGGCCGAAAGCGCTAAGAGCGCAACGACGCCCCGCGCTCCGTCGTCGAACGTGAAGGCAGTCATTATCACCGCCGACGACTTCGGCGCAGCGCCCGAAGTCAACGAAGCCGTCGAGCGCGCGCATCGCGTCGGGGTATTACGCGCCGCGAGCCTCATGGTCGGTGCGCCGGCGGCCGCCGACGCCGTCGAGCGGGCGCGGCAATTACCGGGACTCGCCGTTGGTTTGCACCTCGTGCTCGTCAACGGTCGGCCGCTGCTCCCACCGGAGCTCCTGCCGGATCTCGTCGACGAACGCGGCGCGTTTCTCACCGATTTGCTGCGAGCAGGATTGCGATTCTTCTTGCGCCCCGGTGTGCGCGCGCAGCTGGCCGCCGAGATTCGCGCGCAGTTCGAAGGCTTTTCGCGCACCGGTCTGGCGCTCGATCACGCCGACGCGCAGTCGCACATGCACGTCCACCCGACCGTCTTCGCGCTCATGGTGCGAATCGGAGGCGAGTTCGGCCTTCGGGCGGTGCGCATTCCGCGCGAGCCGTTCGGCGGAACGCGCACGATCGAGCCGTGGCTCGGATTGATGCGCGCGCGTGCGCGCCGCGCGCGACTCGTTTGCAACGACTACGCGTTCGGCGTGAACGAGGCGGGCGCATTGACCGAAGAGCGCGTCTTGGAGATCCTCGATCACCTTCCCAGCGGCGTTACCGAGATCTTCTTCCATCCGGCGACCGGGGCGTTTACCGGAGCCGACCGCGGAACCGAAGCGTACGCCTGGGCGGGAGAGCTGGCCGCGCTCACGAGTTCGCGCGTGCGCGACGCGTTGGCCCGCAACGACATCACGAGCGTCACCTACGGCGAGCTGGCCGCGCTGCCATGACGACGGCGCTTTTGGTCGTCGCTATCGCGGGTGGCCTCTATCTCGCACTTGCGTGCGCGCGCGTCGCGGCATTCGCGCGGCGGCCGCTGCAGCTCGCGACCGAGTTTCTCCCGAGCGTGACGATTCTCAAGCCGATCTCCGGGCTCGAGCCCGACCTTTACGAAAACCTCCGATCCGTTTGCGATCAGGATTACCCAGCGCGCTACGAAGTCGTCTACTGCTTCCACGATGCCGACGATCCGGCCGTGGCCGTCGGCGAGCGGCTCGCTGCCGAGTTTCCCGGCATCGCGCGAGTCGCCATCGGGCAGAACGCCGCGATGACGAATCCGAAGATCGCCAACCTGGCCAAGGCGAGCGCCGCTCCGAACGGCGAGATCGTCGTCATCGCCGACAGCGACGTGCGCGTGGACCGCGAGTACCTGCGCGCGCTCGCCGGAGCCTTCGCGAGCGAGCGCGTTGGAGCCGCGACCTGCCTCTATGCGGGAATGCCGAACGCGAGCCTCGTCTCGCGTCTCGGCGCGATGCAGATCGAAGAGGTTTTCATTCCGTCGGTCTTGGTCGCGCTCGCGCTCGGACCACTCCGCTTTTGCTTAGGGGCGACGATGGCGGTGCGGCGCAGCCTGCTCGATGCGTTCGGCGGCATCGCCGCACTCGGCGGCGGCCTCGCCGACGATCATCGGCTGGGCGAACTCGTCGCAGCCCGAAACCGCAGCGTCGAGCTCTCGCGATACGTCGTGCGAACGGCGGTTCCGGAGACGGCGCCGGCCGCGCTCTGGTCGCACGAGCTGCGGTGGGCGCGCACGAATCTCGCGCTCGCCCCGGCCGGCTACGCGTTCTCGTTTTTGATCTACGCCCTGCCGTTCGCGGTTCTCCATCTCGCCATAACGCGGAACCTTGCGTTGGGATTGCCGCTCGTCGGCGTCGTCGCGGCGCTGCGCCTCCTGCTGCACTATCTCGCGCGCGCGGCACTCGGCGTCACGCGCGACGACGTGGCACTGATCCCGATCCGAGACCTTCTCAGCCTCGCCGTCTGGGTCGCGAGCTTCTTCGGCCGCAACGTCCGCTGGCGCGAGCGGACCTACCGCACGACCGGCTTAGGATGATCGCGGCGCGGGCGAGTCGGTGACGAGCGCTTTCGAACCGAGGGTTCTGAGATCGACGCCGTTGTCCGTGAGGATCGTCCCCCGCACGCGCTGCAGCTCAACGACAGCTTTGTTTAGATCGGTCTGCGCCTGCAGCTCGCGCCCGCGGGCCGCCGCAAGCTCCACCTGACGCTGCAAAACCAAAAACGTCGTCGATGCGCCGTTGTGAAAGCGGCGAACTTCGCTGGCATACACGGATTCGGCGGCCTCGCGCGCATGGCTCGCGGCCGAGAGGCGGGAGAGCGCCGACTCGTAGGTTTGCAGCGCGTTACGCGCTTCGATCTCGATGCGCTGGTCGATCGCCTGCCGTTCGAGCGCTGCCTGGCCTTCCTCTTGATCGGCGATTTCCTTCAAACCGCGCGCGGTGCTGTTCTCGAGCGGGAAGTTCATGACGAGCGCAATATTGAACTCCGGATACGCCGCGGTCCACATGTTGTGAAAGGCCTTCGTGGCATTGCCCTGAGATTGCGGCGGGGGTGTTGGACACGAACCGGTCGGCAAGTTACAACCCTGTATCTCGAAGTTCGGAACCGGCTGCAGCAGCCCGGCGAAGCCGTTGCTCATGTACTGCACGACGACGTCGGCCTGCGGCAACCCTTGATTCTTCGCATACACTCGATCCAGATCGGCGACTCGGCGCTGGTCAACGACTTGGCGAACTTCCGGACGCTTCTGTTCTGCCTCGGCGACGATAGCGGCAAGTTCGCCAGGGCTCGGCAGCTCCTGCACCGGCGAGGACGGGACCAGGTTCGCGCTCCAAATTGCGTCTCCGGCGTCGGAGACAAGTAGACTCTTGAGCTGCGTCTGTAGTTGCGATACCGTCTGTAGCGCCGAGAAAAGCTGGTTTTGAAAATTTGCGACCTGCGTCTGCGTCTCCACGACCGTAACCGGCGGCGCGACGCCGCCCTTCGCCAATCGCTCGACGCTCTGCTCTTGATCGATCGCTTGTTTCAGGGCCTCTTCCTGAATCGCGACGTTCCGCCAGGCGGCGACGAGATTCCAGTAGGCATCCTCGACTTGCGCGATCGTGTTCGAGGCATCGACGAGCGTTTGTGCCTCGTTGGAGTCCGCGTCGATCACGGCGAGCTTCAACTGATGCTTAACCGCGTTCATCCCGGAATTCTTGAGCAAAGGCTGGGTAACCGCGAGGTTGAGCGATGCCAAGTAGTACGGGTTGAAAGTATTAATGATCAAATTGTTATAAGTGCGCGTCTGTGTGATCCCAGCCGAGTACTGCAATCCGTTGACGCTCTGACCGGTAATTCCCGATTGAAACGAATATTGATGCTGGATAATGTACCCCGGGCCGGTCGTCGAGCAGGGCGCGGGCGTCCCAAAGAACGATTGGCATTTGTACCCGTACCCCCCGACGCCCGGACCCGCGAAGAAGATATTCTGCGGCGGCAACACGGAGAAGTTCGACGACGGCTGCACCTCCAAATGCACGTCGAAGTTAGACTTGGCCTCGACGATGCGGTATCGCGCGATTCTCACGTTCGATGCGGAAACTGCTAGATTTGGATTCTTCAGCAGCGCCATCCCAACCGCATCTTGCAGTGCGATTCCCACAAACGGGCTCTGCGTAACGCCGACGATTCCCGGGTTGCTCGGCTCGACCTCGGGCGCGCGATAGCCCGGCGCGACGCTCGGGGGGATAGCCATGCGAGCGGACGGGATCTCGGTCGGGAGAATCGCGCGTTGCGGTAACGCGTCGCGTGGCTGCGCCGACGTCGGTTCTACCGGAACGATGGCCAGCACGACGGCAACGATGGCGATAAGGGCGGGAAGCGCGCGTGCTTTTGCGTCGGGCATTGCTTAGTGCGCCAGCGCCCGCGTGCCGAGCGTTTGGAGATCGACGCCGTTGGTGGTCAGAATCGTACCATCGATTCGCTGCAGCTCGACGATCGATTGATTGAGCTGTGTCTGAGCCTGCAGCTCGAGTCCGCGGGCCTGCTCGAGCTGCACCTGGCGCTTGAGGACCAGATAAGTCGTCGACTCGCCCCGATGGAACTGGCGTACTTCGCTCGTGTAGACCGCTTCGGCGGCAGTGCGGGAATGACGCGCGGCGCTGAGCTTCGCGAGTGCCGTCTTGTAGGACTGCAGCGCGTTGCGAGCCTCCGCGGCAATTCGCTCTCGCACTCCCTGGATGAGAATCTTCGCCTGCGTCGTCTCCTCACTCGCAACGCCGCGCGCGCCCCGCGCGAGGCTGCCCTGAACCGGATAGCTCACGACGAGCGCGACGTTGAAAGTCGGGAAGTACCCGGCCCACATGTTGTGATACGCAAACGGCATCGAGCCTTGCGTGTTCGGTGGAGGCGTCGGACACGAAAGAAGTCGATTGACGTTGAAGCACTCGTTCAATAAGAATGTCGGGACGGGCGCGAGTATGCCGGCGAATCCGTTACTCAAGTACTGGACTTGGAGATCGGCTTGCGGCAAGGACTGATTTGCCGCAAAGACGCGATCGATATCCGCCGCAAAGCGTTTATCCTCGGCCTGTCGGACTTCGGGGCGATTTTGCTCCCCTGCGGCGACGATCTGCTCGAGTTCGCCGACGCTAGGAAGCTGCTGCACCGACGTCGACGGCACGAGGTTCGCCGTCCAGATCGGATCGCCGGGATCGGCGACTACCAGGCTCTTGAGCGCAATCTGAAGCTGCGAGACGGTTTGGAGCGCCGAATAGACGTTGTCCTGAAAGTTCGAGACCTGGGTCTGCGACTCGACTGCGTCGATCGGTGCCGCCGCGCCGCTCCGTGCGAGGCGAACGTTGCTCTGCTGCTGCGCGATCGCTTCGCTTAGGGATCCTTCTTGGATTGCGACGTTGCGCCAGGCCGCGACGAGGTTCCAGTAGGCGTTCTCGACCGCGGAGATGGTGTTCGATGCATCGATGAGCGCTTGGACGGCGCGGGCATCTTCATTGACAAACGCAAGCTCGAGCTGCCGTTTCGTCGCGTTCATGCCGGCATTCTTGAGCAACGGCTGCGTGACCGCGAGATTGAGCGTGGCGACGTAGTACGGATTGAAAGCGTTGAAAACCGTGTTGTTGTAGGTCCGGCTCTGCTGAATGCCGGCCTGATAGTTCATGCCGTTCTCAGTTTGGCCGCCAACGCCGTACTGGAATGTCGACTGGTGCTGAATGATGTTGCCGGGGCCCGTCGTGTAGATCGGACCGGTCGTCGTGCCGGGCGCGGGCGTATATTTTCCAAGCTCGCCCGGACCGGCTTCGAACGCATTCTGCGGCGCTTGCACGGAGAAGTCAGAGGACGGCTTAAGCTGAAGCTGCAGATCGTAGTTGCCTTTGATCGCTACCACGTTATAGCGCGCGATCCGAACGTTCGAGGCCGAGACCGCCAGGCTCGGGTTCTTGAGCAGCGCCATCGCAATCGCGTCCTGCAGCGTGATGCCGACGAAAGGCTGCGCGGTAACGCCGATGATCTGCGCCGCGCTTGGTGCCGCTTCCGGCGCGCGGTAACCGGGTGCGACGCTTGGCACGATCGGAAGCAGGGGCGACGGAATCGCGGTCGGCAGCATCGCGTGCGCCGGGAGGGCCTCGTCGAGCTGCGCGGACGTACGTTCGACCGGCAGAGCGGCCAAGGAGATGGCGACGATTGCAACCAGGGCCGGAGCGAATCGGACTCTGCTCTTCACGATGCCTACCGCGCGAGCGCTTGGCTTCCGAGCGTCTGCACGTCGACGCTGTTGCTTGTGAGGATCGTACCTTCAACGCGCTCGATCTCGACGATCGACTGATTCAGCTGCGCCTGACCTTGCAACTCGCGCAACCGCGCCTCATCGAGCTGCAGCTGGCGCTGAAGAACCAGGAACGTCGTAGAAGCGCCATTGTGGAACCTGCGGACCTCGCTGGCATAGACCGCTTCGGCAGACTCTCGGGAGATGCGCGCGGCGCTCACCTTCGAGAGCGCGGATTGATAAGTTTGCAGCGCGTTTCGAGCCTCGGCGCCGATCCGCTCGTAGACGCCCTGCATCAGCAGATCGGCTTGCGTCGTCTCCTCGCCGGCGAGCCCGCGCAAACCGCGCGCTACGTGTCCTTGAATTGGGTAGCCGACGATGAGTGCGACATTGAACGTGGGAAAGTAGCCGGCCCACATATTGTGATAAGCCCAGGCCATCGCACCCTGCGTGTTCGGCGGCGGCGTCGGGCATGCGGCGAGATTCTGCGAGCTACAGAAACCGGCAATGAAGCGCGTCACGGGCGCCGGAATGCCGGCGAATCCGTTACTCTCGTACTGCAGCTGCAGGTCAGCTTGCGGCAGCGATTGGTTCTTGGCGTAGGCTCGGTCGATCGCGGCGGCGAGACGCTTGTCTTCGGCTTGCCGGACCTCCGGCCGGTTCGCTCGGCCTTTCGCTACAACCGTCGCAAGATCGGTCGCGCTCGGAAGCTGCTGCACCGACGTCGACGGCACCAGGTTCGCCTTCCAAATCGGATCCTGCGCATCCGACGCGACGAGGCTCTTGAGCTGGTTTTGGAGCTCCGAAACTCGCTGCAGCTCCGCAAAGACGTTGTCCTGGAAGTTCGAGACTTGCGTCTGCGACTGGATCGCGTCGATCGGCGCCGCCGCGCCGCTGCGCGCCAACCGAACGTTGCTGCGCTGCTGCTCTATGGCCTCTCTTAGCGCTTCTTCTTGGATCGCGACGTTGCGCCAGGCTTCGACCAGATCCCAATACGTCGTTTCGACCTGCGAAATCGTACTCGACGCGTCGACCAATGTCTGCGCGATGCCGGAATCGGCGTTGAGGATCGCGAGCTTCAGCTGGCGCTTTGTCGCATTCAACCCCAAGTTCTTCAGCAACGGCTGCGTGACCGAGAGATCGAGCGTAGCCAAATAATATGGATTAAAGGCGTCGAACAGCGTGTTGTTGTAGGTTCGGCTTTGCTGAATCTGGGCCTGAAACGCGCCGCCGTTCTCGGCCTGTCCGCTCAATCCGTACGCAACGCCCGACTGATGCTGAATCACGTTACCGGGCGCCACGGCGCTCGTCGGAAGCGAGGCCGGCCCATATGTTGCCGTTTCGCCCGGTCCCGCTGCCAAGAAATTCTGCGGCGGGTTGACGGAGTAATTCGACGACGGCTGCACGTGGAACGCGACGTCGTACGCGCCCTTGACCTGAACGACGTTATAGTGCGCGATCCGGAAGTTCGCGGCCGAAACGGCAAGGTTGGTGTTCTGGAGCAGCGCCATCGCGATCGCATCTTGCAGCGAAATTCCGACGAACGGCTGCTGCGTCACCCCGACGATGTGCGCCCCGCTTGGTTCGGCTTGAGCCGCGCGATAGCCCGGCGCGACGCTCGGCACCGGCGGCAGCATCAGTGTCGGGATCATCGTCGGAAGCGTGACCCGATTCGGCAACGCGTCGTCGGGTTGTGCCGAGGTGCGCTGCACCGGCAGGGTCGCCATCGTCAGCGCGACGACGGCAAAGAGGGCGGAGATCGCTCGATTGCGCATCCGGTTCATTCGGCCAACGCGACGCCGACGCGCGGCCTTCGCAGCAAGAGCACCAGCGGTGCGAGCCCCAGCGTAATCACCGCGACCCAGCGCGACGTATCGGCATACGATTCGACGGCGGATTGCGATTCGACTAAAATGGCGAGCCGCTGCATCGCGCCGCGGTTCTGCACCCCGCCTTGTGCCATCACGTACTGCGCGGTCGGGCCGTGTGCGAGCGTCTGCGCACTCGAAAGCTCGGTCTGATGAACGGTAAAACCGCGGACTAAGAGCGTGATCAAAATCGCTGCCGCGAGGCTCCCACCGATTTGGCGCGAGAGGTTGAAGAACGCCGCCGTCGACGGCACCTCCCGATCCGGGACGCTGCCGATGACCGCAACCGAGAGCGGCACGAAGATCTGCGCGAGCCCGATGCCGCTGAGAATCAACGGCAAGACTAAACTGTGGAAATCGGAGAGCGGCGTGGTGATGCTTCCGAGCATCCAATTCGAGATCGATAGCAGGACGAACCCGATCGCCGCTTGGAGCCGCGGATCGACCAGCCCGCGCTGCGTCAAGATCGCGGTGAGGGGAGTGAAGCAGAGAACCGCGCCGGCGCGGATCATCACCGTCGCT
The DNA here is from genome assembly GCA_049585055.1 of Candidatus Cybelea sp. Taxonomy (GTDB): domain Bacteria; phylum Vulcanimicrobiota; class Vulcanimicrobiia; order Vulcanimicrobiales; family Vulcanimicrobiaceae; genus Cybelea. The sequence goes on along the minus strand of JBAUYZ010000018.1, from coordinate 73,130 downwards.
CCCGACAGCGTCGCCGTAAATCCCAGCGAGTTGATCAGATATTGCGGCAGAATGATGATCGAACCGTAGAGGCTGACGCCGAGCACCGCCCCAAGCACGCTGCCGGCAGCCACCTGGCGGAGGCGCAAAACGCGTAGATCGACGACGGGTATTTTCGAGCGCAGCGTCCACCAGACGAACGCGGTGAGGCCGGCGACCGAAAAAAACGTGAACCATCGAATGCGCGCGTCGTCGAACCAATCGTACTGCTGGCCGTTCTCGAGCACGAACTGCATCGACCCCAATCCGACGCACATGAGAATCAAGCCGATCCAATCGAGGCGGCGGTATTGCGGCTCGGCGGGATTTCGCAAGAAGTTGTAGATCAGCGTCGCGGCGATGATACCGATTGGAATGTTGATGAAGAAAATCCAGTGCCAGTTCCAGTTGTCGGTGATCCAGCCACCGATTACCGGACCGAGCGCCGGGCCGACGATAACGCCCAGCGCGAAGACGCCCTGCGCCTTTCCTTGTTCCTTGATGCCGTAGGTGTCGCGCAGAATCGCTTGCGATGTTGCGATCAGACCGCCGCCGCCTAAACCTTGGACCAGCCGCCAGAAGACGAGCTGTCCGAACGTGTTCGAGAGCCCGCACATCAACGAGGCGATGGTAAAGATGACGATCGAGGTAAAAAAGTATTGCCGCCGGCCGAACCGCGCCGCGAACCACGGATTGAGCGGAATTACCACGACGTTAGCAATGAGGTAGGCCGTTACGACCCAGGCACCCAGGTCGACGCCGATGCCGAAGTTCCCTTGAATGTTCGGCAACGAGACGTTGACGATCGTCACGTCGATGATCTCGAGCAGCGTTGCGGTGATGACCGAAATGCTGATCACGGTCCTGCGCCAGCCGTGCTCGACGACCGGGCTGTCGTACGCGCCGAACAAGAGTTATTTTACCTTGACGTAGGTTTCGACGCTCATCCCGGGCCGCAACGGCTTATCCGAACTTTCGTCATCGACGTCGATGCGCACCGGAATTCGCTGCGTCACCTTTACGAAGTTTCCGCTCGCATTCTGCGCCGGGACGAGCGCGTAGGTGTTCTCCGAGGCCGGATTGATCGACGCGACGTGTCCGTGTAACGTGACGCCTTTATAGGCGTCGACCCGAATCTCGACGGGCTGCCCCACGCGCATCCGGCCCATTTGGGTTTCCTTATAGTTAGCGGTGATGTAGACGCGGTGGGGGACGATCGTCATCAGCGTGAATCCGGCGCCGACGGTCTGTCCGACCTCAGCGCTCTTCTGGCCGACGTAACCGTCGGTCGAGGCGTAGATCCGCGTGTAGTTGAGGCTCTGCTTCGCGAGAAAGAGCTGTGCTCCGGCGACCTCGACTTGACTCGGATCGGAGGCTTGCGAGAGTTTTCCTTGGGCGGTTGTCAGCGCGCCCGACGCTTCGGTCACGCCCGCCTGCGCGGCGGAAACGCGTCCCTGCGCGGCCGCGACCGTTGCCTGCGCCGCACCGACCTGATCCTGCGCGCCGCGCAGTTGCGCCGCCGCGCCGGCCGCTTGAGCGCGGACCGCATCGAGCTGTTGCGACGCAACGTCGCCGGTGCTCACCAGCGAGCTGACGCGCCGGTAGTCGGCTTGAGCCTTCTCGTACATTTGTTGAGCCGCCGGCACTTGCGCCTGCGCCGCGCGAAGCTGCGCGTTCGCTTGCGCGACGGCATCTTGCGCGACCGGCACCTGCGCTTGCACGTTTGCGATCGCCCCGCCCGCCTGCGAGACGCCGCCTTGGCCCTGTTGAGTCGTGGCGCGCTGGTTCGCGACGGCGAGATCGTACTGCGCCTGCGCCGCGCGAAGCTTCGCCAACTCGTCCTTGTTGTCGAGAACGATCAGCAACTGCCCGCGGCGAACCGGCTGGTTGGTGTCGACGAGGATCCGATTGATTCGCTCGGGGATTTTGCTCGTGACCGCAACCTCATCGGCGGCAACGTGAGCGTCGTCGGTTCCTTCGTGCGAGAGCGTGAAGTTCAGCCACGGCAAACCCCAGATGAGTGCGGCGGCGATAACCACGACGGCGACGACCGCGAAGACGATTCGCTTGCGCGGGCGGCCGCCCGATTCTGCGACGTCGGAGCGCTCGGCGGTGGCCATTCCGGTACCGTTACCCTTTGCGTCGGTGCCGGTCTTTTGTTGATCTAGCTCTCGCGTATCCATTTACGAATTCCTTACTCCGTTGAGAAAGACGTCGATGTAGAATCGGAGCGCCTCATCGGGGTCGCCCCGGTGGAGCGCCGACTCCGGAAACTTCTTGCGCCCCAGCGCATGCATGAAGACCGAACCGAGAAAGACCATCGCCAGCTTCTGCGGTTCGCCGCGAAGCTCGCCGCTCTCGATTCGCCGTCGCATGAACTCGGTCAGAACGGCGAGGATCGCGAGCTGCGGGCGCCATGCGGTCTCGGCGAAGATATCGCTCTCGTACTCTTGCTCGACGAGAGACCAGCGGATGATATCGCCCAGCGCGATGAATCGTGCAAACATCAACCGGGCGATCGTGAGAAGATCCTCGGAGAGTCCGCCCGTCAGCGATGCCGCGAGATCCGCGAGTTCGACATAACCGCAAAAGTGCTGTGCGCACGCAACCAAGAGCGACTCTTTGGTACCGAAATGGCGGAAGAGGGTCGCTTCGTTCACGCCCGCGACCTCGGCGATCTCGCGCGTCGTAGCGCCTCGCTTACCCTTACGGCCGATAACCTCGCGCGCGGCGACGAGTATCCGTTCGCGCGTCTGGTCCGTCGATGCGGAGCGTCCGCCTTCGATAAGCCGGCGAGTTTCGATCACGGTGCGCTGCTCCCCGTCGAGATCGAAACGTTCGTTTGGTAATCTCCGTAGGTTGCATCGGCCACGGCGCGCACGTGCGGAATGCTGATGGTCGCATGTTGCTGCGAGACGAACGAGTAGGCGCCTTGCCCGCGATACTGCTGCGACATCGTGATTTTTCCACCGCTCGTGTAATACCACTCCATCTGCAGCAGCGCGTAGCTGGAGGGATCGACGTAGGCCAGCGTATGATCGAGGATATCGCTGTGAATCTTCTTCGTCAGCCGTAAGACGATCGTCTGACGATCTCCGAGCCACGCCATGCCATCCACGGTGATGTTCTGGTCCTTCTCCCAAGCACGGGGATTGCCGATGTCGTTGAAGAGGCGTTGAAAACCGCGCGCGTAGCCCGGCATCCGGTCGAAGACGACGACGTAAAAGTCGGGCCGCTCGTAGTAGGACGTTCCGTCGAGCTTCGGTGCGAAAAAGGGAAAGCTATACATCCGGACGTCGACGTGGACGCGCGCCCGATACGACGTCAGACTCGGGTTGCGCTCGGTCATCCGCTGCACGACCGTGCGCGCGTCGAGAGGCGTCGAGAGGCCGGCCGGGGGCGGACCCAAGCCGAGGCTCGCCACGGCCAGGGCTGCCGAAATAAGGGGAAGTGCGCGCGATCGAAAATTCCGGTAAACGTTCATGGTGAGGCTGCAAGTGGGTACTCGCACGCAGTCTAGCATGGCCGCCGGCCTGAATGCAAGTGCTTGCACGCACCTGCCGGATTGCTAGGTCGGGGCGGTCGAGTTCTGCCCGGGTTGCGCGCGCCTATCGCAGGTGCTTGAACGGAAGCCGCGCGGGCCGATAGCCCTCGGCGTGCGCCTCCGAACGGCAGATGTATCGGCCGTGCTTGGTCTTGCCGTAGAGCCGATCGCCCGGCACCAAATATACCTTCGGGCTCTGCAGCGCCCAGACCGGAGATTCGCCTCCGCAATTGACGGCGAAGGACTGGGTGTCGACGGCAGATGCAGCGGCCGAGGGCTGCGGTGAACTCGCCCCATTCGATTTTCCACTCGCGCACGCAGCGAGCGCGGCGAGGGCGACTGCGGCCAGAGCGGCCGTCCACTTACTCATGGGGCCGCATTTCACGCAATGCCGCACGGAGACCCTCCTGGCATCGTGCGGCGGATTCGCCCGCGCGGCCGCGAAATTCGCGTCCGATGAAACCGTCTCAACTCTTTGCGGCGATCGGAACCGCGTGCATCGCCGCGAGCATCGTGGCCTGCTCCAATCATTCGTCAAACGCCACGACGCGCAGTGAGCAAGCGCCCCAGGCAACGAGCACTGCACAAGTGGCCCCGGCAACAAGCAGTGCGCAAGCGCCCCCCGCTGGCCGCGAGCAGACGATCGTGGAAGCGGGGACCTATTTCTACGGAAAGCTCGACCGTCCGATCGGCACGAAAAAGAATAAGAACGGCGACAATTTTACGCTCGTCGAAACGACCTCGAGGCCTTTCTCACTCGCCGGCTCGGAAATCGATGGGCACCTTATCAACGTTCAGCCTGCGGGACCGATGCGAAGCGCGAAGATGACGCTCGTCTTCGACGACATTCGCGCGTTCGACGGGAAGACCGCGCCGGTCAACGTCGAGTTGCTATCCTCCGGAGCCCTTTTGCCGAAAACGGCCCAGGCCGACATCGCCCTTCCGGCGCGCACCGTTCTCGAGGTTCGGTTTAAGTCGCCCGCTCGAACAACCGTGTCGCAATAGCGGCCGTTTCGTCGCGCGCTCGCGCCGCGAGTGCCGAGGGTTCACCGACGTAGACGCGCCGCCCGGCAACGAACGTCGCCTGAACCCACGCGTCTTCGCCGCGATAGACCAGCGCGTTGAGCGGCGGAGACCACGGATCGACGTTGGAAGCGTCGAGCACGCAGTAGTCGGCCGGCGATCCGGCGACGAAGTCGCCTCCCGCGACACCCAACGCGCGGGCGCCCTGCGCGGTGCCCAGCGCAAAGGCTTGCGCTGCCGGGAGTGACGCACCGTCGAGGTACGCGATCTTTTGCAGCAAGGCCGCCGCGCGCATCTCGGCGATCAGCGAGGGGCGCACGTTGGCATCGGTGCCCAAGCCCATCGTCACACCCATCGACTGCAGACGCACGACGTCACAGATGCCGTCGCCGAGATACTGGTTCGTCATCGGATTGTGTATCACGCGAGCGCCGCTTGCGGCGATGCGCCGGTAGTCGTCGTCGCTAAGATAGATCGCATGGATCGCGACGCAACGCTCGTTCAGTGCTCCGAGATCGTCGAGCAACGCGATGGGCGTCCGGCCCGAGTCGCGCAGCGTTGATTCTCCTTCATACTTCGCCTCGGCTACGTGCACGTGCAGCATGCAGTCGAACTCGCGCGCAAACTGCGCCGCAGCTCGAATCATCGAGTGCGATGCCGCGTGCAGTGAGTGCGGCGCCACGCAGACGTTCGCGTCGGGAAATTGCTCCATCAGCGCGTGCGTCCGCTCGGCGGCACGCTCTTCATTTTCGCGGAACTCCGGTGGCGCGTACTCCGCGTCCATCCACGTGCGCGCGAGCACGATTCGGATCCCCACGTCGCGCGCGGCGCGGATCGCGGCCTGCGCATGCTCGTTGCCGGCGCCATTGAGGTAGAAGAACTCGGCGACGGTCGTGATCCCCGCCGCGAGCATCTCGGCAAAGGCGCAAACGAAGGTCCAGTAGACGTCGTCGGGCGTCAGCTTTGGCACGACTCGGTAGAGCGCCTCGGTTCGCCACCGCGCAAAGGGCCAATCGTCGGCCCAGCCGCGCAGCAGGATTTGATACGCATGACTATGACCGTTGATGAAGCCCGGAACGACGAGCCGGTCGGATGGGAAGGATCGCTGGGAGAGACTGCGCGCCGCCTCGCTCAGCTCTCGAAAGTCGCCGGCTGCGGCAATCGCGCCGTCGCGCACGATGAAGGCGTAATCTTCGCGCAACGCTCCTGAGACGAGGGCGCGCCCGCAGCGGATGAGCTCTCCGCTCACGCCGCGACCAAGGTGCCGTTCTTGAAAACGGCCGCCGCGAGATTGCCGCCGAACTGCCAGCCGAACTCGTCGGGCGACGCGAAACGCAGCGCGACAAAATCGGCCTTGGCGCCGGCTCGGATGCGTCCGGCCTCGACGCGCAGCGAATGCGCCGCCGCGCGCGTCACCGCGTAGAGCGCTTCGGCTGCGGAGAGTCCGAAGATTTTGCGTCCGAAGAAGGCCACGCTCTGCAGGTTGAAGCAGGGCGACGTCCCGGGATTATAATCGCTCGCGAGGGCGACCGTGGCACCGGCGTCGAGGAGTTCCCGAACGGGTGCGTGCTGCGGCAGGTCGAGGTACGCGATCGTCGCCGGACACGCGACGGTCACGATGCCGCGATCGGCGATCGCACCGACGTCGCACTTGCGAATATAGTTGCAGTGATCGACGGCGTCGACGTCGAGGTGCGCCGCCATTTCGGCTGCCCCGCCGTACGCCATTTCGTCGCAATGAACCCGCAAGCGCATTCCGCTAAGCCGCGCGGCGTCGAGGTAACGGCGGGTTTGCTCGGGTGAGAAGAATCCGGGCTCGCAGAAGGCGTCGGCGTAGACCGCTCCATGCGAGGCCGCCACCGGGATCACTTGATCGATCAAATAGTCGACGAACGCCTCTTCGCGCGTAAACTCCGGCGGGAGCGCGTGCGCGCCTAAAAAGGTAGCGATCAAATCCGGGACGTCGGGATCGTTGCGATGCTCCGCGATCAAATCGAGCAACGCCGATTCGCCGGGCCTGTGGAGCGCGTACCCGGTCTTCGTCTCGAGGGTGGTGGTGCCGTGCGCCAAGATCGTTCGAAGTCGCGGACGAACCGTTCGTTCGTAGAACGCCGCGGGGTCGAGCAAGGCCTCGCGCGTCCGCTCGACCGTGTAGAGCATACCGAGCGCGGCGGGTTCGCCGCGGATGCGCGCAGCAAAATCCGGCTCGCGATCGCCGGCGAAGAGTGGGTGCGCGTGCGCGTCGATCAAGCCGGGGACGATCACGCAGTCGCGCAGGTCGATGCAGTCGTCATCGCCGGCGAGATCCTGCTCGCGGCCGACGGCAACGAAGTTTCCGTCGTCGATGACCAGCGCGGCGTCATCGATGCGGCCGAGCGCATCGAAATCGATTCCGGATTGCGGCGCCTCGGTATCGCAGGTAACGATCGTCTTAGCGCGGACGACGAGCGGCTTTGAGTCGGGCACTCGAACTGCATCCGCCACCGTACCGCGTTGACCCTTTCGTGAAACTAGGCTCCCGCGCTCGCGACGTTGACCTTCCGGTTACTTTGTGGTACAAAGTAACTGCCTATGCTAATCCGCGCGAATCCCAGGATCGCAAAATATCCTGGTATTGGCAAGACATCGCCGACATCGCACATTTCCATGCTTTGCGTGCCAGCTATGACGCCAAGATCGCGCGACTACCCCGCAACGGCCCCCGCTGCCACGTACACGGACGTCTTTTGTGGCGACGACCACCCCGTTGGCGAGGTACTGCCGCTCGGAGATCACTACTATTTAACGTCGTTCGGCTGCTAATTGCGTAGCTAAAGTCGCGTACCCTTCGCCATTCGTGCTTCGACTGCGCTCCCTGCGGTCGCTTCGCTGCGCATGACACAAGGACGATCAAAGACGCCAATCAATATCTTTTTCATCGGCGGTCTCGATGGCGATCTCGTATCCGGCGTCCGCGTGGCGCACGACGCCCATACCCGAATCGGTCGTCAGCACGCAAGCCAGGCGCTGCGCGGCGTCGTCGCTGCCGTCAGCCACGACGACCATTCCGGCGTGCAGGCTGTAGCCGATTCCAACGCCGCCGCCATGATGGAAGCTCACCCAATGCGCGCCGGCGGCCGTGTTGAGGAGCGCGTTGAGAATCGGCCAATCTGCGATCGCATCGCTGCCGTCGCGCATCGCTTCGGTCTCGCGGTAGGGAGAGGCGACGCTGCCCGTATCGAGGTGATCGCGTCCGATCACGATGGGGGCTTTGAGCGCGCCGCTGCGCACCAACGTGTTGAAGGCGAGCCCGGCTTTGGCGCGGTCGCCGTAGCCGAGCCAGCAGATGCGCGCCGGCAATCCCTGAAACGAAATCCGCTCCTGGGCAAGGCGAATCCATCGCGCCAGCGACGCGTTCTGCGGGAAGAGCTCGAGCAGCTGGCGATCGCAGGCCTCGATGTCGCTCGGATCGCCGGAGAGCGCAGCAAACCGAAAGGGTCCGGAGCCGCGGCAGAACAGCGGCCGAATGAAGGCCGGCACGAATCCCGGAAAGTCAAATGCGCGGCCGAAGCCTGCCCGTTGCGCTTGCGCGCGGATGTTGTTCCCGTAGTCGAAGGCGACCGCGCCGGCGTCGAGATAACGAACCATCGCCTCAACGTGCTTGCCGCAACTCTCGAGGGCGCGGCGCTCGTACTCGCTCGGATCGCGCTCGCGCAAGGCAGCCGCTTGCTCGAGCGAGAGCCCGGCCGGAACGTAGCCGTTAAGAAGATCGTGCGCCGAGGTTTGATCAGTTATCGCATCGGGACGAAAACCGAGCTCGTAGAGCATCGGGAACTCTTCGGCTGCGTTTCCTTCATAACCGATTGAGACCGCCTCGCGCGTACGGCGCGCCGAGTCAACCTGGCGCAACGCCTCCTCGCGCGATTCGACGACATGGTCGAGGTAGCGCAGCTCGCGGCGACGGTCCAAGCGAGCGCGGTCTACATCGACGATGAGGCAGATGCCCTCGTTCATGACGATCGCGAGCGGCTGCGCGCCGCCCATTCCGCCGACGCCGGCCGTCAGTGTTACCCGGCCCTCGAGCGAGCCGCCGAAGTGCCGGCGTGCGAGCTCGGCAAACGTCTCGTAGGTTCCTTGAACGATGCCCTGCGTCCCGATGTAGATCCATGATCCTGCGGTCATCTGGCCGTACATCGTGAGGCCCTGCGCTTCCAGCTCGCGGAAGATCTTCCAATCGGCCCATTTCGGCACGAGGTTCGCGTTGGCGATGAGCACGCGGGGAGCGCGAACGTGCGTCTTCCAGACGGCGACGGGCTTGCCGCTCTGAACGATCAGGGTCTCATCGCTCTCCAAGCGCTGCAAGGTGCGTACGATCGCGTCGAAGGCGCTCCACGAACGCGCCGCGCGGCCGTTCCCACCGTAGACCACGAGATCGTCGGGTCGTTCCGCAACCTCGGGGTCGAGGTTGTTCATCAGCATCCGCAACGCGGCTTCCTGCGGCCATCCCCGGCACGAAATTTGCGTGCCGCGAGGTGCCCGGACCGGGCGCGGGCCGGCCATAACGCTCATGGACCCGGCCCTTCGCCTTCGACGCGATTTATCCTGAAGAATGACACCGCTTTACGATTCGCGAACGCCCGCGAATGCTGCACTCGTTGGGACGTACTACTTTTTTTCTTACGCTCGCGGGAATCTTTGCCGCAAGCGCTTTGCCGTCACTAGCCGGAACGACCGGCGCGCTGACCGGACAGGTGGTCAGCACGTCGAAGGCGCCGATTGCGGGTGCGCGCGTGAGCGCCGTGAGCCCTTCTCAAACCGCGTCGGTCACCACCGATGCATCCGGCCGCTTCTCGATGCTCTCGCTCGCGCCGGAAACGTACACGATCACCGTTTTAAAAGACGGCTTCGAAACCACCTCGCTGACCGGCATTTCGATTTTTGCCGATCAGTTGCAGACGCTGCGCGTCGTACTCGCGCCTTCGCTGCGGACGATCGCTCGCGTCACCGCTCGCTCGACGATGGATCTGGTGAAGTCGGGCACGACCAGCGACGTTTATTCCGTTAACGCGGCCGTGACGCAAGCCGCGTCGGGCATCGGCGGGGGCGGAAACTTGAATAACGCCTATTCGGCAATTGCCGCCGTTCCCGGAACCTTCGTGCCGCCGAACCAGCAAGGCTGGGACCAAGTCGTCTATATCCGCGGCGGCAATTTCGATCAAGTCGGATACGAGTTCGACGGCGTTCCGGTCAATCGTTCGTTCGACAACTACCCGGGCAGCACGGCCGGCACGCTCGGTCAGCAAGAGCTACAAGTCTACGCCGGCGGCGGAACGGCCGGCGAGAGCGCGTCGGGACTAGCCGGCTTTATCAATCAAGTCATCAAAACCGGAACGTTTCCAGGCTATGCAACCGCCAGCGGCGGAATCGGCACGCCGACGTACTATCACAACCTGCAAGTCGAAGCAGGTGGAGCGACTCCCGACCGGCTCTTCTCCTACTACGTCGGCGTCGGCGGCTACAATCAGGATTACCGTTATCTCGATCAGTTCAACGGCTCGAACCTCGGGCTCGTTTGGGGCTACCCCGCGATCGCATTCAATACCACCAACCAATACTTCGGCGGCGTCTATCCCATCTGCGGCTATAATCCGCCAAGCGGTTCCGGCTATTACAACGGGCCGAATCCTTCGCCGGTCTGGGATCCGTTTTCGCTCAATCCAGGACAGCCGGGCTACGCGCCGCTGCCGGTCAATACGCAAAACAGGCACAACGTCGGCAACAACCCGGGCTGTTATCAAACGATCACACCGGCGTACAACGCGTACGGCGTCTCAAATCTGGCCGACCGCGAAAGCATCATCAATCTCCATATCGGCGTCCCGCACCGGCACGACGCCGGCCGCGACGACATCCAGCTGCTCTATAACGTCGTCGCGCTGCAAACGCAGTTCGTCAGCTCGCAGAACGACCTTGGACCGAACGTCATTACTGAGCTGAGCCAATACGAAACCGGCGAGTCGATACCGGAAGTCTGGCCGGACTTCGTCACCTGGCCCGGCGGAACGCGCTTTGGGCAGAGCGCGTCGGGGCTTTCACCCGTTCCCTACTTCGCGCCGAGCTCGCCGGGAAATCGCTGCGCCAACATCGACACGTACAGCTTCTACCCCAGCGTGCAGCTCAAGGGTGAGTGCCCGACCGGAACCTTCTCGGCCGTGCCACCCGATAACCGCGACTCTTTTTGGAACAACGCATCCATTATCAAGCTGCAATACCAGCATAATATCGGCTCGAGCGCCTACATCCGGCTCTACGGCTACTCGTTCTATTCCGACTGGCTGCAGGCAAGCGCGCTGAGCTACGGCACGCCCTTCTTCGGATTCGGCGCGCTTAGCTACGACTACGAGCTCGAATCCCATACGCGCGGGCTATCTATGACCGCTGCCGATCAGGTGAGTCCCGAGCACCTGCTGACATTTGATGCCAACTACGTCACGGCGACGACGAACCGCTACAACAATAACAACTTCAACAATTTTCTTTCGACAAACGCGACGAATCTTACCAACGGCAAGCAATGCTTCGCTTATTACTCCGGCAACTTCGACGGCCAACACTACGAGCAGGGGCAGCCCGCCCCGTGCAACAGCGGGCTGACGAGCGGCAGTTTTATGGATCCCGTGCCCGGGCCGACCGTTCGCGGCGCGACCTGGCAGGTGACCTATACCGGAAACTCGGGCTTCGTGAACACCGTCGAGCCGAATTTCACCGCGCTGGCGCTGCAAGACCAATGGAATCCCAGCGACAAGCTCAACGTCAATATCGGCCTGCGCGAAGAAGAGTACGAATACAATCTAGCCAACACATCGAACAACGGCCAGAACTTCTGGTTTTCGGCGGGACAGCGCGAGTTCTGCTACAATCCGCAAACGCTGGCGCCGTATTTCATACCGACGCCGCCGGCAAGCGGCCGTCCTCCGATTCCCTTCATCGGCTTCGACTGTCCGGTCGATAACTCGATTCCGGCGCACCCCGTTCAAACCGTACATCCCGACGGTAAGGAAGGGCATCTACTCCTCAGCAACAGCTATCCGTCATCGGTCGCCGACTACGCGTTCACGCCGCAGCTAGGCATGACGTACACCGTCAATCCCGACACGGTGCTTCGTCTCTCGGCGGGGCGATACGCCCAGGAGCCCCAGACGTACCAAGTGCAGTACAACGCCAAGGACAATAATCTCGCTTACGATCTCTTTCAGGCGTTCTGGCAATACGGCTACACGACGCCGCTTCATAACGCTCAGGTGCAGTACTCCGACAACTACGACCTTTCGTACGAGCGGCGCTTCAAAGGCACCGATATGTCGATCAAAGTCACGCCGTATTTGCGCTACGCAACCAATCAGATCTACAGCATCGGCCTTCCCTTCGGTCTCTCCGGTGGTCTGAACTCCGGCGTCGAACGCGTCGACGGCTTCGAAACGGAGTTCACGAAGGGCGACTTCAACAAAAACGGTCTTTCTTTCTTGATCTCCTATACGTACACCAACGCCGCGGAGAAATGGTCGAATTTTCCTGGAACGTCGATCAATCCGCTCGATCCTTACAACCAGGACATCGCGAACTACAACGGACTGACCAAAGCCGGCGGCGGCTCGCAATGCTACGAAAACGACAGAGCCGGCAACGTCTATCCGGATCCCTCCTGCACGCAGCTCAATCCAAAGTACCACCCGCCGATTTCGAATCCGTACTACTCGATGGCGCCGCAGCCGCTGCTCGACCGCAACGGCTGGTATCCCGTCGGCCTCGACTTCGCCTATCTCTCGCCGAACGTTCTGAGCGCGATCGTCAATTACAAGCACAACAAGTTCACCTTAACGCCGGCGCTCACGTTCAATGAGGGTTCGCTCTACGGGAATCCGGCAGACATTTACGGGAACGATCCGCGCGTCTGCACGGGCAACTCGGCCGGCTTCATCAACTCGCAGATCCACACCAAGAATCCACTCCAGGCCGACTATACGACCTGCTTCTCGGCGGCGACGCAGAGCGGCTCGTCGCCCGGCTCGCTCTTTATTCCAAACCCGGAGACGGGCACGTTCGACGGATTCGGCTCTTTCCGGCAGCCGAATCAGCTCAACCTCAGCCTTCAGGTCGGCTATCAGCTCACCCCGCGCATCAAAGTGAACGCGCTGCTGGCCAATCTCATCAACGCCTGTTTCGGGGGCTCATCGGAACCGTGGACGAAACAGTTCCCTCCGAATGGCTACACGTGCGGCTATCAAGCGAACTACTACTACGTCTCGAACTTCTACAACGGCACTTCGCCCAACGATCGGGGTGCCAACGGCGTTCCGCTCAATCCGGCGTTCAAGCAGCCTTTCATCCCGGCGTATGCCGACACGAACGGGTTCGTCCTACCAAACCCGTTCAACATGTACCTACAGTTCAACGTCAGCCTGTGACCCTTCGACTCAGCTCAGGGTGACAGCTGACGGCCGATCGCCGTTTCGGCGGCCGCGCCGAATCGCCGCGATCGGATCAGTTCGCGCGCCGCTGCAATATCGGGCGCCGGCGCCCGATCCTCCAGCCAAGGCGCAATGGTGGTACGCGCGAGGGCGTGCGCCGCGTCCGTCCCCCGCCCGGATCGCAGCGGGCGGCGCAGATCGGTGGCGGCGAGCGCTGCGAGCAGCTCGCACGCGAGCGCACCCTCGACGTTATCGAGCACGCGAACGAGATTATTCGCCGAGGTCATTCCCATGCTGACGTGATCCTCCTGGCCCGCCGATGTGGGGATCGAGTCGACGCTCGAGGGCCACGCCAATCCCTTGTTGTCGTTGACGAGCGCGGCCGCGGTGTACTGCACGATCATTAGCCCCGATTCCAGGCCGAGTCGCCGCGCGAGGAAGAGCGGCAAGCCCCGATCCTCAGCGTTGAGCAAGAGGTAGAGACGCCGCTCCGCGATTGAGGCGAGTTCGGCGACGGCGATCTTCAAGACGTCGATCGCGAGCGCAATCGGCTCTCCGTGGAAGTTTCCGCCGGAGACGAAGTCGCCATCCTCGGGAAAGACGAGCGGGTTGTCGGTCACGGAGTTCGCCTCGATCTCCGTCACGCGCCGAACGTGCGCCAGCGTATCGCGCACCGCGCCGTGCACGACCGGGATGCAGCGGAACGAGTACGGGTCTTGAACGCGCCCGCACTCCGCGTGCGACTGCACGATTTCCGAGCCGGCGAGCAGCGCCCGCAGGTTCGAAGCAACGCGTTCCTGTCCGGGGTGCGGGCGCAGGTCGTTCAGGCGGCGATCGAAGACGCGCTCGGTCCCAAGGTACGCTTCGAGCGACATCGCCGCGATTACGTCGGCGGCCGCGGCGAGGCGCTCGGCTCGCAAAACGCCAAGCGCCGCAACGCCGGTCATCACCTGCGTGCCGTTGACGAGCGCGAGCCCCTCTTTTGGGCCGAGCGATATCGGCCGCAGACCGGCGCGCTCGAGCGCGACGGCGCTCGGGAGAGACTCGCCGCGATAGAAAGCGTCACCCTCCCCGATCAGCGCGAGCGTCATATGTGCGAGCGGGGCGAGATCGCCGCTCGCTCCAACGGAGCCCTGGCAGGGGACGACCGGCGTAACGCCTCGGTCCAACATCGCAACGATGAGATCGAGCGTCGCGGGACTCACGCCGGAGTGTCCGGCTGAGAGCGAGTTCGCGCGCAGAACGCCGGCGGCGCGGACGAACGGAATATCGAGCGGTGCGCCCGTTCCGGCCGCGTGGCTGCGCACGAGATTGATTTGCAACGCGACCGCATCGGCTGGATCGACCGGTATGTTCGCAAGCCGGCCAAAACCGGTCGTCACACCGTAGATTGCCTCCCCGCCGGCGAAGCGGCTCTCCACGAACTCCCGCGCCCGTACGACGCGCTCGCGGGCGGCGGGCGCAATGCGAACCTGGGCGCCCTCTGCGACCGCTTCAATCGATTCGAGCGTCAGGTGATGTCCGTCGAGCTCGACGGACATTAAAGCTTCGACCAGTCGACCGGCGCCGCTTTGGCGAACGGCGGCCCGCTCTGAATCACGATTGTTTCGTGGTCGCGCAGCGCAATCGCGCGCGGATCCTTTCCGTGCCACGGCTTTCCATCCACCCAAATCGAGAGCTGCCCGCCGTGCGGTGCGCTCAAGCTTCCGGCCTTGCTCCAGCTCAAGTCCGGTCCCCAGATATCGAAGAACTCGCCGAGGTCGAACGGACGTTTGACGGGCGACTCGATGTGAATGATTCCATCGGTCGCGTGCGTGTGCACCCAGTACAGGCATTCCGCACCTTGGGGGATGCCGATGTTTGCTGGCACCGTCACCGCTCGTCCGCGATCGTAAAGCTGCAGGTCGATGTGAACGTGCTCGACCGCGCCCTCGGTACGATCGCAGCGGATTCCGTCGATCGGCAGCGTTCCAAAGAAGCTCTGTGCGACGACCATTACCGTCAAGAAAAGCATTGCCCGCCGTCTTCGCTGCGCCGCAAAGCGCTACCCGCGGGGCGTAACCGAGTACCCCCAATGTGCATAACGAAAAATAATTGTGGACAGGTTGTGAATTGCGCGGACCGATACTTGAGATGCATTGTTGCGCGTGATACGATGCACGAGCTTCGAATCTTTCGAAGTGCGACGAACGTATCGTTCGCGGCCAATGCAACCGAAGAAGTTGCGATGAGCAACCATTCGAAGCAACGGCCAAACCGCCACGCCGGCGTCAGTGGGGTCTCCGCAAGGAAGCCAAACAGGCGAGGCTGGTGAGTGAATACGTCGGAGCCCGTCCCAGCTCTGCTGAGACGGGTTTCGTCATTGTCTTCGTGCTGCGTTCCATCGCTCGGACGCCCGTCGCTCGCATCCTGCTCCATGGCCGGCCCGAAAAAGCCGCAACGCCTCGCTCACGGAACGCAGCACGAAGTCATCTGAGCGCGTGGGTGGCCCGCAACGCGTGGGGGGCGCCTTACTCGTATTTAGCGGCGATCTCGGCGGAGAGCTTGGCGATGCGCGCGCGAGCTTCCGGCGGAGCGACGATTTCGGCTTGCGCACCCCAGCCAAGCGCCCAGCGCACTAGCTCGTCGACGTCCGCAACGCGATAGGCGATCTCGACCGTTCCGTCGTCGCGATGCTCGACCTCTCGTTCCGCGACGACCCGGGCGGCGACGGCCGCTTTTGCGACCCGCGCGGCGAAGCGGACGCGCACCTCGCTCGTCCGGTCGGCATGTAAGACTCCGCTGATCGAAGCGGCGGCATACTCTTCGACATTAAAGGTGTCCGGGCGAACAAACGTGCGGGCCAACACCTTCGGATTGCCGACGCTGTCGACGGCGAAGGTGCGCATGTCCCGGCGCGTGTGGTCGTAGGCCACGCAGTAAATGCGTCCGGCATTGAGGATGAAGCCGTAGGGATCGACGGTCCGCGTGCTCGGTTTTCCCTCTTTATCGAGGTATGCAAACCGGACGCTGCGCGAGTTGCGCTCGGCGGAAGAGAGCAGCGCGAACGCACGCTCTCCGCGCTCGTCGAGGCGTATCTCGGAGAAGCGAAAGGCCATCGGCGAGGCGGCTTCGACGCGCGCGCGGGCCATGCGTCCGGCGCTCCCGACGAGCTTCTCGGCGACCTCGCCGATCGACGCGCCGATCGTGCCGCCGATGCTCGCACCCAACGACCGCAGCGCGACGAGCCCAAAGAGTTCGCCCCCGCTCAAATCGAGCCGCCGCAGGCTATATCCGCCCGCGAACCGATAGACGTTGGCCGCGCGATCGAAGTACCACGGAAAGCCGGCGTCGCCGAGAACCGAAAGATATCGGCGGAGCGTCCGCGTGCTCGGGCGCTTGCCGCCCTCGGCGATGCGGTCTTTGAGATCCTCGAACGAGTGCAGCCCTTGGTCGATCCCGTTAAGCAACCGCACGAGAAGCACGACCTTCGACTCTCCTTCGGCGAGGCTCATTGCGGAGCGGACGAAGCGAAGACGATCCCGAGAACGAGGGCGTGCACTCGAGGCTAGCGCCGGAGTGCTCTTAGGTTACCGCCGGCTCGGGGGGAGGCGCCGCGGGCGGCTCGACCGATGGAATCTTCGAGTACTTCATCTTCTCCGGATCATCCGGGTCGACGTCGCCGAGAATATGATCGCCCGAACCGAACGCGCCCCGGAGCATCTCCTCGGCAAGCTCGTCCTCGACCATGCGCTGAATCGCACGGCGCAACGGACGCGCGCCAAACTGCGGATCCCAGCCCTTCTTGGCGAGCAGCGATTTCGCGGCCTCGGTGACCTTGAGCTCCATCTCCTGAGCACGGACCTCGCGGACGACCTTCTCGAGCTCGAGCGTGACGATCTGTTCGATCTGCCCGCGGGTGAGTTGGTGGAAGACGATGACCTCGTCGACACGGTTAAGAAACTCGGGGCGAAAGGTCTGCTTGACCTCCTCCATCACTCGGTTCTTCATTCGGTCGTAGGCCTTGACTTCGTCCTCCGCCGAGAGTTTCTGCGGGCGGAAGCCGATGTCGGTTGTCGTCGTCATCCCGATTGCGCCAACGTTGCTCGTCATGATGATAACGGAGTTTTTGAAATCGACGTGGCGTCCCTGAGAATCGGTCAGCCGCCCGTCTTCGAGCACCTGCAGCAGCAAGTTGAAAACGTCCGGATGGGCCTTCTCGATCTCGTCGAGCAAGACGACGGAGTAGGGCCGGCGGCGCACCGCTTCGGTGAGCTGTCCGCCTTCTTCATAGCCGACGTATCCAGGCGGCGCGCCGACCAGACGGCTCACCGAATACTTCTCCATGTACTCCGACATATCGATGCGGATCATCGACTCTTCGTCGTCGAAAAGGAAGGCGGCGACGCTGCGCGCGACCTCGGTCTTGCCGACGCCGGTCGGCCCGAGGAAGATGAACGAGCCGATTGGACGGCTGGGGTTTTTCAAGCCGGCGCGCGAGCGCCGAATTGCTCGCGTGATTACTTGGATCGCCTCTTCCTGACCGACGACGCGCTCGTGCAGCAGCTCGCCCATCTTGAGCAGCTTCTCCGTCTCGGCTTCCGCGAGGCGGCTCACCGGAATCCTCGTCCACGAGGCGACGATCTCGGCCACGTTCTCGGCAGTAACCTTGAGGACGCGGTCGGAGGCAGCCTTGCGGTCGCGCCATTCTTGTTCGAGATGCGCCTTCTCGAGACGCAGCTTCTCCTCGCGATCGCGGATCGACGCCGCCTTATCGAACTCTTGATTCTTGACTACGGCCTCTTTTTCGGCGATGAGCTTGCGAAGTTGCGCGTCGGCTTCGCGAATCGCCGGCGGCGGGAGCGTCGCTTGGAGACGCACGCGCGAGCTGGCTTCGTCGATCAAGTCGACGGCCTTGTCGGGGAGAAAGCGGTCGGTGATGTAACGGTCGCCGAGACGCGCCGCGGCTACGAGCGCCTCGTCGGTGATCTGAACCTTGTGGTGCGCCTCATACCGGTCGCGCAGCCCCTTGAGAATCTCGATCGTCTCGTCGACCGTCGGCTCGCCGACCATCACCGGCTGGAAGCGGCGCTCGAGCGCCGAGTCTTTCTCGATGTGCTTTCGGAACTCGTTGAGCGTCGTGGCGCCGATGCACTGCAGCTCGCCACGCGCGAGCGCCGGTTTGATGATATTGCTTGCGTCGATCGCGCCCTCGGCGGCGCCCGCGCCAACGAGCGTGTGCAGCTCGTCGATGAAAAGGATGATCTCACCGGCCGCGCCGCGGATCTCGTCCATCACGCGCTTCATGCGCTCCTCGAACTCGCCACGATACTTCGTGCCGGCTACGAGACCGGCCAAGTCGAGGGTGATGACCCGCCGGTCGCGCAGCGGCTCCGGGATGTCGCCCTTGATTACGCGCTGTGCAAGGCCTTCGGCAATCGCGGTCTTTCCGACGCCCGGCTCACCGATGAGCGCGGGGTTGTTCTTCGTTCGCCGGGAGAGAATCTGAATGACTCGCTCGATTTCGGTGGCGCGACCGATGACGGGATCGAGCTTGTTGTCGCGGGCAAGCTGCGTGAGATCGCGCCCGTAGGCGTCGAGCGTCGGCGTCTTGCTCTTCCCCTTCGGCGTGGTCGGCTGACCTTCGGCGCCGAGCAGCGAGGTCGTCTGGACCCGCACTTTTGCAGGATCGACCCCAAGGTTGGTGAGCACGCGGGCGGCTACGCCCTCACCCTCGCGAATCAAGCCAAGGAGCAAGTGCTCGGTACCGATGTAGTTGTGGTTGAGCTGGCGCGCCTCTTCGAAAGCAAGCTCGATTACGCGCTTGGCGCGCGGCGTGAAGACCATCTCTTGCTGGACGGTCTGGCCGCCCCGGCCGACGATCGCTTCGACCTCTTGGCGAACCTTCGCGAGATTGACGCCAAGCGACTCGAGGACCTTCGCGGCCAAGCTCTCACCCTCGGAAATGATCCCGAGCAGAATATGCTCGGTTCCGATGTAGTTGTTTCCGAGGCGCTGCGCTTCTTCCTGAGCAAGCACGATGCTACGCCGCGCGCGCTCGGTGAAGGGCTCCCACATCGACATCGCTCTGGCTCTTCCTTTCTCCTTATTAGACTCTACTCGCTCCAGAGCAGTTTCGTGGCAGGTTCGCTGGCCCGTCGCCGCGTGCCCGCCTGGGTTGCCCTAGGTCAATCTATGCGAAAAGGGCGGCCAATGGCGGCCAATATTGAGGCGAAGGTTTGCCGTGCGCCTCGCGGAACCTCGCTGGAGCCTATGCCTACGGTAGAACAAGTTCGCGAAGCGCTCGTCGAAGTCAAAGACCCCGAGCTAAATCTCGGCATCCTCGAGCTCGGTCTCGTCTACGACATCACGGCCGAAGGCGAGAACGGCGAGAACGTCACGGTGATGATGACGCTCACCTCGCCAATGTGTCCGGTGGGGCCGATGTTCATGCAATCGGTCAAGGATCGCGTGCTTGCGGTCGAGGGCGTCAAGGATGCGAAGGTCGAGATCACCTTCACCCCGCCGTGGGACCCTGCGACGATGGCTTCCGACGACGTGAAGGCAATGCTCGGCATTTGGTAGCGGTTGGTTAAGAACGATGACACCGGCAGGCTCGTCGATTTATCGCGATTGGAAGGCTGCGGGCTTTGGGAAGATGCGGGTTGGGATATCCGCGAAGTCGGGGTCGGCGCACTGCCAGAGCAGGAACGAATACTCGTCGGTGAGCAGCTCCTCGGCCTGCTGGCGCGAGGCTCCGAGGAACCCGTGCCCCGCATCGTAGTCGACGCGTAAGAGGATCGGACGTCCACTCGTCGTCGCCTTCTGGAGCCGCGCGGTGAACTTCGCGAGCTCCCACGACGAGACGCGCGGATCGTTGTAGCCGGTGATCAGCATCACGGCCGGATACGCGGTACCCGGAACGACGTGCTCGTAGGCATCCATCGCGTAGAGCGCTTTAAATCCGACCTTGTTTTTCACCGTGCCGAACTCCGGAATGTTTGGCGGACCGTTCGGGGAGAACTCCGCGCGAAACGCGTTGCTCGAGCCTACTACGTCGAGGGCGGCTGCAAAAAGATGCGGCTGCGAGGTGATGGCGCGGCCGATCGTGATGCCGCCCGCACTCGTCCCCTCGCCCGCCAAATGTGCCGCCGAGGTGTATTTGTGCTCGACCAGCCACTCGCCGCACGCGATGAAGTCTTGCCAGGTGTGCGGCTTGGTGGTAATCATTCCGGCCCGGTGCCAAGCTTCGCCGTACCATCCGCCACCGCGAACGTGGCAGACCGCAAAGACGCCGCCGCGTTCGAGCCACGCGACGCGCGTCGCGCTGAAGCCGGGCTCTTGCGTTATTCCGTACGCCCCATAACCGTTCAAGTAGGTGGGATGCGAGCCGTCGAGCTTGAGGTCTTTGCGATAGACGACCGAGAGCGGCACCATCGTGCCGTCGGCGCTGCGCGCTTGGACCTCCGACGATGTGTAGGGCGACATGTCGACGTTCGCGAGTTTCTTGAGGTGCGTGTCGGTTACGCTGCCGTTTGCGTCGATGGCGTAGTAGAGTAGCGAGTGCGTCCATCCGGTTAGGCCGAAGACGGCACCGGGAACTCGGGCGTCGGTGGCGAGCGCGTTGATCGATCCTTGGAAGGGCAGCGTCACCCCGGTGCTCGCGCCGGGAGTTCCGTCGGCGCCCAGGGCGACCCGCGCGATCTTTCCAAAGCCCCCATTGCGGGAAAGCACGTAGAGTCCATCGGCTGCGACGCCGAACTGCTCCACGACCGCCGCGCTTGGCGCGACGACGGTTTGCGCGGAGGCGAGGTTCGGGGAATCGAGCGATGCGGCGATCACCTTGAAGCTCGGAGCATCCTTGTGCGTGATCAGGTAGATCGTCGCTCCCTTGACATCGTAGCCGGTCACGCCGTCGGCCGGCATCGCGATCGGCTTCCACGCCGCGTTGCCCGCATCGATCGTGCTCGGGCGAGCGGCATAGATCGTTACTTCGTTCGAAACGCCGTGCGAAACGACGCCCAGAATGTACGGCGATACCGGTGAGTAGACGACGATCGGAAAATCCGTCGGCGCAAACGACACGCCGGGGTTTACGCCGTAGCCGAAGATGGCCGGATCCTTGGCTGGGTCGCGTCCGAGTACGTGAAGGTAGGCGACCGCGCGCGTCTCTTTGTCGGTTTCGGACTCGCCCTGGGTAAGCTGCGGGAAGCGAACGTAGTAGAACGACTTCCCGTCGGGAAGCCAGCTCGTCGCGCCGATGTAGTACGCCCGGTCGATCGCATCGGGCAACACGCGGCCCGTCGCCGTCTCGACGACGTGAATCACCGCGGCCTCCGAGCCGCCTTCGGAGATGCCGTACGCAACGTAGCGGCCATCGAGCGACGGCAAAAAATAGTTGATGGTGTAGTGCTTACCGGCCGTTGCGAGACTCTGCGGGTCGACGAGAATGTGCTCCTCGCCGCCCGCCGCGTCGCGGACGTAGAGTTTCGGCGAGTTGTCCCCGGGGTTGGTCTTGAAATAGAAGTAGTACGGTCCGTCGATGGTGACGCTGTTTACCACGCTACCGGCGTTGTCGAGTTCTCGTATGCGGTCGAAGAGCTGTTGCCGAGGCGAGCCGAGACGATCGAGCACGGCTCGCGCGTAGGCGTTCTCGTCTTTGAAGAACGCGGTAACGACCGGATCCTTCATGTTCTCGAAGTAGCGGTACGGGTCGGTAACCGACATGCCGTACATGGTGATTCCGACCGGCCGCTCCGGCGGTACCGGAGGCGGAGTCGGGAAACCCTGCGCCGCCGGCGCGATCGCGCGCGCGCCGGGGAGCGCCAAGGAAGCGACGGTAACGACCAGCGTAAGAAACATAGCACGTACCATGTGCCCCATATTCTATGATGCTTCGCGCTGTCATCCCGAGGAGCTGCACGGCGAGGCGTGCAAGGTTGAGGAGTGAAGAGCCGCGCCGAAAAGTATGACGAGCTCGAGCGAAAGCGCGAGCTGGCGAGAACGCCCGCCGGTTTGGAGGCCGTGGCGAAACAGCACGAGCGCGGAAAGCGTTCTGCCCGCGAACGCGTCGACGCGCTCGTCGACGACGGCTCCTTCGTCGAGTTCGACCGCTTCGTGGTCCACCGCACGAACGCATTCGGTCTCGATGAGAAAGAGTTTCTCGGCGACGGCGTGATTACGGGTCGCGCGACGATCGACGGACGTCAAGTCTTCCTCTTCTCCCAAGATTTTTCGGTGCTCGGCGGATCGCTCGGCGAAGCCTTCGCGGAGAAAATTTGCAAGGTCATGGATCTCGCGGTGCGCACCGGTTCGCCGGTGATCGGCATCAACGATTCGGGCGGAGCGCGCATTCAGGAAGGCGTGGTATCGCTCGGGGGCTACGCCGAGATTTTTTGGCGCAACGTCCAAGCGAGCGGCGTCATTCCGCAGATCAGTTTAATCGCCGGTCCCTGCGCCGGCGGTGCGGTCTACTCGCCGGCGATCACCGACTTCATCATCATGACCGAGAAGATCTCGCAGATGTTCATCACCGGACCGGAGATCATCAAGACCGTTACCGGCGAAGAAATTTCCTTCGAAGAGCTCGGCGGCGCGAACACGCACGCGACGCGCAGCGGCGTCGCCCACTTGGTCGCAACGAACGAGGATAATCTCTTCGATCTCACGCGAGCGCTTTTCTCGTTCATCCCGCAGAATAATGGCGAAGCGCCCCCCGAGTACGATTGCGATGACGATCCGCTCCGCAGCGTCGACGCGCTCGACGATCTCGTGCCCGACTCGCCGAACAAGCCGTACGACATGCACGAGGCGATCGAGGGAATCGTCGACTACGGCGACTTCCTCGAGATCCAGCCGCTCTACGCGCCGAATATTATCTGTGGCTTCGGTCGCGTCGACGGGCGTACGGTCGGCATCGTCGGCAATCAGCCCAGCGTTCTCGCCGGCGTGCTCGACACGCGCTCCTCGATCAAGGCAGCGCGCTTCGTTCGCTTTTGCGATGCGTTCAATATCCCGCTCGTGACCTTCGTCGACGTGCCCGGCTTTTTGCCGGGCGCCGATCAAGAGTACGGCGGGATCATTCTTCACGGCGCGAAGCTGCTCTATGCATTCGCTGAGGCGACGGTTCCGAAGATCACGATCATCACCCGCAAGGCCTATGGCGGCGCTTACGACGTCATGGCGAGCAAACACATACGCGCCGACGTCAACCTGGCATGGCCGACCGCGGAGATCGCGGTGATGGGTGCCGAAGGAGCGGTCAAAACGATCTTGCGGCGCGAAATCGCCGCCGCCAACGAGAAGGGCGCGAAGACGCGCGAGCTGATCGACGAGTATACCGAGCGCTTCGCCAACCCGTACATCGCTGCTGCGCGGGGATACATCGACGACGTCATCGAGGCTCGCGCAACGCGCGGCGCCGTCGCGCGAGCGCTCGAGATGCTGGCCAACAAGACCGTCCCGCGCCCCGAACGCAAACACGGCAACATTCCGCTTTAACACCGAGAAGAGGAAGCCTTACGTGAAACTTTTGGAAGGGAAGCGCGCGCTGGTGACCGGCGTCGCCAACCGATGGTCGATCGCGACCGGAATCGCCCGTAGACTGCATCAGCACGGCGCGCTTCCGGCGCTGGCCTATCAGGGCGAACGGGTCAAGGGCGAAGTCGAAAAGCTCGCCGCGGAACTCGGCGGCGCACCGGTCTTTGAGTGTGACGTTTCCAGCGACGCCTCGCTCGCCGCGATGCGCGAGTCCTTGAAGAGCGAGTTCGGCTCGCTCGACGTCCTCGTTCATTCGATCGCCTTTGCAAACAAGGAAGACTTGGCCGGGAAGGTGTTCGAGACGTCGCGCCCGGGATTCTCACTCGCACTCGACGTCTCGTCGTATTCGCTGATCGCGCTGGTAAGCGCGCTGCGGGATTGCTTGAACGACGGCGCTTCGATTATGGCGCTGACCTATCTCGGCGCAACCCAGATCGTTCCCAACTACAACCTCATGGGCATCGCCAAAGCGGCCCTGGAGGCCACGGTGCGCTATCTCGCCTTCGACCTGGGCGACCGCGGCATCCGCGTCAACGCGATCTCCGCGGGGCCGATCAAAACGGCGAGCTCGCGACAGGTCGGCGGTTTCTCGCGCATCCTCGACGTCGTGCCGAAGGTCGCCCCGCTGCGCCGCAACGTGACTCCCGACGACGTCGGCAACATGGCGGTCTTCCTGGCATCGGAGTTGGCAAGCGCGGTCACCGCGGACGTGCACTTCGTCGACGCGGGTTATCACGCAATGGGATTGCTTGCACCCTTCGACACGCCGGCGGGCGAAAAGAATTAGGAAAATCCTCATCGCCAATCGCGGCGAGATCGCGATCCGCATCATTCGCGCGGCGCGGGAGATGGGAATCGCCTCCGTCGCGGTCTACTCCGATGCCGATCGCGAGGCCTTACACGTCGAGTTCGCCGACGAGGCCTATCGGCTCGGTCCAGCGGCGCCCGCGCAGAGCTATCTCGACGTCGAACGGCTCATCGACTCCGCGAAACGGGCGGGTGCCGACGCGATCCATCCCGGTTACGGTTTTCTCGCCGAGAACGCGGACTTCGCACGCCGTGTCATCGCCGAGGGTCTGATTTGGATCGGTCCGCACGCCGAAGCGATCGACGCTATGGGCGATAAGCTGCGCGCTCGCCGCACGATGCAGGAAGCGGGCATTCCGTTCGTGCCCGGCCTCACCGCCGCGCTGAGCGACGTTGCCGGCGCCCGGAACGCGGCCAAGGAGTACGGTCTCCCGCTCGCGCTCAAAGCCGCCGCCGGCGGCGGCGGCAAGGGACTGCGGGTCGCGCGATCGCTCGTCGAGATCGACTCGGCCTTCGAGACGGCTCGCCGCGAGGCTGTAGCGTACTTCAACAACGGCACGATTTATGCCGAGCGATACTTGGAGAATTCCAAGCACGTCGAGCTTCAGATCCTCGCCGACAAGCACGGCAACGTCATTCACGTCGGCGAGCGCGATTGCTCGCTGCAGCGTCGCCATCAGAAGCTTTGGGAGGAGGCGCCGGCAACGATCGCGCCGAGCGTGCGCGCGGCGATGCGCGAAGCCTGCGTTCGCGCTGCGAAGGCAATCCGCTACGACTCGGCCGGCACGATGGAGTGCCTCGTCGCCGGCGATGCCTTCTACTTCCTCGAAATGAATACGCGTATTCAGGTCGAGCACACGGTGACCGAGATGATCGCCGGCCTGGACCTTGTCCGCGAACAGATCCGTCTGGCCGACGGCGAGCCGCTAGGCTACGGACAGGATGAGATTGACTTTCGTGGATTCGCGATCGAAGCGCGAGTCAACGCCGAGGATCCGTCGCAAGACTTTCGGCCGGCGCCGGGTACGATAACCGCTTATCGCGAGCCGGGCGGCCCCGGCGTGCGGGTCGACTCCGCCGCCTACGCGGGCTGGACGATACCGGCCGAATACGACTCGCTCGTCGCCAAGCTCGTCGTGTGGGCGCAAACGCGCGAGCTTGCGATCGCGCGCATGCGCCGCGCCGTCGGCGAATACGTCATCGAAGGCGTTCCGACGACGCTTCCGCTCATACGCGCGCTCTGCGACCACCCTCGCGTCGCCGATGCGACCTATGGAACGGCAACGCTCGAAGCGTTCGCGCAGACGTGGAGCCCCTCAGACGGCGCCGTACGGGAGCGGCCCTCGATTGCAGCCCGAACTCGTCTCGGCCGAAGGAGGACCGCCCCCCGGCTGACGACGTTACAGAAAGGCGGCACGACCGCGAGTGGAAGTAGCGTGCTGTCACCCATGCACGGGCTAATCGTGGAGGTTCGCGTCGCAGGCGGCGACCGCGTGGCGGAGGGACAAGTCGTGGCGGTAGTCGAGGCTATGAAGATGATGAACGAGATACGCGCGCACCGCAGCGGAATCGTGGCCGCGGTCTTGGCCGGCGCGGGATCGAGCGTTGAAAAGGGCGCGAGACTGATGACCATCGATGCCTAGAGAGGTCAACGAGTCGGGGATTCCGATTCGGCCGGTCTACGACGGAATCGAGGGAAGCCCGATCGATCTCGGCGAGCCCGGCGCTTTTCCGTACGGGCGCGGAATCCGTAAGGACATGTATCGCGGCCGCCTCTGGACGATGCGGCAGTACGCCGGTTTCGCGACCGCAGCCGAATCGAACTCGCGCTATCGATACTTGCTCGCGCGCGGACAAACCGGATTATCGGTTGCCTTCGATCTGCCGACGCAGCTCGGCTACGATTCCGACGCGCCGCAGGCGCGCGGCGAGATCGGAAAGGTCGGCGTTGCGATCGACTCGATCGCCGACATGGAGACGCTTCTCGACGGCGTTCCGCTCGATCGGGTCACCGTATCGATGACGATCAACGCTCCGGCATCAATTCTGCTCGCACTGCTGCTCGCCGTCGCGCGGCGGCGCGGAATCCCGTTCGATAGGCTCGGCGGAACGGTCCAGAACGACATCCTTAAAGAGTACGTCGCGCGCGGCACATACATCTATCCGCCGAAGCCATCGATGCGCCTCGTCACCGATGTGATGGCGTACTGCGCGCGGGAAGTTCCGCAATGGAACGCCATTTCGATCTCCGGCTACCACATTCGCGAGGCGGGCTCCACGGCGGTTGAAGAGATCGCTTTTACGCTCTCCAACGGCAAAGCGTACCTGCAGGCGGCACGCGACGCGGGCATCGCGTTGGACGACGTGGCTCCACGCATCTCCTTCTTCTGGAACGCGCACAACGATTTCTTCGAAGAGATTGCCAAGTTCCGGGCGGCCCGTTTGCTCTGGGCGCAGATCACGCGTGACGAGTTCGGGTGCCGCGATCCGCGCTCGCAGATGATGCGCTTTCACACGCAGACCGCGGGTTCGACGCTGACCGCTCTCGAGCCCGAGAACAACGTCGTGCGCGTTACTATTCAAGCGCTCGCCGCCGTATTGGGCGGCACGCAGTCGCTCCACACCAACGGCAAAGACGAAGCGCTCGCACTCCCAACTGCGGAGAGCGCGAAGACCGCGTTGCGAACGCAACAGATCATCGGCTACGAGTCGGGCGTTACCGACGTCGTCGATCCGATCGCCGGCTCCTACTACGTCGAGACGCTCACGGCCGCGCTCGCGCGCCAAGCGCGCGCGCTCGTCGGCGAGATCGATGCGATGGGCGGCAGCATTGCGGCGATCGAAAGCGGGTGGATGCAAGCGCGCATTGCCGAATCGGCCTATTTGGCGCAACAGGCCGTCGAGCGCGGCGAGCGCGTCGTCGTCGGCGTCAATCGCTTCGCCGAGGCGGAGAGCGGCCGCGAAATACCGCTGCAGCGAATTGAAGAGCGGGTCGAACGCGAGCAGGTCGAGCGGCTGCGAGCGTTTCGCGCGTCGCGCGATGCCGTGGCGGTCGATCGCCACCTCGCACTCGTTCGCTCGGCCGCGCAGAGCGGCGAGAATCTCATGCCCCATTTCGTCGACGCAGTCGAGGTCGGCGTCACGCTTGGCGAGATCTGCAATCTGCTGCGGGAAGTCTTCGGCACCTACCGGTCCAGAGAAGTCGTCGCGTAACCAACGAGATTGCAAGTGGAAATCGATCATGTCGCCATCGTCGTAAAGGACCTCGAGGCCGCAATCCGGCTCTATACGCAAACGCTCGGATTCAAAGAAGTCTTTCGCGAGATCGTTTACGATCAGGGCGTTGAAACGGTTGGACTCAAAGCCGGCGAAGCGTTCGTGGAGCTGCTCTTGCCGCTCGACGAAACCTCGGCGATCGCGCGCTATCGCGGCGACGCGGCGACGAAACTCCATCACACCGCATACCGCGTCGACGACATCGAAGCAAAACTCGCGCAGCTTAAGGCTGCCGGCGTCGAGCTGCTAGACGAACGCCCGCGACGGGGCGCGCACGGCAGCCTCATCGCATTTCTTCATCCAAAGGCAACGGACGGCGTCCTTATCGAACTTTGCCAGCGTTGATCTCGGGAAAGTTCGAACGGCGCAACCGGGCGCTATTTTGGTCGTCGATCGTCTCGGCCGCCTTTCACCTTATCGTCCTGACGCTGCTCTTCTACGCAATTGCCCGCTCGATCGTACCGAAGGGCGAGAAAGAGGTCGTCTCGCAAACGACGATCGTTACCATTAAGAAAGCGGCTGAGCCGTCGCCCGCGCCGCATCGCGCGCTTCGTCCAGTTCGTCAGCATCAATCCGCGCCGGCGACGGTCCCACGCCCCGAGATCGCGCGCGTGACGACGCGCCCGGCGCCGCCGCAAGTATCCAAGCGAAGCCTAAGCGTTCCTTCGAAGATCGAGCGCGACGAGGCCGGCTTTGCCCGCGAAGTCGCGCAGCTCAACGAACAGAACGACCCGCGCGCGATTCCGACCATCGACCCCGCGGCGCGAGAGTCGTCAACCAAGAGCTACGCGTTCGACATCCCTTCAACGATGCGCGGCAACGAGCACGGCAACGGGATCATCACGCCCGTGCAGAGCTGGCGCCAGGAGGGACGCGATTGCTACTACGGCCGATACGAGTACACGTATCCCGACGGCGCGACCGAGAGTGGGAACATCCTCTGGCCGTTCTGCTTCGACCCCGGCTCCGATCCGTTCAAGCTGCCGCCGCATCCGATTCCGTTCCCGCTTCCGCTCATTGGATTCAAGCTGCCGCCCGACGCGCAACTGCCGCCGATCGAGAAGTCGGTCTATCAAGAATGGGCCACGGCGAACGGCACTTCTTCAGCGCCGTAGCAGCGGGGTCTGCCCGAGTCCGTTGAGTACGAATTGAACTGCAAGCGCGGCTAAGATGATTCCGAGCAGACGCGTCACGACGTGGATGCCGGTCGTTCCGATCACGCCGAGCAGCCAAGACGAGCCGCGCATGCAGAGCCACGTCACGACCAGCGCCACAGCGTACGCAACGGCAACGACGACCAAGTCGAGGCGATCGCCGCGCGAAATGTTTACCAATAGAAGCACCGTTGCGATGGTACCGGGCCCGGCAATCATCGGCACTGCGAGCGGAAAGACGGCGGGGTTCTCGTTCGCGGCCGCTTCGCGCTCTTCGTCCTCGGTACGTTTCGCGCGCGTCGGGCGCGCGAAGAGCATATCGATCGCAATCAAAAAGAGCAATATGCCGCCGGCGATCATGAAGGCTGGGAGCGTGATACCGAGATACTCGAGAAGCACCCGGCCGACGACACCCATGAAGAGCATGATGCCGGCCGCTACGAGCACCGCCTGATCGACGATTGCCTTGCGCCGCTCCGGCAGCATCCGCGCCGTCGCCGCAAGCGTCATCGGAATCATGCCGATCGGGTCGATGATCGTAAATGCCGTCGCAAATGCCGTCGCGATAAACCGTGCGTCCATGACCGACCAAAGGGTATCCTCTATTGAGGGCAAACGTCAAGGGCTCCAAGTGAACGCGGTCAACATCGAGGATCTGCGGAGGCTCGCGCGACGCCGCCTTCCGCGCGTCGTCTTCGATTACATCGACGGCGGCGCGGAGAGCGAGGCGACGTTGCGCGAAAATTCCGACGCGTTCGAACGCGTGCGGTTTCGCCCGCGCAACGCCGTCGCCAACGCGCCGTGTGACCTTCGCACGACGGTCCTCGGAACGACGCTCGAGCTTCCGTTTCTGCTCGCGCCGGTCGGCAGCAGCCGTCTCTTCTTTCCGCGGGGCGAATGCGTCGCTGCGGCCGCGGCCGGTGCGGCGGGAACGGCGTACGTCTTGTCGACGCTCTCCGGCTGTAGGCTGGAGGAGGTTCGCGACGCATGCTCCGGGCCGCTCTGGTATCAGCTCTATCTGGTCGGCGGACGCGAGGTAGCGAAAGCCGCGATTGCACGCGCCCACGGCGCAGGCTTCTCCGCGCTCGTCGTAACCATCGACACTGCGGTCGCGGGATTGCGCGAGCGCGATCTCCGCAACGGCGCGAAGGAGCTGACGGGCGGTAACGTCGGCGCGATGCTTCCGTACGCGTCGCAAATCCTCGCACGTCCGCGATGGCTCCTCGACTTCTTGCGCGACGGCGGAATGATGAAATTTCCGAACGTCGTTCTGCCTCAGACCGGTCCAATGGCCTATGCAAACGTCGCCGCCGCACTCGAAGAATCGACGGTCACCTGGGAGGACGTTGCGTGGATCCGCGAGATGTGGGACCGCCCAATCGTAATTAAAGGAGTTCTCACCGCGGAGGATGCTCGTCGCGCGCTCGAGGCCGGCGCCGATGCCGTCGTCGTTTCCAATCACGGTGGCCGCCAACTCGACGGCGTCGCAGCGACCATCAGCGCTCTCCCTGAAGTCGTCGAAGCCGTGAACGATCGCGCCGAAGTCTACCTGGATGGCGGGATTCGCCGCGGCTCGGACGTCGTCAAGGCACTCTCTCTGGGCGCACGCGCGGTCCTCGTCGGGCGCGCCTACGCCTATGGACTCGCAGCCGGAGGCGGCGCCGGCGTTTCGCGTGCGATCGAGATTCTTCGCAGCGGCGTCGTCCGCACACTGCGATTGCTGGGATGCCACGCTACCGGCAAGCTCGACCGGTCATACGTCGATAGGTAGGTGACTCTTTACGTTCGCGGACGACTTCCGCGCGCCGGCGTCGCAATTGTCGGGAGTCGTCAGCCGCCGCCCGAAGCGGCGGCGTTTGCCTACGATCTCGCCTACCGGCTGCGCGAACCGGTCGTCGCCGGATTGGCTCCCGGAATCGATGCTGCCGCGCATCGCGGGGCAATTGATGCCGGGACGTCGACGGTCGCGTTCGTGGGCTACGGTTTCGGCTGCACCGATCCGCCGGAGCACGCGGAGCTCGAAGCGGCCATCGTAGCGTCGGGCGGAGCCGTTGCGACGCTGCTGCCGCCGGGAACGTGCGTTTCCGAGGGTTCGCGGATCGCGCGCGATCGGCTCCAAGCGGCGCATGCCCACGCCGTCGTGCTCGTCTGCAGCGAGATTGACGGCGGCGCGATGTACACCATGCGGTTCGCCCGCGATCTCGGCCGCGTGCGCTTCGCCGTGGAGCCGCCGCTCGCGGAGGGGCCGGCGCCGCAGTGGGACGGCAACCGCGCGTGCATTGCCGACGGTGCACTGCCGCTTCCTTTCGACGTCCGCGCGGCGCTTAAAAGGATAGCCGGTGCACGCTAGGTAACCCCGCTGTACGCTAGTTGCTGCGTAAGGAGATGAGCTATGCGATCGTTATCGACGGCGATCTGTACGACAGTCGCTGTGGCACTACTCGCCGGATGCTCCGGCAATGCGTCCCAAACGAACCCTTCGGGACCGAGCGCCATAGGGCAGACGCAACTCAAGCATTTGCGCCAACATCACAGACCGCAATGGACCTTCCCCGCTAACCTAGAGAACGACAAAACCGCCCGTCCATGGTACCGGCAAACGCTGGGTGGAATACGCCGGCGATCCGGAACGGCCCCGAGCAAGGGCATGTACGTCAGCGAGTTCTACGGCTCCGCGGTTCTTGCATACGAGAATCGCAACACCTCGAACAATCCGCCGGTCTGCAGCGTACCGTCCGGCGCCGATTACATCAACGGGATCGCGGTGGATGGTCAGGGGAACCTTATGACACCCCTGGGCAGTACGCCCTCGGGATACCGTGAAGTCGAAGTCTGGCAGGGCCCCGCCATGTGCGGTTCGCCCGTCGGAACGGTGATGGATCCCTACGGGCAACCCTCAGATGCTGCAAGCCAAGATGCAGTCCACGGAACGATCGCGGTCGCGAACATCTTCGGCCCGAGCAGTACTGCGGGCAGCGTCTCAGTCTGCACGCTTTCGGGCGGCTGCACCGCGAATCTAACCAACGCCGCGATGTATAAGGTCGCGGGTGTCGCGATGGATAAAAGCGGAAACTGCTGGGCGTCGGCCGAGGACACTACCGGCGTTGCAACGCTCACGTACTTCGCCGGCTGCACCGGGTCGGGTCAACAAGCGAACGGATTTATGAACGTCGATTACGGCGGCCTCGACATCGACGCAAACGGAAACTTGGTCTCGGTCGACAAGCTCGGCCAGCAGCTCTGGGTTTACTCGGGTTGTAATCCCGACTGCACTCTCGTCGGCGGCCCGTTTCCGCTCCAGGGTGAATCGGTTTTCGGCGCGGTGAACCGTCAGTCGATGACGTTCATGGCCGGCAACACCGTCGACGGTCAAGTCGATGTCTACTACTACAGTCCCGACGCACTCACGTACTGGTATAGCTACAATAACGGGCTCAACGTAACGTATACGGTCGAGGGCGTCGCCTATAACCCGCGCTCGAAGCAATAATCGCGCTCGTTCGGATGGCAAGGGCAGCCGGTCCACCGGCCGCCCTTGCGACATGCGCCCGGCGGCTTCGGGATCAGGCAGCCCGTGGCGGCTACCCAAGCCAGGGCACGAAAGCGCCGCCTTGGCGGGGAAGCGCCGGGTGATGACGAAAGCTCACCGGGACCCGGGGTATCCCCGGCCACACTCCAGCTACTGCTAAGGAGATTTCACCTATGCGATTGATCTCGTCAGCGCTGTGTACGACAGTCGCTGTGGCGTTACTCGCGGGCTGCTCCGGAATGTCTCAGACGACGCCGTCTGCGCCGAGCAGCATCGCGCAAACGCAATCCCATTTCTCGCACGGGCGCTTCATTCCGCACTGGTCCTACCCGGCTAATACGGCAGGATTACAGGGCGCCGCGACGCGCTACCATGAAGTTCTGACCCAACTGGGCAAGAAGCATGGGAACAGCGGTGGCATCTATGCCAGCGAGTTTTTGGGCACCAGCATCTTTGGCTACCAACACAAGAATACGTCGAACAATCCGCCGACGTGCAGCGTCGGGCCGGTTTCGGCTCCGAACGGCATCGCCGTCGACGGTAAGGGCAACCTGATCGATCCCGACGGCGGCACCCGCACGGTCATCGTCTTCAGCGGACCCGGCATGTGCGGCGCCGAAGCTGGATCCTTCTCCGATCCGTACGGCCAGCCGTCCGACGCCTCCAGCGCGGATGCGGTGAACGGAACGGTTGCGGTCGGCAACATCTTCGACACCAGCGGATCGGGCAGCGTCTCGGTCTGCACGATGGCGGGCGGTTGCACGCAGAACCTCACCAACCCGAACATGTACGAAGTCGCGGGCGTGGCGATGGACAACAGCGGGAACTGCTGGGCTTCGGCGACCAGCTCGGCCGGAACGGCAACGCTCACCTACTTCGCCGGTTGCACCGGATCCGGGCAAGCGGCAACGGGTTACATGAACACGTATTACGGCGGTCTGGATATCGACAAGAACGGTAACCTGGTCGCGGTCAGCGCGTTCAACAGCGCACTCTACGTGTACTCGGGTTGCAACCCGGCGTGCACGCTCGTGGGCGGACCCTTCACCATGACGGGTGAGGCGGTATTCGGCCACCTGAACAAGCAGTCGATGACCTACTGTGCCGGCGACTTCCTCAACGGACAGATGGACGTCTACTACTACAGCCCGAGCGCACTGACGTACTGGTACAGCTTCAACAACGGGCTGAGCGCCAGCTACGATCCGGAAGGCTGCGCGTATAACCCGCGTTCCGCTCAGTAGACTAGCGCCCCGGCGTTAGGGAACGCTACATACGAAAAAGGATGGCCGGTCACCGGTCATCCTTCTTCCTTTATTTATTTAAAGGTCCGGCGCGAGCCCGACGTCGATCGACGTTTCGAACGTGCGGCTCCAGGGCAGCCCGATCGCAATCGCCGCGATATGATAACCGGGGTCGAGCTGCGGAAGAATTTTCAGCGCATACTCCCAGAGCAAGGCGTTCGCGCGTTGCGCCGTCTTCGTCGCGACCTCCGGTGCGAGCAGCGTATGATCGGTGATTCCTTGCGCGGCGAGCGTCGCGTTGAGATCGGGACGCACTTCGTCGTGAAATGCGTAGTCGTCGAGGAATATCTCGAACGTCAGCGTGCGGTGGGCGAGCGCGTCGTAGGTGTGCATGCGCCGACCCGCGCCTGCCGCAATTGCTTCGGCGAGCGCCGTTCCGACGGTGTTGGCATTAGTGTTCCACGAGGAGTATGCGTCGAGCTGCGCCGCTACTCCCGATGCTAGAATGCGCCGCGCGAAATCGGCCTGCTGCGAGTAGGAGACCAAATAGGAGAGATCGGCGAGCGCCACCGCGCGTCCGGAGGAACGATC
The DNA here is from genome assembly GCA_049585055.1 of Candidatus Cybelea sp. Lineage (GTDB taxonomy): Bacteria > Vulcanimicrobiota > Vulcanimicrobiia > Vulcanimicrobiales > Vulcanimicrobiaceae > Cybelea. The sequence goes on along the minus strand of JBAUYZ010000018.1, from coordinate 38,979 downwards.
CTGCGCGATCGCCGCCGCGAACGCATCGTCCTGCGCGGGAGTTGTGTTCGGTACGCGCACGTAGAGCGCTATCTCGGGATTTTCGTCGACGCGGATCCCGCCGCAGACCGGTATCAGTGCATCGATCGCCGTGGAGACCGGTGCGTATTCGATCGGGTCCTGATAGAGCGCCCCGTCGGGCGCCGAATAGCGCACGGCGATGCGAGGACGCCACGCGGCCGCGCGGGCGATGGCGTGCGCGACCAGCGCCGCACCCAGCTCGTCGGCGCCGGGCTCGATCGAAGCGCGATCTTGGAGCGATGCCGCCGCAAGCTCGGCCTGGAGCAGCGCGACGTCGGGAACGTGCAGCCCGACCGGGCCGGCGTCATCTTGTCCCAGGACGAGCCGATCGATCGCCCCGGCGGCGGTCAACCGCAGCAACAGCCGGTCGACGGCCAGATTACGAGCGCGCGTAGCGAGGTAGGCATCGAGCGTCGCCGCGCCGATTAAATCCCGGAGTTGCGCGGCGCGCGACGTTTCGCTGCGCAGCAACGGATCGTGCAGGTTGGCATACTCCTGCAGGTACGACCAAACGGGATACGATGCAAAGAAGTTCGTACCGGCGGGAACTCCCGTCGGTGCGAGGCGCATGATCGTACCGAACGCACCGATCCATGCGCCGGGAGAACGCTCGCGCAAATGCGAGAGTTCGCGCAGACGGAAGTACGCGTCGTTGTACGACGTTCCAGGAATGCGCGACGCCGTCAAACCCCCGTAGGCAAGCATATCGGTCGAAACGACGAACGCCTCCGCCCGGCGATACGCCGCCTCGTGATTGAGCCAGCGAATTAACGCATCCGAGCTGCCGCCTTCGAGGAATCGGCCGAGCAATGCGCGCGGCGGCGCGTCGACCGGAACTCCGGCAATCCGGCCGAGCATAACGGGAAGCTGATAGCTTACCGGCCGGTCGTCGATTGGAACGAACGCAATCGTTGCAAGAACGAACGCGAAGAGCGCCATCAGAGCAGAGCTCGGAGTGAACCGCCGCTCGCGTCGAGCAACGCGCGAGCCTGCGGCGCATCGAGCCCGCGGTATTCCATCACGACTGCAATCTTTACCCGCCCGCCGGCGGCGTCGAGCAGCTCGCTCGCGCGGGCCTCGTCGACGCGAGCCAGGTCGCAGACCAACCGAATCGCACGGCGGCGTAGTTTTGCGTTCGAAGCGACGAGATCGACCATCAAATTCTCGTGGACTTTTCCAAGCCGTACCATCACCGCGGTCGAGAGGGCGTTGAGCACGATCTTCTGCGCGGTCCCCGCCTTCATACGGGTCGAGCCCGTTAGCGCTTCCGCTCCCGTCTTCAATACGATTGCCGCGTGCGCTGCATCGGCGAGCTGCGAACCGGCGACGCTCGTGATTGCCAGCGTGTAGGCTCCGCTCGCTCGCGCCGTCTCGACGGCCCTCACGACGAAAGCCGCCCCACCACTCGCCGAGATCCCGACCAGCGCGTCGCCCGGCTTGACGAAATCGCGGATGGTCGCCGCTCCCGCCTCGCCGTCGTCTTCAGCGCCCTCAATCGACCGCACCAGCGCGCCGGTACCCCCCGCCAAGTGCGCCCGCACCAGCTCGGGTGCGGTTCCGAAGGTGGGCGGCATCTCGGCAGCGTCGAGCACGGCGATGCGCCCGCTGCTCCCCGCGCCGGCATAGTGGAGTACGCCGCCCTGCGAGAGGCGTGCGGCAATCTCGTCGACCGCCACTGCAAGAGGTTGCGTCTGCGCTAGCACCGCAAGCACTGCCTCGCTCTGCTCGGAGACGAGCAGCTCGACGAGTGCCGGCGTACTCAAGCGATCGAGACCGATGGTGCGAGGGTTCGCGCGTTCGGTCGGCGCGAGCTCGTCGTTCACGTTGCCGCCGCGCATTCACGTGCGATCTCGCCGAGCATCGCCTCGAGCTCGTGCGGCGCGATCGCACCGAGCGTGACCGGACGCGCGGCACCGGTCGCGGCCGGAACGTTCGATGCGCGTCCGCGGAGCGTCTCGTAACCGAGTACCGCAAAGGCGATCGCTTCTTTCGCATCGGCGGGTATGCCCATCGCGTCGGAGGGTTCGACGCGCGAGCCGTCGAGCCGTGCGGCGAGCCGGCGCACGAGCGTCGCGTTACGCGCACCACCGCCGCTGACGATCACGTGCGCTCTCGCGAATCCGCACCGCTCGATCGCTTCCGCAGCCGAGCGCGCCGTCAGTTCCACGAGCGTCGCGGCGCCGTCTTGGAGCGAGAGGCGCGTTAGCGCCTCGCCGTGCCGGGCGAGAAACTGAGCGCCGAAGCGCTCGCGTCCGGTCGTCTTGGGCGGTGCGACCGAAAAGTAGGTATCGGCAAGCATTGCCTCGAGCAGTTCTTGGTCGACGCGTCCCTCGGCGGCGAGCGCGCCGCGATCGTCGAAGTGCCGCTCGCCGCGCGTTGCCTCGAAGACGAACGCATCGAGCAGCATGTTCGCGGGGCCGGTGTCGAAGGCGATCGCATCGTCCGGCGATGCCCCCGCGCGCAGCAGCGTCACGTTCGCGATTCCGCCGAGATTGAGCGCGACGCGATCTTCCTTCGCGCTTCCAAGAAGCAGCGCGTCGACGCGAGCGACGAGCGGCGCACCTTCTCCGCCCGCAGCGGTATCGGCGCTGCGGAAATCGTAGCAGACGGTAACGTTCATCGCTTCGCGGATCACGAACGCGTCGCCGAGCTGGAGGGTCACGTGCGAGGCACCCTCGTGCCAGAGCGTCTGACCGTGTGAGGCAACGAAACCGATCGGCTCGTTGCGCGCGACCGCGCGAGCCGCCCGCGCGTAAGCGTGGCCGAGCGCGTTGTGCAGACGCGCCGCGGCGGCGATCGACCCGGCGTGCGGCGGAAGCGCGGCGAGAAGCGACGCGCGGAGGTCGGAGTCGAACGGATGCGTCTGAAAACGCAGGAGCTTGACCTCGTAGGTTTCGCGGCGCGGGGCAATCGCCACGAGTGCCGCATCGACGCCGTCGAGCGACGTTCCGCTCATCAATCCGACGGCCAGCATTCGATCATCGCTTCGTAGAAACGTGGGCGGACGTCGCGCGCATCGGCGCGGCCGAAGTAGACGGCATTCGTGAGCAGCACGCCTTGAAGGTCGCGCGCCGGATCCGCCCACACACACGTACCGACGAATCCGGTGTGGCCGAACGACGTTGCGTCCATAAGGCGGCCGCACGAGTTCTGGTCGTTCGTCTTGAGCGCCCAGCCAAGGCCGCGGCGCAGCACCGGATCGCCGGCCTGCTCGCTGGTCGCCGCGCGCACCAGCTGTTCCGCGAGGCGAGTGCAGCGACGGCCGCGCAGCGTTCCAAGGTAGCACTCCGTGAGCGCGGCGACGTCGGCGGCCGTACCGAAGAGGCCGGCGTGGCCCGCCGCGCCTCCCATCAAGAAGGCCTTCTCATCGTGGACGAAGCCTTGCACGCGTCCGCGCCAGGCGTCCTCTTCGGTAGCGGGAATCGCCGGGCGCAGCCGCGCTCCGGGACGGAAGGTCAACGTCGGCGAGAACGATCGCGCGTGCGCCGCGAGCGATTGCCCGGTTATGCGCTCGATCGCGACGCCGGCCGCGATAAAACCGAGATCGCTGTAAATCACGCGCTCGCCGGGCCGCACGATCAACGGGGCGCACAGCGCGAATCGCTCGACGTTCTCGTCGACAATCGTGCGGTAATCGGCGCCCGAGTTCATTCCCGACGTATGCGCGAGCAGCATGCGCGCGGTGATGCCGGCGTGCTCGCCGTGACGCCATTCCGTGATGACGCGAGCCAGCGGTTCGTCCAACTCGAGATCTCGCGCCGCGACCAGCTCCAAGACCAGCGTTGCGACGAAGAGCTTCGTGAGCGATGCGAGATCGAAGCGCGTGTCGGCATAGACCGCTTGCGCGAGCTCGTCGGTGCGCGTAACGCCGAGCGCGCGTTCGTAGACGACCCGGCCGCGATGCTCGATGCGCGCCACCGTTGCCGTAAACTCGGCGCCGCAGGCGTCTTCCAGGATCCGATCGAGGCGCTTCACACGGGTAGGCGCCCCGAGGGCATGGTTCCGCCGAAAATGACGTCCGCTAAGCCTGCAATGGAAATCTCGCCGTCGCCGCAGGTTGCGAGCAAATGGCGCGCCCCGTCGAAGAGCGGCAGGTCGAAAGGCTCGAGCAGAGAGACGACGAGCGCGTCGGGATACCGATCGAGAATGCGCGCGATCGCAGCTGCCTGCGCGCCGTGTTGGTGCGCGCGGCGCGAGAGCAGCAGCGGACGGCGGCGGCGCTCCGCGATCGCGCTCAGAATCGAGTCGATCTCTTCGGGTGCGGGATCGATCGAAGCGGCAAACTCTGCGAGCGCCGGCGCTTCGCGGTGCAACGGCGTACCGGCACCGCCGAACGAGATCGCGATCGATGCGACGGGATCTGCATGGGGCAGGCCGCGGACGAGCGTGACGGCCCTGCGCGCGATTTCGCGACCGATGCCTTGATGCGGCGCGAGCCCATCGAGCGGCAACGGTACCGCCCCCGCTTCGCGCAACCGCATTGCGCGCGCATGCGCTTCCTGCAAACGAGGGAGCGGAAGGGCTCCTTGCGCCACCGCCGCCGCGATTGCGGCGGCGGCATCGGCGGCGAGCGCGTCGTCGTGGCTGAAGATCAGCAGATCGACTCCGGCGGCGAGCGCCTCGATCGCACTGCTCACCGAGCTCCTCTCCGCGATCGCGTTCATCTCCAAACAGTCGGAGAGCAGGGCGCCGTCAAACCCGAGCTCGCCGCGCAAGAGATCGGAGAGAATGCGGTGCGAGAGCGTTGCCGGCCGCTGCGAGTCAAAGGCGCGCACGACCACGTGTGCGCTCATCATCGCCGCCGCGCCGGCGGCGACGGCCGCGAACGGTACGAGGTCGCGCGCACGCAACGTTGCAGCATCGACATCCACAATCGGAAGCGCGGCGTGCGAATCGGCCGGTGTCGCGCCATGTCCCGGAAAGTGTTTGAAGCACGGCAGGATGCCGCTCGCGCGAAGACCGCCGGCAAGGGCGGCTCCGAGCGAGGCGACGCGCTGCGGATCGGCTCCGAACGAACGCGTCCCGATCACGGTGCTCTCGGGTTCGAGCGCCAAGTCGAGCACCGGAGCGCAATCGAGCGTGCAGCCGGCTCGACGCAGGTCGAAGCCGAGCTGCACGCCGGCCGCGCGCGCCAGCTCGAGGTCATCGGCTGCCCCCAGCGCCATCATCGAAGGTATCGGTTCGACGCCGACTCGCAGCCGCGAGACCGCGCCGCCCTCCTGATCGATCGCGATAACCGGCGGAGGATCTCCGTGGCGAGCACGCAGCCGATCGGTGAGCGCGCGTACCTCGCCCAGCGAGGCGCCCTCCTCCGGAAAGAGCAGGTAGCCACCGAAATGCGGGAGCGACGCGTCGACATTCGAGCCGACGACGCCGGCCATCACGACGCCGCGTGCCAGTGCGACGGCATCGGTCACGCGACGGCTTGTCCGCTCGTCCGGTCGAAACGCCGCAAGGACTCCGCCGGAAGTTCGAGCGCGACCCGATCGCCGGCGCGCGCGGGTTCCGAAGCCGGAACGCGCACGGCCAGCGTGCCGTGCGGTGTCTCCACGTCGAGGAATGCGTCCGCGCCGGTGCTTTCGCGGCGGACGACGCACCCGCGAACCGCGCCGTTTGGATCGACGCGAATGCACTCGGGACGAATTCCGGCGATCGTTCCGCGATCTTCGAAAAGATTCATCGGACGCTCGCCGAGAAAGCGCGCCACCGCAACGGTACGCGGCGAATCGTAAACGCGCTGCGGCTCGCCGGCGTCCTCCATTCGGCCGTTCACGAGAACCGCGAGGAGATCGCCGACGCTCATCGCCTCCACGTGATCGTGCGTCACGTAGAGGATCGGCCCAGCGAACCACTGACGAACGCCGATCACTTCATCGCGCACCGAGCGGCGCAGCGTGGGATCGAGATGCGCGAGCGGCTCGTCGAGCAGCAGGGCCAACGGGTCGGAGAGCAGAGCACGCGCGATTGCCGCGCGCTGACGCTCGCCGCCGGAGAGCTGTCGCGGCCGTCGCTCCAGATGCGCTGCGACGTGCAGTGCGGCCGCCGTCGCGGCGAGGCGCTCGTCGCTGCGCTCCCTTCGGCGCAGCGCAAAGCGAAGGTTCTCGCGAACGCTCATGTTGGCGAAGAGTGCGTCGTCTTGTCCGACCAGTGCGATGCGACGCCGCTGCGGCGGATGCCGGAGCACCGAAACGCCATCGAGCCGAACGTCGCCGCTGTGCGGGCGCAGCAAGCCGGCGATGACGCGCAAAAGCGTGGTCTTTCCGGCGCCGGACGGGCCCACCACCGCGAGGGTCGTGCGAGGCGGAACCTCGACCGAGACGCGATCGAGTGCGGCCCGCGAGTCGGCGGCAAAATGGAAGACGAGGCCGCTCGCCGAGAGCACTATTGCGGGCGCCGATTCAGGCCGCGGTACTCCTCCCGCGCCGCTGCATCGCCGGTTCGGGCTCGAGCGACGACTCCGCGCAACCATGTCACCGTCGCATCGTCGGCCTTCCTGCCTGCCAGAACCAAGCGCAAAGCAATCAATGCGAGATCGGGTGTCCGCGAGCCGAGCCGTTCTATTCCCTCATAGAAGGGCGCTGCGCCGCTCTCGGCCTGCGGCCGGTCTTCGAGCAGCGCGCGCACGACCTCCGGCTTAGACGGCGAACCGTCGAGAAGATAGCTGTCGAGCAACTCGAAGTCCATCGTTTATGGGCTTCGCCAAGCATACCGGCTTGCTCTGCGCGCTTGCGCTCGGCACGTTGGGAGCGAACGGAAACGCAAGCGGCGAGGCGCAGCTCCTGGTCCGCATGCGCGCCGCGGCCGGCCCCGTCTGGCAGACGCACTTCATCTCGGTGTCGCGGCTAACGCTCGGCGGCTCGCAGAGCATCGTTTCGAGTGACAGCAACGGACTACGGATTACCGTGCGGCATTGCACCGGAGAGCTCTGTAGCGGAACCTATTTCGACGGCGAGCATCTTTACTCGGTCAACATGAATGGAACGGCGGTGCCGGAATCGCTCGAGCCGGAGCCGTTTCTGCGATCGCTTCGTCTCGTCGGCTCGCTGCAGTTTCTCGCCCCTTCTTTCACCGCGCACGGCGGCCGGCTCGGAGAGGCCGGCAGCGGCACGTTTGAAGGGAAGCTTTACCGCACGATGGTCGTGGGAGACGTCAACGCCGTTCCGCTACGGCTCTACATCGATCCGCAGAGTGCGCTCGTGCGGCTCGCACGCGAACTCGGCGGGCCGGAGACCTTCGAGTACCGGGCCTACCGGCGGGTCGGTCCCTTCACGCTTCCCTTCGAAGTTTTGCACGACGGCCAGTTGTTCGAACGGTACGACGACCGCGCCGCGGTCTCTTCGGCCTTCGCGCCGCCGCACGGTCCGATTCCGTCGTTTCGCGGCCAGCCGGCAGCGATACCGACGGATCCGCGGGCGGTCACTCCGATCGTCGATTGCAGCCTCGCCGGCGTTCCGATACGGTGTTTGGTCGACACCGGCAACTCCGGAGTATCGGTGAGCTCGGAGCTGGCAAGCCGGCTCGGCGCACCCGTCGTCGGAACGTACGAGGTGCGCGGCCTCGGCGGCTACAGCACGCAGGTCGTGCGCGCCGGGCCGTTACGGGTCGGCAATGCAACCTACTCCGACGCATACTACGCCGTGCTCTACGATCTTCGACGCTATGGATACGACGTCGTGCTCGGCGCAGATGCGCTCGCCGCGACCGGCATCGAGCTCGACGCCGGCGCGCACGTCATACGTTTGGGTGCGTGCGGCCAGCGCAGCCGCATCGCCATGCCGGTTTCGTTCGAGAACTTCGTGCCGGTGATCGACGTCGGAATCGGCAGCCTACAGGCGGCGCTGGCAGTGGATACGGGTGACGAGTCGAACGTCAACCTCGCGTACGACTTTTATGCTAAACACCCGGGACTCTTCACCGTCAACGAGCGGCGGCTCGTGAGCGGAATCGGTGGAAACAGCGTCGAGTTGATCGGAGAGATCCCGTCGGTGACGATCGGCGACTACCATACGGGACCGCAGCGCATCGGAACGACGGAGACGCTGCGCGGAACGGGATCCGGGCACCTCGGTGCCGGATTCTTACAGCAGTTCGTCGTGGAGCTGGATTACGTCGCGGCGCAGCTGCGCCTCACGCCAAGGACGTGAGCGCGCGATCTCTCCGCAGCATCGTCGCGTGCGCGTTGGGCGCAAGCACTCTCCACGCTCCCGCAGCACCCGCGATGACCCTCGATCGTTGTACGGTCGTCGCGGCTGAAATGATGGAGAGCGTCGACTCCACCGAGGCCCGCCCGGGGGATTTCTTCCGGTTCCAGACGGTCAACGCGGTGACGGCGGGCACGCAGGTCGTTATCCCGTCGCGAACGATGGGCTACGGCGTGGTGACGGTCGCTTCGCCGGCCGGCCGCGACGCACGGCCGGGCGTGCTCGTCCTCGAGCCGAGATATCTGCTCCTGCCGAACGGAAAGCATCTCGGCGTCGTCCTCAACCATAACGCCAACGCCGATCCGCTGGACAAAGCGGGCTCGACCGACAGCATCCCCGGCTATCTCGGCGCGATTCCGGTCTTAGGCGTCGGCGCGGCCATCGGGGTATTCAATTACTTCCGCAAAGGCAAGAACATCGTGGTTCCGCGCGGGACGGTCTTCACGATCTTTCCGAGCGACGATCCTTCGGTCGAGCGCTGTCAAGAGCAGCCATCGTACTAGCACGCCTAGGCGTTAGCGGAGTCCGGCTCTCAAACCTCGAGGATTTAACTTAACGTAAGAACCGCGTTGACGCGTTAACGTGCCAGAATGGGGTTACGACCTGGAGGTGGCTTTAAATGGACGTACGCATTGGTCTGAGATCACTGGCTCTTGCCGGATTTCCCGCCGCAGCTTTGCTCTTAGAAGGCTGCAGTCATCAGAATTCCGCCTTTGTGCCGCAAGCCGGCATGCAGGTGCCGATGGCCGGTGAGCGGCTGCGCCTGCCGCAGAACACCCTGCTTACCGATACCGCCGTTGCCAAACACGTCCTCACCGGCGATTACTTCGGCAACCTCTACGTGGTCAAGCGCCTGCGCGGGTCGACGACCGTGCCGCCCGCCACGGCGGCAAAATATTTGTCGTGGGCGGAAGTGCTGCAGTACGACCAACAAAAAGTCGATGCCAATGGGATCAAGACGCTATTTTATTACAACCCCACGTTTCAGTCGAAATCCGGCCCGCTTTACAACGTAGAAACGCTGGCGCACACCTGTTCCGGGCGCAAAATCGAGGCCTATAGAGGCTCGGATAACCCGATCTATCTCATGAACCGGGAGACGCTTCTCGCGCAGAATGCGAAAACGTATATCGACCAGATCCTGGCGCAAAACGCTTTCGACATGGTTTACGAAGACGATTCCGGACTTTCTCCGTTTCAAGCCTATCGCCACGTCGGGCTTCCATGCCACGTGACCCCGAAGGAATGGATTGCGCGAGACGGCAAGCTCGAGAGGACGGTTGGCGTGAAGCAACTCCCAAGCTCCCTCAACGCGTTCACCGAATCTGCCTCGGGCTGGCACAACAATCCCAACTCCATCCAGCTCGCGATACAGAATCAGGGCGGCGTCATGGAGCAGTGTTATTCGAGCGACTCAAACCCGAACGTGTATTTTATATCGGGAACGTTATGGGCCGCCGAGGAGAACACGGAGATCAAAGTCACCGCCGCGCAAAAGCTGTTCTTCTGTTACGCGCGGAACTACAGCGATGCCGATGCTAGCGTCGCGATGCGCCTGTACGATTATGCGTCGTTTCTTCTGACGTATCGCCCCGCGTATGCGGTGCTCTGGGAAACCTATTACACGGCATCCAACTTTCACGTCTTCCCTGAAACCGGACTCGTTGCGCTCGATCCGGCCGCACATCAACCAACCGATATCGCGCAGCTCGATCACAGCGGCGCGTACGTGCGAGCGTACAAAAAGTGCTACTATCGGGGCCATCCAGTCGGGGCATGTGCAGCGGTCGTCAACCCGAGCGATAGCGCTAGCGTCACGAACCCGCTCTACGGCAAGTACAAACATTCACTGGCACTGACCGGGTGGGGAATTACCGACGGTGGAACAGCGACGGTCGACGGCGCCGCAGCTCCGAAATCGATCCCGAAGCAGACGGGATATATCGTCGTGGGTCAATAGCGGGGGCGCGGGCGCGAGTGTGCGACGAAGCCGCGAAGCCAACCGGCCCCGAAGCAGAGATGCATCGTTGCAATCGCGGCCGGTTCCAGCAGCCCGACCGAGAGCCGGCGCGAACGCTTGATACCGTCGAGGCAAGCAGCGGCCATCACCGTTGCGTACAGTACCGGCACCACGAGGGATGCCGCCCTGCGCCCGGCCAGCGCGAGAGCGGCCGAGAGCGTAAGGCCCCCGACCAACGCGGGCGGCGCGTAGACCCGCCACGGAACGGATCCGGGATGCTGAACCTCGGTCCAGCGGCGATAGAATCCGTAGCGATAGTACTGGACTGCGAGCTTCTTCAGCGACGGCCGTACGTAGTACGTACACTCGATGCTCGGCGACACTACCAGCCTATGGCCTGCAGCGCGCAGGCGGTAGTTGAACTCGCCGTCCTGATTGACGATGTTTGACTCGTTGAACGTCCCGATTTCGTCAAAGAGCTCGACGTCCATGAACGTCCCCATGACCGAATCGCAGAACTCTTCGCGCTTACTATGACGGTATTTCGAATCGCCGACACCCAGCGGAGACGACATGGCCAGGGCGATCGCCTGCCCAACGACTCCATCCCCTTCGTGCCGAACGACGCCGCCCACGCTGGCGGCCCCGGTGCGGCGCTTGACCTCGAGGCAGTTCGCGAGGTAGCTCTTCGAGTACCGCGCGTGGCCGTGCAGAATGCAGAAAATTGCGCCGCGAGCTTGGGCGATTGCCAGGTTATAGCCAAAGACCTGGTGTCTTCGCGGATTGTCGATGATGCGGATGTCCGCCACGGCTCCATAGGACGCGGCGATCTCGCGGGTTCGGTCGGTGCTTCCTCCGTCTACGAGCAGAATCTCGACTCTCCCGTCGACCCCTTCCTGAGCGACGATGTCATCGAGGACCGGGCCTATGTAGGCCTCTTCGTTGAGCGTACAAATGACGACGGAGATCAACGGTCGACCATCCATGGTGCCGCGACCGTTCTCAAGGGCCGGAGGCGTCTCCTGTTAGCGGCACGCATGACGCGCGCACAGTTCGCCACGCGCGCACGCAAGGCGCAGACATGATCCGCGAACCCGCGGTCATGGTAGGAGTGCCGGCATCCGCGGTTTCGGAGCGCAGTCGCTCGATTCGAAGCTTCGATGCTAATCGGCCGCTCGTGCTCATGGTATCGGACCTCGCGATGTTCGTGACCGCCTCGGTTATCGCGACCTGGTACATCTCCTGGATATATCACCCGCTCGTCTACAAGCACGTCCTGGAGTCCGCCCTTATTTGGACGGCGTTCTCGGCCTGGACGTTCGCGCGCCTCGGGCTTTACCGTATCTCGTACGCGCTCGATGACAAGGACGAATTGTACTATGTCACAGCCGGCTTGGCGATCGGCACCGCACCGCTGTTATTGCTGTTCAGCATCATTCCGTCGCTATCGAGCTCGCGAGTGGAACTCGTTACCGGTTGTGGGCTCGCCGTGCTGCTCGTTGGTTCCAGCCGTTCGATGATTCACCGGCGCTTCGAAAAGCTCTCGGCTTGTAGCCGGCGCCGCATCGCCTTGGTCGCAAAGACAGAAGATCTCTTGCGGATCTCTGCGGCCATGGACTCGCCGGCGACGTCGCTGCGCTTGATTCCGATGCCTGGGGTGGAAGAAGCGATCGCGCAAGCACTCGAAGGATCGGGGCTCTCATGGTACGAGCGGCTGCGGGCCGAAGGCTGCGACGAAATCGTCTTTGCGGGGCTGCCGCCGACGCGCACCGCGCTCATGGTGGAGCGGGCCGCGCGCGATCACATCTCGATCGGCTTTGCACCGTCGGGATTGTCGTCGCCGTATCGGCTCGACCTCTCACAGGCGATGAATCAGCCGATCTTACTTGCGAGCCGGCCGGCGGCGTGTACGCCGGTCAATCGGCTGCTCAAGCGTCTCTTCGATCTGGGCGTGGCCTCGATCGGTCTCGTGGTGACGCTTCCGCTCATCGCGCTCGCCGCGCTTGCACTCGTCCTGGAATCGGGCCGGCCCGTGCTGTTCCGCCAGACCAGGGTCGGCCGGGACGGCGAGCCCTTCGAAATCTACAAGCTTCGCACGATGGTCCAAGATGCCGAAGCAGTCTGCGGCCCAGTATGGGCGGCCGATCCGGTCACGGACCGGCGCACGACCAAGGTCGGCGCCTTCCTGCGCAAAACGAGCATCGACGAGCTTCCGCAACTGATCAACGTGCTGCGCGGCGACATGTCAATTGTCGGCCCGCGTCCCGAGCGACCGGTTTTCGTAGAGCAATTCCGCAAGCAATACGTTCGCTACGACGAGCGGCATCTGGTGCGGCCCGGAATTACCGGCTGGTCGCAGATTCACATGCGGCGATTTCCGGACATTGCGCTCGTAGGCGAAAAGGTCGATCTCGATTTGTTCTACATCGAGAACTACTCGTTATTTTTAGACGTCTCGCTCGTTATCAAAACCGCAGTCGAAGTACTCTTCCGCCGCTAGTCAGCAGCTCTCGCGGATTTTCGCCGCGACGAACTCCTGAGTTTGGAGAGGCAGCTCCGGCCAAATGGGCAAGCTCAACACCTCTTCACTAGCCAGAAGGCTTTGTGGAAACATTCCGTAGCGTCCCATATAGATCGGTAAGCGGTCTATCGGCAGAGGATAGTACACCATGGTCGCAATACCGGCCGCTCCCAAAGATGCTCGAACGGCGTCGCGCCTTCCATTCTTGATTCGAATCGTATACTGATGGAAGACGTGTCCTTCGACGATCTCGGGGGTTGAGATGCCGTCTATTCCGGCGAGGAGCTCGCCGTAGCGGTGGGCCACGCGGCGCCTGGCGTCGTTCCACGCGTCGACGTGGCTGAGCTTGACCCGCAGAATCGCGGCCTGTATCGTATCCAGCCGGCTATTGTGCCCGATGCGCTCGTTGAAGTATTTTCGAATGCTGCCATGCGAACGCAGGGCTCGTGCTTTCTGCGCGATGTCCGCATCGTTCGTTACGATCATACCGCCATCGCCAAATCCTCCAAGCGGCTTACTCGGGAAGAAACTGAACGCCCCTACGTCGCCGAACGTTCCGGTTTTCCGGCCTCCAATACGCGATCCGAAGCTTTGGGCGCAATCCTCGATAACGACAAGGCCTCGGGCTTTGCCGATGGCAACCAGGGCCTCGACATTTGCCGGCCGCCCGTAGAGGTGAACCGGAATAATCGCCTTAGTTTTGGGAGTTACTGCGGCCTCGACGAGATGGGGATCGATGTTGAGCGACCCACCGTCGATATCGACGAAGACGGGCTCAGCGCCGACCGTCGCAATGGCTTCGGCGGTCGCGAAAAACGAAAACGGCGTCGTGATGACTTCGGCGCCGCGGCCGACGCCCGACGCTTCGAGCGCGATCAGCAGGGCATCGGTGCCGCTGTTGACGCCCAGCGCTTCTCCTGCATTGAGGTACGCAGCGACGTCGCTTTCAAATGCCGTTACCTCGGAGCCCATAATGAAATCGCAGCGTTCGAGGACGCCGGCGATCGCCGTATCGATCTCTTCCTTGAGCGCCGCGTACGACGGCCGCAAATCCAGCATCGGCACATTTGCGGAGGCCATCATGAGATACGGATGACCTCCTGAGCGGAGAGCCTTTTATATTGATGCTGCAGCGAATCGACGGCGATGCCGGCCGGGTCGAAGGTCAGAACGTCACCGTGGGCGCTCATCCAGCCGACCACCGCCGCCGGGACGCCCGCGACGATGGCATAAGCTGGGACGTCCTTGCTGACGACCGCTCCGGCCGCGACGAAGGAGCATTCGTTCAGAACGATGCCGCACACGATCGTCGCGTTGGCGCCGATGCTCGAGCCACGCTTCACGATCGTCCGGAGGTAGTCGTCGCTGGTGTTCCGCGGGTACTCACATCTTGGCGTCTTGACGTTGGTAAACACCACGCTCGGGCCGCAAAAAACGTAATCCTCTAAAATAACTCCCTCGTAGACCGAAACGTTGTTTTGAATCTTCACGTGACTGCCTATGACGGCACCGCTAGCGACAAATACGTTCTGGCCCAGGTTGCAGCGTTCGCCAATCACGGCGCCCGCCATCACGTGGCTAAAGTGCCAAATCTTGGTGCCGTCGCCAACGCGCGCACCCGGGTCCACCACCGCGGTTGGATGGACAAAAGCCGTATTAGCGATCGCCCTTACCCCGATCCAGCAGCTCTTGAATCTCGCTCAGCAGCTCGACCACCTCCACCGCGTGCTCCGGCCCGCTTTTCGGATTCTTTCGCATCTCGACGCAGTCGAGGAAATGCAGTAGCTCTAGCTCGAGCGGCTCCTGCGGCGCCTCGAAGAGCAGCGAAAGGTCCGCGTCGTGTACTTGACCGAGAGAATTGGCAGAGGCATCAGTGCCTAGAACACGGTGCGAGAGCTCGTCGTAGAGAATGAATCCGCGCTCGCATCCGACGGTCAGCCGGCGCTCTTTCTGCGGCCATAACCAGCTAACGGCGAGGTGCGCTTGCGCACCGTCGGGATAGGTCATGTGAACGGAGACGGAATCTTCGATTCCCGCGTTGAGGCACGCTTGTCCGACGGCCTGGATGGACGACGGTTTCGAGCCGATCAAGTACTGCAGCACGGCCAGGTCGTGAACGCCAAAGCTGAAGAGCACGTTTTCGTGAAGCCGAATCGTGCCAAGATTGCGGCGCACCTGGTCCATGAAGTACGGGCGACCGTAGACTTGCCGGTCGAGAAGGTCTTTGATGAAGTCGATCGCTGGTTGATAGAGCAGCATGTGACCGACCATGAGGATGCGTTCGTTTGCGCGCGCGCAATCGGCAAGCTGCATTGCTTGCGCCGGATCCAGCGTGAGCGGCTTTTCGACAAAGACATCCTTTCCGGCGTCCAAGGCGCGCTTGGCGAGCGCAAAGTGCGTAGGCACCGGCGTTGCGATCGCCACCGCCGGTGCCGCCGCAAACGCTTCCTCAATCGAGGTCGTGGTTGCGACACCCGGCGCCATTGCTTCGGCCGCGAGTAAACGCGCCGCGTCAGAGTCTGCGACCGCGGCCAGCGCGCCGAGCTCATGGAAGGTTCGGACGATGTTTTGGCCCCAGCGGCCCGCACCGATGACGGCCACTCCCGGCCGCCGCCCGTTCCGCGAGGGCATCAGAGGAGGTGCACGTTGCGCGCGCCGAGCCCTCGGGTCGCATTTCTGGTGTCGAGGACGACTTTGGCGTGTTCAACGACGAAGGCGTAGTCGACGGTCGGGTGGGCGGTCGTCACGATCACGAGGTCGCTCGAAGCGAGTTCCCCGGCACCCGCCGGGGTCGACTCCAGCGCCTCGCCGTCGAGCTGGATTTTCGGCACGAACGCGTCGTGATAGGCGATTTGGGCACCTCGCTGGCGCAGCAAGTTTGCTAGAACGATCGCGGGGGATTCGCGCCAGTCGTCGATGCCCGCTTTGTATGCGACCCCGAGGAGAAGAATACGGCTTCCCCGGACCGGCTTGCCGAGATCGTTGAGCAACCTCGTCGCCTTCTCAACGACGAACTCGGGCATCTTCCGGTTCGTTTCACCGGCTAAGGCGATGAAATGCGTCTCGAAATTGAATTCGCGGGCCTTCCACTCCAAATAATGCGGATCGATCGGTATGCAATGTCCGCCGACGCCCGGACCCGGATAGAACGGCATGATGCCAAAGGGTTTGGTAAAAGCCGCGTCGAGCATTTCCCATACGTTGATGCCCATTCGATCGCACAGGAGCGCGATTTCGTTCGCAAGAGCGATGTTCACCGCGCGAAAGGTGTTCTCGTAGACTTTTACCATCTCGGCAACGCGTGCGTCGGAAACCGGGATCACGTTCTGAATGGTTCTGCGATAGAACGCGCAGGCCACTTCGAGACTCGTTGGGTCCGTCGCCCCGACGACTTTGTTGGTGTTATTGGTCGTGTACCGCTGGTTGCCCGGATCGACCCGCTCCGGCGAGTGCGCTAAGAAAAAGTCTCGCCCGAGCTCCAGGCCGGACTCCGCAAGCAGCGGCGCGATGACTTCGTTCGTCGTGCCCGGATAGGTGGTCGACTCCAAGCTGATAAGCTGCCCTGGGCGCAGGTGCCGCGCGATCTCGCGCGCCACGTGCTCGACGTATTGCAGGTCCGGCGTGTGGGCTTTGGTCAGCGGCGTCGGGACGCAAATAACGATGACGTCGAGATCTCCAATTGCGTCGAAGCTGGACGTTGCATCAACCAATCCCGTAGCAACGACCGCCTGCAGCTCCGCTTGACTTACGTCGCTGATATAACTGCGGCCGGCGAGTATATCGGCCAACCGCCGCTCGTTTCTATCGATTGCCGTGACGTGAAATCCGGTTTTGACCTTCTCCACGAGGAACGGAAGCCCGACGTAGCCGACGCCGACCACTCCGACGCGCGCCTCCGTACGCTCGATAAGGTCTAAGAGAGCATCGGCAGCACTAGAACGAGGCTGCGAGCCTATCATGTTTGTTAACATTAGCGCAGGGCACCCGAAGCCCTCGTCACGCCTTCTAACTGCCGAATCTACCGAATTTCGAGAAGGCGTTCACCTGCGGCAGCGCGCCCGAGTTTTGCGGCGCGTGGCGACCTTCTATAGGAAGCCTTGGCTCTAAGTCGAAGCGACCGAGCCTGTCGTAGAGCCCGTATGGTCTCTCCGCCGCGTCGGCACTTGTAGTTGTTTAACTGCAGGAAAGGATCTGAACGGATGCGCGTTTCAAAAGCGGGTGCCCCGGTTGCCTGGACGATTGCGATGTTGTTGCTGACGAGCTGCGGCGGCTCGACTATGCCTTCCACGTCGATCGCCGGTCAGCACAACCAATCCCGAGCGATCAAGCGCGGCACTACTTCGTGCCCGTGCCTCTACGTTACTAACTGGCAGGGACAATCAATCACGGTATATCCGACGGGGGCAAGTGGCAACGTTCAGCCGATTCAAACCATTGCCGGCGCCGCGACCGGGATCGACCTCCCCTACGACGTTGCGCTAGACGCAAGCGACAACATTTACGTGACGAACTTTGACAACAACTCCATCACGATCTATGCCGCCGGTGCGACGGGCGATGTAGCGCCGATCGGGAGGATCAGCGGGTCGAACACCGATCTGCTTGATCCCGAAGGCATCGGCATCGATCCAATCAATGGCGACATTGAGGTCCTGAGCCTAAATGGTCCCAGCGGAAGCCCCAGCATCCTCGTCTTCCCGCCGGGTTCAAATGGAAACGTCGCTCCAAGTGAAGTCATCGAGGGTTCGAAAACCGGGCTGGGCGACCCCGTCTTCCTTGCGTTGGACGCAAGCGGAAACATCTACGACTCGGACGTCAACAGCTATGTCGACGTCTACGCAGCAGGCTCCACAGGCAACGTCAGACCAATGCGCAAGATCAAGGGCGGACTGACCAAATTGGCGATACCGTTAGGGCTGACGCTGGACTCCAGTTCCAATCTCTACGTTGCCAATAATGAGAAAAGCAGCGTTACCGTTTATGCCCCCGAAGCAAACGGGAATGTCGGCCCCATCCAATTTATTAAGGGCGGTAAGACGAAGCTGGACGACGTCCACGACGTGGCCGTCGACGGTTCCGACACCATCTACGCTTCGAACGGGGCCGGCGAACCACGATGCACCACTTGCAGCTTCGTAGCGGTCTATGCCTCTGGCGCAACCGGCAACGTAGCTCCCATCAAGTTGATTAAGGGACGGAAGACTGGCCTCGACGGTCCCGCCGGAATGACGATCCATTAGAAAGCGTCTCGATTACGCCATAGTTGGGCACTAGGGTTGCGTTTGGCGAAGACCTCCTTGAGCTGTTCGTAGTACTCCGCCGCAAATGCAATGTCACGACAGATCTCAATCGTAACTCCGGGTTTCTCGGTCCGCAAATCCGTCGAGCCTCTCTCACGGAATCGTCGGTCTTTCGAGGACTCGGAAATCCAACATCTATCTGCGGTTAACGCGACCCTGATAGGCCCCGATGTCCACCGGTCCGCGTGGGCGCGCAAAGCCGTCGAGGTCGTGGTCGGGAGCTCCCGGTCCGTAACCCGCGCGGATCGCCGGGCTGTCGCTGCGAAGGTGAAAATCGAAGCGCGTCTCCGAAACGAACATCGGATCGGCCACCAGCGTATTTCTGACGATCATTTTCGCCGTGATGGTCGTGTTTACGCCGCTCGCGTCGTAGTACCAGTCGGAGCCGTTGTCGTAGAGAAGATTATTTAGAAACTCCGACGACGCGGAAATCGTGCCCGGCCTACTCGACTCGGCAATTATGCTCAACCGCGAGTGCGCGACGATATTATTCGCGACGACAAAGAACGCATTAGACACGTAGCCGCCGTCGCCCGTTCCGACGATGATCCCCGTCCCGGCATCGTAGATCGTATTGTTGTATATGAACACGCGGTCCGCCGCATGCCAGCAATGAATTCCGACGGACCCCTCGCGATAGATGAGATTATTGTATACCTGGCTATCGGATCCGCAAGCAATGTACATCGCGTATCCCGCAAGCGTCACGGTCGCCGGCTTTCCGAGAGCGATGTCATGAAAGACGTTGTCGTGTACGCTGCAGGAAGCGCCGGTGTAGCGGTGATTGTCGTGCGGCACCATGTCTATAGCCGTATTGATCTTCCATGGCAGATCGTGAACGACGTTGTGCGCAAACTCGGTGGCGCCGTCCGCGCCGTTGGCCAGAAAAACGCTGCTGCCTCCGTTTTTGGCCAAGTTCTCTTGCGCGCCGGTGAAATCGAAACCAAAGACGCGCACGTAACTGCCTTCTTCCAGCCACATCGCGGTGCAGGCGCCACGGCCGTCAATCGCCGCGGACCCGGGGGGACGTGCCTGATAGGTAATGGGCGCTGCGGGCCGGCCATCGGTCCGGGTAACGATGCACGTCCTGGGAGTAAGCTCAAAATGTCCGCTTACGTAGACAGTATCCCCGGGCCGCACTTTCGTTTTGTCTACGTATGAAATCGTCGCACAAGGAACGACGTCGCTTCCGCACGACGGCTCGTCCACGCCTCGCTGGGCTGAAACCGCCCAGAAGCGCGCGCCGCTCTCCGCTTCCGCCGGCACTGCGCCGCCGTTCGCGCTGCACAGATAAAGAGCGAACGCTAGACGGTATGCCGTCCTACCCATGGCGCTGCGCCTGCACGGGCCGTTGGGCGCCCGCGGGATGGTAGAGACGCGCGACCAGCAGCATCTCCATGAATACGAGCCACGCATACTTTCTCGTCAGCACGTCGATGAAGAGCGAGGCGACGAGCAGTCCGACGAACGCTACCCTCAGCGGTAAAAGCATCCAGTTGTCCTTGCTCGCCGGTTTCGCGACGGCACGGTACTGCAGCGCTAACGCGATCCCAAGGACGACGAGGCCGATGATTCCGAGTTCGGTCGACGTCGATACCAGTAGACTATGCGGCGCCCTGTGCCAGCTTTCGAACTGCGGCTCGTAGGCTGAAAAAAACGCCTGATCGTAGGCAGATGGAAAGCTGGCGAAGCCTCGGCCGAAAAGCCAATGCGACTTAAAAGTCTCTAGTCCGACCTTCCAGATGCTCGTGCGCCCGGCTCCGCTGAGGGCTCTGCTCTGAGCGAAGAAACGCAGCGCGATGGCGTTAGGCGTGAAGAGCACGGCGGTAGTGCATGCAAGGACGAGGCCGACGAGGAAAAGCCGAAGGCGGCGCCCGCTATGAAGGGCGCCAATAAGCCCCATCGCGACCAGCGCGGTGAACGCGCCGCGCGATGCGGCAAAGTACATCGCCGCGATGCCGAGCACCAGCGCACCCGCAAACGGCAGCGCGCGCCAGTCGCGGTATCGCAACGCGTAAGCCGCGGCTAGCGCGACCGGTAGCAGGAGGGAGGCGGCGAACCCGTTTGGATCCGTAACGCTCTTCCCCGCTGCGAGGAAGAGCCGGCCTCCGCTGAAATCGGTGCCGTGCATCGTCATCACGACGGCAACGATGCCGGCGATTGCGCCGGAAGCGACCGTTGCCACGAGCATCCACTGCACCTCTTCCGCTTCGATCGGCACGAGGGCGAGCAGCGCGAAAAGACCGAAGTTCAAGAGCATCGTGCCTAATTCTCGCGAGCTCTCCGCCGGGTCGATCGCCCACAAAAGACTCAGCGCCATCAACGAGACCACCAACAGCCAACCGAAAACTGCGTACGGGATGCGCACGCGGGAGCGGCGCTCGAGCATTGCCAAGATCGCCGCCACAGCCACCAGCGCGCCAAGCAGCTTCGTCACGGTTCCAAAGGGCAGGATGTCTGATATCGAGTCGAACGGAACGGCCAACACATAAGCGGCGAGCAGCGCGCGCAATGGACGGCGGCCGATCGCGACCAGGCCCAGTGGAACCGCCGCAACGATCAGAGCATAGACGTACGCCGCGTTTGTCCCCCTCCACAGAACGAAAAGGCTCGCCAAAGCGCACAGTACGATCGCGCACGCCACAATCGCGATCTTCACTCCCGGGACGGCCGGCTTAGGGTGTTGCGAAACGCGCACGGAAGACTCTGGTGAGCAGCGTGGGATAGGCGAGCAGGTCGGCGCGGCGCGGTATCAAGATGGACGCCAATGCCGTCCCCGTAGTTCTGGCAAAAAGTATAATGGCGAGCGTGCCGCCGATCGCGTAACCCAGCGACGAGCCCAGCGCGCCCGCGGCGATTCCGAGTCTCGGCGCCAAGAAGAGCGTTACCGAGCCGCAGATCAATGCCGACAGCGATTGAATCGACAGCGCGATGACCGGGCGCCCGTACTGTGTGCTAAAGAACGCCGTCAACACGTCCATGCAGCTCCAAATTACGGCTCCCGGCAGGACCAGCCGCAATGCCAGGACCGCCGGCGAAAACGCCGTGCCGTACACGAGTGGAATCAATGGCGCCGAAGCGATGCCCACTATCGCAACCGATGACGCTACGAGGAGCCCGTGCCGAATGCACCTGGCCGTCAGCGCCGCCGCGTGTTCCGTCTCCTCGCTGGCTATCCGGCTAAATGCCGCGATGCTCAGCGCGCGAGTAAACATCCAGAGCAGCTCGTTTCCGGCGATTGCGACCGAATAAATGCCGAGTTGAGCCGTCCCCAACACGAGCAACACCACGAGCAGATCTACCTTGGAGTTGAGATACGCGAGCAGTTGCTGACCGCAAGCTTGAAAAGCAAAGCGTACGTGAGCGGAGAGCACCGTACGTTGCAAGACCAGCGGAACCAAGCGAAACATTTTTGAAAGCATACGGACCGAAAATGCCGCAACGACCGCCTGCGCAAGCAGCCAGACGACCAACACGGCCACGAGCTTTTGATGAAACGCGTACGCACAGACCGCCGCCGTAATCGGGAGCACCGTGCCGGTGAAGGTGGTCTGAATGTTGATCAGGTCGACGCGCTGCTTTGTGACGAAGAAACTGGTGCAGAGTTGCGAGAGGTTGGCGAACGGCAGCGCCGCGACCACGACCAATAGAAACCAGTTGTGCCAGAGCAGCGCGCAAAGAATGAGAATCGCCGCTGCAACGACGGCGATGCAACCCCCTACGAGCGCTCCGGCAGAGAACACGGCTCGTTCCGGCAGGCGCTGTTTCCCCCACTGCCAGGCGATCGCGGCGGCATCGCCGGCCGTGATCTGCGTGACGAGCGCGAGAATGACGGTCAGATATAGGTAGATGCCTTTATCGAGGGGCCCGAGCGCGCGAGTAATAAAAATGCCGGCGACGCCGGCAACTATTTTCATCGTCACTCGCGTGGCGAGTACCTGAACGCCCGCTACGGAGACGGTCTTCTTCAAGGTGCGACGCGAGTCGCTAGGTGTACCCGGCAGTCTTCGCCGGGTCACGCCTGAAGCGGGCACGCTCGAGTGCGTCGAGGATCCCGACGAGTCCAAGCACGCACAGGAATAAGACGACGGCCAATACCAACGCCGAGACCGATAACCGGGGGCGAACTTCGGCGAGCGTCGGGTCCGCGAGCGCAACGATGGTGAGTTCGCTCGCCGACATATTCGCGGAGACGGCCGCGTTGAAATAGCTGGTCTGCAAAGCGTCGTAAATAGTCTGGTCCGCCTTGACACGCCGTTGAAGGTCGGCTAGCGCGGAGAGACTAGCCGGCGCTTCACGCAGCTGACGATTCAAAACCAACCGTTCTGCTTCCAGCGTCGCCAGCTGATGCTGCCGTCCGGCGAGCTGAGCTTGCAGCGTCGCGGCCTGCGCTCGAAGCTGTTCCGTGGTTGGATTCGCGGCAACCGTGCTGGAAAACGTCCTGGCCGGCGGGTTCGAGCGAAGCTGGCTCTCCAGGCTGGCGATCTGATGGCGGGCGTCGATGATGTCGGGATAATCCGGAGTAAACTGCAGCTGGAGCTGCTTCAGCCGCACTTGTTGAGCGGCTAACTGCTCCTGGATCGGATCACGATCGGGCTCGGCGCCGAATGTCTGCGTACCGGACGTCGCCGGCAGTCTTGCGATCTGCTCGAAGAGGCTGGAGAGTTGCCCCTGGTCCTGCGCCTGCTCGGCGGAGGCTTCACGCATCTTCGACTGCACGTCGGCGATCGCGGCCAACGTGCCGGCCGTTTCCGCCAAGGGGTCGGCAAGCGCGTGGCGAGACTCGAATTCGTTTAGCTCGTTCTGCGCGAGCGAAAGATTCGCGCCGGCGCGGCCGAGCGCGGACGCCAACGACTCCGCGGCGTCGCTCGCTTCTGACTCAGCCAAGGCTCGCTCTTGGGTGATGAACGCCCGCGCGAGTTCGTTCGCTATTTCCACCGAGGCCCTCGGGTTTGACCAATCGACTTGATATTGAAGTATGCTCGTGTTGGTCAGCGGCGTGACCGTGACGATCTGCGAGAAGTTCCAAAGCGATACACCGAGGTGCAGCTTGCGAATGACCTGCTCGTAGACGTCAGGCCGCTGCGCGAGCGCGGCATACGTTTCGATGGTCGTCTCGCGGTTTGATGCCAACAACGCATCGATCTGGGGGTATTGCGACGCCTGTTGCACCGACTCCGACCTCCGGACCAAGATCTGGCTCTTGGTCGTGTACGTCCTTGGCATGAGCGCAACAACGGCCATTCCCAACAAAAACAGCACGAGAAACAGCGTACCGGCAAAACGCCATCTTCGACGAAGAGCCGCCGCCAGGCTTTCTACCTCATACATGCGACGGCTTAGCGGGCACCGGGCGTCGCGAGCAGGTACAGATAGTAGAGCGCTATCGGGAGGTTTGTATAATTCCGCTGTCTAGCCTTTGGCACGTAGACGACGTCACCCGGACGCAAAACCATGTTTGAGGCATAGTCGGCATTAAGCAGCATGTTGTAGACGTTGACGTTGTAAAGCAGCGGCTTGCCGTCGACGAGTCGATTGACGGTAACGTGATTGAGGTCGGCAAACGAGGTCGGGCCGACGCCGGCCTTTGCGAGGGCATCGACGAGCCGATCGCCATTTTGAATTTCGATCGCGCCTCCGCGGTCGACGGCCCCCAGGACCTCAATCGTAGCCAACGCGCTCTTTACGATGCCCAACCCGACGACGGGATGGATCACATATCGCGAAAAGGCGGATCTCAGCGCGGCGGTAGCCTCGTCCGGCGTGAGCCCGCCGACCTTCACCGTCCCGATGAGCGGATAACTGATCGTTCCATCACTCAGAACCGTGACGGTCTGTGACAACGAGGGCGCGCCAAAAACCGTTATCGCTAGCTGGTCGTCGGCGTGAATGGTATACGGCGGAGCCTGAGCCGACGTCGTCGCCGGAACGGTCCAGAACATCAACGAGGCCAAAAGGGACGCGAATGCCCGCAAAAGCTTCCGCTCGATTGGAACTCCTTTTCGCACGCCCGATGGCGTAACCGTCTTCCTCATCCCCTCTCGCCATGCAAGAGCGCCGTGGCCATCCGGAGCGCGCGGGCACTGGCTTGCGTTGATGCTTTTGCACCTAGCAGGGAACTCCTCCCTGCGCACGCACCTCTAGCCGCTTGCGAATGCGCCCGAACTCCCCTTGCCTCAAGCGATCGAGCAGGGCCAAAGGATCTTCACGCCAGGATCCGTTCGTACAGCGCGACGAGATTCGTCAACTCCGTCTCGAAGAGATAGTTCCGCGCGGCGGCGCTGGCCGACGCGGCGGCCCGCGCGCGCTCGGCGGGATCCTCGAGGTACCGTCGTACCGCGCGCGCGTATTCCTGGGAATCGTTCCACGGCACCGCGGCCCCCGCGCCGTGGTTCAATACGATCTTCGCGCTGTTGCCAAAGTCCGAGACCACGGTAGGAATCCCGAAGGCGAAGTATTCGAAAACCTTGGTAGAAAAGCCGAGTTCCGCATTGGACGTGCGTCGATACGTCGCGATGCCGACCGCTGCGTGAGCTACCCATCGCAACATCTCCGCATACGGCAGGCGGTCGAGCACGACGATGTTGGCATGGCGCGCTCGCTCGATCAACTCCGCGCGTCTCTGGAGGTCGTAACCCGACAAATTCGTTCCACCGAGGACGACGAGCGGAGTCGAGTTGCCGGCTTCTCGCATCAGTTCGATCGTCTCGACCAGAATATCGAAGCAGCGCATGTACGTCGCGCCGCCCGTTTGAACGACATACGGTCCCGCGAGCGGCGGGGGATCCGCACGGGCCGCGGCAACGTTCTGGGCGCTGATTTGCGGATAGTTGCGCACGATCGCGATCCTATCCGGCGGCACCAAACTTTCGTACATTGCCGCCATCTCGGGGCTGATTACAACGATGCCGGCGAAGCGCGGCAATGCGAACTGCTCGATCGTTCGGTATGCCAGCGCCACGCCGCGCCGCAAAAAGGGCGGGATCCAACTCCGCCCTTCCTTCTTCTCCGATAGCTGCTTGTAATAGTATTCGTGGATGTCGTAAACGACGCGCCTCCCAAACAACCTCGCGATGGAGCCGGCGATCAGCAGCTCGGGGTCGTGGACGTGAACGATGTCGAAGCCGTCGAGCATATGACGCAGAGCGCGCGCGTTCCGGATAATTCGCCGCGACCGCGGTCCCGAACCATCCCCCAGGGCATGCACCTTGATTCCATTGCGAGCCGTCGGCTCTCGAACGTTGATGGCTACTTCGACGCAATACCCTCGCTCGGCAAGCCCCCTGGCTTCGCGCTGGAAAATTCTCGTATCGTACGGTGGGTGGACGGTCGAGACGTGCAGGACCCGAGGCATATTTAGGCAACCCGACCGAGAGCGGATCGCAGCTTGAACAGAATTCTCGTCGTTACGAACAACTTTCCATCCCCGGCCGCTCCGCACAACTTCATCTTCGCGTTGCGCCAAATTCAGGCGTTGCAAGAGCTGGGAAATACTTTTGCGGCGCTGAGAGTCATCCCCTTCGCGCCGCCCTTGAACGACCGCTGGCGCAGTTACCGCAATCTGCCGCGGCGCTACGAATACGAGGGAGTGCCGGTTGAGATCGTTCGGGCGATCGTACCGCCTCGCTTATTCGCCCTTCCACTAGTGCGGGCACAGGTCGGCAAAGCGCTCAAGGAGAGCGCCGGCTTCTTCAATGCAGAGCTCCTTCACGCACAGGGGCTTCTTCCAGCGGCATTTCTCGCCACGGGGTGGGGCATGCCGGTCGTCATCACCGCCCATGGCGGCGATGCGTACGAGACGCCGTTCGAACGGCGCGACCTGCTCGCCGCCGCACACCGCGCGCTGCGCGGGGCTGCGCGCGTTGTCGCGGTCAGCCGTTTCGTGCGTTCCAGCCTCGAACGGCTCGGATGTTTGGACGCGGACGTCATCTATAACGGTGCAGACGAACGGATCTTTTTCCCCAAATCGCGCGAAGAGAGCCGCCGCGCGCTGCAGATTTCCCCCGATCGATTCGTCGTTGCGTTCGTCGGCAACATCGTAAAGGCGAAGGGCGTATTCGAGCTCGCCGAAGCGCTCGCCGCGCTGGCCGACCTTCGACCGTATCTCGTCGTCGCCGGAGGCGGGCCGGCCGCGGCCGAGTTTTCAGACCGCCTGCGTGACGCTGGAATCGAAACGCGTTTCATGGGTGTTTTGAATCAGCGCGCGCTCCCCGATATTTACGGCGCTGCCGACGCCGTGGCGCTGCCCAGCCACAAAGAAGGCCTGCCGTGTACGCTTTGCGAGACCATGCTCTGCGGCCGCGTAATGGTCGCGACGCCGGTCGGCGGCATCCCCGAAGTGCTCGAGGCCGCCAGAACGGGCATGATCGTCCCGGCTCGAGACCCGAAGGCCCTCGCGTTGGCCCTGCGCACGCTCCACGGCGATCCCGTGATGCGCGACGGGATCGAGCGCGCTGCCCGCGCATTTGCGGAGCGTTCGCTGACCTGGCGCGAAAACGCCAAGGCGTACGAACGCATCTACCAGAGCGTCGAAGGCGGCCGCTAAGCTGCGGTCAAACGTCGCTTCCATGCAGCACTTTCGTGCGAGCGACGGCGCCGCGCTGGCGTTCGAAGAGCAGGGCTCCGGCGTGCCCGCACTCGTCTTCGTTCACGGTTGGCAAGCCGATCGCACGGTCTGGAGCGAGCTGATCGATGCGCTTGGACCGCAAGCGCACGCGCTCGCCGTCGACGCGCGAGGCAGTGGCGAATCGCACGAAGCTCCCGGGCCCTACCGCCTCGAGCGTTTTGCGGCGGATCTGCGCGATCTGATCCAAGCGCGCGAGCTCGGTTCTGTCGTGCTCGTCGGCCACTCGATGGGTGCGACGGTGGCACTGCGGTTTGCCGTCGACGCTCCCGACTTGGTCCGCGCCCTCGTGCTGATCGCGCCGGTTCCGGCGAGCGGCGGCGGATACTCGCCCAAGGGCGAAGCCTATTTGCGTTCGACGGCGGGCAACGCGGAAGCGGCGCGAGAGTGGCTCGCTCGGACCTTCACGCACCCACCCGGTGACGCAATGCTCGAGCGGCTCTGTGCCGCGGCCGCGCGAACGCCGCGCGACGTTGCGCTCGAATCGTTCGACTCCTGGGCCTACGCCGATTTCGCGGAGGCGACCCGCAGCATCGAAGCGCCGGCGCTCGTCATCGCGCCCGAACACGACGCGCGCGCAACACGCGAGAAGGTCGTCGATTTGTTGCCGAACGCGCGCTACGTCGTGGTGCCGGACTGCGCGCACTATGCGATTCTCGAGCGTCCGAAAGCGATCGCGGCGCTGATTCGAGAGTTCGTGCGTTGAACGCGGAGCGAAGACGTCTCGAAGAGGATCGCGAGAAATCGGGCTGGCATCACTGGGGCCCGTATTTGAGCGAACGTCAATGGGGCACGGTGCGCGAAGACTATAGTCCGTACGGAACCGCCTGGGAGTATCTGCCGCACGATCAGGCGCGTTCGCGCGCGTACCGGTGGGGCGAGGACGGCATCGCGGGAATCTGCGACCGGTACCAGCACCTTTGCTTCGCCGTCGCGATGTGGAACGGCAAGGATCCGATTCTCAAAGAGCGGCTCTTCGGACTCACCGGCAACGAAGGGAACCACGGCGAGGACGTCAAGGAGTACTACTTCTTTCTCGACGCGTTGCCATCGCACGCCTACATGAAGATGCTCTACCGGTATCCGCAGGCGGAGTTTCCGTACGCGCGCCTCGTCGATGAGAACCGCCGGCGCACGCGCCTCGATCCGGAGTTCGAGCTGATCGACACCGGTGTTTTCGATGGCGATCGTTTCTTCGATTGCTTCGTGGAGTACGCCAAAGCCGCGCCGGACGATATTCTCGTGCGCATCTCGGTTATTAACCGTGGGCCGGAGCGCGCCAAGCTGACGCTCCTTCCGACGCTATGGTTCCGCAACGTTTGGTCGTGGAAGCCCGGCGTCGTTAAACCCGTCCTCGACGAAGAGCCCGCGAAATCCGACCTGCGAATCGTTCGCGCAACGGAGGAACGTCTCGGCACCTATCGGCTCTACTGCGAGGAAGCCGAAGAGCTGCTTTTTACCGGGAACGAAACGAACGCAAAACGTCTCTTCGGCGCGCCGAACGTCTCGCCGTACGTCAAAGACGGCATCAACGAATGCGTCGTCGCCGGCAACCGCGACGCGGTCGATCCGAGTGCAACGGGAACCAAGTGCGCCGCGCGCTACGAACTCGACGTCGCGCCGGGTCAGCAGCAGATCCTGCGTCTGCGGCTCTGCAATCGCGCGCTCGACGAACCGTTCGCCGGCTTCGAGCGCGTCTTCGACCGGCGAATCGCCGATACCGACGAGTTCTACCGCGATCTCAACGAATTCCCGGTGACCGACGACGAGCGCGCGGTTCAGCGTCAAGCGTTCGCCGGGCTCTTGTGGAGCAAACAGTTCTACAACTACGTCGTCCACGATTGGTTGGCGGGCGACCCGCTGCAACCGCCTCCGCCGCCGCAACGAAAGAGCGGCCGCAACAGCGGCTGGGACCATTTCTACAGCGACGACGTCTTGGCGATGCCCGATACTTGGGAATATCCGTGGTTTGCCGCGTGGGATCTGGCCTTCCACTGCGTCGTCTTCTCGCTGATCGATCCGCAGTTCGCGAAAATCCAGCTCTCGCTGCTCACGCGCGAGTACTACATGCATCCCAACGGACAGCTGCCCGCCTACGAGTGGGCTTTCGACGACGTCAATCCGCCGGTACTTGCATGGGCAGCCTATCGCGTCTTCAAAATTGAGCGCAAACAGACCGGGCGCGGCGATCTCTTTTTCTTAGAACGCGTCTTCCAAAAGTTGCTGCTCACCTTCACGTGGTGGGTAAACCGCAAGGACGTCGCCGGCCGCAACGTCTTTCAGGGCGGATTCCTCGGCCTGGACAACATCGGCATCTTCGACCGCAGCGCGCCGCTTCCCGACGGCGGCCGGCTCGACCAAGCCGACGGAACGAGCTGGATGGGCGTCTTTACGCTGAACATGCTCGCGATCGCGCTCGAGCTGGCGCGCGAGATGCCGGTCTACGAAGACATCGCTTCCAAGTTCTTCGAGCATTTTCTGCTGATCGCCGATGCGATGAACAAGATCGGCGGCGATGACGAGCGCGGGCTTTGGGACGAGGACGACGGTTTCTACTACGATTACTTGCACGTCAACGGCAGCGTGATTCCGCTGCAAATTCGCTCACTCGTCGGTCTGATACCGCTGCTCGCCGTCGAGACGTTCGACGGAACGATGCGCGAAAAGCTCCCCGGTCTCGCGAAGAAGATCGACTGGTACGTCCAGAATCGGCCCGACCTGATCGAGAACATCGCCGAGATGAACGTCGGCGGCGTCGGCATTCGCCACATTCTCTCGGTCGTCGACCGCGAACGGCTCGGGCGGCTTCTTCGCCGGATGCTTGACGAATCGGAGTTTCTATCGCCTTACGGCATCCGCTCGCTCTCGCGCGAGCACGCCGAGCACCCCTATTCGCTCCAGCTCGATGGCAACGAGTATCGCATCGATTACGAGCCGGCCGAGTCGACGAGCGGCCTCTTCGGAGGAAACTCGAACTGGCGCGGCCCGGTCTGGTTTCCGATCAACTACCTCATCATCGAAGCGCTTCAAAAATATCATTACTTTTACGGCGACGACTTCACGGTGGAGATGCCGACCGGATCCGGGCGAAGGTTAACGCTCTGGGGAGTTTCGATGGAGCTCTCGCACCGGCTGATACGGATCTTCACCCGCGACGGCGACGGACGCCGCGCCGTCTTCGGTGCCGACGAACTCTTCCAACGCAGCCCGCTCTGGCGCGATTACGTTCCGTTCTACGAATACTTTCACGGCGACAACGGAACCGGGCTCGGCGCCGGCCACCAGACCGGCTGGACGGCATTGGTCGCAAAGATGATTCAGCAGTGCGGCCAGTACTGCCGTCAAGGAAAACACCCGTTTGATTGACGCCGCCGCCCCGATTGCATTCGGGCGCTCCATTTGCGGAGACCTCGACGAAGCGCAGCGGCGCGAATGGCTGGTTACCAACGGATTGGGCGGCTTCGCCTCGGGGACGATTGCGGGAACACTGACGCGCCGCTATCACGGCCTGCTCGTCGCCGCGCTGAAGCCGCCCCTGGCGCGAACGCTTCTCCTCGCTAAGCTCGACGAGGTCGCTACTTATCGCGGCGCGGCCTATTCGATTGCGACGAATCGTTGGAAGGACGGCTGCATTGCGCCGCGCGGATTCGAGCTGATCGAAGGTTTCTACCTCGACGACGGATCGGTGCCGGTTTGGCGCTACGCTCTCGCCGACGCGCTGCTCGAGAAGCGAGTCTGGATGGCTCCCCGAGCGAACCTCACGTACGTACGTTATTGCGCGCTGCGAGCCGTCGAACCGATCGCGATCGATTTAGTCGCACTCGCGAACTACCGCGATTTTCACGGTAACACGCACGCCGGAGATTGGACGCTCTCGGTCGTTCCCTGCGCGGGCGGAGTCACCGTCAACGCCTACGAGGGCGCAACGCCCTTCTCCATCGTCGCTGAACGAGCTGAGGTTACGGTTGAAAACACCTGGTACCGCGACTTCGTTCTCACGCAAGAGACCGCGCGCGGCTTGGACGACCGCGAGGATCATCTCGCCGTCGCCCGATTCACCTTCACTCTAGAGCCGGGTGAAAGCGTCACGTTTACCGCCTCTGCGGGCGACTCACAACCCTGTCATCCTGAGCGTAGCGCGCAACAACAGTGTCATCCTGAGCGTAGCGCCGTAGGCGCGAAGTCGAAGGACGTGGGCGCCACAACTCCCTGGTGGATCGAGCAGCTAAAGCGCGCGGCCAAGCAGTTCGTCGTCGCGCGCCCAACGGTGAACGATCCGGATGGACGCACGATCATCGCCGGCTACCATTGGTTCGGCGACTGGGGCCGCGACACGATGATCGCGCTGCCCGGATTGACGCTCGCAACCGGACGCCCCGAAATTGCGCGTAAGATTCTGACCGCCTTCGCGCCATTCGTCGACCGCGGGATGCTGCCGAACTTCTTCCCGGAAGCGGGTCAATCGCCCGAATACAACACGGTCGACGCATCGCTCTGGTACGTCGAGGCCGCCGCCGCATATGTCGATGCGAGTGCCGATCGCGCAACCCTTCGCGAACTCTGGCCGTCGCTGCGCGACGTGATTGCCTGCTATCGCGACGGAACGCGTTACGGCATTCACATGGACGACGACGGCGCGATCGTCGCGAGTGCGCCGGGCGTGCAGCTCACGTGGATGGATGCGAAAATCGGCGACTGGGTCGTCACGCCGCGGATGGGAAAACCGGTCGAGATCGCGGCCCTTTGGTACAACGCACTCGAACGCATGACCGCACTCGCCGCGCTTCTTGGCGAGCCGGCCGGCGAGTACGCCGGGCTTGCCAAGCTCGCGCGTCAAGGTTTCCAGCGGTTCTACAACGCGCAGACCGGCCGGTGTTACGACGTGATCGACGGACCCGACGGCGACGATGCGGCTTTGCGGCCGAACCAGATCTTCGCGGTCTCGCTCCCCCATTCGCCGCTCGAGGCCGCGCAGCAGCGCGCTGTCGTCGATATTTGCGCGGCAGAACTCTTGACGTCGAACGGTTTACGGACGCTCGCACCATCCGACCCGAGATTCGTCGCGCATTACGGAGGATCGCCGCGCGACCGCGACGCGGCATATCACCAAG
The DNA here is from genome assembly GCA_049585055.1 of Candidatus Cybelea sp. GTDB lineage: Bacteria > Vulcanimicrobiota > Vulcanimicrobiia > Vulcanimicrobiales > Vulcanimicrobiaceae > Cybelea. The sequence continues at coordinate 7,203 of JBAUYZ010000018.1, read as the reverse complement.
GAACGGCCTGGCCGTGGCTTCTGGGTCCGTTTGCGATCGCGCACGCGCGCGTCTACCGCGATGCGGTGCGAGCGCAGTCGTTTCTCGAGCCGCTCGCCGATCAGTTGCGCGACTGCGGCTTGGGATCGATCTCGGAGCTTGCCGACGCGACTGCTCCGTTTCACCCGAACGGCGCAGTCGCTCAAGCCTGGTCGGTGGCCGAGTTGCTTCGGGCTTGGAAAGAGGTAGCGCGTATCGCCTAGCCAACGAGTAGCGCACGGGATGGAGCTCCCGGTAACTGCCGAAAGGCTGATGGCTCCTGTTAAAATGCTTTTTTGACGGGAGCTTTTTATGTGGCTGATTGCCGGAATCTGGATGTCGCTGGCCGCGGCGAGCGGTTTTATCGCCATTCGCCTCAAGATACCGGCCGCGCTCGTGGAGATCATCGTCGGCATGCTCGCCGGTAATCTCATCGCCCTGCGAACCAACGCCTGGATCGATTTTGTTGCCGGATTCGGCAGCATACTCCTCACGTTCTTGGCGGGCGCCGAGATCGATCCGGTCGTCTTGCGACGCCAGCTTCTGCCCTCGTCGGTGCTCGGTGCCGTATCGTTCGGCGCGCCCTTCCTGGCCGCCATGGCCTATGCGCTCTTCGTCGGCCATTGGACGCCGGATGCAGCGAAGATTGCCGGCATCGCAATGTCGACGACCTCGGTTGCGGTCGTTTACGCCGTCATGATCGAATCGGGTCTCGCGAGCAAAGAGTTCGGCCAGCTGATTCTCGCGGCATGCTTCTTCACCGACCTGGGAACCGTGGTCGCTTTGGGTCTGCTCTTCGCGAACTATAATCTGTGGCTCGCCGCGCTCGTCGCCGGAATCGTCGTCGCCGTTTTCGTCATGCCGCGACTCTTGCCGGGTCTGATCGATCGCACGCGCCGTTTCGTCAGCGAGCCGGCGCTGCGCGTGCTCTTCGCGGTCATCTTTCTGCTCGCCGCGCTGGCCACGAACGCGAAAAGCGAGGGCGTGCTGCCGGCCTACTTTCTCGGCCTGGCCTGCGCCGGTCTTATGACCGCGATGCCCGACGTCAAACGCCGCCTGCAAACGATGACGATGACGTTCCTCGCGCCGTTCTATTTCTTGAAAGCGGGCACGTACGTCGAGTTCGGCTCCGCGATCTCCAGCATTGGCTTGATCGCCGCACTCTTCTTCGTAAAGGTCGGCGCGAAGATCCTCGGCGTCCTTCCGACCGCGCGCTTCGTCTTCCGGTATGGTGCCGCCAACGCGAACTACCTGACGCTGATGATGGCGACGGGCCTAACCTTCGGGACGATTTCGAGCCTCTACGGCTTGACCCATCACTACATCACTGCGGCGCAGTACACCGCCCTCGTCACCGTCGTCATCCTAACGGCGATCGTACCGACGGCAATCGCACAGGCGCTCTTCAAGCCCGTCGAAGAACCCGAGGAGATGGAGGCTGAAGTCCCGTAGCCAGCGGCATGCCGATTCTCGGCGACCTCGACGTCTACTTGATCGCCGAGGGCACGCACCTCCGGCTCTGGGAAGTGCTCGGATCGCACACGCGTACGGTCGACGGGATCGCCGGGGTCGCTTTCGCGGTCTGGGCGCCGAACGCGCTGCGCGTCAGCGTCGTGGGCGATTTCAACGGCTGGGACGGACGCCGGCATCCAATGCGCAAGCGCGTGGAGTGCGGCGTTTGGGAGATCTTCGTTCCCGGTGCGGTGGTGGGCTCAAGATACAAGTACGAGATCGTCGGCGCAAATCGCAACCTTCTTCCGCTCAAAGCCGATCCGCTCGCGCGGTACGGCGAGATCCGACCGGCGAACGCATCGATCGTCTGGGACGAACCGGCGGCGAGCTGGCGCGACGGCGCCTGGATGAGCGGCCGAGCCGAGCGAAACCGACGCGACGCCGCGATTTCGATCTATGAGGTCCATCTCGGCTCCTGGCGCCGCGCCCCGGACGGCCGCACGTTCACCTATGCGCAGCTCGCCGACGAACTGCTCCCGTACGTCGGCGAGATGGGCTTCACGCACGTCGAGCTGCTGCCCATCACCGAGCATCCCTTCGACGGATCGTGGGGATACCAGCCGACGGGAATGTTCGCGCCGACGAGCCGTTACGGAACGCCCTCCGATTTTCGCGCCTTTGTCGAGCGGGCGCACTTACTCGGCATCGGCGTGATTCTCGACTGGGTCCCGGGCCATTTCCCAAACGATCCGCACGGGCTCGCGCTCTTCGACGGAACGCATCTCTACGAACACAGCGACCCTCGCAAAGGCTTTGCTCCGGATTGGAACACGTTGATCTACAACTACGACCGACGTGAAGTCGCAAACCTTTTGATCGCGAGCGCGCTCTATTGGCTGCAGGAGTTTCATATCGACGCCCTGCGCGTCGACGCCGTCGCATCCATGCTCTATCTCGACTATAGCCGGCACCCGGGCGAGTGGCTGCCCAACGAGCACGGCGGAAACGAGAACCTCGAAGCGATCGGTTTTCTCCGCCGTCTTAACGAGACGCTCTACGCGGTCTGCGAGGGCGCGGTAAGCATCGCGGAGGAGTCGACCGCGTGGCCGATGGTCTCGCGACCGGTCTCCGGCGGAGGGTTGGGCTTCGGCTACAAATGGAATATGGGCTGGATGCACGACACGCTGCGGTACTTCGGTTACGATCCGATCTACCGCCGGTACCACCAGAACGACTTGACGTTCGGACTCGTCTACGCCTTCAGCGAGAACTACATTCTGCCGCTCTCGCACGATGAAGTCGTGCACGGGAAACGCTCGCTGCTTTCGAAGATGCCCGGCGATCGCTGGCAGCAGTTCGCAAATCTTAGGCTGCTCTTTGCGCTGATGTTCATGCATCCGGGAAAGAAGCTGCTCTTCATGGGCGCCGAGCTCGGGACTCTACTCGAGTGGAATCACGACGCGCAGCTTGACTGGACGCTCCTGACCGACGAGCTCCACGCGGGCCTGCAACGCCTGGTCCGGGACTGCAACGCGCTCTATCGCGCGCTGCCGGCGCTTCATCGGCTCGATGCCGAGCCGGCGGGCTTCGAGTGGATCGATTTCCAAGATGCGGCGCGCAGCGTGCTCGCTTTCGTGCGCAAGGGTGGAAACGACGACGAGCCGGTCGTCGTGGCGATCAACGCGACGCCGGTCGTCCACTACGGCTACCGCCTCGGCGTTCCGTCACCCGGAACCTACCGCGAAGTCCTCAATACCGACTCGCAATTTTATGGCGGCAGCAACGTGGGCAACGATGGCGCGATCGAGACCGAGGCGATCGCGGCGCACGGGCGTGCGACCTCGGTTGCGCTTACGCTTCCACCGCTCGCCGCGCTGGTCTTACGCCGATGATTCCGGCACCTCGCAGAGCCTCGGTGCTGCCGGGGCGCCCGTATCCGCTCGGCGCGACCTGGAACGGGGCGGGCGTCAATTTCGCGCTCTTCTCCGAACACGCCGAGAAGGTCGAGCTCTGCCTCTTCGATCCGCGCGGGCGGCGAGAAGTGCAGCGCGTCGCGCTGCCCGAGTACACCGACTCGATTTGGCACGGATACTTGCCCGACGCGCGGCCGGGCCTGCTCTACGGTTACCGCGTCTACGGCCCGTACGATCCCTCCAACGGTCACCGGTTCAACCATCACAAGCTGCTGCTCGATCCCTATGCCGCCATGATCTCCGGAGCGCTGCAATGGAGCGACGCGCACTTTGGCTATCGGATCGGATCGCCGCGCGCGGATCTCTCATTCGATCGCCGCGACGACGCGGCCGGCATGCCGAAGTGCGTCGTGGTCGACACCGCGTTCACTTGGGGCAACGACCGGCTGCTTCATACGCGTTGGCACGAGCTCATCGTCTACGAGCTTCACGTGCGCGGCTTCACGATGAAACATCCCGGCGTGCCGCAGCCGCTGCGCGGGACCTTCGCCGGCCTCTCATCGCCCGCCGCGATCGACCACCTCTCGCATTTGGGGATCACCGCGGTCGAGTTGCTTCCGGTGAGTTACTTCCTCGACGAGCGCCATCTCGTGGAACGCGGCTTGCGCAACTACTGGGGCTATGGTCCGATCTCGTTCTTCGCCCCGCATCCTCGCTATCTCTCGCAGCCGAACCTCGGTGAGTTCAAGACGATGGTGGCGCGGCTTCACGACGCCGGCATCGAAGTGATCCTTGACGTCGTCTTCAACCACACCGCCGAAGGCAGCGAGCTCGGCCCGACGCTGAGTCTTCGCGGCATCGATAACAAATCGTACTACGCGCTTGCCGAAGACCCGCGCTACTACGTCGACTACACCGGCTGCGGCAACACGCTCAACCTCGATCATCCGCACGTGCTCAAGATGGTGACCGACGCGCTGCGCCACTGGGTGCGCGAGATGCACGTTGACGGGTTCCGGTTCGATCTGGCGGCCACGCTCGCGCGGCGCGACGGCGCGTTCACGCCGCATAGCAGCCTCTTCGTCGCGATCGAACAAGATCCGATTCTCTCGCGCGTCAAGCTCATCGCCGAGCCGTGGGACCTCGGTCCGAACGGCTATCATGCAGGCGATTTTCCGGCCGGGTGGTCGGAGTGGAACGACCGCTTTCGCGACGGCGTCCGGCGGTTCTGGCGGGGAGACGGCGGCACGCCCGATATGGCCACGCGGCTGACCGGCTCGAGCGATCTCTTCGCCCAGCGCGGGCGCCGTCCGCGCGCGAGCGTGAACTTCGTGACCGCGCACGATGGCTTCACGCTGCGCGATCTGGTCTCGTACGATCGGAAACACAACGAAGCGAATCTCGAGGAGAACGGCGACGGCGCTCTTGAGAATTACAGCTGGAACTGCGGTGCCGAAGGGGCGACGCTCGATCCGCAGATCCTCGCGCTGCGAGCCAAGCAGCAGCGCAACTTCCTAGCGACGCTGCTGCTCTCGCAAGGTACCCCAATGCTGCTCGCCGGCGACGAACTGCAACGCACGCAGCGAGGAAATAACAACGCGTACTGCCAGGATAACGAGATCGGCTGGATCGACTGGTCGGCCTTCAATCCTGCGCTCGCCTTCGACTTCGCACGCTCGGCGCACTTCGACCCGCACGACGCAACCGGCAGCGAGCTCATCGAGTTCGTGCGCAAGCTGATCGCTCTGCGCCGCGCGCATCCGGTCTTTCGCCGGCCACGGTTCTTCCGGGGTGTTGAGGCGGAACCGTCGCCGCTCAAAGACATCACATGGTATGCGCCCGACGGTCGCGAGATGACTAACGACGACTGGCAGAACGGCGAACTGCGGTGCTTCGGTGCGCTGCTCGGCGGCGACGTCGGCGACCGGTTCATCAGCCTGCAAGGTTATCCCGAGCTCGACGACAGCTTCCTCATGATTCTCAACGGCCATCCGACCGCGGTCGAGTTCGCGCTTCCGCTCGCGACGGGGTTGCGCCGGTGGACGCATCTGCTTGATACGGCGCGTCCCGGCGCAACGCCGACGCTTCCGGTCGCGCCAGGCTCGCGGCTGACGATTGCCGACCGCTCCTTCTCACTCTTTGCCGGGCAGCTCGCGGAGTGATCGAGCCGTACTACGACGACTACTGGGGAAATCGAGTCGCAACACCGGAATCCACACGCCGCGCGTTGCTCGCGGCGATGGGGTCCGACGAGTCCGTCGCGAATGACGCGCAGAGCCTTCCGCCGGTCATCGTCGTTCGACACGGCGAAGAACCTCGGCTTCCTCATGGCGTGCGGTCGTCGCTCGATCTCGAAGATGGCAGCGGTTTTAGTGGCAACCTCTCGGCGGCACCGCTCGGTTATCACCAACTAACGCTGCGCCGCGGATCTCGCGAAGAGCGCTGCGCGCTGATCGTCGTTCCGGCACAGTGCTACCTGCCCCCGCGAATGCGTGATGGGCGCGTCTGGGCGGTCTCGACGCAGCTGTACGCGCTGCGGTCGCGGCGCAACTGGGGAATCGGCGACTTCACCGACCTCGCGGCGTTTGCCGAGCTTGCCGCACGCTCCGGCGCGAGGACGCTCGGGGTCAATCCGCTGCACGAGCTCCATCCGAACAATCCGCAGGCCGCAAGCCCGTACAGCCCGTCGAGCCGGCTCTTCCTCAACGTGCTCTATATTGACGTCGAAAATGTTGCGGAGCTGGCCGAATCACCGGAGACTCAAGCGGCGACCGCGAGCCCGGCATTTTCGCGGCGCCTGGCCGCGCTGCGCCGCAGCGAGCTCGTCGACTATCGCGGCGTAGCGACGGCTAAGCTCGAGATGCTCGAACGCCTGCACCGCGTCTTTTACGCAAATCATTGGACGCGCCCCAACGATCCGCGCGCTCGCGCGTTTCGCCGTTTCGTGTGCGAGGGCGGCCTGGCGCTGGAGCGGCTCGCCGTCTACGAAGCGCTCGCGGAGTTCTTTCGCGGCCGCGATGCAAGTGCGTACGGCTGGCACGATTGGCGAAGCGAGTACCGCTCGCCCGACTCGCCGAGCGTCACGCGCTTCGCCGCGGAGCACCGCGACCGCGTCGACTTCTACCTGTACCTCCAGTTTCTCGCGGCGCGGCAGCTCGCGGAGGCGGCACGCACATCGCAACGGCACGGCGCTTCGCTCTATTGCGATTTAGCGGTCGGCGTCGAGCGCAACGGCGCCGATGCCTGGGCTGGCCAGGATGTGATTCTCTCCAACGCATCGCTTGGTGCACCGCCCGATCCCCTCAACTTAAAAGGACAGAACTGGGGCCTCGCGCCGCTCTCTCCGCGCGCGCTACGGGAGCGCGCCTATGAACCGTTCGTTGCGTTGCTGCGCGCCAACATGCGGTATGCGGGAATTTTGCGCGTCGACCACGTGATGGCGCTGCGGCGCGCCTTTTTGATTCCGCGCGGTGCGCCGGCATCGGAGGGAGCGTACGTCGGTTACGATCTCGACGCGATGCTCGGCATCCTTGCGCTGGAGAGCGTCCGCAATCGCTGTGTGGTCGTCGGCGAGGATTTGGGGACGATTCCGGAAGGCTTTCGCGAACGCATACAGGATGCGCGGGCGCTCTCGTCGCGCGTCTTCTACTTCGAGCGCGACGGAAGCGGCGCGTTTTTGCCGCCGAGTGCGTATCCGCGCCTCGCCGCCGCAAGCGCGGGGACGCACGACCTTCCGACGCTCGCGGGTTGGTGGACCGGGGATCGCATCGAGCACGAAGACCGCGCGCGCGACCGATTGCGGCTCGTCGATGCTCTGCAA
>JBAUYZ010000017.1:0-4329 GCA_049585055.1 Candidatus Cybelea sp. | reverse complement strand
GCTCCGCCGTCCCCCCCGCGAGCGGCCGCCACTCCGCACGCGCCAGCGCCCACCCCTGCCGCGAAGTCCGAGCCGCTCGGCCGGCGACTCTTCGGCGACCATCGCGATCTGGTACGGGCAGTGATCGCCGCGGAGGTACTCGGCAAGCCTCGCGGTTTGAGCGACGAATACCTTAGGAACCCTTGACGGCACAACGATCCATCGATCTCGGCCGGCTCTCCGACCGGCTGCGCCTCTTCGGAGAGTTCGATCGCAATTTATCGGCGATCGAGTCGTCGCTCGACGTGGCGGTTCACGCCGACGGCGACCACCTGCTGCTTGCCGGTGAAGACGCGGCCGTCGTGCGAGCTGAAGAGGTCGTCCGGCGCATTCTCGACGCGGCGGTTGACGGCGCGCACATTACGCCAGACGATGTCGTGCTGGCGCTCTCTGATGCGAGCACTTCGCGCAGCTCCGCCTTGCCGGCGACCCTGCTGCGCAGTCACCGCGGACGCGAAGTGCGCCCGCGCACGGCGGGTCAACGCCGCTTCGCGCAGTCGATCGAAGACGCCACACTCACGTTCGGCATCGGTCCGGCCGGTACGGGAAAGACCTATCTCGCGGTGGTGATGGCCGTACGAGCGCTCAAACGGCGCGACGTGGCTCGCGTGATCCTCTCGCGCCCAGCCGTCGAAGCCGGCGAACGGCTCGGTTTTCTACCGGGCGATTTGCGGGAAAAGTTCGATCCGTATATGCGTCCGCTTTTTGACGTCCTTGGCGAAATGCTCGATGAGCCGGTGCTGAACAAGTATATGGAGCGGGGCACGCTCGAGGTGGCACCGCTCGCCTTCATGCGCGGGAGGACGCTCTCGGAGTCCTTCGTGATTCTCGACGAGGCGCAGAACGCGACCGACGATCAGCTGAAGATGTTTCTGACGCGACTCGGCAGCGGCTCGAAGATGGTCGTTACGGGCGACGTAACGCAGATCGATCTGCCGCCGGGTCAGCGTAGCGGCCTGCGTTCGGCGGCGGCGCGCCTCGCCGAGATTGACGACGTCGGCGTCGTCGAGCTCGACGAGAGCGACATCGTGCGCCATCCGCTCGTCGCCAAGATCGTTGCGGCCTATGCCAACGCGGCGCCGCCCTCCGGCGTGCCGTGATTTACTACCGCAACGACGTTCGGCGCAGCGGCGTTGACGGACGCGCCTTGGTCGCAACCGCGCGGCGCCTGCTTTGCGCCGTAGGAGAAGGAGAGGCGGCCCTCTCGCTCTCACTGGTCCGCGACGATGCCATTCGGGCGCTCAACCAGAAATATCGTGGACGGGACGCTCCGACCGACGTCTTGAGTTTCCCACTCGAAGAGGCGATCGCTCCCGAGCGCATGCTCGGCGACGTCGTGATCTCCGTCGACACGGCGCGGCGTCAAGCCGCGGCCTACGACGCGCCGATTCAGCGCGAGCTCTACCGCTTGCTGATCCACGGTCTGCTCCATCTCACGGGTCACGACCACGTCGAGGCGCCGGAGCGAAACGTCATGCGGCGAGAGGAGCGACGCCTCGCCAAGGCAATCGACCTTCCATGGCCGTACCCCGCGAGCCGCTGATGCACCATCCCGCCGACGATCGCGGTAAGCGCCCGTCAACGCCGCTGCGGCCGAATCCGCCGCACTACCTCCCGATCGAACGCCACCGCTTCCTTCGCTCGTTTCATCACGCCTTCGAAGGCATCATCTACGCCACGCGCACCGAGCCGAACATGCGCGTGCACTTTCTCATTGCCGCACTCGTGCTGCTCGCGACGCTCGTGCTGCGCTTGGACCGTTACTACGTCGTCGCGACCATCACGCTGATCGCCCTGGTGCTCAGCCTCGAGCTGATGAATACGGCCATAGAGGCGATCGTGGATCTCCTCACCGTAGCGCATCATCCGCTGGCGAAGAGCGCGAAGGACGCCGCGGCCGGCGCGGTACTGATCGCGGCCATCGGCGCCGCACTCTGCGCGTATTTAATTTTCTATCAAGGAATTCTTAGCGGCGGCGCGCTCGTCTTTGCCGCGGTACAGTCGGTTCCGGCCAACTTGGCACTGATCTCACTCGCGGTCGTTGCGATAGCGACCGTCTTCGCGAAGGCCTGGTTCGGGCGCGGATCCGCGCTGCAGGGCGGGGCGGTTTCGGGGCACGCGGCGCTCGCCTTTGCCGTGGCGACGATGCTGGCGCTCTTCTACCAGAAGCCGCTTGCGGCGATCTTGGCGTACTTCGGCGCCTTTCTCGTCGCCCAGAGCCGCGTCGAGGCCCGCATCCATCGCCCCTTCGAGGTCTTCTGGGGCGCGGTGCTCGGGGCGCTGATCGCTGTAGTGCTCTACCTCCTGGTACGCCCTCACGTTGTGCTATAATGGCGCCGATTTGAACACCGACCCGGCCCCAAGTAGCCCCGCAGGCCTGCCGTACCAGCTCGTCGCTCTTATCGTGCTCGTCCTCCTGGCAGGCTTCTTCGCCGCTTCGGAGGCCGCACTCGTCTCGATCTCGCGCCTGCGGGCTCACGCGATCGCCGAGCGACGCGTGCGGGGTGCGGGAAACCTCGCACAGCTGGTCGACGACAAGACGCGCTTTCTCACGGCGATCTTGGTGGGGAACACGATCGTACTCCTCGCGGCGGACTCGCTCGCAACGTATATCGCGCTGGCGTTGGGAATCCCATCGGGCGCCGTGCTCTCAACGATCGTTATGACGGTCATCTTTCTGCTCTTCGGAGAGATCATCCCTAAGACGGTCGCCACGGGCGATAGCGAACGCTGGGCGCTTAAACTCGCACTCCCGATGCGCTACACCGCCTACGTGCTGACCCCGATCGCGCGCACCTTTGAGTTCGCGACCGATTTGATTCTCCGCCTTTTCGGCATCAAACACGCGCATCGCCCCTACGTGACCGAAGAGGATATCCGCGCGCTCGTCAACTTCGGCGCCGAACAGCGCGTGATCGAGGAACAGGAGCGCGAGCTGATTCATTCGGTGATGGAGTTTGCCGATACGATCGTTCGCGAAATAATGAAACCGCGCCCGGAGATGGTCGCGGTCTCAGTCGACGATTCGCCGCGCCGCGCGCTCGACGTCGTGATCGCGGAAGGGTACTCGAAGCTTCCCGTCTATCAAGAGTCAAAGGACGACATCATCGGGGTGATCCACGACCGGGAGTTGATGATCGCGCTCGCAGACGGTTCGCTCGCACACAGCAGCGTCCGCGCCTTGATGCGTCCGGCCGTACACGTGCCGGAGACGAAGAAGATCGCCGATTTACTGCGGGAGATGCAGCGCGATAAGTTCTCGCTCGCGATCGTCGTGGACGAGTACGGGGGAACCGCGGGGCTCGTCACGATGGAAGATCTCCTCGAAGAGATCGTTGGCGAGATTCGCGACGAGCACGACGCCGACGAACAGGAATCGATATCGGTGATCTCCGATAGCGAAGCCGTCGTTGAAGCGGGAACGAATATCGAAGACGTCAACGCGCGCCTCGGAACCGAGCTTCCGACCGAAGACTTCGAGACGATCGGCGGATATACGGTGGGTCTCTTCGGGAGGCTTCCGCACGAAGGCGAGGAGATCGACGGCGCGGATCACACCCGCTTGCGAGTCGATCGGACGAGGGGTCGCCGAATTCTGGCCGTTCGCATCTACACCAACGGCAGCATCGGCCAGGGAGAGGAATCGGAGGACGCTGACGCAGCCGCGCGCCTATAAGACGCGGGGCGTGATTTTGCGAGGACGGCAGCTCGGCGAAGCCGACCGGATCGTGACGCTCTTCACGCTCGAACGCGGCAAGCTCGACGCCGTTGCGAAAGGCGTCCGGCGCCCTCGCAGCCATTTGGGTGGACGCGTCGAGCCGTTCAACGAGTGCGACTTCTTAATGCATCGCGGCCGCTCGCTCGACGTAATCGTCTCGGCGGAGATTCGTAACGCCCACTGGTCGGCACTCGTCGAGCCCCAACGCTACGGGGTCGCGGCGCTCCTTGCCGAGCTGCTCGATGCCTTTTGCGAGCCCGATCTCGCCTTGCCGGACGTCTACGAGCTGTTGGTCGGGGCGATCGCCGCCGTTGCGGGTTCCGACGCGCCGCGCTCCTTACTTCCGCGCTTCTCGCTGCGGCTGCTTGAGATGCTCGGCTTAGCGCCCCCGCTCGAGCAGTGCGTTGGCTGCGGCGCGCCGCTAGGGACGGGCGTTCTCTGGCTTGATGCGCAGGCAGGCGGCCTCGTCGACGCGCCATGCCGCGAGCGCGGGCGAGAGCTGCCCGAACTCGACGAACGCGATGTGGCGAATCTGCGGGCGCTGGCGCGCCCGAAGGGCAGTGGCCCGGGGG
>JBAUYZ010000016.1:0-44312 GCA_049585055.1 Candidatus Cybelea sp. | reverse complement strand
GCTGTCGAGCGCGCCGCAGCCGGGAATGAAGCGGTCTTCGCACTCGTTCGCCCGCCGGGGCACCACGCCGAGCCCGATCGCGGGATGGGTTTCTGTCTCTTCAACAACGTCGCAATCGCCGCGCGCGCCTTTCAGGCTGCCTGCGGCGGAAGCGTGTTGATCGTCGACTTCGATTACCATCACGGGAACGGAACCGAGGCGATTGCCGGCAATGGGCTCTCCTATCTGTCGACGCATGCGTATCCAGCTTATCCGGGCACCGGCGCGGCAAGCTACCGTCGCGGCGACGATGTGATTGCCAACGTGCCTTTGCCGTCGGCCGGCGTCTCGACCGAGACGTTCGTCGCCGTCTGGGAAGAGCTGCTGCCGGTCGTCGCCGCAGCGGTACGGCCGAACGCGATCGTCGTGAGCGCGGGCTTCGACTACGTCGCCGGCGACGAAGTCGGCGATCTCGGCGTCGGCGTCGAAGCAGCCGACCCGATCGCCGCGGCGATTCGGCGCGTGGCGGAGGAGCACTGCGGCGGCGCGGTTGCTTACGTGCTGGAGGGCGGCTACTCACTCGATGCAATTACCGCGTCGATCGCGTCGATCGCGCAGATTCACGAACGTCCCGCAGCGCCTGGCCGCGTTACCGCTGCGAATGCGATTCCGGCCGGCATTCGCGAGCGCGTCGAACGCGTCGGTGAAACGGTGAATAACGTTCCAGGAACTCCTTAAGCGAGTTCGAAGCAGCCTGCTTTAGCGCCGCAAACGGCGGCCGCTGCTCCGGGCTTTTGAAAACTTCAGGAGGTACAGAATGGATCGGAGATCCCTCCGGCATCTCGGTACCGCGCTGTTGCTGCTCGTCGCGTTCGTTTGCCAGGGAACATGGGCACTGGCAAGTGTCACGGGTGGCCTCGCCGGAACCGTCGTCGATACCGACACCTCAGCTCCCATTGCGGGAGTGCAAGTAACGGCCACCAGTCCGTCGCAATCGGCGACCACCACGACCGATGCGGGTGGCCACTTTACGTTTCTGACCCTGGCCCCTGACACGTACACGGTGACCGCGAGCAAGTCCGGTTACCAACCCACCAGCGTTCCGGGCCAGGTCGTCTTTGCCGACACGGTGCAATCCGTTTCGGTCCGTATGCCCAAGGCGCTGCGCACGATCGCACACGTGACGGCGGCAGCCGCCGGCGCGCTCGTGAAATCGGGTACGACTGCCGACGTCTACTCGATCAACGCGTCCGCTCAGTCGGCGACGGCCTCGCTGGGCGGCGGCGGCTTGATCAATCAAGCCTATTCCGCCATCTCGACCGTTCCGGGCGCATACGTCATTCCGAACCAAACCGGTTACTACGCGACCATCAACATTCGCGGCGGTGACTACGACCAAGTCGGCTACGAATTCGACGGCGTTCCGGTCAACCGTTCGTTCGATAACTACGCCTCGAGCTCCGCATCGTCGTTAGGTAACGCGGAGGTTCAAGTCTACACCGGCGCGAGCCCGGCGAACTCCGAAGGTCAAGGCCTCGCGGGCTTCATCAATCAGGTCATCAAGAGCGGTACCTATCCCGGGTACGGCACGGCTTCGCTCGGAATCGGGACCCCGGCCTACTATCACCGAGCCGCGATCGAAGTCGGCGGCTCGACGCCGGACCGCAACTTCTCATACTACATCGGTATCGCCGGATTAAACCAAGCCTTCAACTATATCAACAACAACAACGGCTCCGAGTACGACAACTGGCTAGGTCCCGTCATCGGCATCGTCGGCAGCCCGTTAGGCTACAACTATGGCCCCAATCCTTACGCCCAGCCATTCGCCCCCGGCTGGTCGCTCTTTTATGGCAACTCGGGTAACGCGTACTATCCGCTTGGACCGGCCGGCAACTACCCCAACGGTCAGTCATCCCTCGGGACGTCGACCATCTGGGGGCGCGACACCGTCGTGAACTTCCATATCGGAATACCGCACCATAACGACGCGGGGCGCGACGACGTCCAGCTGCTTTACGACGACGAAGCTTTGAAAAACCAGTTCTACATGTCGGCCAACGACATCGCATCGCCGTTTTGCACGGGGCAGGCCGCCCTTTCGGGAGCGGCTTGCATGTACAAGATCAACGGAGAAACGCTTTCCACATTGACCGGCGGCGGGATCCCGTACGGAACCTCCCTGCCGGTGACGTGGACGAACACGTATACGTGGGGCTGCGGATCGACGGTCGGCGGAACGTTTAGCGCCGCAGGGCTCAATAGTCTTGGCGCATGCGTTCGCCCCTACGGCTTCCCCAACGGCACGAACGTCGGTTCTCCGGCGAATCCCAACGTGGTGCCTCCGAACGCGCGAGACCAATCGTATAACGATACCGCGATCACGAAAATTCAATACACCAAGAACTTCGGATCGTCGGCGTATCTTCGCGTCTACGGCTTCACCTTCTACAGCGACTGGTTCCTCAACGGACCGTACAACACGGGGTTTTGCTACTTTTTCTGTCCGCTCGCGCCCGACTACGAGCTCAACACGCATTCGCGTGGGCTCAGCCTCGAGTTCCAAGACCAAATCAACGAGCAGAACCTGCTGAGCGTCCAGGGCTCGTACACGACGGCAAGCATCGTGCGCGACAACAACGGGTTTTACGGAGTCGGCGGCAGTCAAGCCGTCGTCGTGAACTCGGCCGATCCGTACGGCGGCTATTGCTTCAACGCACCACCCTTCAATGGAGCCAGCCCCGTTGACAACTGTCATCGGACCACGGTCGGGCTCGGGCCCGGCTTTAACGTAGCGCCGTTCAGCGGTAGCACGCCAAGCGGGTACAAATATAACGAAACCTGCGCGATCCCCGGCAAGCCGCAGTTCGGTAACGCCTGCACGTACATGGTGGCGGAGAACGGTCTGGCCGGCACTTATAGCGGCACCAAGCCGACGTTCATCGGTGCCTCAATAACCGATCAATACCGTCCGAGCGACAAGTGGCTCTTCAACGTCGGCGTGAGGCTCGACAGCTACGGATTCGTCGGGCAGAACACGCTCGTGCCGCCGCTCGGCGGATCCGCCGCGGCTCGAGCCTTCTGGTTCAACGCGTACAACCTCGACAATTGCGTCAACAACCAGACGGGAGCCCCGGGAGCGAATCCGAACCCCGGACAAACCTGCCCGGCCGGTTCCCACGCGGCGAACGTTCAGAACGTTCCGTCGCAGAGCTACACGTTCAACATCTGGCAGCCGCGCATCAGCGGCACGTACACGGCGAATCCCGATAATGTGCTTCGCTTCTCCTACGGACGCTACACGGAAGCTCCGAACACGGCGTTCGAGCAGTACAACACACGTCAGGAAGACCTCGCCGATTATATCGGCTCGCACTTCCTCGCATTCGGCCGCAACACGCCCGGTTACCCGATTCAACCGGCTACGTCGATCAACTACGACCTCTCGTGGGAGCACCGCTTTAAGGGCACGGACTTCACGTTCAAGTTGACGCCGTTCCTGCGGCAGACCCAGGATCAGATTCAGCAGTTCTTTCTCAACGCGCAGACCGGATTCGTCTCCGGCTTGAACGTCGGCAGCCAACGCAGCGAAGGTCTCGAGTTCCAGCTGCAAAAGGGTGACTTCTCACGCGACGGTCTCTCGGGACTGATGTCGTTTGCTTACACTAACTCGTACGTCCACTACGGTCCGCTTGCGGCCGGAGCTTCGGGAACGACGGTGCTTGCTCCGATCAACAACTCGATCGCCCAATACAACGCGTACACGAAGTATTGCGCGCAGCATCCTGGAGCATCGAACACCATGTGCGGCGGCGCGACGACCAACGGACTTACCGCCAACGCTTGCTACACGCCGAGCGGCGCGCCGGTGGCTGCGCTTCCGGGAGGCGGCTGTCCGCACAACGACATCGCAAATCCCTACTGGCTCGCACCTCCGCAATCGCTCATTAACACGGCGCAGAACTTCCCGACGTACGATACCTTCCCAGGCTCGCTCGGCTTAGCCGCGCAAGGCTTCGGTTCGCCGTACGTCGGCACGCTGGTGCTGAACTACCGGCATCAGAAGTTCGCGATCACGCCGTCGCTACAGTTCCAAGGCGGCAGTAAGTACGGCATACCGATCACCGAGGCTGGGATCGATCCGGCCAGCGGCTGCGGTAAGCCGCTCTTCGGCGATCGCTATAATGCATCGACCTGTACGAACGTCGTCAACATTCCGGACCCATTCACGGGGGGCTTCGATCCAATCGGCGCCTTTACGCAACCAAACGAGCTGATCGGCAACGTACAGTTCTCCTACGACGTGAGCCCGCGGATTCAACTCGTCGGCCAGCTCACCAACGTCGTGAACTACTGCTGGGGCGGAACGCAAACGGCATGGACGTTCAACGACGGTAACATCTGCTCGTACGGAAACGTGGAGGGAACGGTCTTTCCGGTCGCTCCGTACGGAACGCCGGGTGCCATCGTCAATCCGCCGGGCTACACCGGCTCGCAAGTCCAGCCGTTCCGCAGGTTCCCGTACGAGCCGCAGCTGGGGCCGGCGATCATCTCGGCGCTCAACGGTTCGTATAAGATGCCGCTCCAGTTCTACCTAACGGCCAACGTCCGGCTCTAACCACACCGCGCTGAAGAAAAAGCCCTGATCGATGCTGATCAGGGCTTTTTCATTGATTCGGCGATGCGTCGAAGATCGACGAGTCCGGTGTCGCAGACGAGCGTGTAGTGCAGGCTCCCGTCGCTCCACGCGAGCAGCGCGCTCGGCCCGTCTTCGGCGTAGAGGGCGCTCTCGCGGCCGACGAGCACGGTTTGCGGCCGCAACCGCGCCGCGTCCAGCGTCGATGCTTGTGCATTTTCGAAGAGCGAAAGCGTGCGCAGGCCGTCGGAGTAGAGTAAGTGGAGCGTGCGGATGCCGTGAAACTCGACGAGCGTGGCGTCGACGGGCGTGAAGCCGTCGGCAAGCATGCGCGGTTCGCGAGCCGCGAAGCCGGCGTTCGGCACGACGCGCTCGGGCCGCTCGAACGGCTCGCCGAACGTCGCTCCGCGCACGAGCGCGTATCCCGCGGGAAGCGCGAAGTCGCCCGGCGGCAACTCTGCGACGTAGCGGATCGACTCGAACCGTACTTCGCTGACGAGGGCGCCGTTCGCCGCAAACTCCTGCCGATCGAGGACGACCTTCGTCGCCGTATCGATGCGCAGAAGCATCGTCCGCTTACCCGAATGATCGTTGATCAGCGCCACGTCGATTGTGCGGCGGCCGTCGAAGGTTTCGCTGCCGGTGCTGGTGACGCGATAGTTGCGGCGCAGCAGCGCATAGTCCGCACCGAGCGCTGCGCTGTCGCCGTCCGGCTCGCTGCGGCGTTCGACGATGCGCCGTCGTTTTGGATCGATCGAGAAGATGAGCTGACCCTTCGAGATGACCGAGTCGCCATAGAGCGCGCTGGGCGCGGTGTACTCGCGTCGAGTAAAGTCGGGCGCGCGATGCTCGACCCGGTAGATCGTCGCTTCGGCGGAATGCGTTCCGATGCGAAGCATCTCGACGGTTCCGGTATAGGAGACGTTTGCCGACGACGTCATCGCGGCGACGAGCATCGCTTCGAAAGGATCGGGCGCCGGCCGCGCCGCGGCGAACGCCAAACTTCCGGCGGCAAATGCGAGTGCGGCGGCGCTAGTGCGTTTCATCGTTCGACGTCAACACGACCGGCGTGCTCTCTTGCGCGAAGGGTTCGCTCGCGGCCATTGCCGCGTGGTTCTCGACGTAGTACGAAGGATCGATCGCGGTTACTACCGGCGCGGCATGCCGCGCCGTAAATCCGAAGTAGGCGATGACGGCGACTGCCGCAGCGACCGGAAGAAAGAAGGCCGGCCGTAAGAGCGCGCGCAGCGAATCCAAGAGCCCGGCCGGCTGCGGCCGGGTGGCCGCCTCGCGGATCTTTGCGACGAGACCGGGCGGCAGCTCGCGCTCTTGGGCGCGCGCGTGCCCCCGCAAGGTCTCCGTGAGGGCGACCTCGTCGGCGCGGATTCGATCGCACGAGCGGCAGCTCGCGAGGTGCGCGTGCATAGCCGCATCTTCGGCTGCGGAGAGCTCGCCGTGCAGGTAATCGACGATGTGATCGATGCTTGGATGCGTTTGGTTCATGACGATGACTTCATGTAGCGGTTGACGAGTTTGCGTAGCTGTCCTCGGGCGCGATGCAGGCGCGACCGAACGGTTCCTACCGAACATCCGACAATCCGAGCGATCTCCAGGTAGCTGCACTCTTCGATGTCGGCGAGGAGCACGATCCGTCGCTGCTCGGGCGTCAGGTCGGCAAGGGCCTTAGAGACGGGTTCGCTCAAATGTCCTTCGACGTACTCCTCTATAGGCGCGTGAGCGGTTTCCGGGACTTCCTCTTGATAACGTCCTTTGCGGCGCCGAAGTTCGTCGCGGTGCAGATTCGTCAGGATGCGATAGATCCAGGAGAGGAAGGATGTTCCGGGTTTGAAGCTCTGCCACGCGCGATAGACGCGAATATACGCCTCTTGCGTGAGATCGCTCGCGTCGGCGGCATTCCCGGTCAAGCGATAGGCGAAGTTATAGGTTGCTTTGCCGTATTGCTCGATCGCATGCTCTAAAAAGGCCTGCTGTTCCATGCCCGTCGATCCAGCTTCCTTGCCCCGCCCGCCAGGTCATCCCGTGCGCCTTGGCCAGAGGACGCGGGCAACGCCCCAAAGCGCGGCCGCCGAAACGAGCGTGATCAGGGTAAAGAGTGAGAGCTCGAGCAGCGCGATCCCGGCGAACTGACTTCCCCCGCAGAGCGTGATCGCATTGGCAACGAGGGCGAGCTTGAAGCGTTCGAACGGATTGTTCGCAAGTCCGGAGACCGAGCGCGCCTGTGCGAGGACGCCGCTCGGATCCCACTCTCCGGTCTCGACGATGTCGGCGATCCGTCCGGAAGGCGTCACGATAAAGAGGCGGTCGCTGTGAAGAAAGTTGCTCTCGCTGACGCGCATCGAGCTGACGCCGAACTCATCGAGGAGTCGCTTGATCGTGGAACCCGTACCGGTGAGGAGCAGCCAGCGATCCGGCCGCGCGCCGTATGCGGCGCCGTACTTCCGTAGCACCGCCGGCGAGTCGTACTGCGGATCGAGCGAAATCTCGGCCAGCGCGAAACGCTTGGGGTCGAGGCGCTGCTGCAAGTACGCGAACTTCGCGCTGATTGCCGGACAGAGCGTTCGATCCGGACAGCGCGTGAAGACGAACGAGAGCAAGAGCGTCTTGCCGTTGAAGGCGCGATCGAGCGCGAGGGCGCGCTCTTGCTGGTCGACGAGGGTCGCCGCCGGAAGCGCGGCGCCGAGCTGCACGGGTACGACGCGACCCGCGTCGGGTAACCCCGGTGCGAACGCGGCGGCGGCGGCGGCGGCGTAAAGCGTCGGCGGATGCGACGTTGTGTCGAGCAGCGCGTCGATCGTCGTGCCCGCGCGCAGCGTCACGGCGGGCGAGAGGCGATAGCGGCGCGTCTGCGCCGCAAGCATGCCGGCGACCGGATCCGTGCGGACGATTGCGGAGTGGTCCCGGAGATTGGCGATGAGCAGGCCGTGGACCGGAACTACCGCGAGGAGGGCGGCGAGCAGCGCGATCATCGGTCGGCCAACGTTGGGTGCATACGCTTATTCTACCAGGGGTTGAGGAAGGCGGGGCGCAAGGACTCTTTCAGAATGGAGGCTGCGGTCTTAATCATCCGCGTTCTTTTGGGCGGTCTGCTGGTCATTGCAGGCGCGCTCAAGGTCGGACACCCCGCCGAGCTTGCGGCGAGTATCGCCGGCTTTCGGCTGCTCCCGCCCCAGGTCGTCGGACCTCTTGCCGTGGGATTGCCGTACGTCGAGCTGATGCTCGGCGCGTACCTCGTCGCCGGTCTCTTCACGCGCGTTGCAGCGGTTGTCGCGGCGGTGCAGTTCTTCTGCTACGCCGGAGCCGTCGCGTCGGCGGTGCTCCGTCACCTTGCCGCAAACTGCGGGTGTTTCGGGCCGAACGATGCTGCGGTTGCGGATTGGCCGCACGTCGCGCTCGACTTTTCGCTCGCGCTCGCGTCGGTCTTCGTCGCCTATGGAGCGCCGGGCGCGCTCGCGGTCGACCGAAAGCTTCGCAGCGCATGAGCCAACGCAAGGTCGGAGTGATCTCGATCGGCGCGCTGGTGCTGATCCTCGCCGGCGCGTTGCTCTATTATTTCTTTGGACCGGGACACGGGCACGTTGAGAACGCGTCGCAATCGCCCACCATTGGCAAGGCGCAGATCGGGCAGCCGGCTCCGAACTTCGAAGTCGCAACCACGGCCGGGCTTTTTGATTTGAGCAGGACGACGAAGCCGGTCTTCCTCGAAGTTTTTGCGACCTGGTGCCCGCACTGTCAGCGAGAGACCACCGTTATCGACCGGCTCTATCGAGCCTATCGCAGGCGCGTCGACTTCGTTGGCGTATCCGGGAGCCAGTATGCGATGGACAGCACGACCGCGGCGTCGCAACTCGACCTGCTCGACTGGGTTCGCCGCTTCCACGTCGAGTATCCGGTCGCGTACGATCCGCTTCTCAACGTCGCGAACCTCTATCTCCAAGGAGGCTTCCCGACCATCGCGATCATCAGCCGCGACAAGAAGGTCACCTACTTGAACAGCGGCGAGCTCTCGTACCAAGAACTCGCCGGCGCGATCGCAAAGGTCCTGCGCTAAGCCGTTCTATACGCCGGGCGGAAAGGCGTAGTTCGGCGGCGTGACGAGCGGCGTTCCGATCTCGAGCACGATCTGCTGGTGCGCGTTGATCGGAATCGCGCGCAAGTCTCCCGAGTACTGCGCGCCGTTCACGTAGGCCGTGACCGTGCCTTTGAGTCCGGCGACGTTCCCAGGCTCGAGCGGAACGCCCCAAATGTCGAAGAGCATCCCCAGCGTGTATGGGCCGCCCTGCGGCGGGTTGAGATCGGGGGCTTCGATGTGGATGATTCCGCTCGCGTCGTGGGTGTGAATCCAGTAGAGGCACCCGCCGGCGAGGCTTGGCGCGAAGCCGATATAGGCCGGAACCTGCATCTGCTTGCCGTCGAAAAAGAGCGCGAGATGCGTGTGGACGTGCAGCGTCGCGTACTCTTGCGCGCCGCAGCTAACGCCGTCGACGGTCTGACCTCGTCCGCCCTGCAGGGTGTCGGGATTCTTGTCCTTATCGAACTTCGCTCCGAGATTCTCGCCGTTGGTGATCTGAATCGGCTTTGCGCTCGCGTTCGGTCCCGGCGTCGGCGTCGCGACGGCCTGTTGCGCGGCGCGATCGCGAACCCAATTGAAGCCTGCGAAGACCAGAACGATCGCGACGACCGCCGCACCGATGCCGATATAGATCGGTCGCATCGGATCGCGGCGCGGCGGAGGTGCGGTGCCTCCGCGGTGCTGACGACGGCGCTCGGGACGAGTGGGCTGCGGCATTAAGGTGACATTACTTTCATTGGAGCGGCGATCGGAGCGTCGGAGAGCTCGAGCGGCCGTTGGGGCGTGAGGTAATTGGTAACGTAATCGGTCACGGCGTCGGCAAGCGGCGTGACCGGACGATCGTAACCGGTTGCGTGAAGCCGCTCCATCCGCGCGCAGGTGTGGTACTGATATTTGTCCCGAAGATGCCGCGGCATCTCGACGAACTCGATCCGCTCGGGAAGTTCGAGCGCGTGGAAGATCGGCCGCACGAGGTCGAGCCACGTTTGCGCGTGTCCCGTGCCTACGTTGAATAGCCCGGTTCCATCGGACTGCGCCAAATGCAGCGTCATCGCGACGGCGTCTTTGATGTAGATGAAATCGCGGCGCTGCTCGCCGTCGCGATACTCCGGGCGATGGCTCTTGAAGAGCCGCACGCTCCCGCTCTCGCGGATCTGCTCGAACGCTTTCTGGACGACGCTGCGCATCTCGCCTTTGTGATCCTCGTTTGGTCCGAAGACGTTGAAGTATTTCAGGCCGCAGATCAGCCGATCGAGCCCCGTTCGCGCGGCGTAGAGATCGAAGAGATGCTTGGAGTAGGCGTAGGCGTTGAGGGGGCGCAGCGCGTGCAGGTCGGCTTCGTCGGAGAGCTCGGCTTCGAGGCCGCCGTAGGTCGCGGCCGAGGAGGCGTAGACGAAGCGCGCTTCTTGCTCCATCGTCCATAGCGCCAGCCGCTTCGTGTACTCGTAGTTGTTTCTCAAGAGAAAGCCGACGTCGGTTTCGGTCGTCGACGAGCAAGCGCCGAGGTGAATCACGGTTCGAACGTCGCCAAAGCTTTGCCCGGCCTCAGCCGCGCCCTCGAACTCGTCTGCATCCATATAATCGGCGAAGCGAAGGGGAACGAGATGCTTCCACTTCTCTGAAGCATCTAGACGGTCGATCACGAGGACGTCGTCGAGACCCCGCCGGTTGAGCGCCCAAAGGACCGCGCTGCCGATCAGGCCTGCGCCCCCGGTGAGGACTATTCTTCCGCGGCTAAGGTCGTGCATTGCTCCACAATTTCTAATCTCCCCCCGCGACCAAAGGTCCTGCCCGGAGGGTGCCTACGGATGCCCGACCTGGATACCCAGCGTCAAGGTTCGGGGCGCGGCGAAATGATTGCCCTGCGCGTTGAGGAGCGTCACGTAGTATCGGTCGTTGAGGAGATTTTGAACGCCTAAGGTCAACGTGGTGCGCGATGCTACCGGTATGCCCTTCGAGACGTCGAAAATAGTGTGCGGCGTCACCTCGCAATAGCCGGGCGTACCGGGCGGGCAGATTCCCGACGAAAGCCCGCTGCCGTACTCCGCATCCGCGGAGAACCAACCGCCGCGGGCGTCGTTCATCAGGATGCCGGTCGCCACGCTATACGCTTGATTGTGGTCGGCCGGCGTAAAATCGGCCGGCGAGCCGAAGCACGGCGCGAGCAGTTGCGTCTCGCATCCTTTGTTGAGGGAAACCGTGTGTGCGACCGATACGTAGGCTCGACCGTTGCGCGCAAGCGGCTGCACGTAGTTGATCGCCTCTTGCGAGAGACGGCCGAGGACGTAGTTAATGTCTTGGTGCAGGAGCGTTACGCCGACCTGGGTGTCGTCGATCAGATCGTTGGCGTTCTTCTGCCAGACGCGAAAACCGAGTTCGCCGGGTCCAAACGGGACGTGGCCTCCGAGTTCGAGCTGCGTATCGCGCTCGGGCTTGAGATCGAACTGCGCAGGCGCCGGCTGAAGGGGAAGGTTGAGCAGCTGCGCGGCCGCCGGTGAGACGTTCTCGAACGAGAACGGTTCGAAGAATCGGCCGACGTACGCATAGACGTTTGCGCGCTTGCCGAAGTAGCGCGTCAGCTTGATCCGCGGGCTGAAAGCGCCGAAGCCTTGAGCGAACCGCTTCGACCCGATCGTGAAAAAGTCGTATCGAAGGCCGTAGTCGGCCTCCCAGAGCGGCCCCATGCGCCAGCTGTCTTGGACGTACGATTGATAAGTGTTTCCGACGTTGGGCGCATCGTCGACGACCGTCGCAGGCGCATTTGGATTACTCGGCGTGAGGATGGGAGCCAGGAAGTTATTCGGCTGCAGGGCGATCGCATAGTTCTTGTTGATTCTCGCGAGATCGTACGAGAGGCCGACTCGTACGTCGTGCGCGCCGATTCGCTCGGAGTAATCCACCTGCACGATATAATCGGTCGCCGTGCGGCTGTCTGTCAGCGAATAGGCGCAGGTCGTCGGACCGAAGATACTGGTCTGGAGCGCCTGGGCGCAATCCGTTGGCGTCCCGCCGTTTCCGAACGGCGGTGGGTTCACGTTGACCGCTTCGCCATAAATCCAATCGTTGACCGGGTCGCCGAAATCGGCGATGCGCGAAACCTTTACCGCGGGTCCGAACGTAATGCCGCCGTTCTCTCCCAGCGCGCGCCGAAACTGCAGGCTGAGGAACGTATCCTCTTGGGTCTCATTATCGTCGGTCGTCGCCGGCTCGCCATAGGCAACGTCGTTTGGTATCTGATAGCTGCTGTAGCTGTGAACGAACGTCGCCGTCGTGAAACTGTTTCCGCCGGCGGGAAGGGTCACGTTCGCGTACTCGTTGACGTCGCTCGCATTGTTGTGGGGCGAGCTGAAGTCCGGAGGGTCGAGGCCCCGAGTCGTCTTCCAGCCTCCGAGCGAGACCATGTAGCCACCGCCGCCGGCGATCGGCGCATGATAGTCGAGCGTTGAATTTAGATCCGTATACGAGCCGACGGTCGAGTTGTTATCGAAGCCGGCGAGCCCGGCGCCGCTCTTGGTGGTCAGGTTGAGAATCGAGCCGAACTTCAGGCCGTACTGCGCGGGGTATGCGCCTTCGATGACGTCGACGTACGAGAGATCGTTGAGATCGATCTCACTGCCGATATCGCGGTTAAGGCCCTGCGGAAGCGCCACCCCGTTGATTTGGTAGTCGATCACGCCGTGGTCCCCGTTGATGTGCACCACACCGTTGGCGCCGCGTACGGCGCCGGGGAGCTGAATCAGCATTTCGGAGAAGCTGTTGTCGTACGGCAGCCGCGTCAGATCGGTGCTGTTCAAGGTGACGTCGCTGCCGCTGCCGCGAATCGGCGATGCGCGCGAAACCGCGACTTGTCCGATCTCCCTGAGCCGTTGGAGGGAAAGCGTCACGACCGCGCCGTCGCCACCGAGATCGACGCGAAGCAGCGCACGCAAATCGCCTGTACTCGCCTCAACGTCGTACGTTCCGAAGGCCAAGGGCGGAAACAAAAAGCGCCCGCGTTCGTCGGTCACGGCCCGTACGGTGAGGTTGTTCCCGGACGCGGTAACGACGACGTGCGCGGCGGGAAGCCCGCCGCTCGAGACGGTCCCGCTGAGAAACGCGCTCGCATTGGTCGCGCCCGCCGCCCCGGGGACGGCCAGAACGAGGGCCAGCATTAGCGTAAGCCCGCCAATGCCGCGAAGCACTCTGGTCATAATAAATGATAATAGAATATCATTATCAAATAGTCAAGGATGCGGGAAGTGCGGCGCGTTCGCGTCTAAAGAGAAGAGGAGGTGTTGAAGGTCAGTAATGAGCGAACGGGGTCGTAAGACCAAGCAGCGCAGTGCGCTTCACGAGATATTCGAGCAAGCCGGCCGGCCGCTGAACATTGGCGAGTTGCATGAGGCAGCCGCGAAGCGCGTGCACGGTCTGGGCATCGCGACCGTCTACCGCGCCGTCGGCGCGATGCTGGAAGCCGGCGAGATCGCGGTGGTGGAGATGCCCGGCGAACCGGCTCGTTACGAGCGCGCCGATAAGGAGCACCATCACCATTTTCGGTGCGAGCGTTGCTACCGCGTCTTCGATATCGCGGGCTGTCTCGACAACCTTCGCAAGCTCGTCCCGCCCAAGTTCCGCGTCACGGAGCACGCCGTGACGCTCTACGGGCTCTGCGCCGGCTGCGCGCGCTAATTTAGAGCGGCGTCGCCTTGTAGCGGTCCTCCTAAAACGGCGCGGTGAGGCGCAACAAGAATGTTCGGCTGTTCGCAATTTGCGTGGTGTTGAAGCCGTTGGCGACCTTGATCGCGTACTGGTGGTTGAGCAGGTTATCGACGATGAGCTGGATTCCCAGCCCGGTATCCTGACCGCCACGTCCCGGGTTTAGATTGCGTCCGGCGGCAAGATCGAAGGTCGTGTGCGCCGGTAGGCGTCCCGAGAGGTTGGCGTTGGCGCTCTCGAATGCGACCGGAAACCCGCTGCCGTAGTTCCCCTGCAACGTCGTGAACCAGTTTCTCCCCGTACCGAATCGCCACGTATATGCTGCGCTGGAGACCACCGTCTCGTCGTGATCTTCGGGCGAAAGCTGCGCGGCGCATGAAACACCGGGCTCGTTAGTATTCGGCGGAAAGAGAAACGTCGACCCCGAGACGCACGCGGCGTACGATCCCGAATAAGTCAGGCTCAAAAACCAGGAGTCGCCGTTGAGCAGCTTATTTTGCAGACGCAGCTCGGCGCCCGTATCGATACCGATCGCGTTGTTAAAGACTGCGAAGAGCGGCGTATTGAGCAGCTGCGTGGTGTCGAGAATATTGACGACCGTCTTTCGAAAGACGTTGATCGAGCCGGTCAAGTTCTGATTGAAGGCGTGGAGCAGCCCCATCTCGTAGTACGCGTCGCGTTCCGGCTGCAAGTTGTAGACCGGTTCGCCGGTGCATCCTTGCAGCACGACGCAATCCTGTCGGACGTCTTCCAATAGGGGCGCTGCGTAGAATCGGCCGTAGAAGACGTGATAGGTGTTCTTTCCGCCGTCCCACAGATTGAGGCCGAACCGCGGGCTGAACATCCACCCGCCGGTGTAGCCGGTCGAGTGGTCGTAGCGCAGCCCGTAGTTGAAGAGCACGTTGTTCGAGAGATGCCAGCTGTCTTCACCGTAGATACCTATCTGCGACCCGGCTTGTCCCTGCTCCGGCGCAGTGGTGAGATAGTACGGCTGATCGTGCGTGCCGTCCGTGGCGCCGCAGCCCTCCGCGTAGTAGCACGCGAATGCCTGGCTCGCGACGAGGAACTCGCGATCGACGTCGACACCGACCTTCCAGGCGTGATTCTCGGTCGCCCGGAAATCCGAGAGCCGAAGGCCGATGTAGCTGGCGTTCGTGTTCGAAAGTAGGCCGACGTTGTGCAGCTGGCCCGAGCTGGAACCCGAGCCGTCAGCCGGCGCTTCGCAGCTTATGCAGATTGCGCCGCCCGAGCCGAAGTTTGGCGTGACGCCCAGCACGTCGTTGTAGAGATCGCCGTCATAATTGATGCGCGTCGACCGCCACCACGGAATGGCTTGGAGGACGCCGTTGCCGTCCTGCGAGGTTAGCGTGTAGTTGAGATTCGAGAAGCGATCGTACTCGCGCTGGACGTCGTCGGTCCCTGCCGGCGTGTAGATCGGATCGTACGGGTTGTTCGGATCGGTGTTGATCGGGATTTGAAACTGCGCGAGCTGGTTGGAGTAATCGAAAGCCAGCGTGCTGCGCGGTGTCAGCTGCGTAATGAAGCGAAAGAATTCGTCGCTTTGGGACGAGTTGTCGTGTATCGCATTGAACGTCGGCGCGTCCAGGCCGCGCGCGTTGCTCTGGGTATTGGCGTCGAGGAAGGCTTCGCTGGAACCGAATCGAGCCGAGGTTTCGAGTTGCCCGACCGCTTGCGACTGGTTGCCGGCGCCGCCCTCAACTACGCCGTAGATCCCGGGCGGCACGTCGGTGGGGCGGCTGCTGATGATGTTGACGACGCCGCCCATCCGGTCGCCGCCGTACTCCGCGGGAATCGCACCGGTGTAGACCTCGAGCGAGTCGATGATCTTGGGATCGATGATTTCCGCGAAGTTGGAGGTCGTTGCCAGGGGCAGCGGTGCGCCGTCGATGTTGTAGCTGACGCCGTGAAAGCCGTTGATCACGGGTTCGTTATACGAGAACGGCACGACCCCGGGGAGCGTCGCGAGGATTTGGTCGAGGCTGTTTTGCACGGGCGACGTTTGGATCTGCGAGCGATCGATCTGATGCACGGACGGGGGGTAGCTCGTAAGGCCGGCGTGGGCCGTCACGGTCGTCTGCGCGATCTGCTGGAGCGTGGTGAGCGGCAGATCGACCGTGGCGACTACCCCGCTGGTGACGATTACGTCAACTTGCAGCGGAGCGATTTTCGAAACGGCTGCGGTCAGGCGGTAGCTGCCGAACGGAACGTTCGAAAAGACATACTCGCCGCTCTTGGCCGACTTGACCGTGAACTTCGAGCCTTCGCCTTCGAGCGTGACCGTCGCGCCGGCGATGGGCTTGCCGTCGAGCGTGACGGTGCCGCGGACGAGCCCGCTGACGGCGGCGGCGGCCGGAAGCGCGTACGAACAAGTGAAGAGCGCGGCGACGAGCGCCGCAATGAAGCGTGGCACGGGTTCCTCCGATCGGAGAAGTGGTGATGAGCGCGACTACGCGCGAATCAACACTGCGACCGGAGGAGGACGAGCGTAGCGGCGGCGTACGAGCGACGCGCGCCGGAGAAGCGGCCGTCGCGCGGGACGGAGCTGCCAAAAAAATGTCCGGGGCGAGAAGTGCGTGCGGCGCACGGCGATGACCGCGCCGGCGACGATCGCGACGAAAGCGCGCGCAAGGCGCGAGAGCAGCCACGCGGCGGCGGCGAGCGCGACTCCCGCCGCGAGCGTGCCCGCGGGCGAATGGTGCGGTTCGATTGCCTCAGCGACGACGTACCACAGCAGGGTGCTTGCGAAGAGCGCGCCGGCGCCGGGGAGTCGACCCTGCAGACGAGCGGCGACGATGCTCCCGTCCGCGGTGCCCTTCGAGCCGTTCCAGGCGAGCGCGCCGAAGAATGCCAGCAAGCAGAGCGCGCCGCCAAGTGCCGCCTCCACGAGCAGGGCGTGGTAATCCCCGCCCATCGCATGCTCGCGGCCAAAGAGGGCAGCGTGGGCCGCTAGGGAGGCAAGCAAGCCAAGGACCAGGGCGCCCGGAACCTTCCGCAGGGTCACGGTGGTCTTTTTCATGCGCCACCGAGGGGAGACCTTGGCAGCGCGTCGTACGACCCTCTCCCCTTGGCGCACGTGGCGCTCGGGGGGATGGAACGGGGAAGAAAATCCAAGAATCATGAGCACGCGAGCACCGGTCGAAAATGCCGACACCGTCAGCCTGGTCTGCGCACTCCTCGTGCGTTTTCCGGAGTTGGCGTCGATTCGCTCCGGCCCGACGGACCGAACGCTTCGGTTGACGCTCGCCGTGCGACAGCGGATCGATAGGTCCGCGCAAGCCGCACTCGCCGAAGCCGTCGAGGATCACGTCCGCAGCTTTCTCGCGTTCGGCAAGGAAGAACCGGCCGTGCTGCGCATCGAGTGCGAAGTGGATCGAGCGCTGACGTTCGTCCACGTCACGCGCGATCTGGAGACCTTCTCAAAGGAAGAGCTCGAACTGCTCGTCGGTTTCTTCGGCGATCGCTGTGGGGAGGCGCTCGTCCGCAACCCGCACCCCGACGACCATCTCGACGTGGATCCCGCGGCCGAGGACGAAGCCGCGCTTTATGCCGTCGAGGCCTTGCGCGATCCGGCGCAATCGAAGAGTTTGGTGGGATTTAGAGAAGAAAAGCGCGTGCTCGTTTACTTCCTAAAATCTCAAAAGAAAGCGAAGGCGTCGGCTCGCCGATAGAAAGCCCCCTCAACCTCCTGATCATCGGGGACGTCGTCGGTGCCCCGGGCCGCGAGGTGTTGAAGCGTTGCGTGGCGCTGCTTCGCGAACAGCACAAGATCCATGCCTGCATCGCCAACGGCGAGAATGCCGCGGGCGGTTTCGGTTTGACCGCTCAGACGGCCGAGGAGATCTTTGCAAGCGGCATCGACTTCATCACCGGGGGAAATCATATCTTCGATAAGCGCGACTTCGGGGCGTACCTGGAGACGAGCGGCCGCGTGATCCGCCCCGCGAACTATCCCCCTGCCGTCCCCGGCCGGGGCGCGGCGACATTTTCGGTCGACGGCACGACTATTGGCGTCTTGAACATCATGGGGCGGACCTTCATGCCCCCCGTCGACGATCCGTTCCGCTGTGCCGACGCGTGCCTGTTGGAACTCCGCGCCCGCACTCCGATCGTCGTGGTCGACGTTCACGCCGAGGCGACCTCGGAGAAGGTCGCCCTCGGGCGCTACCTGGACGGTCGCGTCTCCTGCGTCTTCGGGACGCACACGCACGTTCAGACCTCCGACGAGCAGATTCTCCCCGGTGGCACGGCGTACATCAGCGATCTGGGTATGACCGGCCCGACGGAAGGGGTCATCGGCATGGACGCCGGAGCGGTGCTCGAACGCTTTCTCACCGGTATCTCTGAGCGCTTTAGCGTACAGAAGACCGGGCCAAAGCAATTCTGCGGCGCCGTTGTCTCTATCGACCCCGCCACGGGCAGGGCCCAAGAGATTAAGCGCATCTTTTTGAAGGGTATCGCATGAGCGTAGCAGCGACACTAAAGGTGTCGGCTAAGAGCAATCCCAACGCGGTGGCGGGAGCCCTTGCCGCGGCGTTGCGCGAGCGCGAAAGCTCCGAGCTACAAGCGGTCGGCGCCGGCGCGATCAACCAGGCCATCAAGGCGGTCGCGATTGCGCGCAGCTATTTGCGCGGCGCGGGAGTCGATTTGGTCTGCACCCCGTCGTTCGTGGTGGTTGCAATCGGTGAGAGCGAACGGACCGCGATCTCGCTCTTCGTCGAGCGCCGCAAGCTAGAGGAGAAGGTCGCCGAAGTTGAAGGTTGATTTCCATTCCCACACCCGGATGAGCGACGGAACGCTCAGCCCGCAAGAGCTCGCCGATTTCATGGGCGAACGCGGCGTCGAGATCTTCTCGATTTCCGATCACGACACGCTCGGCGCGTACGGCCTTTTCGAGCCGCCTCCCGGATCGCGCGTGATCCCCGCGATTGAGATCAACACGACCTGGCGGCAGAATGAAGTCCACGTCCTAGGTTACGGCGTCCCGTTGGGACCCTCGGCGATCAACGAGCTGCTCGAGTACAATCAGGAGCAGCGCCGCCTGCGCGCGGTCACGATGGTCGAGCGGCTGCGCGAGGCCGGCTATACGATTACGATCGAAGACGTCGTCCGAGAAGCGGGTGACGCTCACTCGATGGGGCGGCCGCACGTCGCCAAGGCGCTCGTGCGCCTAGGTGTCGTGGGGAGCGTCAGCGAGGCCTTCAGCGAGGCGCTCGTGCCCGGAAAGCCCGGCTACGTTCCCCAACTCTACACGACGCCGGAGCACGCGATCGAGCAGATCGCGGCGACCGGCGGAATTCCGGTTCTCGCCCATCCTGGACGTTTGAAGGACCGCGTGCTGATCGACGAGCTCGTGGGCCATGGATTGCGCGGGTTGGAGGTTTTCTATCCGCTCCATTCAGCCGAGGATACCCGCGAATTTCGCGAGACGGCGAAGCGGTACGGCCTTGTCATGACGGCGGGAATGGACTTTCACGACATCCGCTACCATACGAAGGGCGTCGGAATGGACGTCGACTCCGCCGATCTCGAGCCGTTTCTCAACTTGGTGGAAGAAGTAGCGGCATGATCGCGGCAGCGGCGGCCGCGCTCGCGCTCGCGATCGACGCGCCGACGCGCACGCCGCGCCTGAAGCACTCGGTCGTCGCCGGCGAAGTCTTCGACCTCGATTCGCATCGCGTACTCTACGCGCGCAACGGGGGCACGCTGATGGTCGCCGCGTCGACGACGAAGCTGCTGACCGAGGGCACGAGCCTCGCGCTCCTCGGCCCCGACTTCCGCTTTACGACGCCGGTGTATCGCACCGGACCGATCGATGCAAACGGCGTGCTGGACGGCGATCTCGTGCTCGTTGCCGGCGGCGACCCGAACCTTTCGCAGCGCGTCCAAGGCAATGGAACGCTGGCCTTCGAGAACGAGGACCATGCCTACGACGGCTCGCCCGAGACGAAGGCCGTGCCGGGCGATCCGCTCGCCGTGCTACGCGACCTTGCGGCGCAGGTCGTCAAGGCGGGCATCAAAACCATCCGCGGCAACGTCGTCGTCGACGGCTCGCTCTTTCCCGATCAAGGCGCAGAAGGCGGAACCGGCGTGATCGTCTCGCCGATCGTCGTCAACGACAACGTCGTTGACGTCACGGTAACGCCGGGGGCGCATGCCGGCGATCCGATTTCGATCGCGGTCTCGCCCCAGACGCCTTACGTTCGCTTCGTGAACCAGGCGACGACCGGCGCGCCCAAGAGCGACGCGACGATCGACCTGAGCGCCGACGTGCGAGCGAACGATGGATCGCACGTCGTCACGGTCACCGGGTCGCAGCCGGCCGGTCCGAGCGTGCTCTACGCCTACCGCGTGCCGGAGCCCAAACTCTTCGCGCAAGCCGCCTTCACCGTCGCGTTGACGGACGCCGGCATTGCTCTCGAGCAGCCCAAGGCCTCACCGCCGCCGCTACCCGCGACCTATCCACCGTCGGATCTCGTCGCCAAGCACGTTTCGCCGCCGCTCTCCGAAGACGCTTACATCACGCTGAAGGTCAGCGATAATCTCCACGCGGCGCTCATGCCCTACATGTGGGCCGTCTATCTCGCGCGTGCAAAGTCGGATTACCTCAAGACCGGATTCTCACTCGAAGCCAAAATGCTCGCGGGCGCGGGGCTGGACGTCGACCAAGCGGCGCAACAAGACGGCGAGGGGAGCAGCGCGTTCTTCACGCCCGATTTCATGGTGCATTATCTCGCCTGGGCGCGGATGCAAGCGTGGTACTCGGATCTACTTCGCGGCCTGCCGATTATGGGCGTCGACGGCACGCTTGTGAACATTCAAAAGAAGTCGCCAGCACGCGGCAAGGTCTTTGCGAAGACCGGGACCGACGGCAGCACCAACTATCTCAACAACGGCGAGATCGTCGAAAAGGGACTGGCCGGATACATCACGACCCGCGGCGGCCGCCACGTTGCGTTCGCCTTTTACATCGGCGCGATGAACGGTCCGCACGACGAGGATACCGGCGAGGTCGCCGGGCAGATCCTCGGCGGCATGGCAGCAGCGACCTACCTCAGCCCTTAGCGACCGCGTCGCGGGCG
Source organism: Candidatus Cybelea sp. (assembly GCA_049585055.1). Taxonomy (GTDB): domain Bacteria; phylum Vulcanimicrobiota; class Vulcanimicrobiia; order Vulcanimicrobiales; family Vulcanimicrobiaceae; genus Cybelea. The sequence goes on along the minus strand of JBAUYZ010000016.1, from coordinate 23,812 downwards.
CGCTGCAATATTCGCGTAGCCGTGCCTTCATATTGAACTAGTTGCGCGGCTTGTTCGCGAATCGCCGCTTCATCGCGCATGTAGCGATGGTTGATGCGAACGTTGTAGCCGAACGCGATGACCGCCGCGTGCGCGAACTCCGCCGCGCTGCCGGCGTCGCTCACCAACGCTCCCATTGGTATCTTTAGCAGTCGGTCGACGAGTTCGAGAACGCCGAGAGCGAGCGCCGCTGCATCGAGGGGAGTCTGCGCCGCATAGCGCAACGCGCCCTCGAGCGCATCTCGTCGCGCGGCCGCTTCCGCCTCATCGCCTTTGGGAAGTCCTTGCGCGGCGACGACGGCCGCGTAGGCCCCCTCATCCCGAAGCCGGGCTTCTTCGAGTTGTCCGCGCAGCAGGTCGGCGTGCTCGGCCAGGCCCTCGATCGGAGTTGCAACGATCCGTCCCACCATTGCGACGAGCGCGGCAGCGAGCGCCGCAACCACCGCCGCGGCACTGCCGCCGCCCGGAATCGCCTCCTTCGAGGCGAGTCGTTCCAGGTAGAGGTCGAAGCGTTCCACGCACCAGGGGTTGGCCGATAGGTTCCGAAAAGCCCGCGAGCCTTTTTCCGCCCCGCAGGAGTTATAGTAAGCAATGCCCCTTTTGGAAGGTAGCGTCAAAGACCCGAGTCTCGCCGAAGCCGGCCGCGCCCGGATCGCATGGGCTGCGGCCTATATGCCCGTTCTCACCCAGATCCGCGATCGATTCGAGGTGGCGAAGCCCCTGCGCGGCGTGCGCATCGGCGCCTGTCTGCACGTAACGACGGAGACGGCGAATCTGATGCTTGCCCTGCAGGCCGGCGGGGCGGAGATCGCGCTCTGCGCGAGCAATCCGCTCTCGACCCAAGACGACGTCGCCGCCGCTCTCTGCGAGTACGGCATCGCGACCTACGCGATCAAGGGTGAGGATAACGAAACCTACTACTCGCACATCGAATCCGTGATTGCGACCCACCCGCAGATCTCGATGGACGACGGCTGCGATCTCGTCACGACGCTCTACACCAAGCATCCCGATCAGCTCGGCGAGCTCCTCGGCGGTTGCGAAGAGACGACGACCGGCGTGATCCGGCTGCGCGCGATGCAGCGCGACGGCGTGCTGCCCTATCCAATCTTCGCGGTCAACAACGCGCTCACGAAATACATGTTCGACAATCGCTACGGCACCGGACAGTCGACGCTCGACGGCATCGTTCGCGCGACCAACGTTCTGCTGGCGGGTCGCACGCTCGTCGTCGTCGGTTACGGCTGGTGCGGCCGCGGGATCGCCTCGCGCGCGGCGGGGATGGGTGCCCACGTCATCGTCACCGAGGTCGACCCTCGCAAGGCGATCGAGGCCGTCATGGACGGCTACCGCGTGATGCCGATGAGCGATGCGGCGAAGATCGGCGACATCTTCGTAACCGTCACCGGCAATTTCCACGTGATTCGCGAAGAGCATTTCCACCTAATGAAAGACGGCGCGATCGTCTGCAACTCCGGTCACTTCAACGACGAGCTCGACCTCGAGGCGATCGGCCGCATCGCGATCGGAAACAGCGAACCGCGTCCCTTCGTCAAGCAGTACCAGCTGCACGACGGGCGCAAGATCTGCATCCTCGCCGACGGACGGTTGATCAACCTGGCCGCGGCGGAGGGCCATCCCGCGGCCGTGATGGATATGTCGTTTGCGAATCAGGCGCTCGTTACCGAGCACCTCGTCAAGCATCACAGCGAGCTCGAGCACGGACGCGTCTTCGACGTACCGGTTGAGATCGACGAAGAGGTCGCGCGGCTCAAGCTCTCCTCGATGGGCGTGGAGATCGATACGCTCACGCCCGAGCAAGTGAAGTACATCGCCTCCTGGAGCGAAGGAACCTGATGGCCTACCAGCGGCTCTTCACGAGCGAGTCGGTAACCGAAGGGCATCCCGATAAGCTCGCCGATCAAATCTCCGACGCCGTGCTCGACGCGTTGCTGCGCGACGATCCGTACTCGCGGGTTGCCGTCGAGACGTTCGCGATTACCGGTCAAATCCATATCGCCGGCGAGGTGACGACCAAGACCTACGTCGACATTCCGCGGATCGCGCGCCAGGTGGTGCGCGAAGTCGGCTACACCCGCTCGGCGATCGGCTTCGACGCCGAGACCTGCGGCGTGAGCGTCTCGATCGACGAGCAATCTCCCGATATTGCGCTCGGCGTCGACAAGTCGTTCGAAGCGCGCGCCGGCGACACCGACGAGTTCGAGCTGCTCGGCGCCGGCGACCAAGGCATGATGTTCGGATACGCGTGCCGCGAGACCGAAGAACTGATGCCGCTGCCGATCGTGCTCGCGCACAATCTCACGCGCCATCTGGCGGCGATGCGCAGGAACGGCGACATTCCGTATCTGCGCCCCGACGGCAAATCGCAGGTGACGATCGAGTACGAGAACGACCGGCCGGTGCGCGTCGATGCGGTCGTCGTTTCGACGCAGCACGACCCCGAGATTCCGCTCGAAGAGATCCGGCGCGAGATCACCGAGCGCGTGATCGATCACGTGATTCCGCGGTCGATGCACGACGAGGCAACGCGCGTCTACGTCAATCCGACTGGCCGGTTCGTCATCGGTGGTCCGAAGGGCGATGCCGGTCTGACCGGGCGCAAGATCATCGCCGACACGTACGGCGGCATGGCGCGCCACGGCGGCGGCGCCTTCTCAGGAAAGGACCCCACCAAGGTCGATCGCTCCGGTGCTTATGCGGCCCGGTGGGTCGCCAAGAACATCGTGGCGGCCGGGTTGGCCGATCGCTGCGAAGTCCAAATCGCCTATGCGATCGGCGTGGCGCATCCGATGAGCGTCATGGTCGAGACGTTCGGCACGGGACGCCTTCCGGAAGAGCGGATTGCCAAGGCCGTGCTCGAAATCTTCGACCTTCGGCCGGCGGCGATCATTCATCATCTCGATTTGCGCCGTCCGATCTACCAACAAACGGCGGCGTACGGTCACTTCGGCCGTCCGGATCTCGATCTACCCTGGGAGCGCGTCGATCGCGTTGAAGCGCTCCGAACGGCGACCGCATTCAATGGGGAGCAACTCCGTGTTCCGAACTTTGCAAGCTAAGCTCTCGGCCCTCGCCGTCATGGCGGCGATCTGCGCCGTCGCATTTGCGCCGGCCGCAGCGACGACGTTCGTTCCGTCGCACACCTACAAAGCGGGAACGAAGATCAACACCCAACTCGATGAGGCGTTTAACTCGACGACGGCAAAGTACGGCGATAAATTTAAGTTGAAAGTGGTCGATCCGTCACATCCGGCTCTGGTTGGCTCGGAAGTCGTGGGCTGGATTACGGAAGTCGATCAGCCGTCGGGAACGAATCGCGCAAAAGTAGGTTTCTTTATCACCTCGATCCATCTTACGAACGGCACGAAGAAACCGATCGTCGCCTACGTGGTAAGCAGACGAGTGACGCCGATGAACCCTGCCGGATCGAGCGCCGCGCGCCAGCAGATGATGTCCGCCGGAACCGTGCCGAACGGATTCGTCACGCCCGGACCGATCGCGTGGCAAGCTCGCGTCGGCGGCGGGAGCGGCGGCGTTTCGGTTTCGAACCGCCCCTCGACGTCGGTCGGCGGGTACATCTACGCTCAAAGCGCGCACGAGCCGATCGTCGTTCCGCAAGGTCAGCCGGTAACGATCGAACTGCAGCAAGATCTAACTATTCCGTAACGCCGCCTTCGTCGTACACCTCAGTGTCATCCTGAGCCTGTCGAAGGATGGCCCGGCCGCAATAGTTGCTCCATCGTGCACTGGCGCGGCGCTTTGTCGGGGCGCCAGCGCAATAACCGCGTCGCGTGGCGGAAGCGGTGGCCGGTGACGTGATCGAAGGCAACCTCGACGACGATTTGCGGACGCACCGGAAACCAGGGTGCATCCTGTTCGCGCCGCCAGCGGCTCGGTCCACCGGGAGCGTTGCCGGTAAAGCCCGGCGGCTCGACGATTGGGCGCAGCAACTCGCCGGCGCGCTTTCGTTCCGGCGCACCCATAGAGCCGACGAAGCCGACGTGATGGAGTAGCCCCTGATCGTCGTACAGCCCCAGCAAAAGCGATGCGATCGAGTCGTCTTTCGATTTGCGGAATCCGCCGATCACGCAGTCGGCGGAATAACTGCGCTTGATCTTGACGACGGCGTCGCGGCTGCCGAACGCGTAGGGAACGTCGCGCTTGGCGATGACTCCGTCGAGGCGCGCTAGGCTTCCGTCGAGCCAGCGCTTTGCGAGCGCAGCGTCCGGCGTTGCCGGAGAGAGTCGTATCGAGCGGCTTACCTCAAAGTTGCGCTCGACGAAGGCTTCGAGGTGTTCGCGTCGCGCGCGCAGCGGCTGTTCGTAAAGTCCGTTGTGCCCATCGACCAGCAGATCGAAGAGCACGTATGTCGCCGGCGTCTCGAGCGCGAGCCTGCGCACGCGGCTCTCGGCTGGATGAATCCGCTGAAGCAGGGCGTCGAAGTCCGAGGCCGTTTCGCCCGCGATTAGGATCTCGCCGTCCGTAACGAACTGCTGCGCGCGCGACTCGGCGAGCGCCGCGACGATCTCGGGAAAGTAGCGCGTCAGCGATTCGCCCGACTTCGATTGAAGCTCGATCTCGCCGTCATCGCGAAAGGCGATGCAGCGAAAGCCGTCCCACTTTGGTTCGTAGGTCCACTCATCGCCTTCGGGAAGTTTTTGAAGCTGACGCGTCTCCATCGGCTCGATCGGCGGACGCAAGAGCAGCGCGTCAAACGCCATCGAGCACGAACCGGTTGCGATTGCTCAGCAATGGTTTCCATAAATCACCGATGCGCGCGATCCGCTCGGGCACGTTGAACACCGTAAAGTCGCCGATATCGCAGCCCGCTTCCAGCTCCTCCCAGGTGATCGGCGTCGAAACTGCCGCGGCTTCGTTCGCCCGCACCGAGTAGATCGACGCCAGCGTCTTGCCCCACGCGTTCTGGTTATAATCGACGAGCACGCGGTTGTGCGGACGCTTCGCGATGCGATACTCGGCAGTGAGCACGTCGGGATGCGCGCGCGCGATGTGATGGCCGATCTCTTTGGCGATCGCCCAAACCTCGTGCTGGGGGAGGCCGCGGCGGATGGCGACGTAAATGTGCACGCCCTTGCTGCCCGTCGTTTTGACGAAGGGCGTCATGCCCATGCCGCGCAGCACGTCGCCGACGATCAGCGCGCCTTCACGCACCACAGCGAAGGGAGTCTCGGCGGTGGGGTCCATGTCGAAGTGGATGTAGAGCGGGCGATCGACGTCGTCGCAGAGCGAGTACCACGGGTTGAGGTCGATGCAGCCGAGGTTGATCAGCCAGAGCAGCGACGGGAGGTCGTCGATGACGGCGAAGTCGATCACGTTGCCGGAGCGATGCTCGATCGCGCAGGTGCGGATCCAAGGTGGCCGCGGCGACGGCGTGCGCTTCATGTAGAAGAAGTCGCCGGTGACGCCGTGCGGATAGCGTTTCATGACCATCGCCCGGTCGCGGATATGCGGGAGCAGCGCGTCCGAAACGCTGACGTAATAGCGCAGCAGATCTCCCTTCGTCAGCTGCAGCTTCGGAAAGTAAATTTTGCGCAGATTCGTCAGCACCACGTGGCGGCCGTCGACCTCGACGCCGGCGTCGTCCACGCCGGCCGGAATCTCGACCGCGGCGCGGCCGCGCTTCGTAGCCTCCGCCATTTTGGGTTATACCTCCGCCGTTGCGGCTTCTCCGCTGAAGGCGTCACACGGGCGAGGGCTCGAACGTCTGTTAGCTACAATGACGCCTTCCCGATTCATCAGCGCCACCGTTGCGGCGGCCGTCGCCGGACTGATCGCGATCACGGTATACCTCACAGTCGAGCGCGGGCTCACCGAGCATCTGCCGATGTTGCTCTGTCTGAGGCAGCTCCTGCAATGGGATGCCTCCAACTTCTTCGGTGCGAGCGCCTTCGCCGGCGGTTGGGCCATGGCGTGGCGGGGGCTTTGGATGGATCTCGCGGTTTCGCTCGTCTGGGCTGCGATCTTCACCACGCTTTACGGCGCGCTGCGGGTCGTGCGACGCTATCCGGTGCTCGTCGGCCTCGCCTACGGCGTGCTGGTGATGGTGGTGATGATCTACCTCGTCGTTCCGCTCGGTCACGCGACGCGCATGACGATGACGCTGCCGCACGTTATCAACGTGTTGGTCGCGCACACGGTCTTTTTCGGGATGCCGCTGGCCATGGCGGTCGATACGTCGTTGACGGGCGCCTACTTCCGCCGCTAGGAAGGGGCTCCGCAGGACCCGTGGAACGGGGTCCGGCCGGTCATCTACCGCCGTCGCCATTCCGGATTAGCTCAGTTGGTAGAGCAGCTGACTGTTAATCAGCGGGTCGTTGGTTCGAGTCCAACATCCGGAGCCATTTGAAAGCCTTACGAGATATAAGTTCTTGTGGGGCTTTCGTTTGAATCTTATGGGCTCGGACCTTGCTTTACATCCTATTTTACAGCCTATTTAGCAGGCGGAACCTTCTTCTTGGATGGCCCGAAGGCGTCATCTAGCTTCCTCACGGCGCTCTTAGCAAGCGATGGCATCAGGTGCGCATATGTGTCTAGCGTCACGCCGATCTTTGAATGGCCGAGTTGCGACTGAATAACTTTCGGGTCTGCTCCGCTCGTTAGCAGCTTCGTCGCGTAGGTATGTCGCAAGTCATGGAAGCGCGTCGTCTTGAGAAGGCCCGCTCGTTCTAGAAGCGGCTTAAAGGACCGCGACAAGAAGTTCTTTCGGCGTAACGGTCCGCCCCGAGGTGCGGTGAACACGCGGTCTTCCGGCCCGACCGGCAACTCGTCGCCTGTCATCCGCTTTCGATGCTCGCGCAGCGCATTGACAGCAACCTTGGGAAGGTACACTTGCCGCCGCGACGTGTCGGTCTTAGTTGGCGCGATGGTCACCACGCCGTTCACGTCTTGCTGTGATTGGCGAACCCGAACGATTCCCTTAACTGGGTCGAAGTCGCGCCATTCTAACGCGAGAAGTTCCCCCTCTCTCACGCCTGACAACACTGCGAGGACGTAGAGCGCCTCAAGCCTATCGTCTTTCGCGGCTGCGAGAAACTTCTTAATCTGCGCGTTTGTTAGCGGATTCATTTTCCTGGCCTTGTACGTCGGGGCATCAACCAAGGCGGCAGGATTACGCGGAATCAGCTCTTGGCGGAGAGCGTGTCGAAGCGCACGATGCAGGACAGCATGAGTTAGCTGCAATGTCCGATCACCCGCACCGTGTTTACGAAGCCGAGCGTAGAAGCTGGAAATTTCCTTGGGTGTAACGTCGCGCAGCTTGAGACCGCCAAGCCCGTGCTCGCCATTGATCTGGCAATCGACGCTGCCTTTGTAACTGCGGAGCGTCGTAGGCTGTAGTGACGGAGCGACCTGTTCTTCGAGCCATTCGCCGAGGAAGGAAGCCAGGGTCTTGCGTGTTGGCCTTTCGGCAGAACCGGTAACGCGCAGCTCATGCTCTATCGACTTGAGCTTCTTGACGACCTCACTCTCCGTGGCTCCGTAGACCTGACGCCTTTGGCGCTTACCGTCGGGGCCCAGGCCGAGGCTTGCCACGGCGGTCCATCGGCGGAGCCGCTCGTGGTAGAAGATCGAGCCTTCGCCTTTGCGGCGACGGGCTCGCTTCAGTCTCTTCGTCGGCTTCCTATCGCCCATCGGCGGCCCGCTTTCGCCCAGCTCCTGGCCGAGTCCCTATTTTGGCCCCGGGGACACCCTGACTGGCATTATGTTGACTAAGAGAAAACACACGCCGTAACTTCAGGACCAGCGAGCAAACGAATGTTCGAGGTCGGGAAAGGAAACCTACCCCGCAACGTAGAAGGATGGTCCTTTAATAGTGGTCGTTCGAGAGGGATAGGCGGGCGATGGCCTGATGGCCCCAGCTCGCGAGGGTGTATCCCTACAAGCTCTCGGTAAGCTCGACCCGGTTGCCGTGATACTGTTAGCGGCAGAGTCGAAACTAGCGACTCGGCCTTATCAAAGCTCCCGATGGAGTGGCGGAGGTTACGACGCAAGCGCCCCACGTCTACCAACGGCGACGGAGCGGACCCGGCTTCATGCCGCTTGCGCGTGACTAGACCGACTTTCCATTTGGAGCTTTTCCATGTCACGAGTCTCACAGGACGCAGCCAACGAGGTGCGTTGCTACTCCGACAGTCAGGCCGCTTTTTTTCTCAGTTGCTCTCGCCGTCACATCGTAAATCTACGGGCTCGTGGGGCTATCCCGTTTGCGAAAGTCGGGAATCGCGTGGTCATTCGCCACCGCGATCTCGTCGCGTTCCTTGATCGCAACACAACCGGCGGTTGGAGCGCGGATGCAGCATGACCGTGCCGAGATCGCGCAACCTGCCCGTTGCGGCTATTCAAACACGGCCCAGTACAGCCGATGCGGCTGTGTGGTATGTGGAGCACGGGCTCGCGATCTACCCGGCGCGTGGCAAAAGGCGGATTAAGGGCTACAATAGCGATTGCGCCATCCGCCACGCTAAAGATGCGCGGAAATGCTTTGAGCGCGAGCATCCTAACGCTAACATAGGAATCGTTTGCGGCCCTTCTCGACTCGTGGTAGTCGATTGCGATGTGCGAAACGGGGGGTGGGACTCGATGGATGTCCTATGCCTCCAGATCGGGTACGATTGGTTTCGGGACTGTCTTTGGGTGTTGACCCCTGGCGGTTTCCACATGTACTTCCGCACGAGTGAACAACGCATTCCCAAGAGTGGCACGATACTTGGGCCGGGGCTGGACCTTCTTAGTGGGGACTCGGGAGTGATCGCACCGCCGAGTACGCGACCCGAGGGCACATATCGCTGGGTTGGCGGATTCCCCAAGTCGTTCTCTCCGCCACCATTTCCGGCGGTGTTGCTCAAACGCATTAGTGCGAAGACACCTAATCGCAAGCCCAATCCCCATCTCCCGCGTGAGACATCATCCGTCATTCCAGTAGGGCTGCGAAACATGACGCTGACAAGCCTGGCCGGTAGCTTGTTGCGCAGTATCGGGCCGATCTCTGAACAGGAGCTTCTCGACCATTTACGGCTGATCAATGAGAGGCGCTGCCGACCGCCGTCGCCAGAAGACGAAGTAAGGACCATTGCGCACTCGGTTAGTTCCTACGGCGGCCCGTCAGTAGACCCGCTGCGTTGGCTCAGGGCCGCGCAATCGCGGTTAAGGACGCGGGGTGAGTTTCTTACGGCTTGGGCCTACGCTGAAATCGCCGCAAAATGCGGTCGCAGCCAAATCACGCCCTCAGAACTCTACGTGTGCCGGGGGTGGGGAATACCTCGAACCACGTACTTCCGAGCGAAAACGGCGCTCGAACAAAAAGGCTGCATTCATATCACGGACCAGCGTCCCGATGCGCCATTGATCGAGCTTGCAGCGGAAATCGTTTGATTTTATTCTAAGCTACCATCTTTCTTCTCCCTCTCTTGACTGTATAGTCCCATCCGTGGGACTGATAGACCGCAGGGAAGACGTGCGATGAGCAGCCCGGTTTGCCTTAGAGGTGCTTAAGCGCGATGCCTGGCTCACCAGCGTCGTTCGCACGAGTGTTCGAGAATGGCTAGGGCCTCGTCGCCATTCTCGGCGTGTTGGTTCAGTCGATCTGCGAGCTGGGAATCGAAGCGAAGTTTTGCCATAAAGGCTCGGTAGCCTAAAGGTTTGCCTATGGCCATCCGAACAATTCCAGCATGTGGCGGAAGCAAACAAAGGCAACCCACCAGAGAAGGCCGCATCCGGCGGAGGCCAGGACCAGACGAGGCAGCGAAACGCTGAGGATAGCGCAAAGACCAGTCAAAACGATAGCGGCAAGGGACAGAGTCCCGACACAGGCAAGACCGAGACTGGCAGTGAGCTTAGCGACTGGCAGAAATTCCTTAAACGCCCGGAGCTTGTTGCGACCGCTATCACTGCCCTCGCGACCGTTGGCATCTTGATTGCCAACAGCCTTTACGCGGTTTTCGCTGCATGGCAACTTACTGCGATCAACGACCAATCGAGGGCCATAAAAACGCAGGCTAGTGCCGCCATCGTCGCCGCTAACGCTGCAGCCTCCGCCGCCGATACGGCGCGACAAGCGTTGACTAAGGAACAAAGCAATTTTGCAACATCTTCGGCAACCTCGGCTGCTCAGTTTTCGACTCAGTTGCAGAAAATCAACATAGGTCTGGCTGAGCAAAACCGCTTGGCTACAGCCTCCGAAAAAGGGGTAGTCGTTTCCCGAAAAGCTCTTGTTGTCGGCGAGAGCCAGTTCATCAAAGCCCAGAGGCCCTACATTTGGGTCGGTATCAAATATGGGCCTGATTATTCGGGAAACCGTGTCAGGCTTGACGTGGAACTTATTAACTACGGTAAGTCCCCCGCCATCAACGTCCTTTGGTGGCATTACATCAGGGTATTCACCGACGGAGGTGTCCCGGTAAACAATCGGATTCACGTTGCGCTCTTGACTCTTCCTAAGAACAGCCCGAGCGAAGACTCGTTCGTGGAGCCGACGGGTACGGCGACCGCCTGGAGGACCGATCAAAGTATCGTGCTGACCGACGCTCAAATGCAGTATATAAAATCGTCGATCTACGGATGGGTCGAAGCAGGCGTCGTCACATACTCCGACTCGTCCGGAAAGCGTTACCGGACTCAATACTGCTGGCCATATTATCCCGCTTCGGCCCAACAAGAGTGCGGCGATCATACCCAGCTTAAGTAAACCGAAGGTTGCCCATAAAACCCCGACGCTGCCCATTTAATCGGGCCCGCGACCCATTAAATAGGCAACGCCTCGCGAGGTATATCGTCTTGACAACTGTCGGGGTAATCCGCTGCACTCCGAATCGCCTGCCGCCCGAACGGGTGACGAGCCGGTAAGATGCCATAAGCTCCGAAGGCAAGCGGGTTTGCGGGACGGCGGTGATACCGGGACAGAATGCGGGACGCCAGTTGAGGCTGCCTTTAAGGAAAGAACGCCGACGGTATAACGCTCGCAGTCAAGAATCGCTTGCCAGATCGCGCTCGGGCCGCAGCGCGGTCAAGTCCCGTGCTCCGGCTGTGAGATCAATGCGCCGGGCGATGGCCGCCATTTAGAATGGGTCTCCCTTGGCCTAGAAATGGCCTCAGGCGCGTCTTAGGGTAGTTCCCCGTGTCTTACCCTAGTCCAAATCGTCCTAGAGCCTTATTCTGGTTGTCTAGAAACCCCGAAACCTAGGCCTGTCGCCTGCCCAGGTCATTTAGGAGCGTCGCAAAATCGACACGGCGCACCAGGCTCTCGATAATCGCAGACTCGGAGGCCACTGATCGCGCTAGGCCCTCCCGACGAAGGCGCGCCTTCAGGCCTTCCAGCTTCGTCTTCGTGCCGCTCTCCATAGTAAAGCTGACCTTCTCTCTCGACATGGCCTTAGTATAGCACGACCTGCGACAATGGTCGTATTTCTTGCTTTCTAGAAATCGGTAAACTAATGCTAAAGCACTAGCACCGCTCCTTGCCGGAGGTTTAGCAAATCCAAATGACCAGCAAAGTCGTGACGTATCTGCGAGTTTCCACAGATCGACAGGGCCGCTCAGGGTTAGGCTTAGAGGGGCAACGAGCTGCCGTGGAGGCCTACGTCGCTCGCACCGGAGCGACCATCGTTCGTGAGTTCGTCGAGGTCGAAAGCGGCAGGCATGATGACCGGCCTAAGCTCGCCGAAGCTCTCGCGTTCACTCGTCGTGCAAAGGCAACGCTGCTAGTCGCAAAGCTCGACCGCTTGAGCCGCTCGGTGCAGTTCATCGCTACCGTACTCAACAGCGGCGTCGAGTTCGCCGCCGCCGACGTGCCGGAGGCTAACCGTCTATTGCTGCACGTTCTTGCGGCGGTCGCCGAAGCTGAGGCAAAGGCAATCAGCGAGCGGACGAAGGCTGCCCTCGCGGCGCACAAAGCTCGCGGCGGGCTCCTTGGCTCGAATCATCCGGCAGTGCCTACACTCAGCGCTCTAGCACGTAAGAAGGGGTCGGTCCTTGGCGCACAGGCCAACAGGCGCAAAGCTGTCGATGCCTACAGCGACCTACAACCTTTTATGGTGGAGCTCCGAGATCAAGGGCTTTCACTCCGTGCTATCGCGCAGCATCTAAACGCCGACGGCCACGCAACGCGCACCGGCTGCGCCTGGACCTCTACACAGGTTCTGTTCGTTCTCAGACGGACGGCCTAGTCCACCAGGCCCCACCGGGGAGTGCCGCTTTGAGATCGGGAGATTAGTCGGAGTGACCCCGAGCATACGTGTCGTGGCCTTGGACTAGTCCCGGTTTGAGATTATTAGTAAGTTCCCGAAACGCTTCGATTTGAAGCCGTGCGCTTTGCGCCGGATAGCTCTCCGGCTCTTAGACAAAACACCTGTTCTACGCGGCACTTCTCTTGCCAGCCTGGCGGATTCTAGCGAAGTCCTCTGCTGGTATTCTTCTCGGAGCCGACCGCAGACCTAACCCGATGTGTTTCTTGTTTGTGATGAACGAAAGATCAGCTACAAGGTGTTGAATGGGAACCGCCCGCTTAAAGCGCACTACCGATTTTAGCTCCAGTCTGCTCACCAAGAACTCGACGCCGTACTCACGTAGGACCAGCCGGTCGCTCGGCGTCAGAGGCCCGCTTTTTAGCAGCTTGGCATAACCCCGAAAACCACACCCATTTTCATAAAATACGAGAGTATCCCCCGGGGCCATCCTTACTTCCCTCGACAAGTACCAGGTTTCAGAACGCATAAGCGCTTCATATATCTCTGCGCCGTCCATCTTGCCGCTCGCGGGATACGAGTCGCCGAAGGTTACTAGCCAAAACGTGCTACCACCCGACAAGGATTCAGCCTTCATCAAAATAGGTTTATCTGGTCGTCCAAGGCAACGGCGCTAGCGGATTTGGTCGTATTAACACTTAATGGCACGTCGAGCCGCGCATTCTTCTCCAGTATATCCTGCACCGTAACGATGCGGATGGCTGGATAATCTCGTCCCATTAGTGGATGACGGTAGTGTCCCGCGTCGGACGCCTCTCTTTTCATTTCTCTAGTCGGTTCTTCGAGCGTAATAAGGACTGCCATAGCTGCGTTCTCGCGTGCCATATCGCCGCGCAGAGTTGCAATCGTGGACCTATTAACGTGGCCTGACTTTACCTGTAGTATTATCTTCGCGTTATCGTCGGAGGATACCTGAGAGTACGCGAACCCATCTATACCGCGATCAGCACCTTTCTTATCGCTGATGCGACCATGGTTATTCGTGAACGTAAGAACGGCCCACTTTTCAAACTCCTTGCGAACCCTATCGTCGGCCTTCAAGGAAAGCGCCTGAGCGGAGGCCATATCCCTCGGAACGCCGTCCATCCGAATGTTCGCCAGAATATCCTTGAAGTTTCGGGGAAACGCCTTTTCCAGGCGGTACAGTATCAGAGAGATTGACTGATATGTTATGTCTATACCAATCCAACGTCTTCCTAACTCTTGCGCCACCTCGACCGTGGTTCCGCAACCACAATACGCATCTAGAACTGTATCACCCGGTTCGCTGCTACAGTCGATGATACGCTTGAGGAGCGCCTTCGATTTTTGGGTCGGGTAGCCGAGCTTCTCCGGGTCATCGGGGCTCGTGATTTTCGGAATATCAGCCCACCAGTCGTTTACCGGAGTTCCCTCTTTGCGGAGGCCTTGCTTGAAATACTTCCCTTTTATTGCCGTTCGACCGCGCTGAACCGTGCCAGGTGTGTACTCGCGATACTCTGGTTTGTACTGGACATCCTTGCCTTTTGAATACCTGAATATCGTGTCATGCTTGCGCGGAAAATCTCTCTTCGGTATGCCACCGCCAGCATAACACCAGACAATCTCGTTTCGATACTTGCCCCCATTTGGTATAAAAACCGCATCCAGCACGAGCTTTAGATAGTGTCCCGCCGTAGGATCGCAATGTAGATAAAATGTTCCGTTAGGCTTGAGAACACGCTGAATCTCGGTTACACGCAGCGCCATGCTGACAATATAAGCGAGAAGGCTGTCACCACCAAGTACTTGGCGAAGGCCCTTTACGAGCTCGACCAGTTGAGGCGTAAAGCGACCACCTGCGTTTTGGATTATCTCGTCGTAGCCGCGTTTGGCCTGATCATCCCATATCCAAGTATCAATAAACGCCTCTGCCTGTGCTAGGTCCTCTTCGCCGACCCGATTGTAAATCTGATTGTAGTTCCTTTTCGAGTTAAATGGCGGGTCGATGTAACAAAGGTCCACCGAGTTATCCGGTATCTTACCAGAGTGCAGAATATCTAGATTGTCACCGTAGAAGAGTTCGTTCATTGGGGGGGATGAGTTTTTCTTTTTTACAACCAACGCACTTGCTGAAGTGCTACTCGACCGCCTCATCCGCCCACGCTTAGACGGCGTCGCCGCAGGCTTGCGATCCTGAGGAGCCGCGCTGAGCTTCTTGGGGATAGCGAACCTCTTTGGGGCAACGCTCTTCCCATCGCCAGGGCGACGTGCTTTATTCCCGCGCCTTTTACCGTATGTTGACAATGCGATCTCCCGAAGCGGCGATCATTACTTCTCGATTCTTGGCTTCTTTAGGCTTTGACACCTCGCGGCGCACTTCGGCTGGCTCTGCCTTGACCCAGATGCCATCTGGGTTTCCCCGCAGCGCCTTCCGCCCATTTGGTCATCCCGAAGCCTCGCGACGTGCTGCCGTCAGTGACATCCCACGAAACCAGTACGCTCTTCCTTTGTTGGCAAGCGGCAGCAGATAAATCCATCTTTGTTATTGTTAAAGCATTTCTCCTGACTATTTAGACATCTTCGAGGAGCGCTTTAGCGCATTTGTCGGCGCAATCCAGACGGGCTTGGCGAGGTACAGCGGTCGAAGTCCTTGTTGCAGGCACTTACCCTGTGGTGCCGTAAGGGGCCGCTTTACATGGCTCGCTGGTTTCGCACAGTCGAAGGCCGACAGCGCCCTGTCCCAAGGGATGCGCAGATCAACGACGTTTTGGACATCATTCATTTCTACTGCCCACTCTCCAAACTGGAAGCCAAGGTTCTCGTACACCGCTACATTCTGGGAAAGGGTGAACGCGAACTTGCCAATGAAACGGGAATACCATGGAGAACGCTCAACCGAGCTACTTGGCGGATGAAGGCTAAAGTGCGCAACCAGTTGCATCTCATAAGAAAGATGCACGGTCACCCAGGTTAAGGGGGATGTACTTTGAGATCGCGAGATTGCTGCCGGTCACCCTTCGCACGGGTATCGCGATCTCGGAGCTAGTCCCGATTGATCGAAGGCTTTGAGCCTCCGCCGCATAGAACTTCCGACGCCGGAACGTGAACACCTCAGACTCGTCGGAAGCATGGATTAGGCAGGGGGCAAACGTCTTAGCTGGAGCCCTTGTCGCATTCATTGTTTTTTCTGGAATGCGCCATGCACAGCCGCTCATCTGCGTCGTAGACTCGGCTATACTGGCGGCATGGGCGCAAGTCGCTGCCATCATTCTAACGGGAGGCCTCGCGGTTTGGGTTGCGTGGACGCAGTTGCGCCGCTTCAATGAAAACGAACGAGCGAAAACGACGCTTGAATACGTGCAGCGATATACACAGGACCTTCATCAAACGCAGCACGAGCCCGTTACAATCTCGTTTGCCGTGAGCCGCTTAATGAACGCATTAGTTGAGGACGAAGTCCTCAGGCTAAAAGCGCTTGCTAGGCGCTGGTATGCAGACAGGGAAGAGCTAGCTACTGACTCCACGGCCCTGGACGAGTATTTAAGGTTCAATAACATGCTGGCCCTAAGCCTGAACTTTATGTCGAAGACGGCTCTATTGGCCGACCAAGGGTTTATCGACAGCGACCTGTTTCTCGGCATCTATTCCGCCCAAGCGCAAAGGGTGTGGCGGCTTGCTGAAACCTATGCTGATGTTGAGCCGGTCGCTAAAGAAGCCCTAGACAGTGATTTACTTCGTGCTTTCGTTGAACAGGCGCGGCATATTTGCGCAATAGAGGGAATCCAAGAACGCGAGTAGGGACAACTGTCGCCGGTGACACCTCGCAGGGTTATCGCGATCTCGGAGCTAGTCGCGGTTTGCGACGCGACGAGGCGTCTGCGAACGAGCTTCGCCCGTCGAGCTAAAGACGGCTCAATCGCCGCTGCCAGTTCGCCACCATATCGTTTGTTGCCCGAAGCCTGCCCTGGAGGGCTTCCGTAAACGCTTGCCATTCCTCGCGAGAGAGCAGTTGCTTTAGCTGTGCCCGCACGGCCTTTGGGAAGAGCTTCTTAAGCTCGCTCTCCTGTAGTGTACTGTGGTGCCCAGCCTTTTGGTTCCAGTTGAGCGGCCCGTGCGTCACGCAAACTATCGCGAGGTTTCGCGCAGACCCAAGGATTTTACCTGAAGTCATGCTAGCCGCGATCTCTTCGGCTAGCATCTTAACCGGAGACATCATGCCGCACTCGGGGCACGGCGCTTTAGTAGGCTGCGGCTTTGGCATTCGGCTGTGGCTTCAGAAGGAAGAGTCTTTCAGTGCTAGCACCAAGTTTGTGTTTGTGCCGTAACCGTATGCACTACGCGGGTCGGAAGGACCCGAATAAGAACGACGAGCCATCGGCCTACGCCCCAAGAGCTGCCACTTTGAGATCGCGAGATTGCGGACGATGATTCCTCGCATGGCTGCACGATCTTGGTGTAAGTCCGCGCTTGGAAAGGAATGAGCGCATGAGCGGGCCCGTTGCGATGCTTTCAGCGCCGCTTCACAACGACAACGAGAAGACTGTTCCGCAGCCGTCGCGATAGTGGCTGCTGCATCCCGTGCCGCCGTAGTATGCCGTGCCGTAAAGTTTGCCGTTTACGTCGATAAGGGCCGCGAGCGGGTTTTCGCCGTGTAGCCGTTTGAAGCTGTAGAGGACGCTTTCCCCACCCGACGGCGTGATCTGAAAGATTGTGCCGCATCCTATCCGACCACACGCTGAATGACGCCCACCCCCGTTTTCGGTCGTTCCGTAGAGCATACCATTGACGTAGATGAGGCTCGCGACCGGGTTCGCGCCATCCGTGTAGCCTGCGAAGCGGTAGATCACACTTTCCCCGCCGGACGGCGTGATCGCAAAGACGGTGCCGCATCCGCGCCTACGGCACCCTGAAAGACCTCCATTGTAGGTCGTTCCGTAGAGCGTTCCATTGACGGCGGTTAGGCCCGCGAATGGGCTTGTGCCATCTCGCGAGCCGCCGCCAAAGCTGTGGAGTACGGTTTCTACGCCCGAGGGTGTTATTGCAAAACCCGTGCCGCCATTATATGCGCCGCCAGATAAGGTCGTGCTGTACAGCGTACCGTTGACGGCGGTCAAAGCGGCGTTTGGATTTGCGCCATCAGTACCGCCCGCGAAGCGGTAGATCACACTTTCCCCGCCGGACGGCGTGATCGCAAAGACCGTGCCGCATCCGTACCCACCGCACCCGTAACCACCCCCGTAGGAGGTCGTGCCGTAGAGCGTTCCGTTGACGTTCACTAGACCCGCAGTCGGGTGTTCGCCGTCCGTGCCCCCTGCAAAGGGGTAGATCACACTTTCCACGCCGGACGCGGTGATTGCAAAGACCGTGCCGCATCCGCCATCGCCTTCAAAAGAGCAAGGACTGGATTGGGAACCACCACCACCACTAATGGTCGTGCCGTAAAGGGTGCCGCCCACGTCGATCAGGCCAGCAACTGGAGCATAGCCGTCGGTACCCCCTTTGTCTTCGTTCATGCCGAAGCTGTGCAGTACGCTCTCTGCGCCGGACGTTGTAATCTGGAAGACCGTGCCGCCGTAGTATGCACCACCATATTGGGTCGTGCCGTAGAGCGTTCCGTTTACGTCGGTCAGGCTCGTATACGGGAAGTTGCCGTCGCCGGGGTAGCCTGTAAAGCTGTGGAGGACCCTCTCCCTGACCGACATGTGCCGGAGCGATGGGGAGGGGCCAATGTGGTTCCGTTGTGCGCTTTGGTGTGCTCTATCTTGAGCCGCAACCGACGGAGCCGCGCCGGATGAACCGAACGGCACCGTCTGTGAACTAAGCGAACTGCTGTTGCATCCGCCCAGCACGGCCACGGCCAGCCCAACCGCTAAAGCATGACGGCCAAAATGCAAAGTGATCATCGGCTATGCTCCAGTCGCGCTTGTCATTGGTTCTAAGCGTTGGCGATTCGACGTGGTTGGGCCATTTCCGGCCTTTCGATTCAACAGCGGAGAGTCCGAACGAAAAGCCTACCCCCGCCCCTCTCTTCGAGATACCCTTCGGATGGGTTTTCGTTTTTCAGACCAGCCCAGTTTGCAGCGGCATAGCGGCATGGTTGCAAGCTTCGCTAAATGGGTTTATCTGCTGCGCTAGAGAAGCACGACTAATGACAGTCTGGATATGTCCGTACTGCGGCCAAAAGGCCGACGTTGAAGGCGGAGGGCATAGAGCGGAACGTGAAGTCGCGTTCGGCAGCAACCGCATGGCATCCATCCGTGTAACAGGTTGTCCAAACCCGGATTGTAGACACCTAGAGCTTACCGCGTTCCTGGACCAAGTTGAAAAGGTCTCACTTGGAGGCGGCACATATAACAAACTCGTCAAGAGGCTCAACTTCTGGCAACTCGTACCGACATCGCGGGCCAGAGTTTGGCCCGAATACGTAACAGGCTCGATAGTTCAAGATTACCAAGAGGCTTGCCTAATCGAGCAGTTGAGTCCAAAGGGCTCAGCAGCTCTCTCGCGCCGCTGCCTGCAAGCGCTAATCCGCGATTTTTTTCATATTTCCAAGTCGCGACTTATCGATGAAATCAAGGAGCTTGAAGATCGCGCAGCCGCTGACATTATGGTAAGCCCCGAGTTGCTAGAGGCGCTCCACGCGATTCGCAGCATAGGAAACATTGGCGCACACCCGGAGCGTGACCCCTCTATTGTGGTGGACGTGGAACCGGGCGAAGCGACAGCGATGATTGATCTCTTGGAGTTGCTCATCGAAGAGACATACTTGGCGCAGCATGATCGGCAAACTAAGATCGAACTAGCGAAGCAGATTGCAGTCGCCAAGGAAGCGGCGAAGAAACCACCGACCAAAACCTAGGCGGCCTCAACAGTCTAATGATGCATTCGCTTCTACTGGCAACGACGCCGACGCACGTTGTGGTTCAAAACTGGCCCGGCCCAGATAAGGTGGCCATCGAAACCCTCCGGGTGGCAACCTGGACGCTAGTGTTTGCTGTTTTGGCGTTCGCAGCGAGCGCTATAGGCAACGTCATAGCTGTACGCGACTTCAGTATCAACCTTAAGCAGTGGAAGCGGGTCCTTGAAAAAGAATCATTGCAGCCGGACCTTTTTGTCACGTTTGACAACGGCACAAGCGATTTTAAACAGCACTACACCGAGGTGCTGGGTGGTGAGTTGTCTCAGTTCGCGCTGTACCTAAGACTTTATAATAGCGGCACGGCTCCCGCTCGAAACGTCGCCTTGTCTGTCATTCTGCCGCCCGAAGCAAAAAGTTTCCTCGAAGCACCCGCAAGTCAGCGACAGCAGGCCTCATCGCTCTATGCTGGGCCCCTTAGAGCAGACGCAATGCACGAGCAAAATGTTTGGGGTCACGCGGCTCAGGTGCGAAAGGCTGACGGTTCCCTTGAAGATCAATGGAGATTCGAGTTAGTTCGCAACGGCTCTTATATCGAGGCAGGCAGGCTCATTCTCTACGTTCCGGTGGCGCAAACGACCGTCATCCGCTACCTCGCTGTTTCGGACGAAGGCTCGTTTCCACGGCATGGTTACCTCACTTTAGAGATACAGTTAACGGCGGACAGAGTGAACACGCCTGCCTAGGGCCAAGACGCTGCCGAAAATATCTCCGCTGTGGCCGTGTGTCACAGACGGGTCCGAAAAGGGTCGCTTTAGGACGCAGTATCGCAAACGCGGTACAAGGTAGAGTATGACGAACCCAGATGGCGCGCAAGCGCCCTGGCGAACCTACGAGGAAGTCGCCGAATATCTCCTCAACTCGCTAGCGCACGAGTTTGGATTAGAGAGAGTGGAGGGGAAGCAGAAAGTCCCAGGACGCAGCACCGAGTGGGAGATCGATGCAAAAGGGGTCAAGTTGGGAGATGAAGGCTTTGTGATTGTCGAAGCCAAGCGCTATCTAGAGGCGCGGCTTGACCAAGAGCGTATCGGTGGGCTTGCGTTCCGTATTCGTGACACGGGCGCAAGCGGCGGGATTATCGTGTCACCGTTGGGCCTGCAAGAGGGTGCCCAGAAGGTCGCTAATCAAGAAGGAATCATCCAGGTTACGCTCGCGGCAGATAGCACACCTCGCGAGTTCGTGCTTCGGTTCCTAAATAAGATATTCGTTGGTTTGGCAGACACGCTCGGTCCATTGTCGGACTCGTTGTCGGCGCAAGTTATTCGCGGCCCTTGTAACACGGGAAACCACGATGTTTGTCCTGGCAACTGTGACTGCGAATGCCACGCGGCCAACTGAACGCAGGGACAGCCGGGCGGGTGGTTTACAGCCTATGTTACAGCCAGGCCGGTGCAATTCGGTGCATTAGCTTGCCTAGAATGCCTATTGGATATGAAAGAAAGAGAGTTGCCGAGCATGATCGGCGCTGACTGTTAATCAGCGGGTCGTTGGTTCGAGTCCAACATCCGGAGCCATAAAACAAAGGCCCGTTCATGAAGCGGGCCTTTGTCTTGGGTGCAGCCATGTGCAGCCTATCTAAAGCCTAGACGTGCTGAATTCCAATCAAGCGCGGGCTTTTAGTGCCTTACTCGCCCGAGGGCATCGGGCGGGTTAATGCGAAGCGTACAAAGACCCAAACGTGACGGAGAACTCGATTTTGCGGCGGACGGTCTCTCTTTGAACTTTGTGGATACAGTTGGTGGATGGGCCGCGCTGTGCGGAGCGGTCGGAACGTCGATTGGTTTGCTCCTAGGCCGTAAAGCTCCCAAAGGCATGGCAGACTCGATCACCCTGTGGGGCGCAATCGGCGCACTCGTCGGACTGGTCGTCGGTATCGTTGACTATGTCGCCTTGGGGGTTTACCAATATATTGGGGGTCGTGAGCAGCGATGAGTTTTTTCGAATCTGACTGGTTTTGGATTTTGATTCTCCTTTCGTACGCGGTCATTGCAAGCGCTGCCATCTTTGTTGTTAAAGACGAATACAGCACCCAAGACGCCCGCATGCAAGCCGTGGTGAACCTACTTGCCGCTTTCATTGGGGTTATTGGTTTTGCTGTGCATCTTTCTTACATCTTTTTTGCCGGCTGGATTCTTGTCGGCCTCGGCGGAGCTGTACTCAGCAACTTTACACAGAGCGGGGGAACGACCGCCTCGAGTGGGTGAAGTGCAATCTCAAACCCTCCTTCTGAACCAGCGGGTCGTCGGTTCGAGTCCAACATCCGGAGATTGTAAAGACCCGCAAAATAAGGCTCCTTTGCGGGGGTCGTTCTTTATGGGGGGTCTTCTCCCAGGATTTTACACCACGGGTTACTAGAAAATGGCGGCGAACCCCGACCGATAGGAGGTTCGCCCCGTGCGCAAGTCCCGCTACTCCGACGAGCAGATCGCAGCAGCCCTGTGCCAAGCCGAAGCCGGCACGCCGATCGCCGACATTACCCGCAAGTTGGAATCTCCGAGGCAACGTTTTATGCCTGGCGCAAGCGCTTTGGCAGTTTAGGAACACCGGAGATCCGCGAACTTCGCCAGCTGCGTGAAGAGAACGCTCGTCTCAAGCGACTCGTTGCGGATCTGACGCTCGATCGTCAGGTCTTGCAAGACGTCGTTAAAAAAAAGTGGTGAGGCACGTGCGCCGGACGGTCATGCTGCCGAAGATCCGCGAGCTCTGGCGCTCGTTGGGACCGTCGTATATTACGGTCTATCAAGCAGGCTCAAATGGGAACCACCGTCCTGTTCAAATTATCCGGGGCCCAGCTACGCGTTTACGGGGCCACTACGTCACGGGCATAGCCGTTCGGTAAGTTTGTGCCGTCCCTTAGATGATGCGCACAATCCTTAGAAGCCATCATTCGCCCACTCAACGGCATCGTCGGCGTCATGCAGGCCGTCAGCAGCACCGAGCGTATGTATAAGCGTGCCGCTCGGATATTGCAAAATTCTTTCTACCGGTGGGGAATCATCGCCTACGAAAACGAGAGTGTTAGTCAAGTTGATCGAGACGCTTTGCGGAAAGACCATACCCGAACCAAGCGTCCCACTTATGCTGTTGTAGGGTGGGTTGATGACGTCGACGGTCGCGCCCCGTGAGTCGCAAATCAAGAGCCTTCCTACGTTATCCATTACCATTTGCCCCACGAATCCGAGGAAGCTTATCGGTAACGCTATGGCGTTGCACGCTGCGAAGCCGCCGACGTACTCGACGATGTGCCCGATGAACTGTTGGTCATTGTAAGCAACAAACACACGCCCGCTAATGTCGACGGCGATGCCGGTGACGTTTTCGCTTCCGTTGCCGGGATAGCACGTAGCCAGGACCGTATTCGTATCGCGCTTGAGCTCTTGCACGAAGTTCAGTGTCCCGCCCGGGGTGTAGGTGGCCGAAACGAACACGTAATGTACGTTACTTAGCGTCTGGGTCGTAATCCGGCCGACTTCGGTCCAGCCGTTCGAATACGTAAAGGACGGCGTCGGATTGTTGGGACGGTACTCGTCAAGCTGCGAGTTCCATCCTAAGAAGAGTTTGGAAGCGTATAAATACTTCTGATCGCTCCAAAGGCCTGTGACGAACCCGGTAGTACTGATGGTTACGTTTGGAGCCCACGTGCCGTCCTTGAAGAGTCTGATCGGGCATGGTTGCAAAGGTTGCGTGTTACACGCCGCGTCGTCATCCACGAAGAGGCTATGCTGCCAGGCCGCCGGCGGTA
Source organism: Candidatus Cybelea sp. (assembly GCA_049585055.1). GTDB lineage: Bacteria > Vulcanimicrobiota > Vulcanimicrobiia > Vulcanimicrobiales > Vulcanimicrobiaceae > Cybelea. Next base: position 876 of record JBAUYZ010000016.1, on the reverse strand, counting down.
TCGGCGTGGGCTGGGGCGTCAGGATGGGTTGTGGCGCCGGTCTGCCATCGGGCCGGCGATCGAAGGCCGAGCCCGCGGGCTGTAGCTGTTCGCCGGCACACGCGGCGAATGCGCCAACCAAAGTGGCCGTGCTCAAAAATGTCAGAAACAATCGCATGACCTACCCCGCTTCACGAAATGCCGATTTTTAAAGCTGAGCTACCGCACGCTCGCCACCTTAAAGGTACATCGCAATCGTCAAGAACTAGTCAAGATCGCGCCCATTGCTAACGGAGCACGACGTTGCAAAACTGAAACGCCGACTCCGTCAACTTGTCAGTGGTTCGCCGCCGAACTGCAACATCGCGTAACATCTATATACCGGCATCGCCGTTTTGATTGTCTACGCAGCATACTTCGGCATCGTTCAGCACGGCTCTTTCCGCGATCACCATCGCGATAACAATCGCGCGCCTACTTAGATCGTGAGATCACCTGCAAAGCCTCTGTACTACTAGCTGTCTCGGATACGTGTGCAGCCATTGTGCAGCCAATAGGTGAGAAATCGGAGAAGCATGAGAGTCCAGAGAAGGTCGAGAAACCGCGATAATGCGGGGCTCCATAAGAAACTGTTAATCAGCGGGTCGTTGGTTCGAGTCCAACATCCGGAGCCATTTGAAAGCCTTACGAGATATAAGTTCTTGTGAGGCTTTCGTCTTTGTGCTTGGTGCTCATGTGCCCCAATTGTCTCCCAGATGCACCAACTCCATTTGGAGCTGGCCCGCTTTCGCGGAGAGTTGCTGATTGGACATCACGCGGCCTGACTCATCCGTCGTTCGAACTCCATTGGAGAGATGGAACCGATTGAGGTGTGCCGCCGGATCGGGTTGTACCACC
>JBAUYZ010000015.1:0-7622 GCA_049585055.1 Candidatus Cybelea sp. | reverse complement strand
GGTCTCGTCGACGCGCCCGACCGGCGTCGTCACCGGCGCCGCAAAGAGCGCTTCGGGATCGGCTTGCGCGCGGGCCACGATCGCCCGCAGCGCCTCGACGAAGGCATCGAGCGTCTCTTTCGATTCGGTCTCCGTCGGTTCGATCATCAAACACTCCGGCACCAGGAGCGGAAAGTACATCGTCGGCGCCATGAAACCGCAATCCAGGAGCGCCTTCGCGAGATCGAGGGCGCGCACGCCGTGCTCCTTCTTCAGTTGCTGTGCGGATGCGACGAACTCGTGCCGGCAATTTTCCGGATAGGGCGTTTCTAGAAACGCCGAGACCTTGACGCGCAAGTAGTTGGCGTTGAGGACCGCGAGCTGCGAGACGCGTTTGAGCCCTTCGGCGCCGTTGGCATACAAGTACGCAAGCGCGCGCACCGCATGCGCGAAGTTCGACCAGAAGGAACGCATCGGACCGATCGATTTCGGACGATCGAAGTCGAGCCGGAACCCCTGGTCGTCGCGCGTCACGAGCGGGGTCGGTAAATACTCGACGAGATGCGCGGCGACACCGAGCGGTCCGTGACCCGCGCCTCCGCCGCCATGCGGGATCGTGAAGGTCTTGTGCGTGTTGAGATGCATCAGGTCGAAGCCCATGTCGCCGGGACGAGCGTACCCCATGATTGCGTTGGCGTTTGCGCCGTCGTAATACATGAGGCCGCCGGCCTCGTGCACGGCCGAGGCGATCTCCGCGATCTCATCTTCGAAGAGTCCGAGCGTGTTCGGATTGGTCATCATGCAGACCGCAGTGTCCTCGCCGAGCACCTTGCGGATCTCGCCGACGCCGACGCGCCCGCGCTCGTTGCTAGGCAACGAGATGACTTTGAAACCGCACATCGCCGCCGAGGCTGGATTCGTGCCATGAGCGGTATCGGGCACGATGACCTTGTCGCGATGCGTCTCGCCGCGCTCCTTGAAGTACTTCTTTGCGATCAGCAGCGCGCCCAGCTCCGCATGCGCCCCCGCCGAAGGATTGAGCGAAAACGCCGCCATGCCGAAGAGCGAGCTGAGCGAGCGCTCGAGCTCGTACATGACGTGCAGCGCTCCTTGCGCGAGCTCGTCGGGCGTAAATGGGTGAAGCTCCGCGAACTCGCGACGCGCGACGATCGCATCGTTGACGCGCGGATTGTACTTCATGGTGCAGGATCCCAGCGGATAGAAGCCGAGATCGATGCCGAACGTTCGCGCAGAGAGTTGCGTATAGTGGCGCACGACGTCGAGCTCGCTGTTGTCGGGTAGCGGAAGCTCGTCGCGCAAGGCCGCTGGGGGCAAGAACGTCTCGAGCGGCTTCCCCCGTTCGAGATAGCGGTTCGCGCGCCCGTCCTGACCGAGCTCGAAGATTAAAGGAACTCCGGCAGCGCCTCCGTTAGACCGCGGCGGGGACATGCAGCGCCTCCTTGAGTGCGCTTGCCAACGCGTTGATGTCGCCGGTGGTCGTCAGCTCGGTCGCGGTCATCAGGATGCACGAGCTTAACTCCCGATAGAACCGCCCCAAATCGAGGCCGCCGAGGATGTTACGCTCGCGCAGCGCTGCGAGCACTTCGCCGGCCGGGCGTCCGACGTCGGCGACGAACTCGTTGAAGAACGGCGCCGCGTGCTTGAGGCGCACGCCCGGCACGTTGGCGACCGCACTGGCGAGTTCGCGCGAGCGTCCCAGATTGAGCGCGGCCGCATCGCGCAGTCCCGTCTTCCCAAGCAGCGCGAGATAAATCGTTGCGATGAGGGCGCAGTGCGCTTGATTCGTGCAGATGTTCGAAGTCGCGCGTTCCCGGCGGATATGCTGCTCGCGCGCTTGGAGCGTCAGCACGTAGGCCGTGCGTCCGGCGTTGTCGACGGTCTTTCCCACGAGCCGGCCGGGAATACGTCGCATGTGCTCTTGCGTCGAGGCGATGAAGCCGGCGTACGGACCGCCGTAGGCGAGTGCGACGCCGAAACTCTGCGCCTCACCCGCCACGATCTGCGCACCCCACGCCGCGGGCGTTGCGAGTGCGGCAAGCGAGAGCGCTTCGGCGACGACCGCAATCGGAACGGTGCCGCTCGCACCCATGGACGCTTGCGCGGACGCCGGCGGCATCTCGACGTTGCCGAAGAAGTTCGGCGATTGCAGCGCGACGGCGGCGTACTCGCCGCTTTCGACCGCCTCGGCAAGCGCGTCGTAGTCGGTCGTGCCCTCGCCGGTAAACGGTATCTCGTCGATGGCGACGTCGAGACCATCGCAGTAGGTTCGCAGCACGGCGCGATAGTTCGGATGAACCGCGCGCGAAACGAGAACCTTGTGCCGGCCCGTCGCTCCCAGCGCCATGATCGCCGCCTCGGCGAGTGCCGTCGCTCCGTCGTAGACCGAGGCATTCGCGAGGTCCATTCCGGTAAGCAGCGCGACGTAGCTCTGCCACTCGTAGATCGCCTGCAGATAGCCTTGCGAGACCTCGGCTTGGTATGGCGTGTACGCGGTTAGAAACTCGCCGCGCATCGCCAGCGCCGCGACCGCCGCCGGCACGTAGTGCCGATACGCGCCCGCGCCGAGGAAGGAACGATAACCGACGCCCGTATTCTCCCGCGCGAGCTGCTCGAAGCGTCGCTGGATCAAATACTCCGGCAGCGCCGGAACGACCTCGAGCGTCTCCTGCAGCGCGATGGCGTCGGGAACGCGCAGCAACTCGTCGAGCGACCCGGCAGGGATCGCTGCGAGCATCTGCTCGATATCGTGGCTGGTGTGAGGTGCGTACATGGTCCCCTGGGATCTAGGTTATTGATTCGTCGCTTTCATGGCGGGATCGGGGATCCCGTTCGGACAGATGGTCGCCTGCACCGCCGCCGAGACGTAGTAGGCGTGCAGATCGTAATGCGCGACCGGTAATCCCGGGTGTCCGTGCGGCTCGTACTTGAAATCGACATGGTCGATCGTGTATCCGGGGAGCGCGCGCAGGTTCGCGTAGCTGAAGCCGCGGTCGAGCTGCTTCGCCGTCACCATGATCTCGGTAAAGACCGGCGTGTTGCGCCAAACCCCATAGATCGGACCGAGGGGAAGGTTCTTCGGATTGGCCCAGTGCTCGCCCATCGTCGCGATGCACGGCGAAACCATGACGGCATCCGCCGGAAGACCGGCAGGATGAACCTTGGGCTGCGGCGGCAGCATCGGTTCTCCAGCACGCGCACCGGCGCAAGCGACCTTCGCGGCAAGCGCCAACCCGAGCGCCACAAGCGCAACGAAACGGAGCATCAGATTTCCCCCTTGGCCTCGACCGTTTCCGCGACGCTTCTCGGAGCGCCTGTTGCCTCGGCAACGGCCTCGCCTTCGCTCATCGCGGCGCCTTCGGCTAAGAGGCTCGCTACCAAATCGGCTCCGAGGGCCTCACCGAGCGAGGCAAGTACGCGATCGTACTCCCGCTGCTCCTGATTATTTAGCCGACCCGATCCCAACGCCGCTAGCCGAGCATCGACGAACCCGAGGATTCGCGCGGCCCTAGAAGCGGATCGGCGCCGCTCGTCCTGCACGGAACTCACCCGTAGCGCCTTGGTCGCTGCGAGGTGCTGCAGGGCTTGCGCGGCGAGAAACTCGAGGTGCCGGCTTTCGCGACGGTAATCGAGGGCGAGGGCAAGCGCTTCTCGGGCGCGACCTTCGGCCTCATCGTAGCGATCGAGCAACACGAGATAGAGCGCGATATTGTCGAGCGCTTGCGCGACCAGCGGCGTTTCGTTGAAGGCCCGCAGCGGCTCGACGGCCTCGGTTGCGAATCGAAGCGCCAGCTCGACGTTCCCCGCGCACGACTCGCATTCGCTGAGATCGTTGAGCGTAAAGGCATAGTTCAGCTTCGCGCCGAGCGCGTCGTAGATCTGGAGAGCCTCGGCGTAGTACGCGCGCGCGGCGGTCACGTCGCCGGCGTTGACGCAGCTATCCCATCCGAGGCAGCGTACGATGTAGGCAACGAGACGGCGGCTGCGCTGGGCCCGAGCGATCGAGAGCGCTTGATGCAGGTGCGGTCGAGCCTCCGTCGATCGTCCGAGGGCCATCAGTGCATGCCCGATGAGGCCTTGCGCGCGCGCCGCGCCGAGCGCATCGCCGTTGGTGCGATACTGCACGGCCGCGCGCTCGCTCGCAGTAAGATGCACGTGGTGATCGCGCACCGTCCACGCGGCGATAGCTTCGGCGTAGCTCAGCGCGGCTAAGACGTCCGCCGTCGTCTCTTCGTCGATCAGCTCGCGCGCGAGTGCGAGCCAGTGGCGTCCTTCCAAGGGCGCGAAGTACTGCCAGACCACCCGGAGCGATCCGGCGAGGCGCTGTCCCAAGGGAATGTCGCCGCGACCCGCAAGCGCCCATTGCAAGGCCGTGCGCCAGTTGTCGAGCTCGTCGCGGGCCAGCGCGCGCCACACATCATCGGGTTCGCTGTCGTAGACGTTTTCGAGGCGTTCGGCGAGCTCGAGCGCGAGGCGCGCCTGACGGTGCGCGACCAGCGGCGCCTCCCCGCGACGTTCGAGCTTTTCGCGGGCGTACTCGCGGAACGATTCGCAGAGCGCGTAGCGCGGCTGATCGCCCTCGAGCTCGGCAGCAACCAGCGACTTGTCGACCAATGAAGAGAGCCCGATGAAAACGTCGGCTTTGGTGACGTCGTCGTCGCCGCAGACCCCGGCTGCCGCCGTGATGGTTGCACCGCCCGCGAAGACGGAGAGCCGCTCGAAGAGCCGTTGCTCCGGCAGCGTGAGCAGGTTGTAGCTCCAGTCGATCGTCGCGCGCATCGTCTGCTGGCGCGGCAACGCCATTCGCTCGCCGCCGGTCAACAGCTTTAGCCGATCGTCGAGCTTGCGCGCAAGCGCGTTGAGCGACAAGAGGTTGACGCGCGCGGCGGTCAGCTCGATTGCGAGGGGAATGCCGTCGAGGCGACGGCAGATTTCGGAAACGATCGCCACGTTCTCGTCGGTTAGGGCGAAGCGGTGGTCGACGGCGCGGGCTCGATCGGTGAAGAGCGCGATCGCCCCGTAGGAGGCGACCTCGGCTGCGCTCAGGCGCCGAGCCTCGTCGGGTTCCGGCACCTCTAGCGACGGCAGGCGAAAGGCGTGCTCGCCGGCGACGCGCAACGGCTCGCGGCTCGTCGCGATGATGCGAAAGGAAGGACAGCCGCTCAATAAGCGCTCGGCCACCCACGCTGCGTCCTCGATGACATGCTCACAGTTATCGAGGATCAGCAACAGGGGCCGGTTCCGGAGATAGGCGACGAGCGAGTCGAGCAACGGACGATCGGGCGTCTCCGCAATGCCCAGCGCCGCGGCGATCGTCGCTGCCACCAGCGTTGAATCGGCAATCGGCGCCAGACCGACGAAACAGAGGGCGCGATCGTCGTCCTCGAGCGCGGTAGCGACTTGCAGCGCGGTCTGCGTTTTGCCGATGCCGCCCGTCCCCGTCAGGGTGACGAAACGATGCTCGCGCACCAGCGCCGATATCTCCTCGAGCTCTTTACGGCGGCCGACGAAGGTTGCAAGCGAGATGGGCAGCGCGAAGGCTGCGCCTTCCGAGGCCACGCCGCCCCGAAAGACCGGCATGTAACGCGGATGAGTGGGCCGCGCAGCGGCGGCCTCAAACCGCGCTCGTTCGTCGGACGTGAGGCTGAGCGCGGCCGCCAAGAGCGCGAGCGTCTCGCGGTGGGGCGTGCGCCGGTAACCGCGTTCGAGCGCGCTGATACCGTTCGTGCTCATCCCGGCGCGCTCGGCTAGGGCCTCCTGCGAAAAACCTGCAGTGAGCCGGTGGCGTCGCAGAAGCGTCCCGAAGTCCGACGAGCCGGGGGTCCGCTCCCCGTCCTCCATGGCGCCTGGTACGTTCGCGCCACGCCAACGCCACCCTCGCGCCTTTACACTCGACCCACACAGCGACTGCTGTGCGGGTCGGTTGTTTGATTGTGCGTTACGGGCGACCATGCGCTAGCGCCATGATGCATATCGGTACAGGCACCTGCCTTGCCTTCTCTTCAAGGAGCACAGACATGACCTCGTTTTACCGTATCACCGCTCAGGCAATCGGTCTTTGCGCGGCCACCGCAGCGCTCGCCGCGTGCACCGGAGCCAACTCTTCGCTCGCGGGCCCGGCCGTCATCCCGGATCAGGGATCGGGTACCCAGTCGTCGGCGTCTCACTCCGCATCCGACAAATCGTGGATGACCGCAAGCGCCGCGGCGATCAAGAAAATACTCTATCTCTCCGACGCAGGGAGAGATGCCGTGCTCGTCTACGACTTCGGCACCGGTAAGCAGCTGGGAATGCTGACCGGATTCCAGTCACCGGCCGGTCAGTGCGTCGACAAAAAGGGCGACGTTTGGATCGCAGACTCCGATGCACGCTCCCTCGTGGAGTATCCGCGCGGCGCGATCACGCCGATTCGGACCCTCTCCACCGGCGGACGTCCCGTCGGATGTTCCGTCGCGCCGAACGGCGATCTCGCCGCGGCCGAGAACCCCGGCTCAGAAGACCAACCCAGCGCGATCGTCGTCTGGAGCGCGAACGCGAGCCTCGGCGCGTATACGGCCCCTGGGGCCACCTTCGCGACGCCGAATTGCGGCACGCTCTCGACGCCCGGTTACGATAACCACAACAACCTCTACGTCGAGTGCATGATCGCCGATCTCACCAGCATCTACGAACTTCGGAACGGCGCTCAATCGCTGCAGAAGGTTTCCTTCAATCGATCGATCGTCGTACCCGGCGGCGTGATGTGGGACGGAAAATACATCACGTTTGCCGACCGGAACTTCCACTTCCGCCGCTCGACTGCAATCTATCGTGCAACGGAATCTGCCGCGGGAGCGCTCGCGCTCGCCGGCACGACCGAGTTGACCGATGCTTGCAGCGCCGGATCCACGGACGTGCTCTCGCCCTATATCGTGGGCAACGCCAACACGCCCGCAAACGATCGGCAAGCCACCACGGTGATTGGCGACAATCGCGCGTGCGGCGGAACCTTCGACTACTGGACCTACCCGAACGAGAGCAATCAGGTGAAGAGCCTGCCCTCGGCACCGGCGTACGCGACGGGAGCCTCGGTCAGCATCTTGTAGCACCGTTACGATGAGGAAGCGGGGAAAGCGGCCCGGTCGTTCGACCGGGCCGCTTTTTTTTGCCACGCCGTGCGGCACCCTACACAGATACGCAAACGTGCGGGTAGTTTGTGCGGCTGTGCGTTATCGCCGGCGCACCTTTACGCGATGATTGACGTGTAAAGGAAAGGAGCTCAAGCATGACACACCTCATTCTCGCCGCCGCGATGCACGTCGATAACGGCATACGCTGCGCAACGCTGGCAGCCAGCGTCTCCAAATCCGCCGCCTGCCAGCGCGCCGACGGAACCCTTCGAACCTTCAAGGATCGCGCAGTCGATTGGCGCGTCCGGTACTTTGTCCGCTACTGGCAGATGCCGTGCGGCGAGTTTCCGACCGAGCAGGAGGCTTATGTCTTTCACATGGTGACGAACGATCTCTATAACGACCCGGACCTGACCGACACCGATCGCGTCGAGATTCGCAATATAATGTTCGACGGACCGGTCCGGTGTCCGTAAAGGGTACCGGTCACCGCAAAAGGCCCGCGCAACGCGCGGG
>JBAUYZ010000014.1:0-60701 GCA_049585055.1 Candidatus Cybelea sp. | reverse complement strand
GCTTGGCGCCGTGCGCGGGTCGCGCGGTGCTCGCCCGCCGGGCGCCGAAGCGTCCGGAGGATGCCGATCGGTCCGCTTGCCGCGCGCCTGCCCAAGATTCACCTGCACTGTCACCTAGAAGGTTGCTTGCGTGCCGCCACCTTCGTCGAGCTGGCCGAGCGTAACGGCGTTGCGCTGCGGTATAAGAGCGACGATGCGGGGATCGATCGGGACGACCCGTATGGCTTCACCACCTTCGGTGAGTTCCTCTATATCTTTGCGGCCGTCAGCCGGTCGCTGAAGCATCCCGAGGACTACGCGCGGCTGGCGCGCGAGTTCGTGGAGGACGCGCTCGCGCAAGGCGTGATCTACGGCGAACTCTTCGTCTCGCCGCCGGTCTGGACGTTTTTCAATCCGCAGCTCGATGTGCGCACCACGATGGAGGCGCTCGTCGGCGAGCTGCGCGCCGCCCGGCCGCAGGCAACGTTCAAACTCTTGCCCGATCTCACGCGAAACTTCGGTCCCGAACGCGCGATGACGACGGCGCGGGCGATGGCCGCGCTGACCGACCTCGACGTAGTCGGCCTCTCGCTTGGCGGCGACGAGATGCGCTATCCGGCCAAACCATTCGCGGACGTCTTCGCGTTTGCGCGCGCACAGGGATTACACTGCGTCGCACATGCCGGCGAGGCCGCCGGCGGCGAGAGCGTGCGCGACGCGATCGAGGTGCTCGGCGCCGAGCGCATCGGTCATGGAATCCGCGCGCTCGAAGACGCGCATGCCGTGAAGCTGCTCGCGTCGCGGGGCCTACCGCTCGAGATCTGCCCCACCTCGAACCGGCTTACCGGAACGGAGCTTGCGGCGCATCCCCATCCCTATCTCGACTTCGATCGGCTCGGCTGCGTCGTTACGATCGACTGCGACGATCCCGCGCTCTTTCGAACCTCGATCGAGCAAGAGTACGCGCTGGTCGAAGCGGTCGCGGGGAGCAACGCGCTCGAACGGTACGTCCGCAACGCGATCGCCTCGAGTTTCGCCGGGCAGGAGCTCAAGCAAACGATGGAAGCGCGGGTCGACGCGGCCGTCGCGGAACTTCCGGCCGCGGCCGGAAGTTAAAGCAGCTATGCCGGGACACTCGCACTCGCACTTCGCCGAGTCTTTCGAAATGTATATGAAGGCGATCTACCGCCTCGAGCGGGAGGGCCCGGGCGTCACAACCTCGGCCTTGGCGACCGAGTTGGGCGTCGCGCCGGCTTCCGTTTCTGGAATGCTCAAGAAGCTCGTGAATGACGGCTACGTCGAGCACGAAGTGCGCGGCGACATCAAGCTGACGCGAAGTGGCCTCGAGGTCGCGGTCGGCGTCGTGCGCCGCAATCGCTTGGCCGAGCGGCTCCTCACCGACGTACTCGGGATGCCGTGGGATGAGGTCTATGCCGAGGCGTGCATTCTCGAGCACGCAATTACGCCTCGCGTCGAAGAGCGATTGGTAGCGGCCCTCGGAGATCCTCAGACCTGTCCGCACGGCCATCCGATTCCGCCGACGGATTTAACGGAGCCGGTGCGAGTCGGCATTCCGCTCGCTCAAGTCGATGCCGGAGAGAAGGTTACGGTTTCGGGCGTTACCGAGCAGATGCCCGAGATTTTGAGATATTTGGCGCAAGTTGGAATCCGTCCGGGCGTTCGCCTCTGCGTTTTGGAGAAGGCGCCGCTGGGTGGCCCGCTGACCGTCGAGATCGACGGAGAGCGCCACGCAATCTCGCTCGAGCTCGCCCGCACGGTAATGATTGCGTGATAACGCGTTTCCTCATCGCCCTCAACGTCATCGGATATCTCTGGGAAATCTACGTCGGCGGCTCCGGAATGCTGACCGGCTCGAACGAGAATGGCATGCAGCGCGTGCTCGTTTCCGGCGCGCTCATCCCGTCCTTCGTATTGCAGGGCGGCCAGTGGTGGCGCATTCTCACGGGCGCCTTCTTGCACGGCAGTCTGCTGCACATTGGCGTCAACATGCTCTCGCTGTGGTTCCTCGGACGCTTCATCGAGTACGCGATGGGATCGTGGCGGATGCTTGTCGTCTACCTGGTTTCACTCGTCGTATCGGGCTTGGGGGTCGTCTACTTCAGCGATCCCATGGTGCCGACGGTCGGCGCGAGCGGCGCGATCTTCGGTCTCTTCGGCGCGCTCTTCGCGATCGGTTTTAAACTCGGGAAGCCGGGAATGGATCTCGTCCGCGCCAACATCGGCATCCTCGTACTGAATCTGATCATCACCTTTACCGTTCCCTCGATCTCGTGGCAGGCGCACGTGGCGGGGCTGCTCGCCGGCTTCGCACTAACCTATGTTATCTACGCTCCACCGCGCCGGGTCGCGCCGGTGGTCGTCGATGCCGCGACCGGCCGCGCGTTGGAAACGGAGTACGAATCGCCGATCGATCCGCAGCCGCGCGCCCAGTGATCGCCTCGCTCGACGAGGTATTTGGCCAGCGCGGCCAGTTCGCGCAGAGTTTGAGCGGATTCGAACCGCGCGCGGGGCAGCTGCAGATGGCGCAGCTCGTGGAGCGGGGGATCATGGAAGGGGTGCACACGATCGTCGAGGCCGGCACCGGCGTCGGAAAGTCGCTTGCGTACATCGTGCCGGCGGTGCGCAGCGGCAAGAAGGTCGTGCTCTCGACCGGCACGATTGCGCTCCAAGAGCAGCTGGTGCAAAAAGACATTCCGCTCGTCCAGGCGGCGCTCGACGTTCCGCTGCGCGTCACCCTTTTGAAAGGACGAGCGCACTATCTCTGCCGGCAGAAGCTCGACCGCATGCGCGCCGATCGGCTGCTCGCACCGTCGCGCTCGATGCAGCGCATCTGGGAATGGGCCGAGCGCACGGAGAGCGGGGATCGCGGCGAGCTCGGCTTCGTTCCGCCCTCCGACGAGTGGGAGCAGCTCGATGCCAACGCGGACGAGTGCGTCGGGGAGTTCTGCGAGCGGTTCCGCGATTGTTTCTACTTCGCCAAACGCGACGACGCCAAGTACGCCGACCTCGTCGTCGTCAATCACGCGCTCTTCTTTTTGGATCTCGCCGTGGGCGGCGGATTGCTGCCGCCCTATGACGTCGTCGTGCTCGACGAGGCCCACCAGTGCGAGCGCTGGGCGACCGACGCGCTGACCGCGGAGCTCTCCGGCGCCACGATCGGGCGAATGCTGCGCAAGCTTCGCCGCGTTTACGAGTTGCCGGCGCATTTCGATGCGGAGTTCGAAGATGGACTGCGACAGTTGGAATCGGTGCTCGCGCGGGTGCCGGCCGATCGCTATCCGCTCGCAGCAAACGACGAAGCCTGGCCGCCGCTCGAGTCGCTGCGCTCCACGCTCTATCATCTGGAGAACTGGCTCTTCGCGAACTCGACGGCCGGGTTGAAGCGCAGCGTCGACGATTCCGCCGAGGCGGAACGCCGCCGCGACCTCGCGCTGCGTCTGGTCCTAGCGCACGAGTCGGTGATCGACCGCGTCGAAGCCGGCGCTCCCGAATCGATTGCGTGGGCCGAGCGCGGTGATTCCGACGGCCGGTACTGCGTCAACTCGGCGCCGCACGATGTTTCGGAGTTCTTGCGGGCGGCGCTCTTCGCGCGAACGCAGAGCGTCGTGCTGACGAGCGCGACGCTTGCGACGGATCGCTCGTTTGAGTTCGTGCGCCGCACGCTCGGCATCGACGACGCGCAGGAGCTGATCGCGCGATCGCCCTTCGACTACGCTCGCCAGGCGCGGCTCTTCATCGCTCCGGCCGACGTCAATCCGAAGTCGAGGGAGTTCGCGCGCCGTGCGGCACCGATCGTGGAAGAGTGTCTCGACCGCACCGGGGGGCGCGCTTTCGTGCTCTTTACGTCCTACGCGCGGCTGCGCGAAGTTCACGGGCTGCTCTGCGAGCGGCTTGCATTCCCGGTTCGGATCCAAGGTGAGCTGCCGCGATCGCACCTGATCGATTGGTTTAGGCGCACGCCCGGTGCCGTGCTCTTCGCGACGGCAACGTTTTGGGAGGGCATCGACGTTGCCGGCGATGCGCTCTCCTGCGTGATCATCGACCGTCTTCCGTTCCCCTCGCCGCGCGATCCGCTCGTCATGGCACGCCTGCGCGCGCTCCAAGCGCGCGGCCTCGATGGGTTCGAGCACTACATGATTCCGGCCGCGACGGTCCGCCTTAAGCAGGGCTTCGGGCGTCTCATCCGCAGCAGCCGCGATCGCGGGCTCCTCGCATTGCTCGATGGGCGCGCCCTCTCGACGCGCTACGGCGCCACGATTCTCGCGGCGCTTCCGCCGGCTACCCGAATCGAGCGCCTGGGCGACTTGGAGGCGTTCTTCGCCACGACAGCGACGCTTCCGCAACGATCCGATCGCCGTCCATGAGCGCAAGCCGATCCATGCGGTGGCTCTTGGGAAGGTAGAGCATCGCAACGTCGCCGAGCGGAACGGCACTGCCGAGCATCGTGCGCTCGCCGGCGTGCATCCACGCAACCTGCAGCGACTTTCTCGCATTCCGAACTACCACGACGTACCAGGATCCGTCCGGCGCATACATCACGTCGGCCCCGAGAGAGGCGCCGGTGCTTTGAAATCGGGCCATGCGATGCGATCCCGCGGCGATCCGATCCATCGCGGCACTCTGCACGAGCATTGCGTCGTGCAAGCGGCGATTCTCCATCCAGAGAGATACCGACGGCAAGAGCCCAAGGATTAGCACCGCGGCGAGAGCGGCGGGAATCGCCCAAACAGTGCGCTCGGTTCGCCGGATGAGCGCGCGATTCGGCCGGAGCATCCCGTCGATTCGATCCTCGAGATCCGGCGGCGCTTCGTGACGCGCTTCCATCGAAGCGACGAGCGCGACGTCGGCCTCGGCGGCTGCGACTGCCCGTGCGCAAGCCGTACAAACGCGCAGATGCGTCTCGACGGTAGCTCGTTCTGCGTCGTCGAGCGCGCCCAGCGCGAAGAGGGCCGCACGATCCTCGACGTGTTCGTGCGTCATCGGCCTTCGTCCTCAACGTGACCCGCGGATTCGAGAATCGGCCCGAGTCTTCTCAGGCCGAGTTTGATCCGGCTCTTGATCGTACCGAGCGGTTCTCCCAGTTCCGCCGCGATCTCCGTATGGGTCTTCCCTTCGTAATATGCCAACGAGAGCGCGGTGCGCTGTTCGAGCGGAAGTTCGAGCAGGGCTCGGCGAACCCGGTCGCGTTCGATCGGGTCGGGTAACCGTAACTCGGCGTGTTCGGGCGGCATCGCTGCAAGACGTTGCTGGAGGCGAGCGTTGCGAGCTCCACGCCGTCGCCGCGAGATCGCCTCGTTGCGGACGCAGACGACCAGGAAGTTTCGCAGATTGCCGCGCGCGGCTGAATAGGGCTTGGCCGAACGCCAGAGACGCGCGAACGCCTCGGCTACGCAGTCTTTTGCTTCCTCGGCATTGCCCAGGACGTTATGGGCTGCCGAGTATAACATCGCAGCGTTTCGGCGGTACGCTTCGCCGAACGCCCAGGGCTCGTGCGTGCCGAATGCGATTGCCAAGGCCTCGTCGCCGTGCTCCTCTCGAAAATGAACGCCCATAGGAAGCGATCGGATGAGTGCGGCGCTTACGATTCTTGGGTGACCTCGACCTTGGCCCGCTCTTGGAGCTCGTGGACGACCGAGGAATCGGCGAGCGTGGTCGTATCTCCGAGCGTTCGGCCCTCGGCGATGTCGCGCAAGAGCCGGCGCATGATCTTCCCGCTGCGCGTCTTGGGAAGCTCCTGCGCGAACGTTACGTACTTCGGTCGCGTGAACTTGCCGAGCTTTACGGCAACGTGATCGCGTAGCTCGTCGGCGAGCTCCGGCGATCCGGCCTGCGCGCCCTTGAGCGAAACGAACGCGTAAATGGCTTGACCGGTCATTTCGTCGAGCTTCCCGCAGACGGCGGCTTCGGCGACCGCAGGATGATCGACGAGCGCACTCTCGACTTCGGTCGTCGAGATGCGGTGGCCGCTGACGTTCATCACGTCGTCGATGCGCCCCATGAACCAGAAGTTTCCATCGGCATCGCGGCGGCCGCCGTCGCCGGCGAAGTAGCGATGCGGGAACTTCGACCAGTACGTTTGCACGTAGCGCTCGTCGTCGCCCCAGATTCCGCGCAGCATGCCGGGCCACGGCTGCGTGAGCACGACGTAGCCGCCTCCTCCGAGAGGAACTGAGTCTCCGCGATCGTTGACGATATCGGCGGCGATGCCGGGAAGCGGTCTCGTCGCGCTACCCGGCAGCAGCGTCGTCACGCCGGGGAGCGGCGCGATCATGATGCCGCCCGTCTCGGTCTGCCACCACGTGTCGATCACCGGCGTTCGATTTCCGCCGATCCACTCGCGATACCAGATCCACGCCTCGGGGTTGATCGGTTCACCGACGGTACCGAGCAGCCGCAACGACGAGAGATCGTGGCGCGCAGGGTACTCCGGGCCCCACTTCATGAATGTGCGAATCGCCGTCGGCGCTGTGTAGAGAATCGTAACGCGATAGCGCTCCGCGATCTCCCAAAACCGATCCTTGTCGGGGAAATCGGGCGTGCCTTCGTAGATGACGCTCGTCGCGCCGTTCGCCAGCGGTCCGTAGACGATGTACGAGTGGCCGGTCACCCAGCCGATGTCGGCGGTGCACCAGTAGACGTCGCGGTCTTCCTTGAGATCGAAGATGAGCTTGTGCGTCATCGCGACGTGCGTGAGATATCCCGCGGTCGTGTGTTTGATGCCCTTCGGCTTCGCCGTCGTCCCGCTCGTATAGAGAAGGAAGAGCAGATCCTCGGCATTCATCGGTTCGGGCTCGCACTGCGTCGATTGGCCGGCGACGACCTCGTCCCACCAGCGGTCGCGTCCCTCGTGCATGAATACCTCGTCGCCGACGCGGCGCGCGACGATGCAGTGTGCGATCGACGGCGTCTGCTCCATCGCAATGTCGCAGTTGCGTTTGAGCGGAATCTTTTTTCCGCGACGCCAGCCGAAATCGGCGGTGATGAGTGCTACGCAGGACGCGTCGTTGACCCGATCGACGATCGACTCGGGCGAGAAGCCGCCGAAAATTACCGAGTGGGCCGCGCCGATGCGCGCGCAGGCGAGCATTGCGACGGGAAGCTCGGGGATCATCGGCATGTAGATCGCGACGCGATCCCCGCGGCGGATGCCCAGCTTGCGCAGCCCGTTGGCAAAACGATTGACGTCGTCGAGCAGCTCGCGATAGGTGATCGCGCGCCGGTCGCCGGGCTCGCCTTCGTAATAGTAGGCGATCTTCTCGCCGCGGCCGTCGCGAACGTGCCGATCGAGACAGTTGACCGAGACGTTGAGCTCCCCGTCTCCGAACCACCGGGCGAACGGCTCGTTCCATTCAAGCGTGGTTGTGAACGGCTTGCTCCACTCGAGCGTGCGAGCCCATGAGGCCCAAAACTCGGCGTAATCTCCCTCGGCCTTCGCGTAGATGTCGGCCGTTGCGTTCGCCTGCGCGGCAAACTCGGGGGAGGGCGAAAAGCGCCGGCTCTCCTCGAGCAGGGCTTCAATCGCAGAGCTCGTCATGCACGAAACGTTCCGAGGCGCTAGACGCATGCCTGCCGAAGCAATGCGCGAGGTTTCTTGATGTTCGCTGCAATCGTCCTCGCGGCGCTCACCGCCTCGTCAACGGGGCTCGCGACCATTCAATACGACGCGCCGCCTCCCAACTTCGGCTTCCCAACGCCGCACGGTACGAAGTATCTTTCCGACCTTCGCGGTAAGGTCGTCATCATCGACTTTTGGGCGACGTGGTGCCACGTCTGCACCGCCGAGCTGAACGACTTCGTGCGCGCTCGGGAGACCTTCGGCGATCGCGTCGCAGTAGTTACGATCTCGAACGAGAGCCCCGACGTGGCGGCCAAATACTTGCAGCTTTTGGGTATCACGTTGCCGCTGGTGGAGGACATCGAGGGTTCGGTCTTTCGCATCTACTCGGTTTCGGCGATACCGGTAACGCTCGTCTTGGACCCCAACGGAGCCGTCTCGTACGTCTCGGTCGGCGGTTTGAGTTGGAGTGAACTCTCGACGGCAATCGAGCGGGCGCTTTCCGACTCCTCGCCTAGCACTCCCGGGGCCGGAGTGCTACAGTAGAGGGCGTGATAGAGAGCGGCGACCTCGGAAAGCGCAAGGCCTATATCCTCGCGACGGTGGTCTACGAGTATATTGCTACCGCGGAGCCGGTCGGTTCCCAGGCGCTGACCCAGAAATATAACCTCGGAATCAGCTCGGCGACCGTTCGCAACGAGATGGCGGAGCTTGAGGCAAGCGGCTACCTCGTTCAGCCGCATACCTCGGCCGGGCGCATTCCATCCGATGCCGGCTATCGCACCTACGTCGACCGTTTGATGCAGCCCGAAGAGCTGACCGGCGACGACCGCCGGCGCATCCATGACGAGCTCGGCGACGCCGCCCGCGAGCTCGACGAGATCATCGATCACACCACGCGCCTCCTCGGGCGTCTTTCGAATAACTTGGCCTTCGTGACGAAACCGCAGCAAGAGGCGCAGCTCTTCAAGCACGTTCAGCTGATCTGGCTTTCGCCGCATACCGGCGTGGCGATCGTCGTGACCTCGCTCGGCGTCGCGGCGCAGAGCCTTTTCGAGCTAGGCGCCGAGGTACGCCCCGACGATTTGACGCGTTTCTCCAACGCGCTCAACACGCGCCTCGCGAACCGTCCGCTGCGCGACCTCGTCGACAGCGAGATCGCGGACGCGGCACAGGAGGCCGGCGTTTCGGAAGATCTGCGCACCGCGGTCGTCGCGGCCGCCGCGTCGGCGCGATCGAGCGAGCAGCCGACAATCGCTTCAGCCGGCGCCCAGAACCTGCTCGATCAGCCCGAGTTTCAAGACTTGCGCAAACTGCGCTCGATTCTGCGCATCGTCGAGGAACAGAAGACGCTCTATCAAATCGTCGCCGACGCGATGAACGCCGAGACGGCGAGCGTCAAGATCGGGCACGAGCTCGGTAGCGAGGAGCTCGCCGATCTTTCGGTCGTCACGGTGCCCTACCGGTTCGGATCGCACGCGCTCGGAATGCTCTCCATTCTAGGGCCGCGGCGCATGCCGTACGCGCGCCTGCTCGCGCTCGCGTCCGGCACGGCGGCCACGTTGAGTCAGCGGCTCTCGGAAGACCTACCAACCGCGTAAGATGCCCACCACGGATTACTACGAAGTCCTCGGCGTCGCTCGGGATGCATCGGGGGATGAGATCAAGCGGCGCTATCGCGCGCTTGCGCGCGAACATCATCCCGACGTCGCGCACGACAAGTCGAAGGCCGAGCACCGCTTCAAAGAGATCAACGAGGCCTACGAGGTGCTCTCCGATCCGCACAAACGCGAGCAGTACGATCGTTTCGGCTTCGTCGGCAACGGTTCGTCGGCCGGTGCCGCGGATTTCGGATTCGGACCGGGCGGATTCGGCGACATCTTCGATATGTTCTTCGGCAACGTCCGCGGCGCGGGTCACGCGCGACGGGCCGGACCGGAACCTGGATCGGACCTGCGTTACGACATCGAAATCACGCTCGAAGAGGCGTTCCATGGAACGACGCGCGAGATCGTTTTCGACCGGCTCGCCGGCTGCGTGACGTGCAACGGGAGCGGTGCCCGTCCCGGGACGATGGTCGTCCCGTGCCAGCGCTGTGGTGGAAGCGGCGCCGTTCGCACCGCCCGCCAAACGCCGCTCGGTCAGATGGTTACGCAGACCGCCTGTCCGCAGTGCGGCGGCGAGGGTCACGTGATCGCGCAGCCGTGCGAAACCTGCGGCGGCCGGGGGCGCACGCAAGCGCAGACGCGTCTGACCGTAACGGTGCCTGCGGGAGTCGACGATGGATCGCGCATTCGCATCGCGGGAAGCGGCGAAGGCGGCACGCGGGGCGGACCGCCCGGAGACCTCTACGTTTATTTAGCGGTCGCGCCGCACCGCATCTTCAAACGCGACGGCCGCGAGACGTTCGTCAGCGTACCCGTAAGCTTTACCGAGGCCGCACTCGGCGCGACGATCGAGGTTCCCTCGCTTGGCGGTGAGGTCGAGATGACGATCACGCCCGGAACGCAATCGGGCACGACGTTGCGTTTGCGCGGATACGGCATGCCCAGCGTGCGTGGCACGCAGCGCGGCGATCACCACGTTACCGTGAACGTCGTCGTTCCGACCAAGCTAACGAAGCGGCAGCGAGATCTGCTCGAGGAGTATGCGCTCGAAGGCGGCGATGCCGTCGAGACGCGCAGCTTTTTCGAGCGCGTAAAGGACGCGTTCCGGCCGGAGTGATCGCAGCGTGAGCGGGGCTCGCCGATTCTTTGTCGAGGGCACGCGCGAGGTCGGTGGCGTCGTGGAGATCGATGGGAGCGACGCGCACAAGATCACGCGCGTGCTGCGACTACAGCGCGGCGATCGCATCGAGATCGTCGACTCCGCGGCGACTTCCTTTGAGGCGGCGATCGGCGAAGCGGGGCCCGTGGTTCGTGCCGAGCTGCTCGGTCGTGCGGGCGAGCGGGCCGTCGCGAGTACGGCGCTGCGATGCGACGTGGCTCAGGCGGTTCCGAAGGGACGGCGCATGGAACTGGTCATCGAGAAGGGCACCGAACTCGGCGCGAACGCATTTCTTCCATTTTATTGCGAGCGTAGCGTCGCCCGCGCCGTCGGCGACGAGAAGCTCGCGCGCTGGCGCCGCCTCGCTCGGAGCGCCGCGCAACAGAGCGGGCGGCTCGACGTTCCCGAGATACGGGAACCGTTACGGTTCGACGCACTGCTCGAGCGTTTTGCCGCCTATCAGCGCGTGCTCTTTGCATGGGAGCTCGCGCCGCACGCTCCCCTGAATCAGCGATTGGTCCAAGCGCTCCCCGCGACCGGCAGCGTGCTCGTCGTGGTTGGCCCGGAAGGGGGATTCACGCACGGCGAAGCCGAGGCCGCCGAGCGGCACGACGCGGTACTGCTCTCGTTGGGCTCGCGAATTCTGCGCACCGATACCGCGGCATTGGCACTCCTGGCGGTGATAGGCGCCTTCGCGTCGTAAAACGAGCGATTCGCATGCCACTGCCATTTTCGATCGTCATTCCAACCTATAACGAAGCCGCCGGCATTGGGAAGCTGCTCGGCGCGCTCGACGAGACGTTTCGCGCGCACGGACTCGACGGCGAGATCATCGTCGTCGACGATAACTCACCCGACGGCACGGGCGCGATCGTCGATGAACTCTCGCGGCGGTTGCCGGTTCGTTGCCTGCACCGCTCGGGAAAGTTGGGTTTGTCGAGCGCCGTAATCGAAGGGTGGCGGATGGCGCGCAGCGAGTCCGTCGCGCTCGGCGCGATGGACGCAGATTTCAGCCACGACGTGAGCGCGCTTCCGAAGATGGTTGCGGCGCTCGAGTCGGGCGAGTACGGGCTGGCCGTCGGAAGCCGGTACGTGCCCGGCGGCGGCATTGCGAACTGGCCGGCGCGGCGGGTGATCACCTCCCGCGTCGCTTGTTGGCTCGCGCGTCCGCTCACGCACGTGAAGGACGTGACGAGCGGCTACCTTCTCGTTCGCCGCGATGCGATCGAGGGCGTAGCGCTCGACCCCATCGGATTCAAAATCGGACTCGAAGTGATCGCGAAGGCGCGGTACGGGAAAGCGATCGAGATTCCGTACGTCTTCACCGATCGGGTCGCGGGCGAATCGAAGCTCAATCAGCGCGAGATCCTCAACTATCTCAAGCAGCTCGGACGCCTCTACGCGGCGATGCTTACGCCGCAGCCCGCCAAGGCGCGAAAAGCGTAGATAGGCGCGATGCCGATGCCTGAGTGGCTTCCCTCCCGCCGGTCAAAAGAGGCGTCGTCCAGCGACGCCGCGCTGTGGAGCAAGTGTCCGAAGTGCGGCGAGGTTCTCTATCGCCGGGATCTCGCCGCGAACCTCGACGTCTGCACCCGCTGTGCGTATCACTTCCGAATGAGTGCCTACGATCGTATCGCTTCGATTGCCGACGGCGATTTCGTGGAGATCGGCCAAGAGGTCGTGCCGAACGATCCGCTCGGATGGTCCGACAAGAAGAGCTATGCGGCCAAGCTGAAATCGGATAGCGAGCGAAGCGGGCTCTCCGAATCGGTCATCTGCGGCTTTACCACGATCGGGAGCTTCCCCGTCGGACTCGGCGTCATGGACTTCCATTTTCGCGGCGGGACCATGGGTCGCGTCACCGGAGAACGCATCACTCTGCTCTTCGAAGAGGCGCGGCGCCGCAAGGTGCCGTGCGTGATCTTTGCGGCGTCGGGCGGCGCGCGCATGGAAGAAGGCATGCTTGCGCTCATGCAGATGGCGAAGACGACGGCTGCCGCCGCCCAGTTCATGGACGAAGGCAACTTCTTCGTGACGGTTCTCACCGATCCGACGACCGGTGGCGTCTCGGCATCGTTCGCGTTTCAAGCCGACGTGATCGTCGCGGAGTCGAAAGCGATGATCGGGTTTGCCGGGCGCCGGGTCATCGAGCAGACGATTCGGCAGCGGCTCCCCGATCAATTCCAAACGGCCGAGTTCTTGCTGGAGAAGGGGGCCATCGACATGGTGGTCGACCGCCGAAAACTCAAGGGCCAACTCATGCGTTTGCTCGAGTACGCGGTTCATGAGTAACAACGTCATCGTCGAGCGGGAGAAGAGCTTGGTCGAGCTCGAGCGGCGCATCGCCGAACTGCGAGCGGCTTCGGCCGCGCAGCCGCTCGACATGTCGGCCGAGATCGGCGCCCTCGAGGAAAAGTATCAGCAGATTCTGCGCGAGCTCTTCGGCAAGCTCTCCCCGTGGGAGAAGGTGCACATGGCGCGCCACCCCGGGCGCCCGACCTCCCTCGATTACATCTCGCGCTTCGACCGCTTCGACGAGTTGCACGGCGATCGCCACTACCGCGACGATCCTTCGATCGTCGGGGGCTTTGCGTTCTTGCGCTCGCGGGCGGTCATGGTGATCGGTCAACAGCGCGGCCGGGATACGAAGGAGAATCTGCGCCGGAACTTCGGGATGGCCGCGCCCGAGGGATATCGCAAGACGAGCCGGCTCGCGCGTCTCGCGGCGCGGCTTGGGCTGCCGATCGTCACGTTCGTCGATACGAAAGGCGCCGATCCCGGAATTACATCGGAGGAGCACGCGCAATCGGAGGCAATTGCGACGTGCTTGCGAGCCTTTGCGACGGCGCGCGTTCCAATCGTCGCAGCCGTCATTGGTGAGGGCGGCTCGGGCGGCGCGCTCGCGCTCGCAATCGCCGATCGCGTCCTGATGCTCGAGCACAGCACGTATTCGGTCGCCTCGCCCGAGGGGTGCGCCGCGATTCTGTGGTCGGATGCGGGAAAGGCGGAAGAAGCGGCGGCGCGGTTGAAGTTAACCGCAGATGACTTGCGCCGGTTCGGTGTTGTTGACGAGATCATCTCAGAGCCCCTCGGCGGTGCGCACCGCAATGCCGAGGACGTCGTGAGCCGCACGCTGGACGCGATCGATCTCGCGCTGACCGAGCTCGCGCCGCTCTCGGAAGAACGGCTGCTCGAGGAGCGTTATCGCAAGTACCGCCGATTGGGAGAATGGCAGTCCGAAAGCGTGGCGCCGGTCGTAAGAGCGTAGTGGCACGGCGTACGCGGCCCGCCCTCCGTCTCGCCGGGCGCGTCATCGCGACGGCGCTCGCGGTGCTTGTCGTAACGCTCGTTTCCATTCAGTTCGCTCGGGCGATCGGCGAGAATCTCTCGGCCGCGCACGACCTCTCCTCGATACGCTCCGACATCGCGACGCTGCAACGCCGCCGTGAGGACCAGCGCAACGAGCTGCGCCGTCTCCGCGATCCGCAGGGCACGATTCCCGAGATCCACGACCGCCTGCGCCTCGTGCGGCCGAACGAGGCCTTGATCTTCGTCTCACCGCAGCCGGGAACGGACGGTAAGCCGTCGACTCCGTGAGCGCCACCTCGCGCGGCATCGTGATCAATCTCAATGCGTACGGCGCGACGGTGCGGCTCGATGACGGCGACCTCGCGAGCGCGAGCGCGTCCGACGTCGAGCGCCATCGCGACGACTACCAGCGTTCGCTCGTGGGGCGCAAGCGCCTCGCGTTCGAGGTACGGCGTAGCGGGCGGCGCTGCGCCGTCTCGCTTGCGCCGCAGCTGCGCGACGATGACTTCGAAGAACAGATCGCCTTGTTTCTCAAGAGCACCGAGGAATGGGAGCCGGCCGACGGGCCGCCCGCGGCCGAGCGCCACTTCTTACGGAAAAAGCGCCGCGCCGCGCTCTTCGAATCGAGGAACGGTTGAGCAAACGGTACGCGATCGTATCGATCGGTACGAACTCGACGCGTCTTTTGCTCGCCGACATGGCGCCGGAGGACCCGCGCGTCGACGTCGCGCGCTCGGTCGGTACGCGAATCGGTGAGGGCCTCGGCGAACGTGGACGGCTCGGCGACGAGCCGATGCAGCGCACCCTCGATGCGCTCGCGCAGTTTTCGCGCGCGGCGCATGGGCACTACGTGCGACTCTTTGCCGTCGCGACGAGCGCGGTGCGGCGTGCCGAGAACGGCGAGGAGTTCGCCGAGCGCGTTCGCGCGCTGCTCGGCGTACCGCTGCGCGTGCTCTCCGGCGAAGAAGAAGCGAGGGCCGCATATCGCGGGGGGCTGACCGCGCTCGGAACGCTGCGCGGTGAGCGCGTCGGCGTGCTCGATCTCGGGGGCGGCAGCACCGAGTTCGCCGCCGGAGACTCCGCCACGCCGGACCGCGTCGCTTCGTGCGAGATCGGCGCGGTGCGTTTGACGGAGGAAGTTCCCGCACTCGCCGGAGATGGCGGCGCTGTCGACACCGCGACGGTTACGCGGGCTCGCGAGATCGCGCGTGCGGCGCTTGCGCCGTTGCGCGATTGCGGGGAACTCGAACGTCTGGCGCTCGTCGGCGGCTCGGCGACAACGACTGCGGCGATCGTGCGCGCGCGGCTTACGCCGGCCGCGTCGTACACGCTGACTCGTACCGATCTGCAGCGCACGCTCGAGCGGCTGCTGGCGATGACGCTCGACGAGCGCAAGAACGTCGTGGGAATGCGAGCGCAGCGCGCCGATATTCTGCCGGCCGGAATCATCGTGCTCGACGAGGCCCTCGCGATTTTGAATCTCGACCAAGCTATCGCCACGACAAACGACTTGCTGATCGGCATTCTCTTGCAGGAGCGCGACGCCGCGGGAGGAGCGGCGCCGCCGGCGCGCGCAGGTTCGGAGATGCGAAGAGGATTCAGACCGTGAACGACGCCGAAGTCAAGAAGCACATCGAGGAGCTCGTCGACGAGGAGCATCGTTTGCTCGAACACGGCGAGAGCGGCGGCATGACCGGCGACGACCGGGACCGGCTCGAGGCGGTCTCGGTGCAGCTCGATCAATTCTGGGATTTACTACGCCAGCGGCGAGCGCGCCGCGATGCGGGCCAAGATCCGGGCGTCGCAAACCTGCGCACCGAAGAGATCGTCGAGCACTACCGGCAGTAGCGCTCGGCCAAATTTGGGATGGTGGTGGAATAGGCAGACACAGCAGACTTAACCGATCGCTCTGTGTCATCCTGAGCGTAGCGCCCTGAGCTTGGCGAAGGGCGCGTAGTCGAAGGACGTAAGGACGATGCTGGGCGAGACAGTGGTTGAGCCGCAGGCTTAGGAAACTTTCTGCGGGATGCGCTCAAAGTCGGCGAACTCTCTGTCATGTGACGTGGCGACGCCGAGCCAAGCTTCAAAACAATGAAGAAGGTGTAGAGACTGGACGGGCGCGGCCTACGTGAGATCCGTCTCATACGGTCAAGGCACAGTCCGGACCACAAACGCGATCGTCGCGGTGGCGAAAGCCATAGTGGTGCGAAAATCTGCAGCCCGAAAGGGCGTCCGGGTTCGACTCCCGGCCATCCCATACGATTTTCGGGAATTTTGGAGTCGTCTGGTACTTTGGATGGGTTCTTAAGTAGCGAGCGACGTCGGGGCGCCTCCTCGCGATGCTGATAGCGAGTGCGTCGCGGTCATCGAGGGTCACCTCCCTTGTGGCCACTTATCCACGTCCCCGCTGCGTTCGGCGCTCCGCCGTTATTGCAACCGGCGAGCGTCGCGGCAAGCGCCAACGAAGCCGCCTGGAGAAGTGTTCTTGCGATAGTCAACCGTTCTACAAGCCCCAGAGAAGCGACGGCGTAGCAACAGGCTTTGCTCCATAGCGAATGATGCTTGCCATGGACTCCCCGACGTCGCCCCTGCGTCTGCGGTAGCTTTTACGACATCTCGATTCGGTCGCAAAATTGGGCCTAGCTGAAAGACGCTCGCTTGCAGGGGAAGAGCGCCTTTTGTCGCACCGGCCCTTCCTCGGCCAATATCCGAGCCATCGGGTTCACTCAGCGCAAGATCGTTGAACCCGGTCAGCTCTCTTCTCCCCGTCAAAAATGAGGTTCTCATGAAACACCTGAGCAGCGTGATTGTAGCGTGCCTTATGGCTGCGCCCCTGGTCGCATGCGGCGGAGCGAGCAATGCATTGTCTCCGGCGCAGCAAGTTCACTTGCCGTCAAACACCTCACCTTGCCCGTGTCTTTACGTGGCGAACGAAGGCGCAAACACGGTGACCATTTATCCAGTCAGCGCAATTGGGAACGTCAAGCCGATCCAGACGATCGGCGGCACCAAGACCGGGCTGAACGCCCCTTTGGATGTGGCCCTCGATGCTAGCGGCAACATCTACGTGACGAATTCACAAAGCAACTCCCTGACGGTCTATGCCTCGGGAGCCTCCGGCAACGTAGCGCCGATACAAAAGATAAAAGGACCGGACACTGGATTGAGAACGCCCTACGGTGTTGCGATAAACGCGGTCGACGGAAACATCTACGTTGCAAACGAAGCGGCGAACAGTGTAACGATCTATGCACCGGGATCAACGGGAGACGCCGCGCCTGTCGCGACGCTCGCTGGCCGGTACACGCTGCTCCTTTCGCCTACTGGACTCGCATTCGACGCAAGTGGAGACCTCTGGGTAGCGAGTTCCTATATTGCTTTGGTATTGGAGTTTGCCCCTGGAAGCAGTGGAGACACCCCGTACATCGGAGCCGTTGGAGGTCGGCACAGCAAATTGACCATCCCATACGCAGTCGCTCTAGACGCGAGCTCGAACGTTTACGTCGCTAACTCCAACCAGGTGGATCATGGCACGGTGATTGTCTTTCCTGCCGGCGGAAGCGGCCGGGATCCGATGCAGCGGATAATCGTAGGCGCATCGTATTATCCCGATGGCATCGCCGTCGACGGCAGCAGAAACATCTACGCCGCCGTCGCCTCCAAAGATCGAATACTGGTCTACCCATCTGGCTCCAACGGCAAAGTGCCGGCCAAAGCCTTAAAGGGAGCGCGAACCGGCCTCGTTATGCCTGCAGGCATTACTATTCACTAGGCTTGCCCTATTTCGATCAACCACGCACGAAGGGCAAACGATCAGCCACTACATGACCGCGGCGATGATCTGTTTGCTGACCTTGCCTGCAAGACTTACGTTTCGAACATCGGCAGTAGCCCGGTCCGGGAGATTCCAGGGGACCGCTGGTCCAACGGGGTCGTCCGGAAAGCTGATCAGCGGGTCGCTGGTTCGAGTCCAGCTTTGTAGCCTAAGTGGGCACGAAGGCTTCCGGGGGCTACGGCGCCGCGCTAATAGATTGTGCCGCTTGCGCTTACGAGCGTCGCACTTGGCGTCGGGGGCCCGAACTCTATACCGTTACCAATACTAGAGTCAGGAGCCGTGTCGCGGTCGTTATAGACATGCGAATAACGCTTTCTACGGAGTGAGTGCGAACACCGTGCCTCTGCCTTCGGTACCGCCTACGTACGTCGTACCGTAGAGAACACCATTGAAGGCGGTGAGGCGTGACAGGGGCTCGCGGCCGTCCGCACCGCCTTTAAACGTATGCAGCGTCGTGAGTGCTCCTGACGAGAACGCGAAGATCGTGCCGGCGTCCGCACTGCCGCCGCGCGACGTCGTCCCGTACAACGCCTTGTTGTACACTGTGACGCCTGCAACCGGTGCGCTTCCGCTCGCGCGCTTGAAATTCACCAGAAGCTGTTCCGCCCCATTTGGCATGACCATGAAGAGAGTGCCGCCGTTGGCGCTGCCGCCGTGCGGCGTGGTTCCATAGAGCTTTCCGTCCATCACCGCGAGTTGCGACTGGGGTGCGCCGCCGTCGGACGGTGGGCCGCGAAAGTCATGAACGACGCGCTCGTGACCACCCATTTCGATTGCGTACACGGTGCCGAAACCGTATTTTCCGCCATCGGCCGTCGTCCCGTAGAGCGTTGTGTTCATGAGAACGAGGCCGGCCAACGGCCTAGCTCCATCACGCTTCATCTTGAAGTTATAGATGACGTCTTCGAAGTTGCTGGAAGGATTAGAGTAGTAGACCATGCCGACGTTGTCCTCGCCGCCGAAACTGGTGGTCCCGTAGATCACCGCGTCGTTGGGGAACCCCCAGAGGTCACCGACCGGAGCGTCGCCGTCGGGAGCATTCTTGAAGCTATACCCGAGGCGTTGCCCGCTCTTCGGGTCAATGACGAATACCGTCCCGGCGTCGTGCCCGCCGGCTCGCGTCGTCCCGAAGAGTTGGCCCTTAGCGGTCCACAGGCCGCCCTCGGGCAACGCACCGTTCGCGCCGCCGGGAAAACTATAGACGACGCTCTCCTTGCCGCTCGGCAGAATGGAATAGACCGTTCCGTCGTGCTTGTTGCCGCCGTGCATCGTCGCGCCGTAAAGCTTGCCGTCCAGCGACGCGAATTCGCCGACCGGGGATCCGCCGTCAGGATTGCTTTGAAAACTGTAGAGGTTCTTGTACGTCGCGGCGTTGCGGACGCGCTGCGATGCCGCCGCGCGCGGCACGCTCGTGACGGACGGGGACGCCGGCACGCCCTGCTGGGAGCAGCCGGCAGCGACGATCACGGCGAACGTTAACGCGATATTCGAACGATGCATTTATGCCTCGATGCTGATCAGTGAAGGATGCTCGTTTCCTGCGACCGGAAGATACCGAACTTGGCTCGTCGTACGGGGATTATAAACATAAACCCCGTTACCGCGGGAACTTATCGCGGGGACGTAAAGCATTCCATCGCGCGGATTCCAGGCCAGTCCTTCGATGTCGAGATTCGTCTCGAAAGAGAGCGGGCAGCCGGTGAAAGTGCAGACGAGAATTCGGCCGCTCTTTTGGGCGATGTAAAGGTTTCCCGAGTCATCGCTGGCCAGCCCTCGCGTGTCACCTTCGTGGATTTGAGTCGATCCGTGCCGTTTGGTGTCGTAGACGATAACGGCGCTCCGGTTGTTGCGCCGTACGTGCGTCGCAATCAAAGAACCGCCCGGATTTACGGCGAACCCGGCGGGCAAGTTGCTCCCTGTGTTCCGGAACCAGGTCTGCTTCGTCGAGCGCACGTCGTATCGCGCCAATCCATCGGCGAGCACGCCAGAGTACCCGACCCACAGCGAATGGTGCGCGACGTAAATCTTCAATGGGGTCAGCGGATCCTTGATCTCGAGATAGGGCTTCAGGTCTCCCGGCTGAAAGAGCTTGACGTCGCCGCCGACTAACGACTTGGTATTGACGTAAAGAACGTTGTGATCGTCGGTGGCAACGGAGCTGGCAAACCAGGACGGCCGCAGGTCGATGGAGCGTACTCGCTCACCGCTCGCGACGTTCACCTCTCGAACGAAGAACTCGTCATGGCCGCCGTTCATTCCGTAAAACAGACGATCCTGCCGCGCAAATGCCAGTGAGGTTGGGCGAATGGGTATTGAAAATTCGCGCGCAACCTTGTCGCTTTGCGGCGGGAAGATCAGAATTCGAAAATGACCGGTACCTCTCGGCACGGCAAGTACCGCAACCGACCCCTGGCCAAGCGAGATCGGCGGCGCCGGAGAACTTGACGGTCGCACCGGCACAGTGCCCGAGCTTCCGGCGCATCCGGCGCCGAGTAAGCAAGCAATGACCCACAAAACGCTCCAGCGGTAGCAAAGCAAAGCGCGGCCCTCCGAGGGCGCCAGCTTCGGCGCTCTCAACACGGCCTACTGCCGTCCGCGCCCCTCATCCGATCGCGAATCGTGTGGGCGGTACTTCGATGATGCAGCTCGTGTCAGGTGTACGACGTGCGTCAAATAATGACCGCACGATCGCATACGCACACGCGTTTGCGTTCGGCAGCGAAGCCTTACTGCCATGACGAGACTTTCGGGGAACCATAGTGTCCGCCTTGTACGTGCCAGGTTCCGTAGTAGCGAGCGGCTCTGTGTCACATTTTGTCGCAGACGGGTCGGAATCGGTCGGGACGCTCGGCCCGACGTCAATGCCCAGGGTCTCCCGAGAACTCACAATCGCCGTCTGTCCGAATCGGCGCCTACAGGTCAGACTGGGCCAATGAGCCGTCTGCGTGACCGTGTATAAAGAAGGTTACCGTTTGCGCAATCGCAACAGTTCCATATGGTCCGTTAGGAGTCAATAACCGAAAGCGATGACGCACGGGGTACGCAATGCCTACTACGAAAATCATGGTGATCCGCCACGCCGAGCGGCCAAGACACAAAAATAATGAGTTCGGCGTTGACCCAACGGGCCAAAGCTGTGGAATCGCAGCAAACAAGCATCTTTCGGTTCAAGGATGGCAGCGCGCAGGCGCATTGATCACTTTATTCGTGCCGCCCTGGGGACCCAAGGCTCACCTTGCGACGCCCGCGACCCTCTTCGCTTCAAATCCCGTCGCCGGCGCCACGCCCAATAGCGATGCTGTGGAAGACGTGCCGAGTCAGCGGCCTGCCGAAACGCTGGGGCCCCTGCAGAAGAGGCTCGGATTGCCCTCAGGGGTTAATACCACGTTTAGCAAAGTCAACTACGCCGCTATGGTTACGGACGCTCTGGCAAGCGACGGCGTAGTGCTTATCGCATGGCAACATAAGGACATTCCGTTTATCGGCAGCGAAGTACTTCGTCAAACGAAGACGCCTGATGGCTCGGTTGCGGTTCCAGCCCAATGGCCTGTAGGGTCCGCAACGCAGGATTCACGTTACGATCTCGTCTGGGTCTTCGACCGGTCTGACCCAATCGGCCCTATCGAGTCGTTCACGACCATTGCGCAGATGCTTCTGTTTGGTGACCAGCCATGAGAGCCAGTCTCACTACCACTATCGTCGGCCGGGATCGAACCGCCTTGTTGTCGTTCCGGTGCATGCCGGTAAAATCGTTCCTCCCGGAACGCTTCTCGCGATCCTTCGACAAGCGGAATTAATTGGCGCGGCTTCCCAGATGGAGCGTCGGGCTACTATCGTTAGGAAATCGCCAACGTAAACGACACGATAGCATGGTTGTTGCGATCGGCGGTCCAAAACCGCTCGCCGTCGTAGGCGACGCTACGCGGTTTAAACGGAAACGATTGCAGCGTTTCGATCGATGACGCGGCGGCATCGACGCCGAGCCGCTGGAGCTGACCGTCGACCCAATCTTCGTCAACAGTCGCCAAATAGAACGCACGGTCAACGATCGTCATACCGACAGGGCGCCTTTCAAGCTGCACTTCGCGTACAGGCGCGCCGCCCTCGTTGAGCTCGATCAGCTTCTTATCCCACGCTTGTGAGAGATACAACGTTCTGTTTGCATACGCTAGAAACGATCCGGAGAAATCCGGGCACGGGAAGCACGCGGTGAATCCCGCGTCGGGTGTAAACGAATAAACGTACCGCTGGTCGCGTTCCAGGTCGGGCTCGTCAATCGCTGGAGCGAGGATCAGCCGAAAGTCCGAGCCGGTGTAGGTTACACCTAAGGATTCATGCGGCGGAACGAATTCGCGCCGGATGTTCCACGTCTTCGGATCGAGCGCATATAAACGACCGTTCGCGGCGCTCGTCAGCCACATCGACTGGCCATCCCAAGCTAGACCCTGCGGGCCTTGCAGCGGCGAGGGGTAGCGGACGAGACCGCTCATGCCGTTCCACTTCCGTGCATCTTACGCTTCCTCATGCTCTAGTCGCTCGCACCTCATTGCCTGTCTGGCGCCTCGAATACATAACGTTCCTTTTGGTGAGACGACGCTTTAAACTTAGACGCGCGGGCGCAAACTCAGCCTCGATTGACGCGTACGGGCGCATGCTACGGAATTCAACAGCTTTGCCGTCTTTCCGAGTCATATTTTACAACGCTTAGGCGCAAAGGGCGTGCTGAAAACCTGGCCAGCCCGTGAACGGGCACTGGCGCCCGACGTGGCACATTATGTCACGGACGGGTCGGTAACGGGCGGGAGCGACTGGAATCCCCGAGCTTTGGGTTCGACTCCGGCCATCCCAAAAAATATTGCCCTTATTTCAAGGGGCTTTGACGCGGCGACTTCTGCCGTTGCCATGGCCGCCCAAGTCCTAACGCGGCGCAAGGCATGCCCGGCATAGATTTTGAACCATTTCAAATGGCGCTGGCGGCTCAAATTCCGACGGGGACAGTAACACTGCTCTTCACCGACATCGAGGGAAGCACGCAGCGCTGGGAAGAGCGGCCCGACGCGATGGCGCAGGCGTTGCGCCGCCACGACGAATTGCTGCGCGCGGCGATCGAAAGGCACGCCGGTCATGTGTTCAAGACAGTCGGCGATGCCTTCTGCGCCACGTTCTGGCGTGCGCCGGACGGTGTTGCGGCCGCAATCGATGCGCAGCGCGCACTCGCAGTCGAGGATTGGAGCGCAATCGGTGGCCTGCCGGTTCGTATGGCGCTGCATAGCGGCGCGACCGACGAGCGCGAGGGCGACTACTTTGGCCCGACCGTTAACCGCGCGGCGCGGCTCCTAGGGACGGCGCACGGCGGCCAAGTCATCTTTTCCGGTGCAACCGCATTGCTGCTGCGCGGCCTGATGCCCGAGGGCACGGAGCTGTGTGATTTGGGCGTGCATCGGCTTGCGGACCTCGCTGAGCCGGAGCACGTTTGGCAACTCGTTGTTCCAGGCTTGGCCGAAACGTTTCCACCGCTACGTTCACTCCAGTCGATGCCGAACAATCTGCCGCGTCTGCTGACGCCGCTCGTCGGCCGCGGCGAAGTGCTGGCCGAGATCGAGTCGCTGATACGCGGGCACGCTTTGGTGACGCTTGTAGGTACCGGCGGCGTTGGCAAGACGCGCGTCGCGCTGCAAGCCGGAGCCAACTCGCTCGACGATTCGCGGGACGGCGTGTGGTTCGTGGACCTGGCGCCGACACACGATGAAAGTTTGGTTGCCAGTACGATTGCGTCGACGCTGGGTTTGCGCGAACAGCAGGAGCGTCCCCTGCTCGAGACGCTGCTGCACTATCTCAAGAAAAAGCGCTTGTTGCTGATACTGGACAACTGCGAGCATCTGATCGAAGAGGTCGCAAAAATCGTCGATGCGATCTTGCGCGGCTGTCCCGAGGTGCGGCTGTTGGCAACGAGCCGAGAGCCGCTCCGAACCGGCGGCGAGCATGTTTATCGCATGCCGTCGCTAACGTTTCCGGCGCAAAGCGATGCGATCGGTGCGGAAGATGCGTTACGCTATGGCGCCGTCGCGCTCTTCGCGCAGTGCGCCGCCGCTTCGGACGCGAAGTTCAAGCTGACCGACGAGAGCGCGCCGATCGTTGCGGAGATCTGCCGCCGGCTCGACGGCATTGCGCTCGCGATCGAACTGGCGGCGGCGCGCGTAAAAGTGCTGGCGCCCCGACAACTGGCGAAGAAGCTCGACGAGCGTTTTCGCGTGCTGACTAGCGGGAGCCGTACGGCAATGCCGCGTCAGCAAACAATGCGGGCGCTGATTGACTGGAGCTACGAATTGCTGTCGGAAAAGGAGCAGAAGCTGTTCCGGCGGCTCGCGATCTTCGTCGGAGGGTGGGCGCTCGAAACGGCCAGCGCCGTTTGCGCGGACGACGAAGTCGCTGGCGACGCCGCCGAATACGCAATCGAGTCGTGGGAGGTCCTCGATCTGCTCTCATCGCTCGTCGACAAGTCGTTGGTGCACGCGGAACAAATGGAAGAGGGGATGCGCTATCGGCTTCTCGAGTCGATGCGCGAGTATGCGCGCGAGCGCTTTGCCGAGGCGGGGGAGGACGCCATTGTTGCGCGAGCCCACGCGATTGCATTTCTCGCGCTCGGCGAAGAGCTCTTCGAGGAATTCGAAACGACTCGCGAGCGCGTGTGGCTGGCCCGGGCCGAGCCGGAGCTGGAGAATTTCCGCGTGGCACTCAACTGGGCGTTCGGAGCGCGGGGCGATGCACTGCTCGGTCAACGACTGGTGGCCGCGCTCCGACCGGTGTGGACGCGCTTCGCTGCGGCCGAAGGGCAGCGGCGGATCCACGCCGCGCGGGATCTACCTGCCGAGATACCGGCCTCGGTGGATGCCGCACTGGACCTCGCGGAAGCTGCGATCGCTACGGCGCTCTCTCAACCAAAGACGGCGCGCGAGCGGGCCGATCGCGCGCTCGCGCTCTACGGCGAGCTTGGCGATCGATTGAGGGCCGCGCAGGCACGGCATCTTCTCGGCCGGGCGCTCGTCGATCTTGGCGAGATCGAAGAAGGCGAGACGATGCTGACCTGCGCCCTGGAGGAAGCCAGAGCAGTTGGAGTGCGCAAGCTTGTCGCGGACGTCTTGCTGAGCCTCGCGGTCGCACACGGCCATGCCGGCGACGTCGCCGGAGCCCGGCCGCTCTTTGCCGAGGCCTTGGAAATGTTCCGCTCGGTCGGCGCCGAACGCGTGCGTGCGCACGTCGCAGGAAATCTAGCCGAAGCGGAGTTTCATGAGGGCAATGCCGTCGAGGCGCTGCGCCTCGAGAGCGAGGCACTCGCAGCCTATCGCGCCTTCAATGACGGGCTCGGCGCCGCTATTTCGCTGTGCAACATTGCTGCATATCTGATCGCGCTCGAACGCTACGAGGAGGCATGCATTTCAGCCCGAGACGGGCTCGCGGCCGCGCGGGATGCGCAATGGGAGGTCGGCGTGGCATGGGGGCTGCAGCATCTCGCGGCAGCTACCGCATCGCGACCCCTAAACGATGCAAAGCACCAGCACTGCAATAGACTCCGCGCTGCATGGCTTTTGGGCTACGTCGATGCGCGTCTGAATGCGATCGAAGCGTTGCGTCATCACACCGAACAGCAAGAATACGACAAGACGCTCCTCGCACTACGCGGCGCGCTCGGCGAAGAGGAGGTTGCCAAACTCATGGCTGAAGGCGCTAGCTGGACCGAAGATCGAGCCGTAGCGGAAGCCCTGGCCATCTAGGCGCTTTCCGACGCGGGGAGTCCAGTACCGCCGACTGCTGCTGCTTTCGCACGAGACACCTTCCTAGCGATCATTTCGCTTATCGGATGTCAACCCCGGCGGGGGTCACTCCAGAGCGACGAAAAGTCGCACCACACGGGGCGCGCTCCTCAGGATGACGTGTCGGCGGCTGTTTACGACTTAGTGCACGTAGTTTTGGCCGTGACCTTCCACACTCCGCCGACCTTCGCTTCGCTGAGATCGACTTGCTTAGTCATGGAAAGCATGGTGAACGTATCGCGAATCGGCGTCACCGTGCCGTCTGTGTCATAGAACGTTCCAACCCAATGGATTGTTTTTCCGGTTTCCTGCGTCGTCTCAGTTCCGTACTTTCCGCCGGAATCTGCGTATGGCGCGTACCAGGTCTTCGTTTTTGCAAGATATGCGCTGTAGCTGGTAACGTCGCCGTTCGGGCTTGCAGTCCTGATCATGATGTTGCCGTCTTTGACCTTAGTCGCTGTAATCGTAGTCGATGCTAACGCGCCCAGCTCCGAGGGGTGCAATGGGTTCGTACACGACCACGTACCGACCATATAATCGTAACCATGCGGACCCGCACCGACCGCCGAAATGGACATCGGTGTGTCGCCCAGCGCCGGTCCGGCAAGACTAGGCGCGAGCACAGCTGCGCACGCAGTAAGCGCAACAATGAGCCGTTTCATAAGAATCACCTCCGTGACGGGCAAAGCAAACAACCGGGTCCTTGGCAAAAACGCAGAAGATCCCTGGCCAGGACGAGCCAGCATATCCGCGACGTTTGTTTTCGGGTGTCACATTTTGTCACGGACGGGTCGGTATTCTCTTCGAGGAAGTCGACATTACCCGCTAAGGCGTCGAGACTACTACTAAGCCGTTCCCAGATCGCGCGCCAGCATGATACTTGACGTCGACCGCGCTCTTCTCCGCATATGATGAGCCCCCGCCGCCGCCACCACCGGCACCGTAACTGTCGGAGTAGCCGGAAGGGTATTCATAAACCCAACTGAAGGCGCTGGAGCCGCCACCGCCACCACCGTAGTACCCGCCGCCGCCACCGCCGCCGGCTTCGTCACAGTACGATCCGCCGTACCCTCCACCTCCCAAGGTACCGGCACCGCCGCTGGACCCGTCGCAGCCGCCGTACGAATCGTGCTTAACGGAATCGTGCTTAGCGTAGCAGATCGAACAGAAGCCGCCCTTGCCGCCGCTTCCGCCCGCTGTTAGAGAGCCGCCGTTTCCGCCGCCGCCGTTTTGCCCGTAACTATTTGAGCCTCCGGCGCCACCGGAGTGGCCCGCCTTTCCTCCATTGCCGCCTGTTCCGCCCGGAATGGAGCGTGATGAGTAATAAGCGCCGGCGCCAGCGCCGCCTCCGCCGCCGGCTACCACGACACGGCTTTGCATTGTATCTCCGCGCTGTCGCACGTCAGACGCGCCGCCGCCACCACCGCCGCCAGGACCAGGTTTGCCGCCGCCGTTGTAACCGCCGGCCCTCCTTGTTCCTGTTCCGCCGACGTAGACGGCAAGAGTTTCACCGGGTTTTACAGAGATCGTTGTCTCGATGGCGGCACCGAGTCCGGCGTCGGGACCGGTTGCGGCTCCGCCGGCGCCCTTAGCGTCAATTGTCAGGCATTTTATGCCTGAGGGCACTACAAACTTTTGCGGTTTCCCAGTGTACTCAAGGACCTTGAGCACGCGTTTTCCGCCTGGAAGGCAGCTAGGCGCAGGCGCAAATGGGGCAGAAACGCTTGCGCCGCCGCAGCCTGTCAGCAGCATCGCGCTGACTCCAGCGTAGAAAAGAGTGGATGAAGACTTCATTGCGTTCCTCCTCTGGCGTTTTCGTCGCCTAGGAACCAGAGGGCCGACTGCTTCAAGCAGTATAGCACGGAGTCAACTCCAGCGTTCTTGTGGCAGGCCAGCGAGATCGACGTCATCCCTGCAGCGCTGCATGGCTACGAGCCCTCGGCGGGCGGAGGTCCGTATGACTCAGTTGCGCATCGGCTGCCCGCCGTGGTTGCCAAACGGTTGCCGTCCGTCCCCGGCTACGCTCGGCCAGTGGCGAGCGCCGTGGCGCTAGAGGGCTAGCGCTGTCGCTGGATTTTGACCGTCAATGACCGTGCGTAATGACCGCAAGAAAGAATTCGACTCCCGGCCATCCCAAATCGTGTTCGCATTTTTATTGCTGTCGGGCGTGCTTACACTTGTCATTGGTAACGTTAAAATAGGCTTTTCCGACTAGCTGGTCGGCGCCATTGTAGCCATAGATCACCACCGAGGCGGTCCCGCATTTTCGATCGGGATAGATTCTGATTTCGTTGAGCTTGACTTTAGAAAACTTGCAGAAAGGCTGGCACGGCTTCGGGCCCCAAGATTCCTCGTAAATCCCTGGCCCCGAGGCACTCACAGCAACATATTTCGTCTTCTTCAGAATAACTGGACACGGGTGAACCTTGACGCCGTGGGTGCCGCTGCAGTCGGGGTGACCCTTCGCCGCTTGAATGGAGCTCATCGGAAGAGCCGCGGAGGGCATGCCGTTTGCGACAGGGTTCCCCGATTGGGCGCTCGCTCCACAAGCGACCAACAGTAAAGTGCAAAAAGCGAGAGCAACTGAAAACCGCAACATGAGAAAGCCTCCGGAAAGACAGAATTCGGGACCCGGATCTCCGCTTCGCTAACGGCGTTGCGGAACCTCGACGGCAGTGAACCCAAAAATAGCGTCGACAGGGGCGTTGGTTTGGGGGTCGGAGAGCACGACGTGCCACTCTGGAAAGCGGCAGTCGCCGATCGGATACACGTAGACGGCGCTCAGGACGGGGTGCTCAAACCCCTCGACCGTCATTGCGGCGCACCCCGGAAAGACTCCGGGATCAAACTCAATGAGGTAGTGACCCGTCGAGTTGTGCTTCACGATAAACCCATGACCGTGAATGATCTTGCCGTCTTGGCCGATGAAGCCGGCAACAGTGATGGGCGCCGTCGCGGGTGTGCCGAACGGGCGAAACCCACTAGCATAAGCCGGACCGATTAGCACGATTGCAAGGGCGATAATAAGAACGATAAGGCGGTTCACTTCGGTACTCCTTAGTAAGCATTGCGTCAACTATGGCGTCAACAGGACGTTCCTGGCCACCGTGGTGTTTTCATCCGGAGCCCGTTGTTATCAGCGATGGCGCTCGGGGCAATCGAACGGCCCAGAGTAGATGAGTTCGCTTTCGCCGTTGCGCCCGATGCGAACGCTCAAGTGCGAATCCAGCGGCGAGCGCAGCCCTTCCGAAACGACGAACGCATCGCCCAAGGGGCCGCGAACCCAAAAGGTGATATGTTCGTAGTCCTCTCCGTTCGCAGACCGGCTACGGCCGCCGGTGAAGCCGTGCTGCGCGATCGGGGAGCCGACGAGTCTGATCGCCGCCGGACTGCGTTGGACCAACGCCAAGCCGCAGACGTGCGCCGGCGTCTGGTCGATCATCCGGAAAATGAACGAAAGCAACGCGCCCACGAACGCGATCACGAGTGCAGCAATGGCGAAAAAGAGCAGCACGGCGAGCCCGACGAGCCGTCGTGTGGGCATCCTAGGTGCACTGCTACTCACGTAGCGCTAGCTCTGCAAGGCGATTGGGTAGACAAGGTGGTCAGCTCTTTGGCGCCCGAAGTCGGACTTCGCACACGGACATTCTTCCAGGGACAGTAGTCCGCCACTGCCCGTTCCAGACGCCTCCGTTCGCCTTTGCGACTTCGGGGCATTTCTTCTCGGCGTCCGACTGACTCCAGATGGGGCCGGCTTCCACGGTGACAGTCCGCGTCTGCGCGGAGGCAGCGGAAGGGACCGCCAACCTAACCAGCGCCACGACGACACTCAAACACGCGCACGCAAAAACTCTCATCTAGAACAGCAAAGTGCGACCTAGTGCGCCCGTCATTCGATCCTGGATCGCTAGGGCTACAGCACGCGTCGTCTGATCGAGCGGACGGAGATAGTCGCCAAACTGCCACGCGGAGTCACGCGCGACTCGAACGTTCCAGATGGCGAGGTAGCGGCCAATCTCCCCGGTGTCCTGGGCCGCTTCGCCGAGGATTCCGGTTGCCAGAAACGTTAGGGCCTGCGGAAGCACTGTTTCTAACAACCCGTTGACGCTTTCGTAGTCGTCGTGCTCGGGGCCATTATCGAGCGGAGTGATGCCCATATCCGCGTTGGTTGCAAGCAATGCTAAGGCCAAGTCATGATTGATGTGAGCGTTCATTCCTGCCAACGCAAACTGAATGCGGTCAATGCCGGTGCTAAAGCGCGCCTCGAAGAGCGCTTGCCACGAGCTGGGCACGCTGCCGGAGCTCTGCAACGAGCTCGTGATAGCGTTGAAGTACAATTGTGCAAAGAGTACATCGAGGCGCTCGATCCAGGAGAGAGCCTTCCCCAGCCGGCGGAGCGTTAACCTGTTTTGTAACCATCAGATACAGCAGATTGAACCACTTGAGGCCGTCGCTACTCGGCAGCGCCTGGTCGATGGATTCCATTGTGGCTATCACGTCCGAGATCGTAGCGGCTTCGGATCCGGTCAGGACCTGATGAAGCTGCTGGTCGCCGGGTGAAATGCTCATCGTACTTTCCTTCTGATCAAGTAGCTCATGGTAAACGGTTCCGCGTTGAGTTAGGTGGTCTCCTTGACCCACCTTGATGCCTGCTGCGGGCTCGAAGCAAGGTCGTCCGGCTATTGTTCGATAAAGGTTCCTTCATGCCGAAGGCTGTGCGTCTCTGGCAGAGGTTCGTCTTTGGGTTGTGCGCCCTTGGGTTGGTCGCGATTGCGCAATGCGCTTGGGCAACGTACAACCTCGAGGGCGACATCTTTGGCGGCGCCGTATATAACCCGGTAACGACGGCTCCGTTTCTAGACCGCTTCGAGTCGGTGGTGCCCGGCTCGCTCGCGGACCAAAGCGGAATACGTGCCGGCGACGTGATCGATCTACGCCTTATGACGCCCGCGACGCGGTACTGGGAGCGCAACGAACTGCTCTCCGGACGACCCATCCGGCTGGCGATCGTGCGAAACGGCGTGGAGAGGACGCTGACCGTCAGGCCCGAGCCCTACACGCAAATTCCATTCTGGTCGTCGTCACAGTGGCTCTTCAACTGGGCGTTCTGGCTGGGCTCTGCGTTGAGCGTTTCCATTGCGGCGCTGCTGATGTGGCGACGCCCCGAGAGCGCCGAAGTGCGCCTGCTCGCGCTCACGCTTGTCTTGATCAATCTTGGCGAGAACCTCTTTCCGATCAACGGCTGGCTGACGCCGTGGCCCGACTTGGACGTCGCACTTAACGTCGTGGCACAGGTTATTTTCGGCGTGGGCGTCGCATTGCTCGCCAGCTACGCGCTGCTCTTCGGGCGACCTGTTTCGCTCGCACGCCGGCTACTCACCGCGCTTGCATATGCCAGCGCCGCCTTGTCGGTCTTGATCTGGACCGGCGCCGCGCAAGGCGGCCCAGGTCCCGGCGGCGTGCTCGGCATCGCCGGCTTATGGTTCGGGACGCTCGATCTTCATGCGTGGATCGCGACTAGGCCGGTGCCGCTCTTCGCCGCCGTCGTCGGGCCGCCGGCGATTGCGCTACTCTGCGCCGTCGTCGCGGTTCGTGCGGCAAACGGTGCGGAGCGGCCGCGCGTGGCGTGGGCGACGGGCTCGCTTGCGGTTCTGTATCTCTTCGGCATCGCGACCGTCCAGTCGTACTTTACGACGAACGCAGTTCTCTACTATTGGATTCTCAACGCCGCCTGGTTCGTCGCGCCGCTGGGTTTAATGTACGCGCTGCTCAACCGCCGGCTGCTCGACGTCGGATTCGTCCTCAATCGCGCGGCCGTGTTCGCCAGCGTTTCACTCCTCGTCGTCGGTATGTTCACCCTCGCCGAGTGGGCGCTGGGGGGATGGCTCCGTTCCGCAGGCCGCGTCGCCAACGTTGCGGTGAGCGCCGCTATCGCTCTCGCCCTCGGGCTCTCGCTGCACCAGATTCACAAGCGCGTCGACCGCGTCGTCGATAACGTCTTCTTTCGCAAGCGGCACGAGGACGAGCACGCGCTCAAGCGTTTCGCGCGGGAGGCGGCGTTCATCACCGACGCAGACGTCGTCGTCGAGCGCGCGACGAAAACCCTCGAACAGCATACCGGCACGTCATCCGTGGAGTTTGCGCTGCACGACGGCGACGGACATTACGGTAGCTTTAATGAAAACGACGCTGCGCTCGTTACGCTGCGCGCGTCGCACGAAATCCTCGATCTTCATCTTGCCGACACCGCGCTGAACGGAGAGTTCGCCTATCCGATGCTAGCTCGCGGGCGCCTCGTCGGGGCGCTCGTCCTCGGCCCGAAGAACAGCGGCGAACCGTACGCACCCGACGAGTCGGCCGCGATCGCGCAGCTCGCCCACAGCGTCGGCGTCGCACTCGATCTTCTAGGCGCGCGAACGGCCGGAGCGAACGAGGATATTTGCGCCTCACTGCGCTCGCTCGAAGCGTTGAGCCGAGCCACCAACGACGCCTTGCGACGCCTTCCAGATGCTATTGAGGAAAGGATGCGCCAAACACGCTTCTGACCCTCAGCCCCTCGGCAGGCGATCGAGCATCTGACGCGCAAAGTCTGTTTGCGGTCCCTAAAATTGGGCCGTCGGACTTATGAAGCTTTCAAGTGTCGCGCAGCCCGTACTTTCGCTTTGCTCGGCCGCGGTAATCCTCGCGGCCTGTGGATCGCAGTCCGCACGCAGCCCTTTTGCGATAGCGCCGGAGTCTTTTCAACGGTCTATCGAGCAGCGTTCCACGGCGACCTATAGCGTCTTACTCAACTTCGACGGTAGCGATGGCGCGTACCCCGACGCCAATTTGATTGGTTTGCACGGCGCGCTGTACGGGATGACTCCCGCAGGTGGCCGGGGATGCAAAAAACGGGGTTGTGGAACGGTATTTAGCGTAACGACTGCTGGAGAGCAGCACATGATCTACCGTTTTCGTGATCCGCGAACTCGGGGACGCGGCCCAGCAGGACGGATGCTCTTTCTGAAGGGAACCTTTTACGGAACGACCGCCGTAGGTGGTGATCGGTACGCCGGAACGGTCTTCAGCTTAACGACCGACGGTTCCGAGCGCGTGCTGCACTCATTCGGGCCGGCTCCAGACGGTTTGTACCCTAATGCCGGCTTGACTGCGCTGAACGGCGTCCTCTACGGCACGACCACGACGGGCGGCTCGGACGACGCCGGAACGGTCTTCAGCATAACGACCGATGGAAATGAGGTTCCTCTATACAGCTTTCAAGGCTTCAGCGGAGGCCCTGACGGCGCCAATCCGGCAGGGGAACTGCTTGGCGCAAATGGTGTGCTGTATGGCACGACGGTCGGCGGCGGCAAGCAACTGTGGGGAACGGTCTTCAAGATCACGACTTCGGGGACCG
The DNA here is from genome assembly GCA_049585055.1 of Candidatus Cybelea sp. Taxonomy (GTDB): domain Bacteria; phylum Vulcanimicrobiota; class Vulcanimicrobiia; order Vulcanimicrobiales; family Vulcanimicrobiaceae; genus Cybelea. The sequence goes on along the minus strand of JBAUYZ010000014.1, from coordinate 28,029 downwards.
AAACGGTGCTCCACCAATTCAACGGTGGCACCGACGGCTACTATCCCGATTCGGGTCTGATCGCTCTGAACGGCAAGTTTTACGGAACGACACAGCGAGGCGGTGATTCCCATTTATGTCGGAGCGGCGGTGAAGTGGGTTGCGGGGCCGTCTATGAAATAACGAGCTCAGGCAAGGAAAGTGTCCTTTACCGCTTCAAGGGCGGAACTGACGGCCAGTTTCCCGAGGCGCCTCTCGTCGTATTGAATGGAGCGCTCTACGGCACCACGTCGCTGGGCGGCGCGAACGGCTTCGGAACGATCTTTCGCGTGACCACTGACGGAAAGGAAAGCGTGCTCTACAGCTTCGCCGGCACGTCGGACGGCCAGTATCCGTACGCAGGCTTAACCAAACTGAACGGGACGCTGTACGGCATGACGTCTTCAGGCGGAACGAATGGCTATGGAACGATCTTCGCACTGACCCCATAGGCGCCAAGTATGGAGGACAGGCAGATATTCCTCAGCGGGAAGTCGTCACTCGAGCTCAAAAAAGGTACTGGCTTTCTCAGAATCGGCTTCTTTGGAGGTTCGCGTGCGTCTCGTTAATGTTAGGTCGTTGTGTACAGTTGTTGCCGCGGTCATCGCCGTTGGGATAACGGCATGTTCTAGCGGCGGATCGATGGTACCAGGCGTCTCTCAACAATCGCTGGAGAGTATGGAAAAGAGCCATGCAGGGCATTTCACTCGCATCGGTCGCCAGCCCCCGGTCGGAATGACGATGGAGTGGTTGCTGACCGACGGCTCTGTTCTTGCGCAGAGCGGCGCGAACTGGAGCAACTGGTATCGTTACGTTCCGGACGCGAAAGGCAACTATAGCGACGGCACGTGGAGCCAAGCTGCATCGCTTCAGTCGGGCTACGGCCCTCTGTATTTCGCAGCCGACGTCCTGGCCGACGGCCGGCTCGCCATCAGCGGCGGCGAGTACAACTCACCGGGAAACGGCTATGATTTGCAGCTCACAAATCAGGGTGCGGTTTACGATCCGATAAAGAACACTTGGACTCCGATCGGCCATCCCAAAAAGTGGAAGTATATCGGCGATTCTCCGTCGAGCGTACTGCCGAACGGCAATATGCTTGTGGGAGACAAACTTCACATGTGGGACGCGTATCTGAATCCGAAGACACTGACGTGGAAGCGCGTCGGTGACGCGGGCAAGTCAGATTTCAATGCCGAGGAGGGATGGACGCTTCTTTCCAACGGCACGATTCTCACCGCCGACGTAGAGAACGCCCCGAACTCGGAAATCTACAACCCTGCTACGGGTCAATGGAAGACCGCAGGCTCGACCATCGTGGATTTGCACTCTCCGTCACCATACGGATGTCTTTTGTACGGGCCGAACCTCTGTTACTATCCGCCCGGTGAGATCGGACCCGCGATTCTCCGCCCCGACGGAACGGTTTTCTACACAGGATCCTACTCAACGAGCGGGCCCGGCCACACTGCGATCTATAATTCGGCGTCCGGCAACTGGGCGGTTGGGCCGGACTTCCCCAACGGCGACAACGCCGGCGATAGTTATGCAGTGCTCGAACCGAGTGGAAACGTTTTGGTCTTCGGCGTGAGCGGAACCGTCTACGAGTGGAACGGGTCGACGCTCACCCCGGTCAACGGGATTTCGTATGCAGGGCCGCCCCTCGTGCTGCCGACGGGACAGGTCATGGTGTTGAGCTATTCGAGCGTCATGCTCTACACGCCGACCGGACAGCCGCAAGCGAGTTGGTTGCCGACGATCAAGAGAGTTTCCAAGACGCTGAAGCGCGGTCAAACCTACAAGATCACCGGAACGCAGTTCAACGGCTTCGGACAGGCGACGTCATACGGCGACGAAAACGAAAATGCGACGAACTACCCGTTGGTGCGCATCACCAACAACTCGAGCGGGAACGTCTTCTACGCGCACACGCGCGATCACAGCACCATGGGCGTCGCCACGGGCTCGCTCCCGGTTTCGACCAACTTCGACGTTCCGGCGAAGATGGACACCGGCGCGAGCACACTCGTCGTCGTCGCAAACGGCATCGCATCAAAACCCGTTAAGGTCACGATAAAATAGAATGGAGGCTCGCATGGTCAAGGATTTAGCGTTCGTCGCTTATTCAGTGCGCGACGTCCCTCGCGCGGCGGCATTCTATCGCGACGTCGTCGGATTGAAACCGGGCCAGTTGTCAAGCGATCATTGGGCCGAGTTCGATTTGGCATCGACGGCCTTCGGAGTCGGAAACGGCGAGCCGCTTGGCTTCATGCCCGGGCGATCGAATGGCGCCATGTTCGAAGTAGACGATATCGACGCGGCGCGAGAACGGTTGATTGCCGGTGGGGCGGGTGACGTCAGCGAGATCAACGAGTTTCCGAGCAGTTGTCGCTCGTGTTTTGCAAGCGATCCCGAGGGAAATCGTTTCGGCCTACACCAGCGACACTGACTATTTTCCGGGTTACCGCTTCGGCATCGTATCGAGGGCTTCGCGGATTGCCCGGAGGACGACTTGCGGATCGTCGAGCTGGGGGTATTGACGGCGCACGCTGTAATCGAAAATCTGACGCGAATTCGTCGAAAGGCGAAGCCAGGAGGCCTGCGCCAGCGCCGAGTCGTGCTCGAAGGCCACGTGCCAGGTGTGGACGCTCGCGGGCGAGGATGGCGGTAGGCCGAAATGCCAAGTGGTCAGCACGCGAATCGGCCGCGAGCCAAATGATGTCACGTGGTGTTGCAGATAGGTCTGATCCGCGAACATCTCTTCCATCTCGGAAATCATGGCATCGTAAAGCGAGACCTGGGTCCGCGCAAAATGGAGTAGCGCGGCGTTCAACTCGTTGGAGAACCGCGCTTCGGGTAGCCCGCGAAAGAACAACTTGTCGCAGCTTTTTGGTGGACCTTCGGCGAGAGCGGTGCGGCATCGCCGCAGTGCGGCGATGATTTTTTGAAAGCTTTGCTGATCGCGTGCCTGCCACTTTGCAGGCTCCACGTCGCCGTCGTCGGCATCGACGAGCACGATTCCGCCCACGTCGCGCATATAGCGGTCCGCGAAGACGCGCATGTTGTAGCTGCCGAACGCATGAGCAACCAGCAAGTACGGCGGTGAAAGCGAAGCGTTGTGCAATGCGGCGTGCAGCTCGTCGGCGATGCGAGCGCTCGTGCGCGGCATGACCGCCGGATCGCTAAAGGCATATCCGGCGCGATCGTACGCGCATGCGCGCGTCCATCGAGCGACCTGCGGCTGTACGCCTGCCCACGACGGAGACCAGTCGCCGAATCCGGCATCGAAAACGACTGTCGGCGAACCTGACCCCACGCAGTAGAAGTTCAAACGGCTGCTTCCGCTGGATACCCGCTCACCCGGTTTCGTATAGAGCGTGTCGCCGGGGACGGCCCCCGCCAGAGTAGTCGTTCCTAACGCGAGAACGGCGAAGGTCAGCAATCTCACGATCCATCTCATGCCGAACGGTCTCTACTCTTCGCCGGCGTCGACGTATGCGCGTTCTCCGGTCTGCGGATTGTAGCGTACCTCGATGAGTTTTCCCGAGGTGGGATCGACGAATCGTTCGGCAGTACTCTGCCAGCCGCTGCCGGTGGCGCGGCGCGCGCGGTAGTGCCCTTCGAAGAACGTCCCGATTAGGACCAACGCGCCGAAAACGCCCAGCTCGAGCGCAGCAAACCAGATTTGGTTTGCCAGGAAGATCGCGCCGACGATGCAGCCGACGCCGATTGCAATGACGAGTGCGCGCAGCATCACGCCGGCTCCACGACCGCGGCGGTGCCGTAGGCCACGATCTCGGTCATCGTCTGGCCGAGCTCGGAGGAGTCGAAGCGCATCATGATGACCGCGTTTGCGCCCATCGTTTGCGCGTTTTGGACCATGCGATCGGTGGCGTGCCGGCGCGCCTCTTCGAGCATTTCGGTGTACTCGATAATCTCACCGCCGGCCAGCGACCTCAGCCCGGCCATGATGTTGCCGCCCAACCCGCGGCTGCGCACGACCACGCCGAAGACCTGACCTAACGTCTGCGTTACTCGGTGTCCGGCGACGGATTCGGTGGTAGCGACGACCAAAGTGCCCCTCCTTCGCGTGTGTGGCCCGCTCGAGCGCGCCTCCCTCGATACTACCCGGCGCCGCGGACAAAGTGTCGAGGCGCCATGGCTACGATAATCGCGCTACCTCGTAATTTGTACGGCTAGCTCGTTTCGGTTGGGATTGGCCTCGTCGTGATGGCCATATCCACAGCTTGGTCCTCATTGAGCAGCGCGCCCTCGGCCGCAAGCGATTCTATCTCCGCGTCGGGCAGTTGCTCACGAAGCAGTGAGATGAAGATCTCTTGAACTCGCCGATCGAGTGGCTCGGACCGATAGCCTATCGCATTGTGACTTGCGTCGACGTATCCGCGCAGGCGTGCGGCGCACCGGAGATCGCCGTTACGAGCCGCGAGAATGGCGACAGAGTCGATGGCGTGCCCGAGACGTATCGGCGAACGGAGGCGCCGAAAGAGCTCGAACGACTCCCATGCCGAACTTTGAGCCTCCTCAAATTCGCCGAGCGAGATCCTAAGCGCCGTTTCGTTCATGCAAGCGTTGGCGAGAAGAAAGGGATCGCGTTCCTGACGAGCGATCTGTGCCGTCTCCTCGACCAACGCTAAGGCGCGACGGAGATTACCTTCGACGAACTCGAGGTCGGCTAACGCATCCCGAGCGACGAACGATGCGTGATTGTCGCCTAGTATCTCGCACAGGGCGATCGATTCGCCAAGCAGCGAGCGGGCGTTGTTGTGCTCTCCAAGCGCCAACTCGATAAGCGCGGATCGATTGAGAGACCAGGCGTAGAGCGACGACCGCGTCAATCCGAGCGAACGTAGAAGGCCGAGCGCGCGCACGATCGTCGCTTTGCCTTCGGCTAGCCGACCGGTGTGCAACTGCCCCTCGGCCAAGCACGTGAGGCTGGAGGCCACGCGGGGCCGATCGCCCATGCGTTCGAACAGCACGATTGCTCGCTGCGCTGCTTCGATGCTTCGGTTGCCATCGGTGTGACGGCTCAACGTTAGCCAGAGCCGCGCTTCAATCGTAGGATTCTCAGAACCATCGAGCCGTGCGAGCACGGCCTCGACCCAGCGCCGTTGTTCGGCGTAGGTTGCCGTCGAACGCCACGGAGGACTTCCGGCGATACGACCTGCCAGGGTCGTGTCATCGCCCTGTCCGAGCGCCCAGTCCATGGCGGCGCGGGCGTTGTCCATCTCGGGTTCGACGGCCGTTAGCCATTGCGAGAACGGTCTCGTCGAGTACGCGTCGGCCGCCTCTTCGAAGAACGTCGCGACCCATTGCGCATGACGCCGCGCAACGGTATCGCGCTCGCCGCTGGCATCGAGTCTTTCGAGAGCGAACGCGCGAGTCGATTCCAGAAGCTTGAAACGCTTTCCACGAATCGCGGATTCGGCGACCGCCAGCGATTTCTCGACCAGCGACGACAGCACGTCGAGGGTACTATCTGGGCTAAGCGGCGCACCGTCGCAGACGGATTCAACCGCCTCGAGGGTCCAGCCACCCGCGAATATGCCTAATCGGCGGAACATCGCTCGTTCCGGCACGGCAAGCAAATCGTGGCTCCAGTCGATCGTGCCCCTCATCGTTTGTTGACGCGCCGCGGCCGTGCGGTCGCCGCGCGTGAGGATGCGAAGCCTCTCTTCTAGCATCTGCGCTAGCTGCGACGACGACAGAACGTTCACACGCGCAGCAGCCAGTTCGATGGCAAGCGGTATGCCGTCCAACCGGCGGCAGATCTCCGCGACGGGCGCCACGTTTTCGTCGTTGATGTTGAATGTACGATCTGCCGCGTGCGCTCGATCGGCGAACAGAGCGACCGCGGCGTAGCCAGCAGCATCGGCGGAGTTCGTAACGGCCCCATCCGGGTATTCCAGCGACGGGACTCTGTAGATGCGTTCGCCGGCGACGTGCAACGCTTCGCGACTGGTCGCGATGATATGTACGTTCGGGCACGCGTGTAGAATCGCGACTGCAACTTCGCGAGACTGCGCAATGACGTGCTCGCAGTTATCCAAAACGAGCAACAGTTGTTGCCGTTTGAGAGCCTCGACCACGCTTTCGATCTTCGAACGCGTCGACGACTCGGCTACGCGCAGCACGCGCGCGACCGAATCGACGACCCCTGCCGGATCGCTGATGGGCGCGAACTCCACCAGCCACGTGCCGTCGCGCCAACCGGAGATAACGTTTGCCGCGACTTGCAGCGCGAGGCGCGTCTTGCCGACGCCTCCCGTGCCGAGGAGCGTCACCAGACGGTGGGTTTCAGCCAGCTGACCTACCTCAGCAACAACGGCCTCCCTACCGATGAGCGTCGAAAGTTGCGAAGGCAGATTGTGGAGCGGCGACGCGATGACGCCCTGCATAGCTTCGTCCGGCACGACGGTGAGGCGGGAGCGGTGGGGTCGCGCCGCAGCCCCTTCGAGCTGAGCGCAGTCCTCGTCGTTGAGGTCGAGCGCTTGCGCAAGTAACGCAACCGTTTCGCGGTAAGGCGCGCGGCGGACGCCCCGCTCGAGCGCACCGACCGTTTCAACGCTGGTGCGGGCGCGCTCCGATAGTGCCTCTTGCGAAAGGCCGGCTCGCAGCCGATAACGACGCAACAGCGTCCCGAACGCCGGTCGGACTTGCTCCAACGAGTCCACCTAACCCCGGGTGACAACGGGGCATGAAGAATCTACGGGTCTCCACGGGCGCTTGCCTGCTGGTTCCGACCGAAACTGTACGGGTCTAACTGTACGGAACGCCCTGTTCCCGCCTCAGCCTCAAGCATATCATTGGCCCAGTCTATTTGACTGCCAATGAAATTCGGACCTCGGGTACTGGAGACGGAGGAAACGCGTTGACTGAGTTTTCACATGGTCGCGATCGGTTGCTGCGGAGGCGACTGAGCCTGAGGAGCCTCATCATCGCCGCTGCCATGCTCGACGGGTGCAGCGGAACGCCTGCAACACAGGGCGCGTTCATGGCGACGCAAACGCTCGTCCGACCGCCCTGCATCACCGGAGAGTGCGGCCGCACTGCCCTTCGCGTCCTTCCAAAACGCTCGACCATCCAGCTTAACCAGCAGATCACCCTTCATGACAAATTCAGATATTGTTTGGCGCCCAACGAATGCGGAAGCTGGCATCCGGTGGTTGCGAACTGGAGTTCGAGCGGCGGCTCACTCCAAGTCATTAGCGGAGGCATGGAAGCGGACTTTTCGGCATCGTCGCCCGGCGCCTACAAGATCGTTGCTGGGTTCGTTTGGCAAGGCATTAGGTATAAAGGCAAAGCCTGGGTGATGGTGAGTTCGCCGTCGGAAATGAGAGAATAGTGCTTATCATTGCACGCGGGTCGCTTCTTGTCGTCGCAGCATCTTTAGCCTCTGCGGGGGTCCTCGCTGGGTGCTCGGGCACCACGCCAACGCAGTCGTCGCTCGCCTATCCGCAAACGCTTATGCAGCCGCGGACCGGTCTGACAACGCCGGACATATGCGGAACCTGCTGCCCTCGAAAGCTCTTCCATATCCTTCCAAGACGCTCGACCATCCAGGTGAACCAGCAAGTCACTCTTTACAGCTGTCTCTATTTTCAGCTCGGGGGCTGCCACAGGATGGAAGCTGGCGCCGCTTGGAAATCCAGGGGCGGTTCGCTTCAGGTAATAGATGGAGGTGGCGAGGCGATCTTTTCGGCCTCTTCGCCCGGTACGTACATTATAAGAGCCAAGTACCAGGGCGTTCATTCCCGCGCCACTCTGATAGTAACGGCACAATGAGCAACGAGAAACAAGCTCAAGTACGTATGCCACATTCGCGTTCCGCTCGGTACGTGTTAACGATGAGTACAGCTATCGCTCTACTCGCCGGCTGCAACGGTGCCCGATCGCAGCTGGTTCCGGAGGGACTGCCTCTCGGCGTGACGCAGCTCATCAGGCCTCAAGCGCCACTCGAAGGCACGTTCACAACCATCGACGACCCGAAGGGCGTAAGCGGAAACTTTGCGTGGGGTCTCGATGACGGCGGCGATATCGTCGGCAATTACTTCGACGCGAAGAATGTAAGCCACGGCTATCTCTTTCGTAATGGCCGGTTCACGACGCTCGATGATCCAAGGGCCGGCCACGGGCCTCCGGGCCCGATCGGGCAGCAAGGGACGCAACTTTTTGATATCAACCCATCAGGCGTGATTGTTGGCGGTTATATAGATCGCGGAAATGTCGCGCACGGGCTGATCCTAAAGGGTGGTAGTTACAAGAATTTCGACGAACCCAAAGCCGGCTCTCGTCCGGGTCAGGGAACTCAGGCAAGTGGAATCAATCTGAGCGGTGACGTCGTTGGAATATACATCGATAGCACGTTCGATGCTCACGGTTTTCTCTTGCACGAAGGTGTTTTCACGACGGTCGACGGCCCTCATAAGGGGTCGCGACGTTACCAGGGAACTCACGACTTTGGTATTAATACGCGCGGCGCGATCGTTTTGTTCACTGAGGGTGGCAACTGGGTAGACCACAGCTTTGTACTGCGCGACGGGAAGTTTTCGAAGATCGATGATCCCAAGGCTGGGACAAAACGGCCGGGCCGTTATGGAGCATCTGGTACGCTAGCCGGTGGAATCAACGCGCATGGGATGATTGTCGGAGGATACATCGACGATAACTTTGTCGGACATGGTTTCTACGAATGTAACGGTACTTATACGACGCACGACGATCCCGACTCCGCTTACGGGCCCGGTCAAGGAACGCAGCTGACCAAAGTCAATGCGGCAGGCGAGAGCGTCGGCAACTATGCTGACAGCAATTTCGTTGAACACGGTTTGCTGTATCGCCCAAACGACGGCCATGGTGGCAGCCGTGCAGCCAACTGCCCGCGCTCTCGCGGAGCTAAGGAGCGAAGTTTGTGAAGCATTCAGGTCTTTGGCGCTCTGCCTTTGGAATCTTAGCCGCTCTTTCGATGCTCTCGGGTTGCGGCGGGTCGCAAGCGCAGACCACTCCATCAGGCATCGTGCAGCAAAACGCCGCGACCGCCGCGCGAGCCACGCAATCGCAGCGTCAGCAGGTTCGGTACAGGGTTATTATCACGGGTACGCTGGGAGGCTTCGCCGGGAACCTCTTCGGAGTCAACCAGGCGGGCCTAGTCACGGGGAACTCGTGGCTACCTGGGAATGGAAACTTTCACACGACGCTCTGGCGAGGCAAGCGTCTCATCGACCTCGGCACGCTCGGCGGTCAAGACAGCGAGAGCACGGAAGTGAACGACCTTAACGTCGTTGCCGGTTATGCAGAAACTTCGACCGCGGATCCGCTCGTTGAAGATTTTTGCGGCGACGGGACGAATCTGATTTGCTCCGCGACTCTTTGGCGCGACGGCAAGATTTTTGCCCTCCCTACTTTCGGTGGCAACAACGGCGAGGCCCAAAGCATCAACGATCGCGATCAAACCGTTGGAGCGGCCGAGACAACCGTACACGATCCAACCTGTAGGCCCCCGCAAGTTCTTCAGTATGAAGCCGCGGTGTGGACGGGAACTCATCGACCACAGCAGTTGCCCACGTATCCCGGGGATCCGGATTCATCCGCTTGGGCCATAAACGAGAGCGGTGTGATCGTCGGGCAAAGCGGCGCTGCACCTCCGCCCATCAGAGGCTCGTGATGTGGCGAAACGGCAAGGTCATCGACCTCGGCAGTCTCGGGGGTACATACGGCGCTCCATTCCACATCAACGACCGCGATGAGGTCATCGGATATTCGAACCTAACCGGCGACGCGACTTACCATGCGTTCTTCTGGCACAAGGGCACGATGACTGACCTCAGCCCGCTTCCCGGAGCCTCCTTCAGCGCGGCGTTTGGAATGAACGAAGTTGGCCAGGCTGTCGGCGGAAGCTGGTCCCCAAAAGGAAACCATGGACACTATGCGACTTACCGCGCCGTCCTTTGGCAACGGGGAGAAGTAACGGATCTCAACACGCTCGTTCCTAAGAACTCGTTGCCACTGCTGGAAGCTAATAAGATTAACGATCGCGGTGAGATCGTCGGCATTGCTTACGACCCGAGGACGGGCAATTTGCCAGGGTTCGTGGCGATCCCCACCCGCTAACCCAGAGCCACACAGTCGGCTACCGTCCCCGCGGCCTCGTTTGGGGGCGCAAATGCTCGGAGGGTGGCGGCTCTAAACCTGACGCTACAAGAATCGGAGAAAACGTGTGCCACGCGTCCGCTGTTACAGAACGTCTTTATCATGCGAGGAAGGCGGTGGCTCGCAAAACTGATGCAGTCCAAACAAAGCGTTTGCGCCGCCGTCACTCTACTGGTCGCCTGCAATAGCGGAGGGTCCCGACTCGTTCCCGCGGGCCTCGTGCTTCAAAGCGTTCGGTCGGGCGAGCAGCACGCCGCCCCTCGCGACTGGGCTACAGAGGCTCGGGCGCGCAGCCTTCAAGTCGGCGAACGTTGACGTGAGTGGCCAGCCGGGCGCTCAGGGCGAGGCGACGATCGCCGCTTCTCCCGTCACGCTGGGCTCGCGCGTCGCCGGCGCGCTCACGCCGGTTGGATCGAACAGCAAATACCCGATCTACGTGTTTGCGTACGATTCTTCGGACGGCGGCAAGACGTGGCAGGGCCACCAACTCCCGCCATCTCCCGCCGCGATACAGTGCGCGAGGCGCCACCATGTTGCGACCCACTCATGGATGCCGAGCGTGCGCGCCCGGTACGACGGCGTCTATTTCTTTCTGTACACGGACACGTGCTGGGGTAACGGAGGAGCCGAGGCCGTCCTGCGTTCGTCTTCAGACGGGGGTCACACGTGGTCTCCGATTTCCACCGCCTTCGCTGGCATCGCTCATCGCCCCGCCGTCAGCATCGACGTGGCGCGGCTGGCCATCGACAACGGTGCGAGCAGTCCCACGAAGGGTCGAATTTATGTGGCGTTCTCTGAACAAGTGCCGTCGGGGAATCACATCGAGTTGGTGTGGTCCGACGATAGCGCGATCACGTGGCACTCACCGGTGGAAGTTGACGGAACGGCATAAACCCCGACGGCCCGTATCCTGCAGTCGGGCCCGATGGCAGCGTTTACGTTGATTGGAATGAATGGGGTGCCGATCCAAGCGGCATGACGAGTCTCATCCAATTTGCTGCTTCCTCGAATAGGCCTAAGCCCGGGTATGCTCCTCGATTTACCGAGAACGTGACGGTCGCCACGAGTGGAATTAGCCTTTTTGATCCGGTCCACTCCTTCTGCGCATCGGGCTCCAAGCATATCCGTTTCTGCATTCCAGCGCAGCCGGACGGGAACGGCATCACCACGATCCCTAAGTTGGAAGCCGATAGAACCGGCAAGCTGTACGCGTTGTGGACGCAAGGACAGCCGGGCTCCCTGGTGACCGATATCGAAGTACAGAGTTCTGCGGACCGGGGGAAAAATGGAGCGCTCCGGTTCAGGTAAATGACGACAATGTACCCGGGAACTTTACGAACGGCGCTAGCGACTTTTTCCCCTCCGAGGCGATCGATCCTAAGAGCGGAGCGCTGCATGTAACCTTCTACAGTACCCGCCTCGACAGCACCAATCAGACGACTAACGCCTACGATGCGGTTTCCACTAACGGTGGCGCCTCTTTCAGCACGAACCATCGAATCACCGACAAGTCGTCGAACGAGTCTGCCGCCAACGGCGGCCGTGACAAGGTAATGAACTACGGGGACTGGGAGGATGTCGCCATGCAGGGCAACGTCGAGCACCTCGTGTGGATCGACACGCGTAAAGCCAGCTCGCTTCAAGAGGAGGTCTTCACCGCCGCGGTAGGCGGCCAACGCTAGGCGCCGTACGATCCGGTTTAGGCGGTAGCTGCCTTAATTGGATCGCCCGCCGCGGCCAAGCTTTTAAAGGGGATGCCCGGTGCCCTAGGAAGGTTGGTTCATGAAGAAAAGTTTTGGTCCAGGCGCCGTGATCGCACTTTTCGCCGTGGCGCTTCTTGTCGCGTGCCACGGCATTGGAAGCGGAGCCTATACTCCAACGGTGTCGCAGGATGAGACGTCACAATCGTACTCGACGGTGGGTACACCGCTAACGTCGATTCAATGCACGGCACCCAAGCGCAAGATACCGGGGAAATATCTGAGTTACTTTGCGGAAGGCAACGTCAAAGGCACCACGTTTACGGCACTGAAGACCCAAAGCGCCGCGATCTGGCTGCTGGCGAATTACACCAAGCCGACCCCGACACCCAAGCCGACGCCCACGCCGAAGCCGACGCCCACGCCCAAGCCGACGCCAACGCCTAAACCCGTGAAGGTTTATTTTTACTACGGTACCTTCACTACGAAGAACAAACAGGCGGGTTGTGCTTATCTTCTGGCGACCGTGAGCGGCAAGCCGTTCAAGGGGGCTAAGTTTAATGCCGATACGACCGGGTTTCCGAACATCGCGACATTCCCGTACAACAGCAAACTCATAGAAGAAGGCCCGATCAGCTCGATGATCATTTCGAAGCTCTCTTCCAAAGGTGGCTCGGGATCGGCGACCTTCAAGCAGTCTAACGGAAAGCCGTATACCACCGGTTCCATCAAATTGGTTGGACGCCAGGTGATTCAGGAAGCGAATAAGGTGCAGGAGCTAGTGCAAAGCCTGAATCTCTTACAGTAAGCACGTGCCGGGCCATAACTAGCATTATGCGTCGCATTCGGTTCGGGCGCCGGTGGTTTGCCACCGTTATCGTTACCGCAGTTCTCGCGGGATGCGGCGGCGGGTTGGAAACTGGTGCCGTACCGGGTTCGCCGCGCGAGCTGGTACGCGTCGGGCGGCTCACCGATCCGATCGACAAGATCGACCACGTCGTCATCGTCGTCCAGGAAAACCGCACCCTCAACAATCTCTTTTACGGTTTTCCGGGTGCGACGACGGTGACGTACGGGTACGACAGCAAGAATAAGCAGGTCAAGATCAAACCGGTCGACCTCGCGACGACTTGGGACGTAGCGCACAACTCGCAGGCGTTCTACGCTGCCTGCAACGGCACGGGATCGATTCCAGGCACCAACTGCCAGATGAACGGCTTCAACCGGGTGACGGCACAATGCGGCCAGCCGGGCTATCCAACCTGTCCGATCAAATACCCATCCTATAGCTACGTGCCGCATTCGGAAACGGCGCCGTACTTTACGATGGGCAAGCAGTACGTGCTGGCCGATCAGATGTACGCCTCGAACTTCGACATCAGCAGCTACGTTTCGCATCAATACATCATCGCCGCGCAAGCGGCGCAGACGACGAACTATCCGGTCGCGAACTGGGGCTGTCCCGGCGGTCCCTCCGATACGATACCGACGATTACGCAGAGCCCGCCACGCGGCTACGGCGGTTCGGTTGTGGATTGTTTCGATTACAAGACGCTAGGCGACGAACTCGATGCGGCGGGCTTGAGCTGGGCCTTTTATGCAAATCCGCTGGGGCAAGTCGGTGGGGGCGGAACGACTTGCGGAACCGGCGTCAAGCGTGCCTACGGCGAGCGCGGTATCTGGAGCTCGTACCAGGCAATCAAACACATCTGCTACGGTCCCGATTGGAAGAACGACATCATTACTCCGCCGACCCAGTTCTTGACCGATGTTAGCAACGGCAATCTGCGGGACGTGACGTGGATCACCCCAACCTGTGCGAATTCCGACCACCCGGGCTGTAATTCGGATACGGGCCCATCCTGGGTTACGTCGATCGTCAATGCGGTCGGCGAATCGCCCTTCTGGGATTCGACGGCGATCTTCATATTCTGGGACGATCCGGGCGGTTTGTACGATCCGGAGCCGCCCGCGTACGTCGATTACGACGGATTGGGCATGCGGGTCCCAATGCTGATCATCTCGCCTTACGCAAAAAGAGGTTGGGTCTCGCACGTCCCCTACGAGCACGGCAGCATCCTGCGGTTCATCGAGGATCGCTTTGGCCTATCGCAGTTAGCGGCGAGCGATACCCGCGCCACGTCGCCGGCGAACGATTGCTTCGACTTCTCGAGGCGGCCGCGCAAGTTCGTGCCGATCGCATCGAAGTATCGCGAGAGCTACTTCTTGCATCAGCCCCCGGACTATCGACCGGCCGACACTTATTAGGCCGAGTACGGCGTATGTCCCCGTAAGAATGGGGCGCGCCGAACATTCGCCGCGCCCCGTGGAGTCCAAGAGCTGCGAGTCTTAGCGCTCGAGCACCTGGAGATTGTTGTCGTTGTCGTCGTTGAAGTAGAGTTTGGTGTTTGCCGCGTTGTTGCCGGTTGCGACCATGCCGAAGAGCGAGCCCGCCGGGCCGGTATCGACGTTGCGCACTTGCATCACGTGTCCGCCCGGATTGATCTCGATCATCAGGTTCTCACCATCGGGGTCGCCCGTGTTGCCGATCACGAGGTTGCCGTTGAAGAAGAGCGCCGAACTAATCGGTCCGTTCAATGGCGGTCCGGAGAAAAGGACGCGTGCCTGCGACTTGCAGCGGCCGCCGAATTGCGTGCCCCTGGATAGCACCGTCAGGCATCCGCCGTGCAGGCTGGTAACGTGGGAGATGGCGGTGACGCTGTTGTTCTGGCCGTCAACCACGTAAAGCGTATCGCTGTTACGTTGGTATTGCAGGCCGGATGGCCCGAGAATGCTTCCGGGCGGTCCTCCGTTGATCGGAAAGCCCGTTGCGATGACTTCCTTGGCCAAAGTGTGCAGGTTGATGCGCACGATGGATCCATCACCGGCGTTGCTCTCGTAGATTGCCTGCGGGCCTTGTCTCGGTTGTGCCCAGATCTGTCCGAATGGACGATTGAATGGCGAACCCGTGAAGTTGCCGACTAACGTTCCGCCCGACGAGAACCAGGGGTTGTCGTTAGATGCAAAGGCAGCGGCCCAGATCGTATCGTTATGCGTGAGGGCCAATGCGTTGCAACCAACGAGCGTCGTCGGGTCGGCGACGACGAGCAACGGCACCGCTCCCGGTTTCGGATGGAGCGCGACGATGGTATATCCGGTCCCCTGCGTATTGGTGTTGTCGTTGAAGTTGCAAACGGCGAGATCGCCCTTCGTAAAGGCGCCGTTCGTAGTTTTGGCCACGTCGAGACCGTATGGATTGAGTTGGCCGTAAACCGGATCGATCGTCGATCCGATGACGGCCTGGTGTCTGAGTTGGCCGAGGACCCCCCCGCCCGCCGGTGCAGCGCCCTGATTGCGGGTTTGGCTTTGCGTCGTTGCCGGTATCGACGGTGAAACGGAGCTCTGGCCTCCGTTACAACCAGCAACCGCCAACGACGCAACCGCCGCACCAATCATGACTTTTTCATGCATGCGTATGTTCATCGAATTACCTCCAAATATAGCTCGGTTAGAAGCGAGGCCTAGAACGTTACCCGCAGGCATGAAGAAAGTCTGAAAAAGGGCGGCTGCGTGGGAAATTGTGTGGCGAGAAAGCAAGCGCGGCCTCGCATGCGCGAGACCGCGTTTGCCTGTTGCGGTTCGGTGTTATCGCCCTAGCATTTCCTGGTGTCGCCGGTGAGCACGTAGTCGAGCGACGTCAGGTTCCTGTGGTAGCAGGGCCCCTGAATGTTGCGCGTCTTGTACTCCGCAGCGCTCTTGCCATTCGACGGCGTGAAGCCGGAGGCGGTGAAGGTGAGCGTATCCGACGAGTGGACCCTGTTCAGTAACGCCCAGGGCAGCAGCCCATGTTCGGTGGGCCTTACGCCGCTTTCGTTCCTTACTTGGACGATGTCGGCGGTCTGCGTTGCGCTGCTGGCGCCGGCAACGTAGTTGTAGTTGACCGTCAGCGGCCAGTTGCGCTCCTCGAGCGACGGGGTGCTGTGCCCCTTGGTCGTCGTGGTCGTCTTCGACACGACGGTCGTATCTTGCGTGATATCTTGCAGGAACTGATTCGACGTCAGCGCGATCTTCTGAACGTTCGAGAACTTGATGCTCTGCGACACGTGCGTGTCGACGCGTCCGTGCGACGTCATCACGTAACCGTCGAGGTGAACCGGATGCGTGGCGGTCACGTCGATCGTTCCCCGGGCGCCCCCGGAGGGCAGGCTTTTGACGTGCTCGGTGACGCTCTCGTTGGGCGCACTTGGTGTCCCGTCACTGGTGAGCGCGCCGGTAACTTGCGACGATCCGCGATCTTGGTAGACGAGCAGCGCGGCGTTGGTTGCGAAGTAGTTGCCGTCGTTAAAGACCGAGACGGCGATCGTATGCGGATTGCCGTCGTCGAACTGCGCCGCAAATGGCGTAAGATCGATGCGATACGGCGCGAAGTTCAGCGTTTCGACGCCGGGAATCGGCACCCAGAGATACGGGTCGATGCCGCCGCTGTAGATCCACGGATAGACGGGAACGACGCCCGCGGGTTGGTTGTCGACGAGGACTTCGCCTTCGCGGAACGCCGTGTTGCCGCAGTTGTTGAACTCTGACGCGAGGTCGTTCGGGAAACACGTGTACCAGAACTCGTCGTTCGATTGCGATTCGAGAAAGACGTCCAAGTACGCCGCTTCGACGTTGGTCGGGAACGTGAACGTGCCGGTCATTTGGTTGCTCGCGCTGTCGAGATAGACGTAGCCGCCATCCGCACCGCCGGAAAGCGGGTAGACCGCATCGGCGGCGTTGGCCGCCGCATGCTGCGAATTTGCCGGATAGAAGTCGAGCTCGGCGGTTCCACGGATGACGCCCGTATATTGCGAATTGACGATGTTATAAACGGATGCTTGGCCGACCGATGGCTGCGCGAAGATCGGTGCGTACTCGCTGACGTCGCGCTGAATCTCCCACTGCGGGCTCGCATTCGACCCGGGCTCGGCCGTCGTGCCGAAGAAGATGTTCGTCGCGCCGACCCAGATCGCGCCGGTTCGGTCGTATTGAACGCCCGCGGTAACGTTGAAGTGAACCTTGAGCACGATCTTCGCGTAGGGGCCGGGACAATTCGCGGGCGGCGTGTAGTTAAACGGATGGTCCGCGTAGTCTGCAAAATCGCCGACCGGAAGCCCACCGTAGCTCAACGGCGGCGTGTGCGGGGTGAAGAGCACGTCGACGCAGGGCGTTTCGTTGGGGACTCTCACGCGCGGCGTCGCGGCGACCGGATAACCGGCACCGCCGTGGGCGGGCATGATTCCCGAAGAGTGACCGCCGCGCATCAGCGCGCGAATGCGCTGCGTGGCGCGTTCGATCGAGAGTGGATGAGTCGTTTGCGCGCTCTGCGACGAGTTCGTGCCGGGCATGCCCGGCGTGATTGCACCGTGACCGCCGCACGCGGTCATGATTGCAAGAGAGAGTATCGCAGCGACGCTAGGAAAAAGACGAGTCACGAGACGCATAATCGGTACCTCCTCAGCAGCAAATCGTCGGGGCAGCTTCCGCGACGCATATAGGTTTTCCCGGCGGCTACGGCAGCTCGTCGTCGCCCAGCCCGAAGTAGTGCCCGAGCTCGTGAATCACGGTTTCGCGCACTTCCTCAACCGCCTCGCGCCGGCTTGAGACCACGCGATTGATGGGGCCGCGGAAGACGGCGATCTCGTCGGGCAGCAGCGGCATGTCGTGCGTCCGTTCGGTGAGCGGGACGCCACGATAAATGCCCAGGAGCTCCGAATCGTCGTCCTCGCCCTCGCCGATCTCGAGATCCTCAGGTAAAGGCTCTTCCTCGACCGTAATCGCGACGTTCTTGACGAGTGCGGCGAAACGTTCCGGAAGCGCTTCGAGCGCCTCAGCGACGACGCGTTCCAACTCGTCGCGCGTCAGCTGCCTCACGCTAGAGCCTCGAAGTCCATCCCCTCGCTTATTCGGTACGCAGCTGATGCCGGCCCGGAAGGAGCCTTCGGTCCTCCAAGGAACCCGATAGCTCTGCCGCTCGCTTATACGAGCAGGCGGTCACTATTACCCAAAGTTGCCTAGCTGACAGAATCGGAGAAGCCAATTGATGCGAAAAGAATCAATCTTGTTTACTGCTGGGACCGCGGTCGTCGCAGCCGCGCTGCTCTCGGCGTGCTCTAACGGCGTCTCGCAGGGCACCAACGCCGGCCTGCCCTCGACCGGTGGAAGCCAGAGCCGGGGACTCCTCGATCCCGCTCGCTCGGGCGTCGCACCGAAGTTCCTTGGAATGATCCGTCACGGACACGCGGCCAAGCATGGCGTCCGTCCTGCCTTTACCAATCACGTCATTTACATCGATGACAGCGGCAACAGCGCAGCCGACGTGGTCAAGTACAACCACTGGACGGATTTCGAAGGGACGATCGGCAGCGGTTTAACCGGCCCCGATGGTAACTGGGTCGACAAGCCGGTCGCGGGCGTCCGCCACCTCTACATTGCCAACTACAGCGGTCCGAACATCACCGAATACGACACTGCTGGAAACTTGGTCTTCACATACAACGCCAACATGGCTGACCCGGTCGATGTGACGACCGACAAGAACGGCAACGTCTACGAAGCCGACTTCAACTACACCGTGCAAGGTGGCGGATACGTCAACGAGTATGCGCAGCAAAGCAATACCGTTATGGCTTCCTGCTCGCCCGGCGGCAACGTCGAGGGCGTCGCGGTCGACAAGCACGGAAACGTCTTCGTCGCGTACAACAATCTCTCGACCGACGTCGGTAGCGTTGCCGAGTACGTCGGCGGCCTCGTGAGCTCGGGCTGCACCGCAACCGTCGAGCCGATCACGTTTGGGTACCTCGGCGGCATCGCGCTCGACCGCCAAGGCAACTTGGTCGTCTGCGATCAAACAGGCCCCGGTTTCTCGGGATCCTTGGTCGACGTTCTTGCACCGCCGTACAGTGCTATTACGGGAACGCTTGGATCGGGATATTCCGATCCGTTCCACGTGAAGGTCGACATGGCCGGTACGAAAGCCTACGTTACCGACCTCGGTGCAGCCGCGGTTGACGTGCTCAACTATCCGAGCGGATCGAACATCGCAACGATCAACTCGACCTCGACCACCGGCGTCGTAAGCCCGACCAGTGCGGTGGACGAGCACAACATGGTTGTGGACAACCAAGGCCCCTAAACCGCGGAATATACCCGCTGAACGAGAGGCGGCGCGTTTGCGCCGCCTCTTTTCATTGCTAGGCCCTTCGACTGCGCCGCTGCGCGGCGCGCTCAAGATGACACCGCAGAGTCGACCGAGAAGGCGGCGCTCTTGAAGACTTGCGGTGCGTTTGTCTTGGCGATTCTGGCCGGCTGCACGGCCTTTCGATCGCAGCCCCCGACGCTCGTTCCTCTGGGAAGCACCGGTGAGGGACTTCGCATCGGCTCGATCACGCTGCACCACTGTTTGGGCGGCGACTATTATTGCGGCAGCGTGCGCGTCGCGCTCGACCCTTCAGGAGAAGTTCCGGGCAAGATCGACATCGCGTTCGCATGGCTGCCGCATGCAAACGGCTCGGCGAAATCCGCCGGTACGATCGTAGCGGTGGAAGGCGGCCCAGGGTATCCGTCGATCGGGTCGCGCTCGCTCTACCGCGGGCTCTACAGACCGCTGCTGCAAACGCGCGACCTGCTCCTCGTCGACAACCGCGGCACCGGCCGCTCGGCTCCGGTCGTCTGCGATGCGTTGCAACATGCGTCGGTGATGAAGTTGTGGCAGGCGACGCGCTGCGGTCAGCACCTGGGCAAAACTTCGGATCTCTATGGTACGGCGCTTGCCGCCGACGACATGGCGACGGTGCTGGGAGCGATGCGCATCCGCAGCGTCGACATGTACGGAGATTCCTACGGTTCGTTCTTCGTCCAGGCTTTTGCCGGTCGCCATCCCAAACTCGTCCGTTCGATCGTCCTCGACGGCGCGTATCAGGTGATCGGCGGCGATCCGTGGTATCCAAGCACGGCGCCGACGTTTCGCGATGCCTTCGCCAACGCGTGCACCCGCTCGCCGGTCTGCGCCGGTCTGCCCGGCTCGTCGCTGGAGCGTATCGAACGGCTAGTGGAGAAGCTGCGCGCGGAGCGCGGGCGCATTACGCCCTCGAATGTCGCGTTCGTGTTGGATTCGGCCGGCCTCGATCCGCTGCCGTACCGCGATTTAGATGCTGCCGCCCGCGCCTACCTCGGCGCCCACGACGCCGCGCCGCTGCAACGACTCGTTGCTGAGGCCTATTCGGAAGAAGAGGGCGTGAGCGGGCGCGCCTTGTTCTATAGCCAGGGGCTCTTCGTTGCCGCAAGCTGCTCCGACAACCCGCAAGCCTACGATATGCGTTTGCCGCCGGCGCAGCGGCAAAGCGCGTGGCACGGCGCACTCGCGCGAAAGCGCACCAATGATCCGCAACTCTACGCGCCGTTCACAATCGATGAATACCTCGGCATCCCGCTCGATTACGCGTACGTCCCGCTCTGCCAAACCTGGCCCGTTGCCTCGCCGCAACACCCGGCCGGCCGACCGGTGCCGCCCGGAGCGCGGTTTCCGAACGTCCCCGTGCTCGTGCTCAACGGCGATCTCGATACGATCACCACGCCGGAAGAAGGCGCAAAGGCGGCACGGCTCTTTGCACGATCTTCGCACGTGATCGTTGCCAATACCGGCCACGTGACGGCGCTCGACGATTTCGGCGGATGCGCCGAGAGCATCGTCCGCCGGTTCACGCAGACGAAGATCGTCGACGCGCAATGCGCCTCGCAAGTTCCCGCGTTGCATCTCGTGCCGGCCTTCTCGCGCACGGTCGAAGAAGTCGCGCCGGCAACGCCGCTCTCAGGCAATGCCGCCCCGGTCAAACAGCGACGCGCCGCAGCCGATGCCGTGCTCGCCGCAGCCGACGTGCTCGCGCGTTCCTACGAGTTCGGCTTTAATGCGGGCCTGGGCTTGCGCGGCGGAATGTACAAGGCGAAGCCCGGCAACGCGCGCGATCGAGCGACCCTTGCGCAAGTTCGCTGGACGAACGATCTCGCCGTCTCCGGTTCGGCCGACTTCGACGCGCGCCGCGCGCACGCAAGCGCGCATCTCACGCTGACGGGCGCCTCGACGGGAACGCTCGACGTTACGTGGCCGACGCTGGGAAGCTCGGCATCAGCGGTTCTCGACGGAACCGTCGACGGCTACCACCTCCGCGCAACAATGCCCGCGCCGTAAACATTTTGGGTGTCATCCTGATTTTGGGTGTCATCCTGATTTTGGGTGTCATCCTGAGCGAAGCATCGCGAAGCGATGCGGAGTCGAAGGACGCCCTTCGACTACGCTCCCTGCGGTCGCTCCGCTCAGGATGACACATGCTTCGCGACGCTGCGCTCAGGATGACACGAAGATGCGGTTACTCCTCTCAGGATGACACATTTGCGCTACGCTCGGATGACACAGTGTGGCCTTCGCTTAGTATGACATGCTTATGGCAGCGGGATCACAATTTCCACACCTGTTGACAGGCGTTGATTCCGGCGGCAATTCCGGCCGCGATAGCCTTGGAGTTGTTCGGCGTCGCCGTTCGCGACTCGAAACCGCTATCGTCCCATGCGTACCAGCCGATGTAGGTCGCTCCGAAGTCGCAAAACGCTTTCACCTGAGCGAGCATCTCGCCGCGCGTCAATCCGGGCTGATAATAGCGCTTGTCGTACGGACCGCCCCAGGCCTGGCCGATGCCGTAGAGCGGGGTATGCGCGATCTGCCAGCCTTTCTTTTCTAAGCTGCGCGCCATCGCCGGCAACAAGGTTTTCATGCTCCAGTCGAGGCGCTTTCCATTGTTTCTATGGCGGTTGCCGAAGGGCGAATAGTTATACCACCCAACGATGTCGCAGCCGCCGTTGGAGTAGTTCGCGGCAGTGCCCGGATCCCAATGAACCTTGCCGGGGCGAGCGACGCCCGCACCGAATCCGCAGATCGCCGGCAGGCTCGGCGTCGTCTCGGCGATCAGCGAGTGGATTTTCTGCAGCAACTCGCGCCCGCTTCCCGGGTCCCACCACGCCCAGTCGTCGAGCACCCAATGGCTCGTCACATAGGAGCGCTTGGCATCGCGTTTGAGAATCTCGCCGACGTCGCGTAAGACAACCTTCTCCGAGTTGACGTGCGGATTCTCGTCGGTTCGGCAATACGGGTTGTAGCCGTAGCTCTTGGGCGGCGGCTTCACGGTGTGGGTGCGATGGCACTCCCAGTAAAACAGCACGCCCGAGATACCCGCATCGACCACCGAGATGCCGTTACTCTTCAGCGCTTTCTGTAGCGCGCTCCCGGGCGGCGGCGATCCGCCGTAGAGAATCGTGGCGGTGACCCCTTGACCGCCCGCGGTTGCCGCGCGTTGCGGCGTATCGACGCTGAAGCCGATGATCGCATGCGCCTGCAGCGCCGTCGGAACTCCGAGCTTGCCGTCGCCCGCTAATGGGAGCGCCGGGGCGGAGAGCCGCGCGCCGCCGCAACCCGCGATTGCGAGTACTGCCGCGAGAGAACCGATTCGCCGGACGAATCTCGCCAACGCTACTTTGCCTGCGGGGCGGCGATTGCGGCGAGCATATCGGTCGTGCCCGGAATTCGCTCCAGGTGCGGAAAGCGAATGCCGTCGTGATAATCGAGCGAGAACGTTTGATACCAGCCCGTCTGCGTCGTAATGAGCGCGATCGGCGCGCTCGAGCGTTGCGCGCGCTTGATCGCGTACTCGAGCACGTCGGGCGTGAACTGCTGGCCGTCGACGGCGAGCACGTGCATATTGGGTGCGAGACCCGCGCGCCACGCCGCCGACCCCTCGCGGACGTCCTTCACCACTCCCGCCTCGGTGATGTTGGCGCCGTAGGCGTACCAGCCCACGACCGCACGATCCTCGGCTCGCTGCGACGAAACGAAATCGTTCGGTTTCTCGGTGTAGACCAAGCGCCAGCCCGCCCGTGCCAACTCGTCGCTGGGCGGATGCACGGCGACGTGATAGACGTACTCTTCGAAGAAGGCGTGCCAATCGTAGGGCTCGACGTCGCCCAGCAGGCTCTCGACCTGCTCGCGGGTATACGTTTCGACGATCGGCCCGGTCACGGCCGGCGTGGTGAAACGGTGGAGAAACGTATCGAGCGATCGCGCGCCGTGCGAGCGTTGCCGAATGATCGTATCGACGTCGAGCCAGAGCAGATCGCCTTCGGTATAAAAATCGCCCGACGTGCGGCGAATATGCGGATACTCGCCGTGCGCGAGATAGAAGTAGGGTGCGCCCGTCGTCAGATCGATCAGCGGCGTGGTTTCGCGTCCCGTCTCGTAATCCATATCGGCGTAGACCGACGCGACGTATTCGGGGAAGCGCTTGGGATCCCGAATTCCGGAACGGAACGAGATCAGGTCGCCGAGATACTGATTCATACCTTCGTAGACCCAGAGAAGGTCGGTGAGCTGCGGCACTTGATAGTTCGGGGTCGTGAGATCCGCCGGACGGCGGTACTTTCCGTTCCACGAGTGCGAAAACTCGTGCGTCACGAGATCGAGGTCGCCCAGCGACCCCTCGGGGTCGGTGAGAAAGTCGGACGGCGCGCGGTCGTCGCTCGATTGATGGTGTTCTATGCCCTGGAAATCGATCGTGTCGCTGAGCGCGAGTAGCGCGTGATAATCTTCGAAGTGACGCGAACCGTACATCGCAAAGGTCTCCGCCGGCACGCGCTTGTAGGCGCGCAGCAAGCTCTCGGGGATATCGAGGTTCTGCGGGTAATCGGCGATCGCATCGAGCTGCACGAAAGCCGCGCCCTCGCGCCAGAGCTCCCACTTTCTTACGTACCGTCCCATGTCGAGCGGCGAGTCGACCAGCACGTTCAACGGCGTTACCGCGAAGTCGATTCGATTGCCGCTCGGCAATGCTCCGCGCAGCGCCGTCGCATACTCCCAGCCGGCCGGAAGCAGAATCGAAGGCTTCACGAAGTATTGATGCGAGTCGACGCCGTCTTGATAGAGCAGGGCGCGGTTCCAGTTAAGGATGGCGATCGAATGCGTCGACAGGTCGTCTTGCGGTGCGTTGAGAAGCACGTCGAAGGCTACGTCGACCGCGTTGGCGTTTTGTGGAACGTCGACGTGAAAGGTATAAAGATCGTTGGGGTCGCGACGCCAGTCGAGCGGTGTGCCTCCTGCCGAAACTCGCAGCGCGGCAAGATCGTTCAGCGGGCCGGTCGGGCCGTGTTCGCCGGGAATCCACTTGGGGTAGAGAAGCGTGAGGCTGCCGGGCGGCGCGGGAATCCGCTCGCGCACCGTCATAATGCCGTCGGCGGCTCGCGAAGCATCGACCACAAGCGTCGCCGGGCGCTCCCGCGTCGCGTACGGGGTCGCCGCCACGAACGTCGCGGCCGCGACGATTAAAGCAAGCATCCCGTCGGGTTCTGACCGCGCGGAGCGCGCCCTTCCGTCGTACCCGGCAGGTCCGGCCCTGCCGGACCACCAAAAGCCAACGGTTCTTCTGTGCAATCCCCCGCTTCCGATGGAGGTCGCTATAACCACGTGAAGATCGTGGTGACGGTTAAGCTCGTTCCGGATCCGAATGCCGAAAAGCGGATCGACCCGCAAACGAAGCGGCTCGTGCGAACCGGAGTCGAAACGGTTCTCAACCCCTACGACGAGTACGCGCTCGAAGCCGGCCTTCAGTTAAAGGAACGCGCCGGCGGCGAGGCCCGCGTGACGGTTTTCTCAATGGCGCCCGAGCCGCTGAAGGAGACGCTGCGCAAGGCGCTCGCGATGGGTGCCGACGATGCCGTAGTTCTTGCCGATCCGGGGCTGGAAGATAGCGACGTCTGGGCGACCGCGTACGCGATCGCCGGCGCGCTGCGCAAGCTCGAGTTCGACCTTCTGATCGTCGGCGGCTTGACCGACGACAGCAGCACCGGAGCGGTTCCCGGCGCGCTCGCCGAGCATTTGGGATTGCCGTGCGTCACGAACGCGCGCAAGGTCGATCTCGCCGATGGGGCGCTTCAGGTCGAGCGCGAGACCGATGTGGGCTACCAAATGGTTCGCACGCCGTTGCCCGCGCTCTTGACGACTGCATTAACGTTCGGCGAACCGCGGTATGCATCGCTCAAAGGCATCATGGGCGCGAAGAAAAAGACGATCGCCACCACGACGCTCGCCGATCTCGCCCTCGAGTTACCGGTCGGCATGGCCGGCTCGAAGACCGAGCTGCGCGACTTTGCGCCGCCGCCCGCGCGCGGCAAGGGGCAGACGGTTGAAGCCGGCGACGGCCTCACCGGCGCGCAGGCGATTTTCGACTTTCTTCACGAGAAGAAGCTGGTTTGAGCGTGAAGCACGTCATCGTTTTCGCCGAACATCGCCAGGGCCAGACGCGCAAGGTTACCTTCGAGCTCGCTAGTGAAGCGCGGCGGCTTGCCGATGCGTTAGGCGGCCAGGCCTGCGCTGTGGTGCTCGGCGAGGGCGCGGGCCGTCTTGCGGAGCAGTTGAAGAGCTACCCGCTCGATACGATCTACGTTTCCGAGGATCGCGACGTCGACACGTATCTGTTGGATCCGAGCGTTGATTATCTGCAATCGGCCGCGCAAATCGCGGGACCGTCGCTGGTTCTCATCCCGAACACGCTCTCCGGGCGCGATGTCGCGGGCCGGCTGATGGTGCGCCTGGGCGCCGGCATCGTGGCCGACGTCGTCGACGTGCAAATCGCCGGCGGCGAGGTCGTTTGCGTCTCACCGAAGCTGGGCGGCGTCTTGATTACGAGCTGCGCGCTGCGCCCCAGCGAGTACGGCATCGCGACGGTTCGGCCGAGCGCCTTTGCCGCGGCCCCCGGCGGCCCGGGCGCCGAGATCGTCTCGCTCGAGAAACCGGCGAAGACCTACCCGGCCACCATCGAGCGCGACGTCGAGGAGGGTGCCGGCGAGCTAGCGCTCGAGGAGGCACCGGTCGTCGTTGCGGGCGGGCGTGGGCTCGGTGGCCCGGAACCATTCGAGACGTTGTTGAAACCACTTGCGCGAGCGCTTGGAGGAGCTGTCGGCGCGTCGCGCGCCGCCGCCGACGCCGGCTGGGTACCGTACAACCTGCAAATCGGGCAGACCGGAAAAACCGTAACCCCGAAACTCTACATCGCGGTCGGCATCTCGGGTGCGATCCAGCATAAGGTCGGTATGCGCGCGTCGGGAACGATCGTCGCGATCAACAAAGATGCGGCCGCCCCGATAGCCGAGTTCTCCGACCTGCTCGTCGTGGGCGATGCATTTCGGATCGTTCCCGAACTAACGAAATTGATCGACACTGCCAAAGGACATCTCTCTTGAAACGATTCGGACTCCTCGTATTGATCGTGCTCGCGGTCGTCGTCGGCGTGGCCACGACGACGCCAAACGCGCAAGCCGGCCTTTTCAGCGGAAAGAAGACGGGGACGCCGAGTCCCTCGCCGTCGCCATCGGCACTTCCCACAGCGAGTCCGGAACCGCCAAGCATCGCGATTCCGCGTTTGGTCGCCAAGCTGAAGGCGAATCCGAACGACCAATTGGCGCTCGCGCAGCTCGCGGCCGAGTACCTGCAAGTGAATCGGCCGGACATCGCGCTGCAGTATACGCAGCACCTGCTGCAAATGGGCGACAAGACGGCGCAGGTCTACTACTACGACGGCTTTGCCTACGAGCAGTTGGGTCAGCTCCCGTCGGCGACGTACGATCTCGAACAAGCCTCGAATCTCGACCCCACCAACCTCGGCATACTCGCCCAGCTCGCCGACATCTATCTGCGCGAAAACCGCTTCAACGACGCCGAGCGCATTGCCAAGCGCGCGGTGACCTTCAATAAGAACGATCCCGGAGCGCTCGAGACGCTCGGCAGCGTCTACGCCGCGGAACAGCATTTCGACGATGCCCGCGCGCAGTTCGAAGCCGCCTTCGCGCTCAATCCAAAGGACACGGGAGCGCTCTTTCAGATCGCGACGACGTACGCCCAGCAGGATAACATTCCGATGGCCGTACAGTCGATCGGGCGCATACTCGCGATCGACCCGCGCAACATTCAGGCGCTCGTTTTCAAGGCCGACCTCTACTCCCGCCAGCACGACGACGCCCACGCGACCGCAGCCTACGACGACGCGATCGTCGCGGCGCCGACCGACGACCAGAAGGTCGCGATCATGGTCCGCAAAGCCGGCTACTTCATGGGCGAGAAGAAGGACGCGCAGGGCGTTACGATTCTGCAGCAGGCCACCTCGCAGTTCCCTAAGGTCCCGGCGGGTTTCGTCGCGCTCGGCAACTACTACGCGGGGCAGCGTCAGTTTGGCCAAGCGACCGCCCAGTGGCAAGCCGCGCTCGCGCTCGATCCAAACAACTCGGGCGCCTTGCTGGGACTCGGTGAAGTCTCGATGCAGACCGGAAAAGTGAACGACGGCATCACGTATCTGCGCCATTACACGCAGATCCAGCCCGACGCACAGGGCTTCGCGCTCTTGGGCCAGGCCTACTCGCGCGTGCACGATTACTCCGGAGCGCGCGACGCTTGCGGCAGAAGCTTCGAGATGCAGCGCTCGCCGGTTACGCTGAGCTGCGTAGCCGGTGCCGACTTCGAGCTGAAGAACTATAAGGAAGCGGCGCAAATCTTCGACGCGCTCGACAAAGCCGCCAAGGGATTCCTCGAGGGTAATCCCGAGCTGCTCTACATCGCCGCGAAGTCGTATGCCGGATCGAATCAATGCGCCAAGGCCGGTGCCGCCTACAAGCGGCTGCTGCCGTTGATGAAGAAGGGCACCAAGGATTACGACAACGTCCGCAAAGCGGCGTCCGAGCCATGCCATTCGGGAGCGAAGCACTCCGGCTGAAGTTCGTTACCGATCCGCTCTACGTGCAACACCTGCGCGGCGTCGCGCATCCCGAACGGCCGGAGCGCGTCGAAGCCGTCGCCGCCCGGCTGCGCGCCGCAGGAGTGCTCGCTCAGACCTTGAGCGCCCGCGATGCAAGCGACCTTGAGATCGAGCGCGTCCATGCGCGCGCCTACCTCGATCTCGTCAAACGCGAGACCGAAGACCTTATCATGGCGCGGTATCTCTCGACCGGGGATACGGTCGTCGGCGCCGGCTCGTACGCGGCGGCGCGGCGCGCCGCCGGGGGCGCCATCGCGGCTGTCGAG
>JBAUYZ010000013.1:0-2334 GCA_049585055.1 Candidatus Cybelea sp. | reverse complement strand
CGTTCGAAGCGATCGCGCGCAGCGCGTTCGAAGCCTCCGCGGTAGTGACCGACCTGCTCACGCTCGCGCGCGATCCCGCGCGCGGCGCGCTGCATTGCGAGCCGGTCGATCTCGGCGCCGTCGTCGCCGATTCCACGCGAGAGACGCAGCCAATCGCGAGCGCGCGCGGAATACGCCTCGAGAGTTCTCCCAGTAGCGCCATCGTCGACGGAGATGCGCGGCGACTGCGCGAGCTCGCGCGCAATCTGCTCGACAATGCGATCCGGCACGCCCGCGGGAGCGTCGCGATCGGCTCGCGCCGGAACGGCGGGCTCTGCGAGATCGTCGTCGACGATGACGGCGATGGCGTTCCCCTGCAGGAACGCGAGCGAATCTTCGAACGTTTCTACCGGCGCGCGGACGACGGCGGTGGAACGGGCCTCGGACTGGCGATCGTACGCTGGATCGCGCGCGCACACGACGGCGCCGTCTCGGTCGACGAAGGCCCGATGGGCGGTGCGCGCTTCGTCGCAGCGATTCCGGCCCACAAAGAGTAATGCCGCCCTAACGCGTAAGTCAGGACGCGATGCCCTTTGCGTCCTTAGGTGAGTTCATCGCCGCGTTGCGGCGCGCCGGCGAGCTTCACGTCGTCGGCACGAGCGTCGATCCGCGGCTGGAGATCGGCGCGATCACCGATCGTGTGGTCAAGTCCGGCGGACCGGCCTTGCTCTTCTCGAGCGTAAGGGGCTCGAGCTTTCCGGTGCTCACAAATCAATTCGGAACGCATCGGAGGATGGCGATGGCGCTCGACGCGGCGACGCTCGACGAGGCCGGCGCGCGCGTTCGTAGGCTGATCGATTTCGCGCCGCCGGGCGCATCGTTGCTCGGAAAGTTGCGCGGAGCGCTGCGGCTCGCACCCTTCGCAAACGCGATTCCGAAGATCGTCCGGGAGGGAAGCGTCCAGGAGGTCGTGGCGGCGCAGCCCGATCTCACCAAACTTCCCGTTCTTACGACCTGGCCGCTCGACGCGGGTCCGTTCATCACGCTTCCGCTCGTTATCACGAAAGATCCCAAGACGAAGCGACTCAACGTCGGCATGTACCGAATGCAGGTCTTCAACGCGACGGAGACCGGGATGCACTGGCAGCGCCACAAGCACGGGCGCGCGCATGCCGATGCGTGGGGCGCGCGAATCCCTGCCGCCGTCGCGATCGGCACCGAACCGGTGCTCACCTATGCCGCTACCGCGCCGTTGCCCCCGATGCTGGACGAGTTCGCATTTGCCGGCCTGTTGCGAGGCAAGCCCGTCGAGCTCGTACGCGCGAAGAGCGTCGATCTCGTCGTACCCGCCGAGGCGGAGTTCGTGCTGGAAGGTTACGTCGACAACGACGATCTTCGTCTCGAGGGGCCCTTCGGCGATCACACCGGCGTCTATAGCTTGGCAGACCGATATCCGACGTTCCACGTCACCTGCATGACGCATCGCCGCAACCCGGTCTACGCGGCAACCGTCGTTGGAAAGCCGCCTATGGAGGACGCGTGGCTCGGTAAGGCGACCGAACGCATCTTTCTTCCGATTCTGCAAGCGATGCTCCCCGAAGTCGTCGACATGAATCTCCCGGTCGAAGGCGGCTTTCACAATCTCGCAATCGTCTCGATTCGGAAATCCTATCCGGGCCACGCCAAGAAGGTGATGAACGCGCTCTGGGGACTCGGGCACATGATGATGCTGACCCGGGTCTTGGTCATCGTCGACGCCGACGTCGACGTTGCGGATCCGCGTGCGGTGGCGTGGTTCGTCCTCAACAACTTGGCTCCCGAACGCGACGTCGTGACCATGCCCGGTCCAGTCGACGATCTCGATCACGGCTCGTATAGCGTCGCATACGGGACGAAGATTGGCGTCGATGCAACGCGCAAAGACGCGTCCGAAGGTTACAGCCGTCCATGGCCGCCGGAGATGCTCGCCGACGACGCGACGCATCGGCTCGTCAGCGAGCGATGGGCCGCGTACGGGCTCGACGCCGTCACCAAGGCGTTGCAGCCCGACGACTGGTCGGGACAAGGACCGCGGGCATACGAGCGGCTCGTGCGAGCACCCGGCGAGCCGCGCTGAGTGAAATCCATAGCGCTCTTCCTGCGAGAGATTCGCATCGAGCATACGCTCTTCGCACTGCCCTTCGCCTACGTCGGCGCGATCTTAGCGGCGCGCGGCATTCCCTCGCCGGTCGCGCTGCTCTGGATCACGCTCGCCGTTTTGGGCGCGCGTACCGCAGCGATGGCGGCGAATCGCTTTCTCGATCGCGAGATCGACGCGCGCAATCCGCGGACCGCCCGCCGCGCGCTCGCGAGCGG
>JBAUYZ010000012.1:0-38605 GCA_049585055.1 Candidatus Cybelea sp. | reverse complement strand
CCGACGCACCGGCAAGCTTCTTTCGCGGCTTGGTGGGCGGGGCTTCCGTAACGACCACCGTTACGTGCGAGAGCCGCTTGCGTTTGAACGCCGCGCGCCCTTGCGCGCGCGGGTCGAGACGCTTGGTAAAACGTCCGCCCGGGCCTCCGTCGACGGTGATGCGCGCGATATACAACTCGTCGGCGTTCATGTCGTGGTTGTTGCCCGCATTCGCGACCGCGCTGCGCACGAGCTTCTCGATCGGTTCGGCGGCGAAGACCTCGGCGAACTTCAGGAGCGCGAACGCCTCGCGCACGCTTTTCCCGCGAATTGCGTCGGCGACGCGGCGCAGCTTGCGCGGAGCCGTGCGAACGAACCGCAGATGCGCAACCGCTTGCGGAACGCGCTCCGTCACGTCTTCACCGTTGCCTTCTCTCCGCCGTGGCCGCGGAAGTAACGGGTGGGTGCGAACTCGCCCAGCTTGTGGCCGACCATGTTCTCGGTTATGTAGATCGGAATGTGCGTCTTACCGTTGTGGACGCCGATCGTGTGACCGACCATCACCGGTAAGATGGTCGAAGCGCGGCTCCACGTCTTGATTACGCGCCGCTCGCGGGTCTCGTTGAGCTTCTCGACCTTCTGCACGAGATGGTCCGCGACGTACGGGCCTTTTTTAAGCGAGCGTGACATTTACTTCGAGCCCCGGCGACGGACGATCATCTTCGTTGTGCGCTTGTTGCGGCGCGTCTTTTTACCCATCGTCATCTGACCCCACGGCGTCGTGGGCGGGCGGCCCGACGTCGAGCGCGCCTCGCCGCCGCCGTGCGGATGATCGACGGGATTCATCGCGATGCCGCGCACGCTCGGTCGTTTGCCGAGGTGGCGCGAGCGGCCGGCCTTACCGATCACTTGGTTTTCGTGTTCCACGTTGCCGAGCTGACCGATGGTCGCGCGGCAAGCGATGTGGATCCTTCGGACTTCGCCCGACGGCATGCGTACTTGCGAATACTCGTCCTCCTTGGCCATGAGCTGGGCCGAAACGCCCGCCGAACGCACGAGCTTTCCGCCCTGTCCGGGACGCAGTTCGACGTTATGGATAACGGTGCCGACCGGAATGTTGCGAATCGGAAGAGCGTTGCCGATCTTGATGTCCGCGTTCGGCCCGGATTCGACGAGCTCGCCGACCCGCAGTCCGAGGGGCGCGAGAATGTAGCGCTTCTCGCCGTCGCGATAGTTGAGCAGCGCGATTCGGCAGGAACGGTTGGGATCGTATTCGATCGTCGCGACTTTCGCCGGAACGCCGTCTTTGGAACGCTTAAAATCGATGATGCGATAGATCCGCCGCGTGCCGCCACCGCGGTGGCGCACCGTGATGTGGCCGTTATTGTTCCGCCCCGCGTGCTTTTTGCGCACCTCTACGAGCGATCGCTCCGGCGCGACCTTCGAGAGATCCGAGAAGTCGAGCGTCGTGAGAAATCGCTTGCCGGGCGAAGTCGGTCTGTACTTCTTTACCGGCATGAAACGCTATTGCTCAAAGTAGTTAACTCCGCCGAGCTCGATCTTCTGACCCGCCTTAATCTTGACGATAGCCTTCTTGTAATCGCTCTGGCTTCCACTCGTGCGCCGGCCGCGACGCCGAAAAGTACGGGTCTTTCCGCGGACGTTCACCGTATTGACGTTGAGCACGTTGACCTTGAAGATTTCCTCGATCGCATGACGGATCTGGGTCTTCGTCGCTTGCGGATGAACCACGAACGTATACTGCCCGCCGAGCGCGTCGGCCATCGCTTTCTCGGTGATCCGCGGGGCGACGATCACGTCACGCGCGTCCATCGTTGTTCCTTTCGCCGGCGCTCAGGGCGCCCATCAGCGCGTCGTATCCCGCGACCGTGAAGACGATCCGGTCAAAACGAAGCACGTCTTTGACATCGACCGCGCCGTCGTTCGTCACTCCGACGCGCTGCAGATTGCGGCTCACGCGCTCGATCTCGCCGGCGTGCGGCTCCTCGCGCCCGCAGACGATGAGCGTCGCGGGGCCGCTGCGGGCGGCCTTCGCGCTGCCGAAGAGCACCTTCGCAAACGCTGCCGTCTTGGCGATCCCAAAATCGCTTACGTCGAGCAGCGTGACGGCGTCGTTTGAAAAACGGTCGGCCAGTGCGGCCAGGAACGCAATGCGGCGTTCCTTCTTATTGAGGCCCTCAACGAAGCTACGCGGTTGGGGTCCGAAGACGACTCCGCCGTGACGCCACTGCGGGGAACGGATGGATCCTTGGCGGGCCCGACCGGTACCCTTCTGACGCCAAGGCTTGCGGCCGCCGCCTGCGACCTCGTCGCGCTTGCGCGTCGATGCGGTGCCGGCGCGCGGATTGGCGAACTCTCTATGAACCGCTCGATAGATGACGTCGCGCCGGCCACTGAAGTCGCCCGACAGAAAAGCGGGCGTCTCTACCTGGCGCACGACGTTGCCGGTCGCGTCGATGACGTTGGGCATTTACGCTTTCACTTTTCGCGGCTTCACGCTCGCGCGCACCACGACCAGCGCGTTCTTCGCGCCCGGAACGGCTCCGCGCACGAGGAGCAAGTTGCGCTCGCCGTCGGCGCGGACGACTTCCAAGTTTTGCAGTGTGGTTCGGTCGACGCCGTAATGGCCCGGCCGCCGGCTCCCCTTCGTCGTGCGGCCCGCGTTCGTATCGCCGTTCGATGCCGGTTGCCGATGGATCATCGATCCATGGCTCGCGCCTCCGCCGCGGAAATTATGCCGTTTGATACCGCCCGAGAAACCGTGGCCTTTGGAGATGCCGACGACGTCGACACGATCGCCCGGCTCGAAGGCCGTCACCGTCACGCTCTCGCCCACTTGCACGTCCTCGAAACCGTCTCGAAACTCGCGAACGAAGCGCGCCGGTTCAACGCCCTGCTTTTTGAAGTGACCGCCAAGCGCGCGCGTCAACCGATTGCGCTTGACCGACTCGAAACCCAAAGCGACGGCATCGTAGCCGTGCTTTTCCTTCGTTCGGCGTTCCACGACCGTACAGGGGCCTGCCGCGATCACCGTCACGGGCACGGAATGCCCGTCGGCGGTGAAGACGCTGGTCATCCCGACTTTACGGCCCAGGATGTTCTTCATATCGCTCTCTCGGTGGGTAGTGTATTCAACGGATCCAGGCGTATTGCTCGCATGAACCGCAACCCCGGCAGTTTACCAGGACGGGTCCACGAGGTCAAGGCTCGCCCAGCCGTTGCAACAAAGCCTCGCCGAATGGTAATTGCACGCCGGGCATTGCGAGGCTGCCGGGGCATCATCGAACCGGCGCTCCTCCTTGCCGCCGGCATTCACCCAGCAAGCGCGACGGCAGGATTGCCTGGAACCAGGATTACGCGGGACTCGTCACGACCGACGGGGGCACCTCCGGGCGCCTGCAGGCCATCGATCGGGCCCACCTTGATAATAAGCGCCAGACCTGCCCGGGCGCCGAACGCTGTCGCGGTCGCGGACGCGACGTTATGCTAACGCTCGCCGGTTACGTTTAAGTAAACGCCGCGAAGCCGGTGATCTCTTTGCCGACGATGAGCGCGTGCATCTCGCTCGTGCCTTCGTAGGTGAGCACCGATTCGAGGTTGTTCATGTGCCGAATCACCGGATACTCGAGCGTCACGCCGTTCGCGCCAAGCACGGTGCGGGCTTCGCGGGCAATCCCCAATGCTTCGCGGACGTTGTTGAGCTTCGCAAAGCTCACGACCGCCGGATGCAATCGTCCGGCATCCTTCGCGCGCCCGACGTGGAGCGCGAGCAGCGTTCCCTTGTTGAGCTCGAGCAGCATCTTTACGAGTTTTGCCTGCGTCAGTTGATACGCGCCGATCGGCCTCTCGAACTGAACGCGCGTCTTCGCATACTCGAGCGCCGTCTCATAGCAGCTTCGCGCGGCTCCCATGGCGCCCCAAACGATACCGTACCGCGCTTCGTTGAGACAGGCGAGCGGCGCTCCCAATCCCGCTCCCAGCGGCAAGAGCGCGTCGGCCGGAATCCGGCAATCGCTTAAGACGAGTTCGCTCGTTACCGACGCGCGCAGCGAGAGCTTGCGATGAATGTCCGAGGCCTGGAATCCTTTTGTTCCGCGCGGCACGATGAAACCGCGAATGCCGTCCTCGGTCTGCGCCCAGACGATCGCGAGGTCGGCGATCGATCCGTTCGTGATCCACATCTTCGTGCCGTCGAGCACCCAGTCGGATCCGTCGCGACGAGCGTAGGTGCGCATTCCCGCCGGATTACTTCCAAAATCGGGTTCGGTAAGACCGAAGCAGCCAATGAGCTCGCCCCGAGCCATTGCCGGAAGCAGGGCGCGCTTCTGCGCCTCGTCACCCCAACGATGAATCGCGTACATCGCGAGCGAGCCTTGCACCGAGGCGAAACTACGCACGCCCGAGTCGCCGGCTTCGAGCTCGAGACAGGCCAAACCGTACGCCACCGCGCTGGCGCCCGGGCAATCGTATCCTTCGAGGTGCATCCCGAGCAGACCGAGACGGCCGAGCTCGATTCCGAGTTCGCGCGGCAGCGTTCCGCGCTCGAACCACTCGGCCACGCCGGGCAGTACGCGCGTGCGAACGTACGAGCGTACCGTATCGCGAACCAGACGCTCTTCGGCAGAAAGTTGCGAACTTACGCCGATGAAGTCTACGGCGTCGGGCGCGTGCGTTGCGGCAGCGGTCAACGCCTCAGAACCCGAGCGAGTTTATCGAAGAGCGCTTCGGTCGAGCGCTCGAACTGATCCTCGAAACGACGCCAGAGCAGCCGCCCGTCGGTATCGGAAAGCATCGCGTCCACGCGGTACTGGAGCAGCGTCTCTTTGCCTTCGCTCGAGAGATAGAAGCCGTGCGTGCCGTCCATTCCGTCGTTGCGAAATCTCCAGACGATGCGTTCTTCGGAGACCGCCTCTTCGAGCACGGAATGCATTCCGAGGTGCCACTCTTCGGTGCGGCCCGGTGTGAGCGGCCCGGGGGAACGCATGAACGGCTGCGACGCGAAGGGCCAGATCTGGTCGCCCGACGTGCCCATCTCCTCGAGTAGGTGATAGATTCGCCGTTTGGTCCCGTGAAACGTGCGCGACCGCACTTCGTGGAGCTCGATTGGCATGGCCCGTCGTTCGCTTAGCGAAGGGCGGCGACCCCTATGCCGCCTGCGAGCAGGATAAGCAGCGGCGTGCCGATTTTCGTGCGGAGCATCAAGATAAGCACGAGGGCCGTGACCGCATAGGCGACGACGCTTGACGGCGCACCGCGACCAATCGTCACGACGCTCGACCACACGAGACCGACGATGGCCGGCGCCAAACCATGGGAGATGATCGCTCGCCACGGCGATGCTTGGAAGCGATCCCAGAGCGCCCCGAAGCCGACCATGAGCACGCTCGACGGAACGAACATTCCCACCGTCGCGGCGGCCGCGCCGAGAAGGGGCCGTGTCGGAGTCGCTGCGTAGCCGACGAGTGCCGCGAAAATCGTCGTCGGCCCGGGCACGAGCTTTCCGATCGTGTAGAAT
This sequence comes from Candidatus Cybelea sp., assembly GCA_049585055.1. Taxonomy (GTDB): domain Bacteria; phylum Vulcanimicrobiota; class Vulcanimicrobiia; order Vulcanimicrobiales; family Vulcanimicrobiaceae; genus Cybelea. The sequence goes on along the minus strand of JBAUYZ010000012.1, from coordinate 33,090 downwards.
TGCGTAAACTGCTCCGAGCTCACCCAGTGGTAGCGGCCGACCGCGTCGCCGTGCATCTGCGGAATGATGCCCTTGCCACCGCCAAAGCCGAGCACCGAGAGTTGCGAAAACGTCCAGAGGAGATGGAGTACGGTTTGAACGGTGCCGTTCATTTGGGGTGCTGCGGCGCGGGCTTGCGCGTTCGTACGTACTCGTGGGCGATCCCGATCCCGCCGAAGATTACGAGTACGAGCAGCAGCGGCATATGCAAGAACGAGACGGTCAGCGCGGTCACCAGCACCAAGAGAATGCGCAGCCAATCGGTGCGCTCGTCCCAGGTGAGCTCCAGCGCGTTGCCGACCGTGAGCCCAAGCGCTCCGGCGGCACACCCGCGCAGCGCGCCTCCAACGAATGGGTTCGCCGAGAATTTAAAGTAGAGCGCTCCCGCCACGAGCACGATGGCGAACGGTGGAAGGCTCGCGCCTAGGAACGCGGCGATCGCTCCGGGGATGCCGCGCACGCGCTGGCCGCAGAAGAGCGCGAGATTCAGGATGTTCGGGCCGGGAAGGACTTGCGCGATCTCGAGGCCGTCCATGAAGCGCTCGCTATCCATCCAGCCGCGATTGAGCACCTGTTGACGGACGCTCGCCTTTTGGCCGCCGCCGAACGCGGTCGACGAGATCGACGCAAATGTCAGCGCGATACTCGTCAGCGACGGCGCGCCGGATCTAGCCGGCATCCGGCATCGGCCCGTCAACGACCGGCGACGTATGTTTGCCTGAGAGAATGTGGATATGAACGTGTTCGGTGTGCTGATACGGCGGCAGCACTCCCATACGGATCATGAAGCCCTTCTCGTAGAGACCGAGCGAGAGCGCCACCTTCTGAATGCCCGCGATCAAACGGTGCCAGAGCCTCGCATCGCCGAGCCCGAAATCGAGAATCGTCGGCACCCACTTCTTGGGAATGATGACGACGTGGATCTCCCACCACTCCTCCTTGCTCCGATCGACGTTATGGCGAAAAGCGAAGACGTCGTCGTCTTGGTAGACGACCTCGTCGGCCTTCGCACGCGTGCCGTCGAGCCTTCCGCGAAACGTGTGATCGGGATCGGGCTTCTCCCACGTGCGTTGCTCCGGGCTCGAAATCATCTCCGAAATCCATTGCGTCATGCGGAATTTTTCCGCATCGCAGGCAGGCGTCCTCTTGCACGCGCGGAAGCGTGCGCGTGATGAGCGCCGATCGCAAAAGGAAAACGCTGACGGCGGCCGACGTGCTCGGCGCCGAGCCGATATGGCCGAAGGAGCCGAAAGAGTGGGAGAAACTCGTCGGCGAAAATGAGGTCCTCTACGAAGACCGGCACGTCGTCGTCTTTCACGATCCGGTCGACGAAGAGCACGAGTCGGAGCGCGTTCCCGGCGAAATACGCCTAACACTGCTCTCGAAAAAAGAAGGCGTGGAGACGCTGATGGATCTCGGCGTTGCCGATGAAACGCTCAGCGCCGCGATTCTGCACGGCATCCAGCAAGCCGCGCTCATCCTCGGGCTCGAGAAAAAAGGCTTCGAAGTGCGCGCCCACATCTACCCGCCACTGCAGCACCGGCCGGCGGTTGCGTTCAAGATTCGCGCCGGCAAACCGCCAAAGAAGTAGCTATTCGGCCGGCTTCTTCACGAACGGCAGCTTCGATGTAAGCTGCGATTCCTTTTCGGCGAGCTTCGCCAAAGCTTGGACGATCACGATCGCCACGATCGTGATGAGCACGGCGTAGATCAGCTCGGCGATCACACCGTTTCCTGGTTTGAGGAAGAGGGCGATGACGTCGCTGATGAGTTTGTTCCACGCGCCGGCCGCGATGAGGCCGAAGGCCACCGTCGCGAGACCGATCATCGTGCCGAGGTAGGTCGGTTTAACTTCCACGAGTATTGCTCCTCAAGCGTTCGGACTCGGCCCACTCTTCTCGGGTCAGGCTTTCAACTCGATGTCGACGCCCGCCGGCAGGTCGAGGTGCATCAGCGCGTCCATCGTTTTCGGCGAGGCTTGCAAGATGTCGATAAGCCGCTTGTGGGTGCGCATCTCGAAGTGCTCGCGCGACTTCTTGTCGTTGTTCGTCGACCGCTGAACGCAGAAGCGGTTGATCTCGGTCGGTAAAGGTACGGGGCCGCTGACAAACGCGCCCGTGCGCTTCGCCGTTTCTACGATGCGCTCGGCCGATTGATCGAGCACCTTGTGATCGTACGCTTTCAAGCGTATCCGGATCATCTGCTTCGCCATGACGTCTTTACTCTCGAATGCGGCTATTCAGCGACGGCAGTGACGACGCCGGCGCCCACGGTTCGGCCGCCCTCACGGATGGCGAAACGAAGGCCCTCCTCGCACGCAATCGGCGTGATGAGTTCGACGTCCATCTGCACGTTGTCGCCGGGCATCACCATCTCGACGCCCTCGGGCAGCTTGATGGTGCCGGTAACGTCGGTCGTGCGGAAGTAGAACTGCGGCCGGTAGTTCGCAAAAAACGGGGTATGCCGCCCGCCCTCTTCCTTAGAGAGCACGTAGCATTCGGCTTTGAACTTCTTGTGCGGCTTCACCGAGCCGGGCTTGGCCAGCACCTGGCCGCGCTCGATCTCGTTGCGGTCGACGCCGCGAAGCAGCACGCCGATGTTGTCGCCCGCGAGGCCGCTGTCGAGCAGCTTGCGGAACATCTCGATGCCGGTAACGACCGTTTTCTTGGTCTCCTCTTTGAGCCCGACGATCTCGACCTCTTCGCCGACCTTCACCTGACCGCGCTCGACGCGGCCCGTGCCGACCGTGCCGCGGCCGGTGATCGTGAAGACGTCCTCGACGGGCATGAGGAACGGTTTGTCGATCTCACGCTGCGGCTCGGGGATGTACTCGTCGACCGTCTCCATCAGCTTAAAGATCGCGTCGGCATCGGGGTCGCCTTTGCGGCCGCTCGAGTTGAGAGCCTTTAGGGCCGAGCCGCGAATGATCGGCGTGTCGTCGCCGGGGAACTCGTACTGCTGGAGCAGCTCGCGGATCTCCATCTCGACCAGCTCGAGAAGCTCTTCGTCGTCGACCATGTCGACCTTATTGAGGAAGACGATGATGCGCGGAACGCCGACCTGGCGCATGAGCAGAATGTGCTCGCGGGTCTGCGGCATGGGACCGTCCGAAGCCGCGACGACCAGGATCGCGCCGTCCATTTGCGCTGCGCCCGTGATCATATTCTTAATGTAGTCGGCATGGCCGGGGCAATCGACGTGGGCGTAATGGCGTTTCGTCGTCTCGTATTCCTGATGGGAGATGGCAATGGTAATGCCGCGCTCTTTTTCCTCAGGCGCGTTGTCGATTTGATCGACGCCGACTTTTTGCGCCAAGCCCTCGGTCGACAGGCAGTGCATGATCGCCGCGGTCAAGGTCGTCTTGCCGTGGTCGACGTGCCCCGTCGTACCAATGTTGACGTGCGGCTTCTTGCGCTCGAATTTCTGTTTAGCCATCAGGTTCCTCTCAAGGTGCTGAACGTAAGTACACGGATCCAGGCGTTCTTCTCGGCTCCGCCGCCCTTACGCGGTAAACGCCCTCCCCGAGAGGGCGCACTGCCACGGAATAGTATCAGGCGCGAGCCGAGGATGTCAACGCGACGCAACGCCGACGCGGAGCTAGGCTGGGACCGCCTTCTTTCCGGCCGATTTTGCCACGATCTCTTCCTCGACGCTCTTCGGCGCTTTTTCGTAGTGCGAGAACTCCATCGTGTACGTCGCGCGCCCTTGCGTTGCCGAGCGCATGTCGGTCGCGTACCCGAACATCTCCGAGAGCGGCACGTTGGCGGTAATTACTTGCGCTCCGCCGGGCGCCTCTTCGGTCGCGTGAATGGCGCCGCGCCGCCGGCTCAAGTCGCCGTTGATCGCGCCCATGTACTCCTTGGGCGTAGTCACCTCGACCTTCATGATCGGCTCCAGCAGAACGGGACCTGCGGCGCGGTTGGCTTCCTTCCACGCCATCGAGGCGGCGATCTTGAAAGCCATTTCCGACGAGTCGACCTCGTGATAGGAACCATCGAATGCCACGGCCTTGAAATCCATAACGGGGAAGCCCGCCAGCACACCGCTCTGCGCCGACTCGCGGATGCCCTCTTGCACGGCCTTATGGTACTCCTTGGGAACAGCGCCACCGACGATCTTCCACTCGAAGACGAAGCCGGTGCCGGGCGGTTGTGGTTCGACGCGAATCCAGACGTCGCCGAACTGCCCCTTGCCGCCGGTCTGACGGATGAAGCGCCCTTCCTTTTCGACGCTCTTGGTGATCGCTTCTTTGTACGCAACCTGCGGCTTGCCGACGTTTGCGTCGACTTTGAACTCGCGCCGCAAACGGTCGAGAATGATCTCGAGGTGCAGCTCGCCCATCCCGGCGATGATCGTCTGCTGCGTCTCTTCGTCGGTGCGCATTCGAAAGGTCGGATCTTCCTGGGCGAGACGCGCGAGCGCGAGACCGAGCTTGTCTTGGTCGGCCTTGCTCTTCGGCTCAATCGCCTGATGGATGACGGGCTCGGGAAACGTGATCGACTCGAGCGCGATCGGCGACCGTTCGTCGCAGAGCGTATCGCCGGTGCGCGTATCGGAGAGACCGACCGCCGCGGCGATGTCGCCTGCACCGATCGAGTCGATGTCCTCGCGATGGTTGGCGTGCATGCGCAGAATCCGCCCGATGCGCTCCTTGCGCCCGGTGCGCGAGTTCAGCACGTAGCTGCCCTTCTTGAGCACGCCGGAATAGGCGCGGAAGTAGGTAAGATTTCCATAGGGATCGGTTGCGATCTTGAAGGCGAGCGCGCAGAACGGTTCGCCGTCGTCGGCCTTTCGCGCTAGATCGGCGCCGGTCTTGGGGTCGCGCCCGACGATCGCCTTGGCCTCGAGCGGCGAGGGCATGTACTCGACGATCGCATCGAGCAGCGGTTGAACGCCCTTATTCTTGAACGCCGAGCCGCAGAGCATCGGCAGGACCGTTCCTTCGATCGTCGCTTTGCGCAGTGCCGTCTTCATGCGATCGATCGGTAAATCTTTACCGTCGAAGAACATCTCGAGAAGCTCGTCGTCTTGCTCGGCGATCGCCTCGACGAGATTGCGCCGCCACTGCATCGCGAGCTCCCGCAGTTCGCCGTCGACGTCTTCCTGCGCCCCCGTCGAACCGAGCTCGTCGGTGTAGACAACCTTCTTCATCGTGAAGAGATCGACGACGCCTTGGAACTTGTCTTCGGCGCCGATCGGCACTTGAATCGGCACGGCGCGGGCGCCGAGCCGTTCGCGAATTTTCTCCACGACGTTGAAGAAATCGGCGCCGACCCGATCCATCTTGTTGACGAAGATGATCCGGGGAACCTTATATTTATTCGCCTGGCGCCACACCGTCTCGGATTGCGGCTGGACCGCCGCGACCGAGTCGAAGAGCGCGACGAGGCCGTCAAGCACCCGCAGCGAGCGCTCGACTTCGACCGTAAAGTCGACGTGACCGGGCGTGTCGATGATGTTGATGCGCGTATCGCGCCAGGTCGTCGCGGTCGCGGCCGACGTGATCGTAATGCCGCGCTCCTGCTCTTGGACCATCCAATCCATCGTCGCCGCGCCGTCGTGCACTTCGCCCATCTTGTGCACGCGCCCGGTGAAGAAAAGAATGCGCTCCGTGCAGGTCGTTTTGCCGGCATCGATGTGCGCGGCAATGCCGATATTCCTCGTGCGTTCGAGCGGATATTCCCGTATAGCCATGGTTTTAGTCTTGGATCAAACTACCAACGATAATGGGCGAAGGCTTTGTTCGCCTCGGCCATCTTGTGCGTGTCCTCACGCTTCTTAATCGTCGCACCGGTATTGTTCGACGCGTCGAGCAGCTCCCCGGCGAGTTTCTCCTCCATCGAGCGTCCCCCGCGAGCGCGAGCGAAGCCGATCAGCCAACGCATCGCCATCGCCTGACGGCGGTCCGGACGAACCTCCATCGGCACCTGGTAGGTCGCGCCGCCCACGCGGCGAGGACGCACCTCGACGAGCGGCATCGCGTTGGAGAGCGCCTGCGAAAAGATTTCCATTGGATCGCGCCCGGTCTTCTCGGCCACGATTTCGAGCGCGCCATAGGTAATATGCTCCGCGGTCGACTTCTTGCCGCACAGCATCACCTTATTGATGAAGCGCGCGAGAACTTTGGAGTTGAACCGCGGATCCGGGAGAATTTGCCGCTTCGGAGCCGGTCCCTTACGTGGCATCGAGTTTATTACTTTCCTTTGGTGAGCCTGTCCTGAGCGACGCGGAGCTTGTCGAAGCGGAGTCGAAGGATGGCATTACTTCTTCTTTTCGCGCTTCGCGCCGTACTTGGAGCGGCCTTGCTTGCGATTGGCCGTTCCGGCCGTGTCGAGCGTGCCGCGGATAATGTGATATCGAACGCCCGGCAGATCCTTGACGCGTCCGCCGCGGACGAGGACCACTGAGTGCTCCTGGAGGTTATGGCCGATCCCCGGGATGTAGGCCGTGACCTCTTCGCCGTTCGTGAGCCGGACGCGCGCGACTTTGCGGAGCGCCGAGTTCGGCTTCTTCGGCGTGACGGTCTTGACTTGGGTGCAGACACCCCGCCGCTGCGGGTTGCCCGCAACCTCGAAGGTCCGCGTCGGCAGATCCGGATGGCCGGGCTTCGGACCGGTAAGGATCATGCGAAACGCGCGCGTCTTGACCTTCTGCTCGGTCTTTTCGCGCCCGCGGCGCACCAGTTGGTTGATTGTCGGAATCTGCTTTGCTCCCCAAAAACGTAATCACACAAAACACGGCCTCACCCGCAGGTGGGACCGAGCCTCAACTATACCAAGGCCCTTTTTTCGCGTCAAATCCCCGCCGCCGGCGGAGGACGCTTGCTAGCTTAGGCGGCGTACACCTCGTCGAGGAAGCTCCACAGCGCCTGGCACGCCGCCTGCGTCGCCGCTACGACCTCGATCTGCTTCTCCTGCGTCTCCGCAGCGCGCTCGATCAGCCGCCACTCGGCGGCCGAATGCGCGATGTCGGCCTTCTCATGCACCGTAAAGAACTCGATCTCGCTCGCATCCGAGATCCCGTAGAAGCGGCGCAGCCCTTCGATCTTGACGGCCGCGACCGCCGGAACTTGCGATTCGAAGGCATGCAACGCTGCGAGTCCCGCGTAGTAGGGCCGGTTTCGGCAGAGATCGGTAAAGGTCGCGATCAGGCGCTGCGTCGCCGGGAGGGCAACGGTTGCGGCAAGGTCGTCGTCGGAGAGTCCCAGCGCCGCCGCGAAGCGTTTCCAAAGCGCCGGGTGGTTCTTCGGTCCGAGCTCCTCCTCGACGAGGTTCTGCAGAATCGTTTGGCGCGGACGCAGATCGCTCGTGCCGTCGCTGGCAAAGTGCGGCGTGTTCGAATGAACGGCGCTCAAGTACGTCGGTTCGGCCAGCACGTGATGCAAGTACTGCCCCGCGTAGCCGCGCAGCTGCTCGAGCGAGAGCTCGCCCTTCGTCCACGCCACGTAGAACGGATGTTTGAGCAGATGCCGGTCGTCGATGACCGCGCGGACTTGGCTGTCGAACGGTGTTGAGCGCGTCGTTTCCATGGCCGCCGGTTTTATGCGGTGCTCTGCGGACTCCTCGTTTCGCAGAACCGGCCCAGTTCGTCGGCAATCTCCTCGATCGTAAACCCGCGGTGTCGCAACGACTCGACGAACCTCTCGGCCGCCTCACGCAGACTGCGCATTCGCGCCCGGCGATTGAACGGCATCTGCCCCGCGACCCGCGTTCCGCGCCGGCCGTCGCCGACGAGCCAACCCTCGGATTGCAACTCGCCGTACGCGCGGGCGACCGTGTTCGGCGCAATCCCTAAGTCGCCGGCGAGTTGCCGCACCGTTGGAAGCACCGACGCCGGAGTTAGGTCGCCTCGCTCGATCGCCGCCTGGATCTGGGCGACGACTTGCTGGTAGGGGGGAATCTCGAGATCGGGATTGACCACGAGATACGGAGCGCTCACGCGGGCCGAATTTGTCGGCGCAGGGGGATCAGGCTGGCCGCGAGCGAGACGACGAAGGCAAACGAGACCGCGACCAGCGCGATGGATCCGAGGAACGCGTACTGTTGCGGAAGCGTGGGCTGCGTCAGGATGATCGCAACGAAGCCCGGCGCACAGGCGAGGTTGGCGACATTGCGCGCGCGGCCGATCCGCACGCGTTCGTCGACCGCATACTCCCATTTCGGATCTTCGCCGACCAGAATCGCCGGTGCGACCGCTACGCGCCATGCAACGAACGCCAGTAGGATCGTCGACGCGGCGACGACGAGCGCGCCGAGCCGTTCGGGCGGATATGCGGCAAGCCCGAGGGAGGCCACGAAACTGCACGCCATCGCGGCGATGACCAGCGGGGGCAACGCGGTGAACGGCGAGCGGCGAACGAGCGGCGCTATACGCCGTTGCGTCGCGCGGCGAAACTGTAAGTAGGCTACCAACGCGACTGCAGCGGCCGCCAGACAGAAGAGCGCGTACGGCACCACGAACGGGATCGAACGGACGCCTTCGAGTCCGGCCAAGAGAATCGCGACAACGCCCAGATACCGCCCGTAGACGCTCGAGATACCCTCGACGTCCTCGCGCGCCTTCACGACTCGGCTCAATCGTTCGCGCTCGGGTGCCGGCAGCGCCGCGGACCACCGCGTGAAGTAGCCGGCCACGCCGGCGAAACATCGCGGCCACGCAAATGCCCCAAGGCCGGCGAGGACCATCGCGATTGCCATGGACCAACGAGTAACGATTTCGGCGTGTGCGGCGTGTTCTGGAGTCATTGTATTGACACCTTAATACAATTCCCGATTTTGTGTCAACCCCTTGGTTCAAAACTCCTTGGACGGCCCTTACAGGGCAGCGGCGCGCTGAGCCGTATTTCGCGCGCCAATGGCAGCGAGTGGTGCGCTTGTAGGAAATCCGCGCCTCGGCGTGTTGGACGGCTTGCGCGGCATCGCCGTGCTGCTCGTCCTGTGGTATCACGTTTGGGAGATCTCGTGGTTATCGCCCGGTCCGTTGCTGGATTTTCTTCCGGCGACGGGCTTCGTGGGCGTTCCGCTCTTCTTCTTCTTGAGCGGTTTCGTTATCGTCTATCCGTTCGTTCGCGCAGCCAGCGCGTCGAGGGCGGAACCGTCATGGAGGGAGTTCGTATGGCGGCGCTTCATCAAGATCGTGCCCTCCTACGTACTCTCGATCGCCGTCGCCTATGCGATCGGTTACGCGCAGGTGCAGCCGTACGCATCGACCGGGCCCGATCTTGTCACGCATCTGCTCTTCATCCACACCTGGTTTCCGCAACGATACGGCACCATCGATGGCGTGCTCTGGACGCTCGCCGTCGAGGTCGAGTTTTATTGCGTCTTTCCGCTGATTTGGTGGTGTTTCAAGCGCCGACCGTGGTTCACGGTCGCGGCGATGATCGCGATCGCCTGGTGGTGGCGTGCCGCGATGTCGGCCTGCTGTTACTCCACGCTTTTCCCGCAGTACGTGGAGAATCTCCCAGGGTACTTGGACATCTTCGCGTTCGGAATGATCAGCGCGTATCTCTTTACGCGGTTCGGCGACCGCATTCGGGGTTCCCGACTGCGCTATGCCGGTCCGGTCGTCGCGATTGCCGGCGTCGCGTCATTGATCGCGCTACTCGAGAGTCTTTACGCCTATCGTTTCTTCGAACAGTGGGCCGCGGTCTGGCAGATCGGTAACCGGCCGTTGCTCGGCGCCGCGTTCGCCCTCATCGCCCTGGGATCGCTCGCGAGTCCGCGTTGGTGGCAGATTCTCCTCGACAACGCGCCGCTGCGCTTCATGGCCGCGATCTCGTACAACCTCTACCTCTACCATCAGTTGGTCGCGCGGGAACTGCTCTGGCACCACGTTCCGCCGCATACCGGCGATCCGCATTACGACCCAAAGTGGCAGACCGGGTATACGGAGGCCGCTTTCGCGATCACGATCGCGCAAGCGGCCATAGTAACCTATTGCTTCGAACGCCCGCTTCTGCGCCGCGAACCGCCCGCGGCCCGTCGAGCTAAGTCAGCTGTGACTTGAAGACGCTCTCGGTGATCGAGGCGACGCCCGGTACCCGGACTTCCTTCCCTTGGAATCCCGTGATGAACGTCCACACCCACACAATGAGTCCGAGGATCCAGAGGATCGGGAAAAGGAGCCACAGGTGGATGAAACTCAGCACGAACGAGAGGATGAAGTAGAGCACCCAAATCGTAATCGACTGAGCGGCGGCCCATTTCACGAACCGGTTCGTTCCGCCGCCGACGAGCATAATGATGCCGCCGAGTAGGCAAAAGAGGTAGGCGAGCCCCGCGGCGACGTTCGGTTCGAGCCCGAACGGCGTATCTTTCGGGGGTTGAGTTACGGACATTGACGATCCTTTCGGTGTTCGAGCGGTCCCGAGCTTTGAGCCGTTGTTTGCTTTGGAAGCCTTGCGACCCTCCGTCGAGCGCTTGTCGGCAACAGGCGCGACGACCGCTCGCGTGAAACGAGCCGGGCTATGCGGCGTGCCTGGTACGCCTTGCTCGTCCTCCCGTTCGCCGGGACGCTGATTCCGGCGATCTACAACCGCGCGCTTCCGGCACTCTTCGGGTTGCCGTTCTTCTATTGGTATCAGCTCGCGTGGGTAGTCGCGACCGCCGCGCTCCTCGGCCTCGTCGTAGCGCTAACTCGCAAGGCCGACGATGTCTAGCGCCACGCTGATTCTTGCCGTTTCGGTGCTCGGGGTCACGGCGCTGGGATTTTTCGCGGCGCGCTGGGGACGCGCCGACTTAGGGAATCTCGAGCAATGGGCGCTCGGCGGTCGCAACTTCGGCACCATCGTCTCCTGGTTCTTGCTCGGCGGCGACCTCTACACCGCATACACGTTCATCGCCGTGCCCGCGCTCGTCTACGGCGTCGGCGCACTCGGGTTTTTCGCGGTACCGTACGCGACGATCGCTTATCCCGTGGCGCTGATCGTTTTGGCGCGATTTTGGAGCGTGGCGCGCCGCCGCGGCTACGTCACGACGGCCGATTTCGTCCGGGACCGCTACGGCGATCGTACCCTCGAAATCGCGGTCGCGCTCACCGGGGTCGTGGCCGCGATGCCGTACATCGCGCTGCAGCTGGTCGGAATGCGGGCGATATTTACCGAGTTCAGTACCCTGGGCGCCGCCGGATCGGTGCCGGCATTGACCGTCGCCTTTCTCCTGGTTGCCGCCTATACGTATACGAGCGGATTGCGCGCCCCGGCGTTGATTGCGTTCGTCAAGGATACGCTGATCTACGTTACCGTCATCGCCGCAATCGCCGTCATTCCAGCGCGGCTCGGCGGATGGGCGCACGTCTTCGCAACCGCACAAGCCGCGCTCGAGCGCCGGCCACACGCCTCTTCGATCTATCTCGCGCCATCGCAATACTTTACGTACGCATCGATGGCGTTCGGGAACGCGCTCTCGCTCTTCATTTATCCTCATTCGATCACCAGCGTTCTGGCGGCACGCAGCCGCGGAGTGATCCGGCGCAACGCCGCGCTGCTTCCCATTTACTCGCTCTTGCTCGGATTTCTCGCGCTTCTCGGATATTGTGCGATCGCCGCGGGTATCACGGCGAAAGACGCCACGAACGTCGTGCCGATGCTCTTCGCGCGATTCTTCCCCGACTGGTTCGCCGGGGTGGCGGCGTCGGCCGTCGTGATCGGCGCGCTGGTGCCGGCCGCGATCATGTGCATCGGTGCTGCGAACCTCTTTGCGAGCAACGTCTTTCGGGAGTTCACTACCGAGCGTTCCTCGGTCGAGACACGCGTCGCCAAGATGCTAACCGTCGCGATCTGCGCCGTGGCGCTGCTCTTCATCTTCTTCGTACCGGTACCGTACGCAATCGACTTTCAGCTGCTCGGAGGAGCCCTGATGCTGCAGATCTTTCCGGCCTTCGTGCTCGGACTATGGACGCGCTGGTTTCACTCCAAGGCGCTGCTGATCGGCTGGGCCTGCGGCTTGATCGCAAGCTGCGCGATGGCCTATGCGAGCGGCTTTACCTCAAACTACACGCTCCACGCGCTCGGCGGCTCGTTGACCGGGTTGATTGCCCTCTACGCGCTGGCGGTCAATCTGCTCGTCAGCGGCGCGTTGACGCTCCTCTTGCGAGCGGTCAACGTGCGCGCCGGAATCGATCGCACGACGGCGGCTGACTTCGCATGAGCGAGCGGATCGACCCGGCGGGCTGGCCGCGCCCGAGCGGTTATTCCAACGGCATACTCGCCCAGGGACGATTCCTCGCGATCTCGGGGCAGATCGGATGGAACGAGCGCAACGAGCTGGTCGCCGAGGATTTCCTCGAACAGGCACGGCAAGCGCTGCGCAACGTCATGACCGTGCTGCGCGCGGCCGGCGGCGAACCCGAACATCTCGTCCGCCTTACCTGGTACGTCACCGATGCGAAGGAGTACCGGGAGTGCCTGCGCGAGCTCGGCACCGCTTATCGCGAGATCGTCGGCGCGTGCTACCCGGCGATGGCGCTGGTCGCGGTCGCCGCGCTGCTCGAAACGGGTGCGAAGGTCGAGATCGAAGCGACGGCGGTTTTGCCGCCCTAGGGCGAGACGGCGTCGCGAAGTCTATAGCGCTGCAGCTTTCCCGTTTCGGTTCGCGGCAGCTCGGCGACGAACTCGATCTCGCGCGGCGCCTTGAACGGCGCGATCTGCGTTTTGCAATACTCGCGCAGCTCTTCGGCCTTCGCTTGCGTCGCGGCGCAGCCATCGGCGAGCACGACAAAGGCCTTGACGACGTGCGTCTCCTTGACCGGATCGCGCTTTCCGACGACCGCGACCTCCTTGACGTCGGCGTGCGCGATCAACGCCTGCTCGACCTCGGGCCCGGAGATATTGTATCCAGCCGAGACGATCATGTCGTCGGTGCGCGCAACGTACCAAAAATAGCCATCGGCGTCGCGGTGATAAGCATCGCCCGGATAGTTCCATCCGCGCTGCACGTAGGTGAGCTGGCGTTCGTCTTGCAGATACTTGCAGCCGGTCGGGCCTTTTACCGCAAGGCGGCCGACGGTACCGTCGGCGACGGGATTCCCCGCCTCGTCGTGAACCTCGGCGACGTATCCGGGAACGACGCGGCCGGTCGAGCCGGCTCGCACCTCGTCGACCGGCGACCCTATGAAGATGTGCAGCATCTCGGTGCTCCCAATGCCGTCGAGAATCGTCAGCCCGGTTTTAGCGCGCCATTCTTCCCAGATGGCTTTGGGCAGCGTTTCTCCCGCCGAAACGCACGTACGCAGCGTAGCGACGTCATAACGCTCGAGCGCGCCGGCCATTGCGCGATAGGCGATCGGAGCCGTGAAGAGCGTCGTCACGCCGAACTCGGCGATCGCTTCGAGTAACTCGAGTGGGCCTGCTTTCTCGATCAGGAGCGTCGCGGCACCTGCGTACAGCGGAAAGAGCAGCAAACCGCCGAGCCCGAAGGTGAACGCGAGCGGCGGGCTACCGCAAAAGAGATCGTCACGCTGAGGGCGCAGCACGCGGCTCGCGTACGTGTCGCAAATCGCCAGCAGATCGCGGTGATAATGCATCGCGGCCTTCGGCGTTCCGGTCGTCCCCGAGGTAAACGCAACGATTGCGACGTCTTCGGCCGCGGTTTCGACATTTTCGAACGCCTCGGATTTGGTCGCCATCCGCCGTTCGAGCGAATCGGGGCGCGCATCGGAGTCGTCGAAGTACGCGGCGCGCACGCCGCCGTACTCAAGGCAGGCGCGATCGAGCTCGTCGCGCAGCCCCGCGTCGCAGAGGGCGTGCTTAACTTGCGCTTTCTCCATCATGAAGCGTAGCTCGCCTGCGCGGTAAAGCGGCATCGTCGTGACGGCGACGCCGCCCGCTTTGATTACCGCGAACCAACAGGCGGCCAGCATCGCGCCGTTCGGAGCACGCAGCAAGACGCGATTGCCGGGCTCCAGATCGAGATCCTCGACGAGCACGCGAGCGATTCGATTTGCCGTGTATTGCAGCTGCGCGTAGCTCCACACACCGTGGCGCCGGGTTACGATGCAGCGGTCGTTCCCGCCGCCGGCGCCCACGTGCTTATCGAGTAGCTCGCTCGCCGCATTGACGTTCGGCGGATAGTTGGGAGCAGAACCGAAGAGCAGTTCGGGCATCTGGTCGCGTGGTGGCAGCCGCTCTTCGGCAAAGGCGTCGACGTGTCCGGTCGCGCGCGCCGTCACGCGTCGAGCACCTGCTTGGCGATGACGACCTGCTGAATTTCACTCGCGCCCTCGTAGATCCGCAGCGCGCGCACGTCGCGGTAGAGCCGCTCGACCCGCTCGCCGCGGGTGACTCCGCGCGCTCCGAAGAGCTGCACTGCGCGGTCGCAGACGCGACCCGCCGCCTCGGTTGCAAACCACTTCGCCATCGCGGATTCGCGCGTCACGCGCCCAGCGGACGTGTCCTTCGCCCAGGCGGCACGGTATACGAGCAGCGCGCTCGCATCGACGTCCGTCGCCATCGCGGCAATCGCCGCCTGCGTCAACTGGAGCGTGCCGAGCGTGGAACCGAAGAGACGGCGCGATCGTGCGTGGGCGACCGATTCGTCGAATGCGCGGCTCGCGAAGCCAAGCGCCGCCGCGCCGACCGTGCTGCGAAAGACGTCGAGCGTTGCCATCGCAATCTTGAACCCCTCGCCTTCGGCGCCGATCCGCTGCGAGAGCGGAATTCGACAGCGCTCGAAGCGCAACGTGCCGAGCGGATGCGGCGAGATCGTTTCGACGCGCTTTCCCGCCGAGCAGCCCGCCGTCGCCGCATCGACCGCAAACGCGGTGAGCCCCCCCGCTCCGTCTCCGCCGGTTCGCGCGAAGACGACGTAGAGGTCCGCAACCCCCGCGTTGGAGATCCATGCCTTCTCTCCGTCGATGACGTAAGCGTCGCCGTCGCGACGCGCCCGCGTCGAAATCGCCGCAACGTCGGAACCGGCTTCGCGTTCGGATAGCGCGAACGCGGCGATGCACCCGCCGTTGACGACGTTGGGCAGATAGTGACGCTGAAGTTCGGCGCTCCCGAAGAGCGCGATCGGGGCACTCCCGAGGCCCTGCATGGCAAACGCGAAGTCGGCGAGTGCCGAGTGATACGCGAGCCGCTCCCGCGCCAGACAGAGCGTGCGCGCATCGAGACCCGCGCGCAGCCCGCCGTGCAGGCCGGGCACGCAAGCGCGCAGCCATCCGTTTTCGGCGAGCGCGCGCACCCACGCGCGGCAACTCGCATCGGCATTGCGCTCGTCGTCGAGAACGTTTGACTGCGCGAGCCAACGCTCTAGCCCGCCGGCAAAAGCGCGGTGCTCCTCGTCGAAAAACGGCCAGCCGGGAGCGGTCATTAGTTGCCCTCGAAACGCGGCGCGCGTTTCTCGACGAAGGCTTCGTAAGCTCGCCGGAAATCGCCGCTCTCCATGCAGGCCGCCTGAGCCCGCGCTTCGGCATCGATCGCGACGTCGAGCGGCAGCGCCCATTCGTCGTGCAGCATCTTCTTCGTCATAGCGTGAGCGAGCGTCGGTCCGCTTGCAAGGCCGGACGCAACGGCCTGCGCGCGTTCCTGTAACTGCTCGGGCGAGCAGAGATCGTTATAGAAGCCCCACTCGTAGGCTTGACGCCCCGGCATCGGGCGCCCGGTGTAGAGCAGCTCGGCAGCGCGCCCGAGGCCGACGATGCGCGGCAGGATCGCGCAAGCGCCCATATCGCAACCGGCGAGTCCGACGCGCACGAAGAGGAAAGCGACGCGCGAGCGTTCCGTTCCCAGCCGGAGGTCGCTCGCCATCGCGAGAATCGCGCCGGCGCCGGCACACGCGCCGTCAACCGCCGCGACGATTGTCTGCGGAGCGGCCCGCATCGCCTTCACGAGGTCCCCGGTCATGCGCGTGAACTCCAAGAGGCGGGCCGGCGGCGCGGTGGTTAGCGGGCCGATGATCTCGTGAACGTCTCCGCCGGAGCAGAAGTTCTCGCCGGCGCCGGTCAGGACCACGGCTTTGACGGCACTCTCGCCCTGCAAGGCGCGAAACCGGTCGCGAAGCTGCGCGTAGAGCTCGAAGGTGAGCGGATTCTTTCGCTGGGGCCGGTCGAGCGTGATGGTGAGAACCGCACCCAGTGTTGCGTACCGTGCCTCGGTCATCGGATGCGAAACGGCAAGTCCTCTTCGTACGCTATCCCGGCGCTGTTGCGAGCGATCACCCGCAATCGGTAACTGCGTACGAAGATCGGCGGCGTGTCGAGCACGTCAATCGTGAACGTGAAGCGCCCGGGTGCGCGTTTGGGCACGTTAATCGAGAAGAGGCTCGTGCGCACTTCGAGGCTCGCGACGTTCGTGCCGGTCGTAAATGCGCCGGACCAGCGTTCGCCGCGCCGAACGTCGAGTGAGGAGAATCGCATACCGAGGATCCCCGGCGGCGCATCGTTCCCCTCGACCCGCGGCGTCGGCAAAGCGGCGAGTCCGATGGCGACGTTCGCCGCCGGATCGGGGGGACGTGATGCACAACCCGTCACCAGCGCGCAAGACGCGAGCGCTCCGATGCGAAGCAGCACGTCGGAAGTCGTACGAAACTCTCTGCGGCACCACCTGCTCGTGAGAAGGCGCCCGCGGGATTCGCGCGTAAGGCCTCAGACGCAATGGCGCAGCAGCATGCCGCTCCGCGAAGCATCGCGCTCGATTATGCGGTCGGCACCTGCGGCATTTGGATCTCCGGAGGGTTCTTTCTCGACGCCTGGGCTCACGGACACGTCCCGGTCGAGAGCTTTTTCACGCCCTATCATGCCGTCTTCTACTCCGGAATGCTCGCGGTCGTGCTCGTCATCAGCGCGTTCGCGATACGCGCGCATGCGCTGGGATACCAATGGGCGAACGCGCTCCCGCGACCGTACCGTCTGGCCGTACTCGGCATTCCGATCTTCGTTCTGGGCGGGATCGGCGACATGCTCTGGCACCACTTCTTCGGGATCGAGGAGGGCGTCGACACGCTGCTGAGCCCAACGCACCAGATCCTGGGGCTGGGGATCTTCTTTTTAGCGAGCGGACCGATTCGTTCGATTCTGGCCGAGCGCGGACACGCCGCGACGCTCGCGCGTCAGGCTCCGCTCGCGCTCGGGCTCGCAACTTGGCTCATCCTAGCCCACTTCGGAACGGCCTACGCCTTCGACCCGGCGGCCGGACGGACGAACGCCCCGCCGCCGATCGTCCCCTTTACGCCGCATTACTTGACGGCGCTCTCGATCGGCTATTACAAGATCGCGACCGGTATGCTGATCGTAATCTTTCAGAGCACGCTCGTGAGCGGCTTTGCGCTCTGGCTCGTCTCTCGAATGCACCCCGCTCCGGGAATGCTGAGCCTGCTGCTCCTGATTGCCAATCTTCCGGCCGCTGCCGCGTTCACGAACCAAACGCCGCTTCTCGCGGTGACGTTCGCGCAATCCCTGGTGACCGGCGTGCTCGCCGACGCCTTCATCGCACGTTACGATCCGCACCCGTCACCTGGGGCGATGCGCGTCTTGCGATGGTTTGCGGCCGGCGTGCCGATGACGTACATCGGGACGTATCTCATCGCGATCGGAATCTCCGACGGCATCTGGTGGGATTGGAACGTCGCGCTCGGCTCGTGGATCTGGTCCGGAGTCTGCGGGTTCGCACTCAGCTTCTTGATCGTCGCCCGCCGCACGGCATGATTCCGCTCGCGCTCGCCATCGTCGCCGCATTGCTGCACGCGGCGACCGCGTGGCGGTACGGCTACTTCCGCGACGAGCTCTATTTCATCGCCTGTTCGAAGCACTTGGCCTGGGGATACGTCGATCAGCCGCCGATCGTTGCGGTTGCTGCCCGTCTCGCGGCACCGGCCGGCTACGAGCTTCTGGCGCTTCGCGCACTTCCGATCCTCGCCGCCGCGCTAACCGTCTACGTAACGGCGGCACTCTGCCGGGAGCTTGGCGGAAAGCCCTTCGCGCAACTGCTCGCCGGCGTCGCAACGCTCGCGATGCCGGCCTATCTTCTGCTCGGCAATACGTTGACGACGAGCTCCTTCGAGCCGCTGTGCTGGACGCTCGCGTTCTACTGCGCCATTCGAATCGTGCGCACGCCGCACGGAATAGCGAAATGGTGGACGGCGCTCGCTGTCGTCGCCGCCTTTGGGATGTACGCGAAGTATTCGATGCTCTTGGCGATCGTTGGCATCGGCGCCGGCCTGCTCGCAACGCCGCAGCGCGCGGTGCTGCGTTCTCCCTACCCGCTATGCGCGGTCGCACTCGGCTTCGCAATGCTCGCACCGAATCTCGCGTGGCAAGCCACGCACGGATGGCCGATCGTCGAGGTCTTGCAAGGCGACGCCACCCATCGGCCGCCGCTGCAGAACGGGCTCGTTCTCGAATCGTATAACGTCGCGACGAACGCACTCCGCTTCGTGCTCGAGCAGTTGCTCTATACCAATCCGATCGCGGCGCCAATCTGGCTGATCGGTGCGATCGCGCCCTTCCGGCTCGCAGTGCTGCGCGATCTTCGCTGCGTCACGGTCGCGTACGCGGTGATCCTCCTGATCGCCGCGGCACTCGCCGCGAAAGGCTACTACGTCGTCGGCGTTTACGCGACCCTCATCACGCTCGGGGCGGTCGCGATCGAAGGGACGGCGGTCGCCTTTCGGAGCGCGCTCTTCGCGCTGCTTGCAGCCGTCGCACTCGTCGCCCTGCCCCTCTCGCTGCCG
The DNA here is from genome assembly GCA_049585055.1 of Candidatus Cybelea sp. Classification (GTDB taxonomy): domain Bacteria; phylum Vulcanimicrobiota; class Vulcanimicrobiia; order Vulcanimicrobiales; family Vulcanimicrobiaceae; genus Cybelea. The sequence continues at coordinate 14,383 of JBAUYZ010000012.1, read as the reverse complement.
GTTCTGCCGGTCGGCGATCTGATCGTATATTCCCGCCTGCTCGGCATCACCGGACGAAACGGCGCGCCGCCGCAACTCGTGCAGCCGGTCTTTGCCGAAGAGTTCGGTTGGAGCCGGCTCGCGCGCGACGTTGCGAGCGTCTACTTCTCGCTCCCGCCGCAGGTTCGCGATCGAACCGCGATCTACGCCGATACCTACGCCGATGCCGGCGCGCTCGACTTTTTCGGACCGCGCTACGGGCTTCCAAGCGCGATTTCGAGCCAGAACAGTTACTTTCTCTGGGGCACGGGCGGCTACGACGGAACGACGCTCGTCGCGATCGGCGCGACGCGCATCGACCGGCTGCGCCGATTCTATCGCAGCGTCGTGCTCGTGCGCACCTCGGCCGAACCGCTCAAGTGGATCGTCGAGGGACCGGCCCCGATCTATCTCTGCCGCTATCCGATCGCGCCGCTCCCAGTCATCTGGCCGGCGCTGCGCTGGTACGGTGCATAGGCGGGCGATCGGATAGCGTCACGATGCCGGACTTGGAATAACGATCGCCATCCCGCTCTGCGCGCCGTCGATCAGCGCGACCACGCCCTGAGCCACCTCTTCCGCGGTCGCGATCCGGCCTTGCGGATTTCCGGTTGCCATCAGCTCTCTCGTCGAGGCTTCGCTTCGCCCCGTTCGGGACGTGATATTCTCGATCGCGCGCTGCATCATCTCCGTCTCCGTATAGCCCGGGCAGACCGCATTCGCCGTGACGCCGGTTCCCGCCAGCTCGGCGGCGATCGCGCGCGTGAGTCCGACGACGCCGTGTTTGCTCGCGCAGTAGGCGGCGATATAGGGAGCGCCCTCGAGACCAGCGATGCTCGCGATGTTGACGATCCTGCCCCAGCGCGCCGCGATCATCTCCTCGACGACCTCGCGCGTACAGAGGAACGTACCGGTCAAGTTCGTGGCGATGGTGCGATCCCAGATCGCATCGCTAGTCCGCGCCAATGGCGCCGATTCGGCGATGCCGGAGTTGTTGACGAGCACCGCGATCGGACCGTTCGCCTCGCGGCAGGCGTCGAACGCGCGTCGAATCGCTTCCCGATCGGTGAGGTCGGCCTGGACTCCGAAATAATCGCGCCCCTTCGACTGCGCCGCTTCGCGGCTCCGCTCAGGATGACACATTTCATCCTGACGTCGGACAGAACGGCTGATTATACTGACCCGGACGCCTTCACGAGCGAGCAGCGACGCAACGGCGTGTCCGATTCCACGCGCACCGCCGGTCACGACGGCGTGCTTTCCGATAAGGCTCACGGCGCAGCGGCGCGCGCCCGCGCGACGAGGCGTTCGAGCTGATCCTTGCCGGCGAGATACTGCACGGGCCAGGCTGCATCCCGATAGCCGAGCTGCGCCGCCGCATGCAGGGTCCAGAACGGATCGGCCAAGTGCGGGCGTCCGAGTGCGACCAGATCTGCGCGCCCCCCGGCGAGGATTGCGTTTACCTGGTCTGTATCCGTGATGTTGCCGACCGCCATCGTCGCGATGCCGACCTCGTTGCGAATTTTATCAGCGTACGGCGTTTGAAACATTCGACCGTAGACGGGTTCGGCATCGGGCGAAGTCTGCCCGGTCGAAACGTCGATGAGATCGGCCCCCGCAGCCTTGAAGGCGCGGGCGATTTCTACCGAGTCCGCCGCCGAGATTCCGCCGTCGACCCAGTCCGTCGCCGAGATTCGAACCGACATAGGCCGCTCGGGGGGCCAAGCCGCACGCATCGCCGCGAATACCTCCAACGGATAGCGCAACCGGTTCTCGAGCGAGCCGCCGTACTCGTCGGTTCGCCGATTCCGCAACGGCGTGATAAAGGACGAGAGCAGATAGCCGTGGGCGCAGTGCAGCTCGAGCATGTCGAATCCGGCCGCAAGACCCATCTCGGACGCTCGCACGAACGCGCCGAGAATCTCCGCCATCTCGCGCTTCGATAGCTCCCCGGGAACTTGATTCGCGGGCGCGTACGGAATCGCCGACGGCCCAACGACCGGCCAGTTGCCCTCGTCGAGCGGCTCGTCCATGCCATCCCACATCAGCTTCGTCGACCCTTTCGGACCGGAGTGTCCGAGCTGCAGGCAGATCTTCGCGCGCGAATGCTCGTGCACGAAATCGACGACCGCTTTCCAGGCTGCGACGTGCTGCGGAAGGTACATGCCGGTGCAGCCCGGCGAAATCCGCCCTTCGCGCGTGACGCAGGTCATCTCCGTGAAGATGAGTCCGGCGCCGCCGAGCGCGCGCGCGCCGAGATGGACGAGGTGGAAAGGCTGCGGCGTTCCGTCGACCGCGCTGTACATATCCATCGGGGAGACGACGATACGGTTCGAGAACTCGCACTCGCGCAGGCGAAAAGGCACGAACATTGGCGGGACCGCGCAACCGCCGAACCACTCTTCGATCCGGTCGACATAGGGTGCGTCGCGTAATCGCAGGTTTTCGTGACCGATGCGCTGGCTGCGCGTCAGCAGGCTGTAGGCAAACTGCTCGGGCGGTAGCGTCGCGTAGCGCGCGACGTTCTCGAACCACTCGGTGGAGTTGCGCGCCGCGTTCTGCAGCTTGAGCACCTCGATCTTGCGCACCGACTCGTATTCCGAAAGTGCGGTGGCGAGATCGCGGTTCGACGTGCTCAGCGCATCGGCGAGGCCGATCGCATCTTCCATCGCAAGCTTGGTACCGGATCCGACCGAGAAGTGCGCCGTGTGCGCGGCGTCACCCACGAGGACGATGTTTTCATGGATCCAGTGCTCGTTACCCACGCGTGTGAAATTCAGCCAGTCGCGCCCGCGCAGGTGAGCCGAGTTGGACATCAGGCGATGCCCGCGCAGGTACGGCCCGAAAAGCCGTTCGCAGAACTGCAGGGTCTGCGCGGTATCGGCGCCGTCGAGGCCGTGGGCGAGCCACGTCTCTTCGCGGCACTCGACGATGAACGTGCTCAACTCCTCGTCGAAGCGATAGGCGTGCACGGTAAACCATCCGTGCTCCGTCCGTTCGAAGATGAAGGTAAAGGCGTCGAGCGGAAGCGTCGTTCCGAGCCAAACGAACCGACAATGTCGCCGGTCGAGTTGGGGCCGGAACGTATCCGCGTACGCCCCGCGCACCTTGCTGTTGATTCCGTCGGCCCCGACGAGCAGGTCGCACTGCGCGCGCAGCGCCGCGACATCCTCAACGTCGTGCTCGAAACTCAGCTCGACGCCGACCTCCGCGGCTCGGCGCTGCAATATCTCGAGCAGACGTTTGCGCGATATGCCGCAGAACCCGTGGCCGCCCGATACGATCGTGTGCCCTTCGAAGTTGACCTCGATATCGTCCCAATGCGCGAAGGCTTCGGTGATGCTGCGGTGCGTCGGCTCGTCGGCGTCGCGCAGATTCTCCAGTGTCGCATCCGAGAAAACTACGCCCCAGCCGAAGGTGTCGAGGGGCCGATTGCGCTCGACGATCCGGATTCGCCACGCGGGAAAGCGCCGCTTGACCAAGATCCCTAAGTATAGACCGGCCGGGCCACCCCCGATGCACGTGACGCGCATCAAGCTTCCCGAGCAACGTAACGTAAGCAAATCACGCGTTACACTTTGATGAGAGCGGCAGACGAATCCCGCTCGCTGTGGTACGCTACGCTCCAGCGGTCATGAGGATATTGAGCTTACGCGCACTCGTTTTCGGCCTCGGTATCGGCACCGCGATCGCCGCGATGGCGAGCGACGCAGGTCGCGCCTCGGCGGCAGCGCCGGTCGCGATCGCGAGCGGCGACAACGAGACACGCACGACGATTCCGGTGACGATCGACGGGGTGCGCGCTTCGTGTGTCCTCGATACCGGAACCTCGGCGATCATCGTTTCCTCGGCGTTGGCGGAGTCGGCGCGGCTGACCGGTCGAGCGGGCTCCTTCGAAGTCGCTCCCGACGGGCACACGTACGTCGATCGTGAGACCCATATCTCGCGCTTGGGCGTCGCCCAATACGCGCTCCGCGACGTGCCGGCTCTGATCTCACCGAACGTTTCCGGAAGCCAGGCTCTCTGCGGATACGATTTCTTCGCCCACTTTCCGACGCTGATCGACCGCGATCGCCGGCAGGTCACGCTCTTCCCGCCGAACTCGCGCCTCGCGCACATGCATTGCCTCACCGTCGACCTTGCGCCTCGCGTGCCGCTCGCAACGATCGAAATCAACGATACGTGGCTCAATCACATCGTACTCGATTCCGGAATGGCCGGCGGCGGCGCCCTTTGGGACGGCGTGCGAGCGCAGCTGCATCAGCCGCTCGTCGCCAACGCCGAGTACGAAACGATGCCGGCGGCGATTCACGAAGGCTTTGCCTGCGGCGCGGTCGCCTCGGTGCGCTATGCACCCGGAGCGCCGCGGAGTACGATGCCGATCTGCACGGAGCCGCAGCGCCCCGATGGCTACAACGGCATCATTGAGACGAATCTTTCCTCGGTCCACGCGATGGCGGTCGACTATCCGCACCGCCGCATCTGCTTCGACGTTAGCGGCTACTCGGAGCTCGCGTCACCTGCCGTCCCGACGCCGACCGGACGCGATGCGTGGGCTCGCTTTAACGACCTTCGTCCGCCGAAGAACTAGCCGCGCTTACGCGCGATCAGCAGACCGTCGCAGATCGGTACCAGCGCGACGTCGACGCGATCGTCCCGGCCCGCCTTCGCATTGAGCGCGCGCAACGCTCGCGTATCCGGATCGTCGGTCGACTCATCGAGGACCGCACCGTTCCAAAGCACGTTATCGACCAAGACTAAGCCGCCCGGCCGAATGAGCGCGAGCGCATTTTCGTAATACGCATCGACGTTTGATTTATCCGCATCGATGAACGCAAGGTCGAAGGGCTCGACGTGCTGCTCTTTCAGACGTGCGAGCGTTTCGAGGGCCGGCCCGATGCGCAGATCGATCTTCTTCGAAACGCCCGCGGCCTCCCAATAACGGCGCGCAACTCCGGTAAACTCTTCGCTGACGTCGCAGGCGAGAACGTATCCGCCGGCGGGGAGCGCCAGCGCCATCGCCAGCGAGCTGTAACCCGTGAAGACGCCGATCTCGAGGTACCGCCGCGCGCCGATCGCGAGCGCCAGCAATTGCATGAGCAGACCTTGCTCGGGTCCGATCGCCATGCGGGCGTAGGGATGGCGTGATGTCTCTTCGCGAAGTTCGCGGAGTCGCGGATGTTCGCGGACGACGGTTGCTGCGATGTACTCCTGGATGGCGGGGTCGATGAAGGTGCTCTTTGCCGTCATAGCCGTAGCATGATACCACACGAAAGCAGAGCGCCCGCAAATCTCGGGCGCTCTGTTTCTTTCGACGCGCGGTCGTTATCGCGTGGGAGGCGGCGTCGGCGCGTCGTCCGCGGGCGGCGCGGAGTCGACCGCCGAGGAATACTCGGGAGCCGGTTCAACGTCGGAGGCCGCGACGTCGGAGGTTGGAGCTTGGTCGAGCGGCGTCGCGTACGACGGTATGTCGGCGTACGAGGGCATCGCCGCCGCGGGAGGCAGCGCGAGAGTCGCCGGCTGGACGTCGTACGCAACCGGGACCGCATACGATGGCGCTTCCGATCCGTCTTTCGCGATCTCATCGAGGGACGGGTTCGACCCGTAGATGAGCGCGACGGTCCTCGCGGTGATCGGCGCGTCCGGATAGACCGCGCGCATGAAGGCGAGCGCTGCCAGGCCGGTCGGGCTCGAGGCCTCCCCTGCACGCCAATACTCGCGCATCAGATGACCGAGTATCGGCGGCAACCACGGATCGCGGGGATACTTGTGCTCCCAATCCCGGATGGCAAGCTGGAGGTGATCGAGGTATCCCGCAACCGAGGGATCGAGCATCGTGTGCCCATTGAGACGATCGTAATCGTTGAGGCGGTTACGGATCTCGAGCACGCTCTGTTGATAGGGTCCGAAGTATTCGTCCGCCGGCGCGGAGTTCGAGATAACGTCGGCTCGCGCAGCCGCAACGCTAACAACGAGCAGAGCGGTTAAGGCGGTAAGTACTTTGCGCATTGTACCTTCCCTTGAGGGGCAATCGACCGCACAATTGCGATCTGCGCTAATTGTCGGAAGATACGCAGCGCGAACGGCGCGTTAAACGTGAACGCGGGATTACAAGGTGATTAGACTGGCGCCCGCCAGCTAGCGGCTATCGGTGGGTCAGTTGGTGATGGATTTCGTCGAGATCCTCGACGGTGTTCAGCGAGACCGCGTCCTTCACCGACGTGTCATTAATCTTCGAGGAGGTGCGCATCTTGTGGGCGAGATCGTCGCCGTGGTGGTAACCGCGGACCGCTGCGTTGTGCGCCTCGATCGTCCCCTTATCGGTCTTGCCGTTCGCAACGACCCATTGCTCGAACTCCATGTACGACGGTCGTCGCTCGCGGACGAAGGCGATCGTCTTGTCACGATCGAGCCCGAGCGCGCTCAGCGTCATCGCGTCGAAACCGGCGCCACATTCGTCGTACCCATCAGGCAACGCGTCGACGGCGGCGAGCGAGAGCTTCAACCAGAGGCGCGGCAGATGAATCGCACCGAGCGGACCGGCGGTTCCGGAGCTGATTAACGGGACGACCTTATGAGTTTCCGCAGACATTGCTTTCCTCCCAGCCTCACGCGTGCGGCGCGGCCCGTTGACCGCGGCGCGATGTAAAAGTAAGTTCCGATACGCCGGACTTGTCGAGTTCTCCCAGCCCGAGCTCCTTCATTTTCTCATACTGTTCGAAGGTCGCCTGTGCAAGCGGCAGCTCCAGACCCGCCTCCTTCGCGAGCGAGAGCGCGATTCCAGAGTCTTTCGCCGCATGCGCCGCGGAAAAGTAGACGTCGTGTTCCCGATTCTGCATGTCGGCGCCGTCGGTCTCGAGGACGCGCGAGTTGGCGCCGGTCTGCGAGAATACTTTGCGAAGCAGATCGAGGTCGAGGCCGAGCGCGTCGGCCAATCCCAATCCTTCGGCAAGGCCGGCGGTGTTGATGTTCATCACCATGTTCACCAGAGCTTTGACTTGCGCGGCCCTCCCTGCCTCTCCGATATACGTCAGCGACGAGCTCATTTTCTCGAGCATCGGCTTCACGCGCTCGAAGGCATCCGGCCGGCCGCCCACCATGAGATAGAGCGTGCCGTTGCGTGCCTGCGGAATCGAGCTCGCCATGCACGCCTCGAGCGTCTGCGCCCCGCGTTCCTGCGCGAGCCGCTCGACGTCGACGTGCACCCGCGGCGAGAGGGTGGCGCAGTTCACGAAGATTTTCCCTCGAGCTTCGTGCAGCAGCGAATCGCCGGTCGTAGCGAAGATTCGGTACATCGCGTCGTCGTCGGTCACGACGGTCAGGACGACGTCGGCCAGCTCGGTGACGCGGGCGAGCGACGTTGCAACTTCGCCGCCGGTCTGCGCGGCGGTCTGCGCCGCGGCCTCGGTATTCGCGTCGTACAGCACGGCGATCGGGTAACCGACCTCGTGGAGGCGCATGGCGATGTTCGCGCCCATGCGGCCGGTACCGACGATGCCGATCCTTGGAAGCGCGCTCATGGACCCTCCGTGGCTAGGCGGTGGTTATCGACGAACCTCGACTTGCAGGTTGTCTCGTCCTTTTTGACCCGCGGCGCCCTCAAATCGAACGAGGCACGATTCACGGCGGTTGCGAGCGAGCCGCATGCTCCAGTGGTCGGGCCAGACGTTCCAAATCGACTCGTGATGCCGGGTATATTTCACGACCGCGACGGTAATGCCCGAACAGTTGTAAAGGGCGCGGTAGGAACCCTCAAATCCGTCTTGCCAGACGCGGACGACTTGCGGCGGGCTCTTCCAGCTTCTGAACGCGATCGCGAACGGCTCGATGTGGATGCGGCCGGGACGCGTGCGAACGGCGCCCTCGTAACGGGCCGCGGTCGCCGAGGAGCCGGGCAGCGCGGATGACGTTCCGCCTGGCTGCGCACAAGCGCTAAGCCCAATCAGACCGGCGGCGAAGGCCGCGCCGATTCTCCACATTGACAAGTACCTCCAACAAAGAGCAGCCGAGCAGACTACTCCGGTCGGAGGGCTCTAACCTCCCAAAGGGGCTTTCAGCGCCTTAAGAGCCGAGCAGGCCGTCTTAACGGAATCCGCCAAGCCTTCCCTCTCCTACAGCTACTTGTAAGGAGTATGCCTTCATGCGTATCCCCCGAATTATGCTCGCGGCCGTGCTGCTCGCGGCGACGATGCCGTCGTTCGCTGCAGCCCAAGTCGAGAGCACGCCCCTTCCCGCGCCCAAAAAGCCGAACTTCTCTTCGATGTCTTTTCTCGTCGGAACCTGGACCTGCAGCACCAAGAGTGCTCGCCGTCCCGCTGCGTACGTGACGACCACGACCTATACGATGGATCCCAGCGGCTGGTGGATCGACCAAACGTCGACGACCAATACCACCAAGTGGATCCCGGTCAAGCTTACCAGCTGGGATAAGATCACGTACGACTCCGACTCGCACCGCTGGGTCGACGTCGCGACCGGTCCCGCGAACGGCTACGGTCTTTCGTTCTCGAGCGGATGGAACGGCGATCAAATGACCTGGCACGACGTGTCGTTCATGGCCGGCCCCGATATTTCGGCGTCGAGCGATAACACGGTAACAAAGGTCAGCAGCACCAAGGTGACCAGTTCTTCGTCCTTCACGGAAGCGAAGACCGGCCGCCACGTCGCCGTTACCGGCGTCTGCACGAAGCAGTAGCGCCGCGTAGGACCCCGTAGAGAGCAAGAGGCCCCGCTTTCGCGGGGCCTCTTTTCTTCATTCGTGTCATCCTGAGCTTAGCATCGCGAAGCGATGCGGAGTCGAAGGGCGTTTTAGAACTCCTCTTCCTGATTACCATTCTCGGTGAAGGGAGCTTCTTCGTCTTCGCCTTCGTACGCCGGCTTTTCGTCGTCGTAGACAGGCTCCTCGTCTTCCTCCTCGAGCTCGTAGCCCTGCGGTCCCTCGATCTCTTCGTCGGCGGGCTCTTCTTCCGCGAAGACTTCCTCCGTCTCGATCTCGGGCGCCCGCGGCGCCACAGGAGGAGCTGGCAACGGCGCAGTCGCGTCGAGCGGCTTGCTGTCGTCGATTTCCTCTTCTTCCTCTTCCTCTTGCTCGGGCACGACCTCGGTCGCCGCCTCGCGAGCCGCGACCACGGTCTGCGATACGGCGTTCTGTTCGTCGCCCATGAGCAGACCGTACTCGCGCCGCTCCGCTTCGGCCATATCGTCTTCAGGCGTCTTGATCTCGACCTCTTCGCGGTTCTCGGTAAGCACCTTGACGTCGAGCGCAAGCGATTGCAGCTCTTTGATCAGCACCTTGAACGATTCAGGAACGCCGGGCTCCATGACGTTCTCGCCCTTGACGATCGCTTCATAGGTCTTGACGCGCCCGACGACGTCGTCGGACTTCACCGTCAGTAGCTCCTGGAGCGTATATGCGGCGCCGTAGGCTTCGAGCGCCCAGACCTCCATTTCGCCGAAGCGCTGACCGCCGAACTGCGCTTTTCCGCCGAGCGGCTGTTGCGTGATCATCGAGTACGGTCCCGTCGAGCGCGCGTGGATCTTGTCGTCGACGAGATGAGCGAGCTTGAGCATGTAGATCAAGCCTACGGTGATCGGACGCGAGAAACGCTCGCCGCTGCGACCGTCGCGCAGCCACGTCTTACCGTCGGCGGGAAGGCCGGCGTCTTGCAGCCACTCGCCGATATCCTCGGCGTGGGCGCCGTCGAATACGGGCGTCGCGACGCTCAACCCGAGCATCCGCGCGGCCCAACCGAGATGGGTCTCCATGATCTGACCGAGGTTCATGCGCGACGGCACGCCGAGCGGATTGAGCACGATGTCGACGGGCGCTCCGTCCTCGAGGTACGGCATGTCTTCCTCGGGCAGCACCTTGGCGATAACGCCCTTGTTACCGTGACGTCCGGCCATCTTGTCGCCCTGAAGAATCTTGCGCTTCTGCGCGACGTAGACCCGAACGAGATGGTTGACGCCCGGCGAGAGCTCGTCGCCGTTTTCGCGCGAGAAGACCTTGACGTCGATGATCTTGCCCTTCTCGCCGTGCGGCACTTTGAGGCTGGTGTCGCGCACCTCGCGCGACTTCTCGCCGAAGATCGCCCGGAGTAGGCGCTCCTCGGCCGTCAGCTCGGTCTCGCCCTTGGGCGTCACCTTGCCAACCAGAATGTCCTCGGGGCGAACTTCCGCCCCGATGCGGATGATACCGCGCTCGTCGAGATCCTTGAGCGCGTCCTCGCCGACGTTGGGGATGTCGCGGGTGATCTCTTCGGGTCCCAGCTTCGTATCGCGCGCTTCGCACTCGTACTCCTCGATGTGAATCGAAGTGAAGCGGTCTTCCTTGACCATTCGCTCGCTGATGAGGATAGCGTCTTCGTAGTTGTACCCTTCCCACGGCATGAAGGCGACGAGCACGTTCTGCCCGAGCGCGAGCTCGCCCTGATCCGAGGAAGGACCGTCGACGATGACTTGCCCGGCGACGATCTCGTCGCCGACCGCGACGATCGGCCGTTGATTGATGCACGTACCAGCGTTGCTGCGTACGAACTTGAGCAGCTCGTAGGTACGCTCGATGCCGTCGCGATTGCTCACGACCACAGCTTTTGCATCGACCGAGACGACCGTGCCGGCTTCTTCGGCGACGATCAGGCTACCCGAGTCCTTTGCGGCGCGATACTCCATGCCGGTGCCGACGATCGGCGCCGACGGGCGAAGCAACGGAACGGCCTGGCGCTGCATGTTGGCGCCCATGAGCGCACGGTTCGCGTCGTCGTGCTCGAGAAACGGAATCAGCGCGGTCGCTACCGAGACGATTTGTTTCGGCGAGACGTCCATCAGCTGGACGCGCGCCGCCGGCTCCTCGATGTACTCTTCGGCGTAACGCGAGACGACCGAGTCGGCGGTGATTCGCCCCGAATCGGAATCGACCGGCGTGTTCGCTTGTGCGATGATGTATTCGTCTTCCTTATCCGCGGTAAGGTACTTGATTTCATCGGAGACGATGCTCTCGCGCACGACGCGATAGGGCGTTTCGATGAAGCCGAACTTGTTCACGCGAGCGTACGTCGCGAGCGAGCCGATCAAGCCGATGTTCGGGCCTTCCGGCGTCTCGATCGGACAGATGCGGCCGTAGTGCGAGTGGTGAACGTCGCGAACCTCGAAGCCCGCCCGCTCGCGCGAAAGACCGCCCGGACCGAGCGCCGAGAGGCGCCGCTTGTGCGTCAGCTCGGCGAGCGAGTTCGTCTGATCCATGAACTGCGAAAGCTGCGACGATCCGAAGAACTCTTTGATGGCGGCGACGACCGGACGAATGTTGATCAGCGCCTGGGGCGTCACGGTCTCGATATCTTGGACCGTCATTCGCTCGCGCACGACGCGCTCGAGGCGCAGCAAGCCGACCCGGAACTGGTTCTGCAGCAACTCCCCGACCGACCGAACGCGGCGATTGCCAAGGTGGTCGATGTCGTCCTTTGCGACCATGCCCACGGCGACGCGGATCAAGCGCCGGATAACGGCGATCATATCCTCACGCAACAGGCAACGCGCCCCGTCGCCGACCGTATCGCCTTTCTTAACGCTCTGTCCGCGCACGATGCCGGGAGCGATGCGCGGCCGAACGCCGAGCACTTTGCGAATGCCGAGGTCTTTGTAGAGGTCGTAGGCGACGGTCTCGCCGTCCTTGTAACGGATCGTGACGACGCACTCGGACTGCTCGGGCCGGTCCTTGTCGAAGACGTCGGAGACCTCGAGCACGTCGCCGTCCTCGCGAGCCGTGACGATTGCCTTCGGCTCGGTGAGTCCGGCGTCGGCATACTCGTTGATCGAAACGTGAGGCTTGTCGAGGCGCTGCTCGGGATCGGGATTCTGGGTGCGGTACTGGAACTTGCTGCTGAGCTTGTACCGACCGACGCCCGCCAAATCGTAGCGCTTATCGTCGAAGAAGAGCGACTCAATGAGCTTCTCGGCATTCTCGGCGTTCTCGGGCTCGCCCGGGCGCAGCTTCTTATAGATCTCCTTCAGCGCGTCTTCGCGCGTCTTGATGTCCCGGTCTTTCTCGATCGAATTGCGAATGATCGCCTGACCCTCTGGCGGCAGGTCGGCGAAGAGCGCCACGATCGCGTCGTCGCTCTCCCAATCGTAGCCCAGTGCCGGGCGCGTCAGCGCGCGAATAAAAGTGGAGACGTAAATCTTTCGGTTCTTGTCGATCCGTACGCCGATCGTACCCTCGGTCTCGTCGTTTTTCGTCCCGTTGTCGGTCTCGAATTCGATCCATGCGCCGCGGTTGGGGATGATCGTCGCGTTGTACGTCGGGCGCGCGTTGGTATCGACGTCTTGGCTATAGTAAACACCCGGCGAGCGCACGAGCTGGCTGACGATGACGCGCTCGGCGCCGTTGATCATGAACGTGCCCTTGTCGGTCATGAGCGGAAAATCGCCCATGAAGATCTCCTGGTCGGGAATACCTTTGATTTCGCCCGACTCGGCGGTGATCAACCGGACCCGCACGCGCAGCGGCGCGCTGTAGGTCATGTCGCGCTCGCGGCACTCCTCGATCGAATACTTCGGTTCGCCCAGCGAGTGCTCGCCAAACTCCAGGATCAAGTTCCCGGTGAAATCCCTGATGGGAGAGATCGACGCGAAGGCCTCGGCCAGCCCTTCGGTTTTGAACCAATCGAAGCTCGCCTTTTGCAGCTCGATGAGGTTCGGCACCTCGAGGACGTGCGGAATCTTCGCGAACGTGTAGCGCTCGCGCTTGGGGCCCGGCTCGGGCCGCTGCTCGACGGTAAACGCGCCTGTCGGCATCGGAAAGGTCGAAGGCATGACGGTCGAGGCGCCGTTTCCGTCGGTCAGCTTCATCGACGCGGCGCTGGGTCGCTTCGTTCTTGCCTTTGCCCTCGGCGAGCCCGGGACAGCCTCCGGCGAGCTCTTCGGTGCGGACTTCGGAGCTGTCGTCTTCGCCATTACTCTCTTTCTCTGCGGATGAATCTTGGCTAATGAATACGGTTCAAACGGAGGCTTTTGGGCACACCAAAAAGACGAAACACGGGCTCCGAAGATGGAGGTGTCTCGCCCTTCTCTTTGCGGCGGCTTTCATGCGCCCCGGGGCATGGCCACGAGTTTAGCACCCGTCGCCATAGGCGTCAAGGAACCCTGCTTGGTCGCGATTATATATTTGACAAACACGCCTGTCTGCCCTATACATATTTTATGGCTATCGAGGTCCCCGAAACGATGCTCGAAGCGGTGCGGCAGTTTGCCGATCCGCAGGTCGCCCACGACTTTTGGGTCGCCAGGCGTTGGCCCAACGGAGTCGCTTGTCCTCGTTGCGGTCTTGCCGAACCTCACTATCTTGGCGACAAATATCGCAGGTGGTTTTGCGGCGATTGCAAGCGGCAGTTTACGGCAAAGGTCGGAACGGTGTTTGAGGACTCGCCCATCGGCTTCGACAAGTGGTTGCCGGCGATCTGGCTCACTTCGAGCAACCGCAACGGGATCTCGTCGTGCGAGCTGGCACGTGGCCTCGGCGTAACGCAAAAGACGGCTTGGTTTATCCTCCACCGCATTCGCGCGGCGCTCGCTAACGATTCGTTCGAGAAGTTCGTGGAATCATCGAGGCCGACGAAACGTATGTCGGCGGTTCGATGACGAGCGAGCCGAAGAAGGTGCGTCAGGGTCGGACTTTGGCCTAGCTCTTTACCTTCTTGCTTTTCGTCTTGGGCATTACGCCCTCGACCGCTTCCTTCGGCAGTCTGGCGATCTGCGCTACAACCTTCTTAAAGTCATCCAGCGGCATGAGTTGGAGAGGTTCCTTTGGCATCGCCGCCTATAGAATAGCATTACGCGGAGGCATTATTGACATGGCTAACTCTATCCAGCTCGTGGCAATCGAAGAGCCCGCCGGCAAGCGTATTCTCAGGACAGGAAAGTTTCCGGTCTTCGTTGGTGACGACCCCACCGCTCCGATTTTCGTTTGCGGCGGTTGCCACACGCCGCTGATAAGCGGAATCCCAGCCGGCGGGGTCCGCAGCGTGGCGGGAATGGCCGACGGCGTCGAGTGCATCATGTGCAATACCGTCCGGGCAATACCCAGACAATAGGATGGCTCGTCGCCCTGTCAGACGCAGTCTGAGGCAGGGCTTAATCTGTTTGCTAAATATATAGTCTAGGGCTCGGTAGGTAATAGGTCACCTCGGTTTCGCTATCGATGGCGAACCCATTGTGAGATGAGGACAAAGGCACGCTGGGCCGGCGCGTCGCAGCGAGGCGGTGGAGGTGCCTCATGCTCGAGTACCGTTCGATTCGCCATTTCCTCGCCGGTCCGATCTGCGCAGCGCTGGCCGTCGCCGCGCTCGGAGGCTGCGGTGGCGGGGCATCC
>JBAUYZ010000011.1:0-45135 GCA_049585055.1 Candidatus Cybelea sp. | reverse complement strand
CAAGCCCGCGGCGCCGGCGCCGACGACGATGACGTCGAAGAGACTTGCTTCTTGACTAACGTCGCTCGGAATTCGCTTCTCTGTAGGCTCCCCCTTCGCAGCGCTTGACCGAACTTCGTAAGGCGTTTCGCGACGAGATTATCAGCGATGTGGGAGAATCGCCGGCGAGCTCGGTTCCGGCCGCGCTCGATGTCGCTGCTAGCGGTTTGCGCATGCCGCGCGACGAGGTCGAGTCGCGCCTCTACCAGCCGTGCTTTGCGCCGGCACCACGGTGTCATCCTGAGCGTAGCCGCGTAGCGGCGGAGTCGAAGGGCTGAGCCGAGAACATTTCATGCGTGAGACGCGCCACGCTTGCGGCGACCTGTAGCTTAGCGCTGCTCGCTGCATGCAGCGGCGCGGTGCCGCTCTTGCGATCCGCATCGCCGGCGCTGCAGCGGACGCCCGCAAAGTGCAAGCCGATTTTCTACCGACCCGTCGGCGCACCGAAACCGCATCGCATCGAGCTGCACGGCCCGGGCCTCGTGCTGGGCGGCGGCGGAACCGACGTCAACGGCGAGTTCGTCTGGATTCACGACACCATCGTCGGCTCGCATAATCGCCGAGGGGGCGATGTCGTCGTACTGCGCGCTACGGGAAATAACGATTACGATCGCTACATCTACCGGCTCGCGCCCTACCATTCCGTGCGCACGCTGCTCGTACCGGTCTGTTCGTCGGCGCAAACGCTGAGCGCGGCTGCGGCGATCGTCGAGCAATCCTCGGCGGTCTTCTTCGCCGGCGGCGATCAAGCCGACTACGTCATCTGGAAGAACACGCCGATTCAATCCGCGGTGCAGGGCGTCTATGACGCGGGCGGCGTCGTCGGCGGTACGAGTGCCGGCGAAGCGATCCTCGGTAAGTTCGTCTTCGACGCAACGAACGACGTTCGGCGCGATGCCAAGTCGCGCAATGCCGTGAAGCATCCCTACGAACGCTTGATCAGCTTCACCTACGATTTTCTACACTTCGCGGCGCTCGACGACGCGATTACGGACATGCACTTTGTCACGCGCAACCGCTTCGGCAGAACGGTCGTCTTCATGGCGCGCCAAATCGCGGCCGGCAAAGTGCGCCGCCGGCCCACCGTCGTACTCGGAGTCGGCATCGATGAGGCGAGCGGCATCGCGATCGACAAGTACGGCGTCGGAACGTTGCTGCTCCAAGGGAAGGGCGGCTCGGCCTTTCTCATTCGCGGCGGCGCCGCCAAGGATATCGTTTCCGACAAGCCGTTCGTCTCGAGCAAGCTGACCGTAACGAAACTGAGCCGGCAAGGCGAGCAGTTCGACTTTACGACGTGGTGCGGCGAAGAACCGACCTACGACGTGCACGTCGACGGACGCCGGCCGTGGCATGCGATGTACGCTCCGCGCGATCCGTACAATCCGCCACCGGACGCGCGCGTACCGAAGTGCGGATAGGAGGCGCGTAGCCTTTTTTGCAACGCTACTTTTATACGATTATGGAGTCGCCCGTAGGCGAGCTGAAACTCGTCGCCGGCGAGCGGGGCCTCGCCGCGATCGCGTGGGAAACGTCAAAGCGGCTCGCGCTGCTCGATGAGGCTACCAAAGAGCCCAATCATCCCGTGCTCATCGAGACGGAGCGCCAACTCAACGAATACTTCGCCGGCAAACGGCGCACGTTTAAGCTGCAGCTCGACTTCATCGGCACCGATTTTCAAAGACGCGTTTGGGCCGCGCTTCTGGAGATCCCGTTCGGCGAGACGCGCACCTACGGGCAGATCGCCAAGCAGCTCGGCGATCCGAACTTGATGCGAGCCGTGGGCACGGCCAACGGCCGCAATCCGATACCAATCGTCGCGCCCTGCCATCGCGTGATTGGCGCTTCGGGCGCGCTCGTCGGCTTCGGGGGCGGTCTGGAAACGAAGGCGCGGCTCCTCCGGCTGGAGCGCGGCGAGCTGGCGTTTGAGTTTGACTACCAGAACTGCAGCACGAGCCCGGTTCCTATGTAGTCGAAGCGCAGTGCGGGATCGCCGGTAAATGCATGACCGTACTCCACGTCAATCTCCGTGCGGCTGCCAAGCAGTTTCTGTACGCCGAAGTCGGTAAAGGCGCGACCGCCGTAGCTCGGCGCGATCTTCGACACGAAAACGTACTCAGCATAAAACTGATAGTCGTTCGGGATCTGTGTCGTCACGACGAGTGAGGGTTCGGTCACGCCGTATCGCGAGCGGATCGTATTCTCGTACGCGCCGGTCGACAAGAACGCGATTGTCGTTCCGATGCTGGTCGAAGGACTCAATGCAAACGAAGCGTCGAGGTTGCCCGTAAGCGTTGCACTCCCGGCAGTAAGGAACGGCGAGCCGTTCGGACTGGTCCAGAGTCCGTCGAAGGCAAGCGTCCATCGTCCCTCCGGCGGCAGCTCGTACTTGAAACCCAAACCGGAATCGGTCACGCCGTGCGTGACGGCGGACGACCCGGGATACGCACGCGTCGCGACGTAGTTCGGACCGACGACGTCGAGTTCGAAGCGCGTGGCCGCACCGACGCGGAAAAAAGTTTGCGGAACTTGGCTTTGGACGGATCCGTTCGAGGGCGTACCGTTGACTTGGTTTTGATAACCGAGTTCGAAGACGGCCGTGCCCTTCTTGACCGCGCACGCGCTGAACCCAATGGTCGGCCGGTTGGCCGTTGCGAGTAACCGATCGGCACCGTCGCACGGGTCCGAGGCCTGCGGGCTCGGCGACGGCGAGGGCGATGCAACCGGATCCGCGACGGCGCAACGACCGGCCAGCACCGTCAGACCCACCGTGATGAAGGCGATCGATGCGCCGCGCCGGTCCATTTCTGGCCTGCGTTTCGCGCGGAGAGTCCCAGATTCCAGGCAAGAGCGCACATCGACCGAAATAATTCTGCTGTGCGATCGACAATTCGGGCGCTGGCGTCAACGGTTGCGTTCCTCGTCGCGTGCGCCGGACCGGGTGGGGTCGCGAACGTACCGCATGCCGATTCGCCCTCGCTGCTCGGGGCGCGCGGCGCGCGCGAGCACGTAATCTACGATTTCCAAGGTGGAAGCGACGGCGCGAGCCCGCAGGGAACGCTCATCGCCGATGCAAGCGGTGCGCTCTACGGTACGACGGAGTACGGCGGCTCCGGCGGGTGCACCGTTTTCAGGTTGATGCCCGCGGGCTCGTCGTACACCGAAACGATCTTGCACGTTTTCACCAGCAGTACTGACGGCACCGGTCCGTTCGGCGGATTGACGATGGATCGGTGGGCGATCTTTTCGGCGCCACGCTACTCGGCGGCGGCGGCTCGCAGTGCAACACGAGCGAAGGATGCGGTATCGTTTTCGAATTGAAGCGGGCAGGGTCGAGCTACGCCGAGCGTATTCTGCACCGTTTCACCGGCGGCCGCGATGGCGCGACCCCGGGATCGCCGCCGATCTTCGTCGGAGAGAATCTATACGGAACGTCCGCGACCGGCGGCGCGCGGTCTACCGTTTCACCGGCGCGCCGAACGATGCCGCGAATCCGTTCGCCGGTCTAACCACGGGCGCAAACGGCGCGCTCTATGGGGCCGGTCAGTACGGCGGAGCGCAAAACGCCGGCGCGATCTTTGCGTTGATGCGTTCCCACAAGCGCTATACGGAGCGATTGCTCCACAGTTTGGGCGGATACGGCGACGGCAGCTATCCGGTGCCTGCTCTTGCGATTGGAAAGGACGGCACGTTCTACGGCAGCAGCGAGTACGGTGGAGACCCGAGCAGCGACGGTACCGTCTTTTCCGTAACTGCTGCGGGTTCGGAGCGCGTGCTCTTGGCGTTTCCAAACGGCGCGGGCGGCGCCTATCCCGCCGGTGGAGTCCTCGTCGGCAGCGGCGGCGCGCTCTTCGGAACTGCGTCTTACGGCGGCAGCTCGTCGCTGGCGGCACGTATCGCGTTCAAGCTTTAAATACGGCTTCGTGGGCCGTGAGAATGCGCGCCTGCGTCGCGGAATCGACCGCGGTCGACCAGTTGTCGCGATCGAACGTTCCGCCAAGCACGATGCCGTCGTTGCGCGGGAACATGTAGAGTAGCGGCGCGTTCACAAGATAGATATAATCGACATCGCTGCGGTTCGAGAATCGTGAGCTGGCCGCGCACCGGTTCGAGCATCGGGTCGCCGAAGAGCGCGCGCGATCCTAATCCCGTGCAGTTAAAGATCGCGCCTTCGTGCAGCGCGGCGACCTGCGACGGAGCGTGAAATATGCGCACGACGATGCGCCCGCCCTGCAAGAGAAAATCGCGCTGCACCGCGGGAAGAAAGGTATTCGGTTCCATCAGCATCGTTGTGAATCGATGGATGTCGGCAAATCCGACGAACGGAACCGAGGCTGGATCGATCCGCTCGACGTCAGCGTAGAGATCGGCGATGCCGGCCCACTGCGCGGAGTCGAGTTCTCCCCCCGGTTGCGCGTCGTGCTTGACCATATAGTTGTCGATCCAGCGCACGCCGTATGTCGGCCCGACCATCAACTGAAACCTGCGGTTGGCGATGCGCGAGGCATTGCGAAACGTCTCCATGAACTCCGATGTTGTCCGATCCCTTAGGAAGACGGAGGTCGGCGTCCACTGCGCGCCGGCGATATTCGAGGTCGTCTGCGGCGGAAGATCGGCGGCGTAGATCGTCACTTGCCATCCACGCTCTTGCAGAATCCGCGCTGTGGTCAGACCGATCACGCCGCATCCCAAGACGGCCGCGCGCGCCGGCGACCGATCCGCAACCAAATCGGCGGCGAGCGTCGCGCAGCCCCACGAGAGGCTGAAGCCTCCGCCACCGTGACCGTAGTTGTGCACGAGCACTTTATCGACGAACGACTCGGCGCGCAGCACGAATCCGGCGGCACGAAACGGGCGCAATCCGACCACCGTGCGGATGACCCTGCCCGGATCGATCCGCACGGGAACGATCGCGCTTTCGGAAGAGCCCGGCGTTGCGCTCGCGCGCGCCGGCACGCCTGCGGCTAGCAGCGCCGACGCGCCGAGCGACGAGCCGATGAAATGCCTTCGAATCATTGGCTTTAGGATTCGGCGCAACAACGGTGTCATCCACCGTGGCGGGGCGCTCCAGGTAGGCATCCTGAGCCCGTTTGAGAATCCACGCCTCGCGATGCTGCGAACGGTCTTCTGGTGTTTCGTGACGATGCTGGCGATTGGCCTCGCCGCGGCGGTTACGTCGCGGCCATTCATCTTTCCGTCGCTCGGCCCGACCGCGATCATGCTCTTCGCCAATCCGCTCGACCGGTTCTCGGCGCCGCGGAACGTGCTGCTCGGTCACTTCATCGGCGCAACCTCGGGCTACGTGGGACTCGCCGCGACCGGCCTGCTCGGCGTGCCGCTGAGCCCCGAGGTCGGTACCCATCGCGTTCTCGCCGCCGCGATCGCGCTCGCGCTCACCGCGGGGCTCATGTTGCTGCTCGATGCCGAACATCCGCCGGCCGGCGCCACGACGCTCATCGTCGCGCTTGGCATCCTGCCGAAGATCGAGGACTTCTTATTTCTCATGGCCGCGGTCTTCGCCCTCACGCTGCTCGCCTTCGTCGTGAATCGCACGAACGGTATCCGCGTTCCCGTCTGGCGGGACTCGGCGCGTGGACGCACGTGAACGCTCGCCCGGGGGTGTTCGCATAAGCCGGCAAGAACCCGGCCGGTAATGGAGCTTCGACCCCTCGGATTCGGCGAGATCTTCGACCGCGCCGTTACCTTGTATTTGCGGAACTTCGTGTCGTTCGCGGCGATCGTCATGGTCTTGGTCGTGCCGTTTGCGATCTTGCAATACATCATTGCGCTGGGTTCGGGACCGGAGATGGATACGATGATCCGGATTTTGGAGAATCCGCAAACCGCGCGTGCCGGGCATATTCCGACGCTTTTCGATTCGCCCGCGGGCGTCGCAGCCTTCATCCTGGCCATGCTCGTGGGCTACTTGCTCACACCCTTCGTGATGAACGCAGTTGCGGTCGGCGTCGCGCGCCTCTACCGCGATCGCCCGGTGGAGTTTCGACCCTGTTACGAGGTCGTGTTTCGCCGCTGGCTGCAGATCCTAGGGCTGCTGGGCCTCGAGTTTCTCGTCATTTTGGGATGGTATATCGCCGCGATCGTCATTGCGATCGGGATCGTCTTCATTACGATGGCGATCACGACGATGGTTCCGGCACTTGCCGTGATCGTTGGCGCGGTCGCGTTCCTCGGCGTGCTCTTGCTGATGTTGCCGTTGCTGGCGCCTTTGCTCGTCGCACTCGGATTTGCCATGTACGCCGTCGTCATCGAGGACTGCGGTCCGGTTGCCGCGCTAGTGCTCGGCTTCTCGCGCGTCTTCAACCGCGCCGAGTTTTGGCGCGCGGTGCTTTTCTCAATTGCGACGGGTGCGATCATCTTGGGTGCGTCGTCGATGTTCAGCTTGCTGAGCATCTTTGCGGCGTTCGTCCATTTGCCGCTGCTGGAGGCGGTGGTTCAAACGCTCCCGACCGCGGTGATCAATCCGTTCGCGGTCGTGCTCTTCGCTATCTACTACTTCGACGTGCGCATTCGGCGCGAGGGGTACGATTTGGAGTCGAGCCTCGAGCATCTCGGCGCCACCCAACCCGCGTGATCGTCGCTGCCGGCCTCGTGCTCGCGCTCGCGACGCCGTCGCGAGAGGTGTTGATCGCGCGATGGCTTCATGCAAACCCCGCGCACTCTCTGGCTCGTCTGGGCTCCGGACCGCGCGCCCTTGCGAGTGCCGCGCCGGCCGTTGCGGATCTGCACGCGCTCGTGCAGCGCGAGCTCGCCGTTGCAGGCCGATATCGGCTATCGAAGCCGCAGTCGAGCGTCGCGGGCGAATCGTGGTGGATGCGCGCGTGGGATTGGATCGCCGATCGCTGGCATCGCTTCTGGGAGGCGCTCTTCGGTCACGCACGCGTCGGCCGCGCGGCGGCCGCGGATATCGGCGACGTGCTGCTGGTCGCGGTAGGTTTGTTCTTGCTCTACATCGTCGTACGTCTGGCGATGGGCTGGCAATTTGCGCGCTCGCAGTCGCGCGTGCGGACTTCGCCGCTCGAGGATCCGCCTTCGCCGCTCGCGCTCTATAATCGGGCACGCGCTACCGCGGCGCGTGGCGATTACGGCTCCGCCGCGTTGTTGCTCTTCGCCGCAACGGTCGCGCTGCTCGCTCGCCAAGGCGCCGTCGACGCCACCTCGAGCGCAACGGTCGGCGATCTGCGTCGCAGCCTCCGCGCTCACAACGTCTCGCTGCTCGCGCCGTTCGATGCGGTTGCGTCGGCATTCGTGCAACGCGCGTACGCCGAGCGCGCCGTCGAAGCCTCGCATTGGGAACGCGCCGTCAACGCATTCGATACGCTCTCTGCAAATGTGTCACCGTGAGGGGCGAGCGTAACCAAAATGTGTCATCCTGAGCGTAGTGCGCGCAGCGCGCGTAGTCGAAGGACGGCCCACGCATGACGCGCCGGCGCGTCGAGCTCGCGCTCGTCATCGCTTCGATCACGGTGCTCGCGCTGCTGACATACGAGCGCACGACGATCGCGCAACAGGAGCGCCCGTCATTCTTCTCTACCTACGATACGGGGCCGAACGGCTACCAGGCGCTCTACGAAGTGCTGCAGAGCGCCGGCGTTACGGTACGGCGTTTCGAGCGCGCGATCGCCGATTTGGATCCGTCGGTCAAGACGCTCGTGATTACCGGCTATGAAGGCGAACCCAACGCTCCGGGCTTCGACAAGTACGGCTCGGAGCTACTACGCCGCTTCGCAATGAAGGGTGGCCGCCTCGTCGTGATCGACGAGCAGTTTGACGGTTCGCAAGACATCACGCCAGGCGTCGGTACGTCGGTGCCGGCTTCCGATCGGGGTGATGCGATTCCGCTGGCGCACAACGCCTACGCGCAAGGTGTCGCTCGCGTCCGCGGATTGGTCAACACGCTCTTTCCCTTTAAGGACGCGCACGGCATCCCGTTGCTCGCAAACACGCAGGGAATCGTAGCGGTTTGGTATCGTCTCGGCCGCGGCGAAGTGATCGCGATCACCGCGCCCAAGCTCTTCGGCAACGCAGAGCTGCGCAATGCCGACAACGTGCGTTTCGCCTATAACGTCATCGCGGGCAACGGCGTCGTCGCCTTCGACGAATTCGCGCACGGCTACAGCGAGAATCCGACGATGTGGGGCGTGCTCCCGGGCCCCGTCCGCGCCGCAGTCTGGATCGTCGTTGGGCTCGCGCTGATCGCGCTGATCGGCGCGAACGTCCCGTTTGCGCCGCCCTACCTTCCCGATCCGCCCGACGAGCGCGACTCGTCGCACTATATTACCGCGGTCGCCGAGCTGATGCGCCGATCGCGCCGCCGCCCGGGCGACTACCAGGTGGTCGCGCGGGCAATCGACGATTACCGGATTCGAAAGGAGCACGCGTGAAGACTTCCGTGCAAGAACTCGCCGGCCGCCTCGAGGCCGGAATGGAACGCGTCTTGGTCGGCGCCGATCGGCTCACGCTCGGTTTGACGATCGCGTTGCTCGCGCGCAGTCACGTGCTGATCGAAGGCGTGCCCGGCACCGGCAAGACGCTGGCCGTGCGCGCGCTCGCGCTGCTGCTCGGCCTGGAGTTTCGGCGCATCGCCTTTACCCCCGATTTGATGCCCTCCGACGTCGTCGGCACGACCGTCTTCAATCCGCAGACCGCACAGTTCACGACGCGCACCGGGCCGATCGTCGCAAACGTCGTGCTCGCCGACGAAATCAATCGCACGCCGCCAAAGACGCAGTCGGCGCTGCTCGAAGCGATGGAGGAAGGGCGCGTCACGATCGACGGCGTTCCGTATCCGTTGCCGCAGCCGTTCCTGCTCGCGGCAACGCAGAATCCGATCGAATACGAAGGGACCTATCCGCTTCCCGAAGCGCAGCTCGACCGCTTCATGATCAAAGTCGAGTCGTCGTATCCGCAAGAGGCGCAGGAACTCGAACTGCTCGCGCGCACCGCCGCCGGCTTCGACGCACGCTCGCTCGAAGCGTCGCAGGTGGTGCCGATTACCAATGCCACCGAGGTGATCGAGGCGCAGAACGCGGTGCGCGGCGTGCACCTCTCCGACGGCCTGCGCGAGTACGCGTATCGCATCGTCGCGGCAACGCGCTCGCACCCGCGCCTCTCGCTCGGCGCCTCGCCGCGCGCCGGAATTCAGCTGCTGGTCGCCTCGCAAGCCGCAGCCGCGATCGCGGGCCGCGACTTCGCGACGCCCGACGACGTGAAAGACGTCGCCGATTTCGTCATCCCGCATCGCTTGATCGTGGCGCCCGACGCCGAAATCGAAGGAATCTCCGCGCAGGCGATTCTCCGCGACCTCCTCGCCGCAATCCCCGTCCCCCGCGGCGATGTCTAGACTGTGGCTGCCGGCCTGGGTCACTGCGCGCTTCTTGTGGGTGCTCGCGACGATTGCACTGCTCCTCGCGCTCTCGCCCGGCGTTGCGCTCTTCGTTCCGTTTGCGATCGTACTCGCCGCCGCGCTCGCAATCGCGACGATCGCCGACGCGATCCTCGGGCCGCCGAGGTCGTCACTGTTCGTGACGCGCACGCCGCCGGAGCATTTCGCGCTCGGCATTCGCGCCAGCATCGAGTATAGCATCGAAAACCGCTCCGGCCGTGCCGTACGCATAGCCATCATCGAGGCGCCGGCGCACACGCTGCGTTTTGAAACCGACGAGCTCGTCGCAGAGGTTCCACCGCAGAGTCGCGCGACGATCGAGCGCCAAGTGACGCCGATGTTCCGAGGCGCCGATTCGCTCGGAACGCTCTACGTTTGGTACGAAAACTCACTCGGCCTCATACGCCGGCGTCTGCGCATCCCCGAGCCGCAGCCGATCCGCGTCTTTCCCGATCTCGCCGCAG
This sequence comes from Candidatus Cybelea sp., assembly GCA_049585055.1. GTDB lineage: Bacteria > Vulcanimicrobiota > Vulcanimicrobiia > Vulcanimicrobiales > Vulcanimicrobiaceae > Cybelea. The sequence goes on along the minus strand of JBAUYZ010000011.1, from coordinate 35,232 downwards.
TCGAGCGCTACGGCAAGCTCCATCTGCGGAATCGCACGATCGAAGCCGGCTTGCGTCGCATGAAGCTGCGCGGAGCCGGAACCGAGTTCGAATCGCTGCGCGAATGGAGCGACGGCGACGCCTTCCGCAGGATCGACTGGAAGGCGACCGCGCGCCGCGGAAAACTGATGGTCGCGCAGCACGAAGTAGAGCGCAGCCAAAACGTGATGCTCTTGCTCGATTGCGGACGCCTGATGACGCCGCGCATCGATACAGGCCGCAAACTCGATTACGCGGTCACCGCCGCGCTCTCGCTCGCAACGATCGCCGGGCTTGCGAGCGACCGGGTCGGCCTGGTTGCCTTCGCGCACGAGATCATCGCAGCGAGTGCTCCGCGCTCGACGCGTTCGTCGATCGCGCATCTTACCGACCGACTCTACGCACTCGAACCGCGCTTCGAGGAATCGAACTACACGCGCGCCTTCGCGTACCTGCGCCATCACTTGCACAAGCGCTCGCTGATCGTCTTTCTCACCGACGTTATCGATCCGCTCGCGCAAGCTGCGGTCATGGGCGAGGTCGGCTCGCTGGCAAGGCATCACCTGCTGATCTGCGTTTTCATGAACGATGCCGCCGTGAGCAACGCGCTCGCGGAGGAGCCGCACACCGTAGCGGCCGCCTACCGCGCGAACGTCGCGCTCGGCCTGGCCAACGAACGCCGCCTCGCCAAAGCGATGCTCGAACGCGCCGGGGTCATCGTCATCGACGTGCCGGCGAAGAAGTTGACGACCGCACTGATCGACGAATACCTGCGCGTCAAGCGGCGAGGCCTGTTGTGATTACCGCGCAACGCTGTAAAGAGACGCCGGCGGAAAGGGAGGTAGCCGCTCATACTCCTAACGAACAAGCGTGCAGCCCGACGCCTTCCTGGATAACTGATGGAATCTGACAGCCAAGACCTGTTGGCGATTCTACGAACGATCGAGACTCAACGGCTTACCGATGTCATATTCGGCGCAACCGCTGCGATTGTCGTGTTTGCGGCTCTGTACGTCGTCGCGGCACTACTAATCGATGTGAGGCGAAATGCTAACCAACGGTTCGTAGCTCGTCTACTCTCCGTGGTCGGTAGTCGCGGCTTGTGGCTCGCCATGTTAGGAGTACTGGCGATTCAAGGTATTATTGGTTGGTCGGCCTTCGTTCACCACCCCGTCAAGCAGCGGGTGATCTTTGTGGATTTGGATGGCCGCTTTCCAAAAGGAGCATTTGTCACACTCGCGGTGTTCACGTCGGTCAACAATCGCATCAGTGCGGATCGTGCAGGCCTTATGCGAATCTACTCGAGGGCGTATTACAGCCCCGATCCTGCGGCATTACGTTCGCTTGCAGTTGGAGTAACCTCGAAATGGGTGGAAACTGCGCGCGTCTCAAAACAACGCTTCACAACCGGGCCCCTAGGGCGCACGCTTGGCGTGGACGAAACTTTCGCATATAATGTGACCAAACTTGGAGAACACGCGCTTAAGGAACACTTCGATCTAGCAGCCGACGACGGACACTTCGTTCGGCACTACTTTGCCGACAACATAGAGGAGGTAAGCGTGGTCGAGCCCTTCTCCGTTCTCGGGCTTGCCAGTAACACCGCGCTTTGGCAGACCGTCGGCGTTTTGCTGCCGCTGTTCCTCGCGGCATTAGGGTTATCGAAAGACACTCAGAAGAAAGCGCCGAGCTTTTAATCAGAGATGGTATCACGCCGCTCTGTGGCCCTTCTTCTAATCCTCGCCGGGAGTTGCAGCCACGCTGCTGTTCAGTCTGGAAGCTGCGAGCAAGGCGCCGCCGCCGCGACCCAGAGCGTCACAGTGTTCATCAAGGACATAAAGGACGAATTTTATGAGGATATGGCGAGCGGCATGCGGGAGGAGGCGGCAAAGTACGGTTACCCGATTAACGTCGAGCTGATCACGAAACCTAGAAGTAGTCGCGACGAGCAGCTGCGAGCATTCCTTGCTCGGGCAAAGCCGGGCTCGGTCGTGGTGCTCGTGGACGCAAACTATCCAATGTACCGGCGCGACCTCAGAGAGGCGCGTAGGCGCAGTATCCCGGTGTTTGTCGCGGATATTCCGCAAAGCGACGGTCAGCAGTTCGTAACCTCTACGATAACCTCTGATAATGCGGAGGGAGGCGCCCAAGCGGCCGATGTCATGTGTAGGGCGTTGACGTCGGATCGCTCTTCGATCGCGATCCTCGATGTTTTCAAGAACGAGACGAGAAAAGGGAAGGTCGTTAGAGTTGACGTCGCACCCGACGTCGGCGACCGCGTTCGAGCCTTCTCCGCTCGCATCCAGGCAAACTGCAGAAACGCTCATATCGTCAAGGACGAAAATACGAACGGCACGCAAGTGGCGGCGAGGGTGGTGACCACAACGCTGCTGAGCGAATACCGAGACCTCGGCGGAATCTTCGCATTCAACGACGTGACGGCGCTGGGAGCGGCGCGAGCGATAGACGATGCCGGCTTAACGAATGCCGTTAGAGTCGTGGGCTTCGACGCGGTGCCGGAGGGCAGAGAGGCTGTTGCCGGCGGGCGTCTGTTCGGGGACGTTCGCCAGTTTCCCGATGAAATCGGAAGAGAGACGGTCGACCAGATTTGCCGGTATGCGAGCGGAGGCCCGAGCGCATCTCCGAAGGTGTTGATCCCAACTATCGAAGTCGATGCGAGCAATGCCACTCAACAGTAGAATCCCGACCTATCGCGGAGCCGTTCACCCCTGGCACTGCGATCACATGGGTCACATGAACGTCATGTACTACGTCGGGAAGTTCGACGAGGCGACGTGGAACCTGTTCGCCGCCATCGGCATCACCGCAAGCTATATGCGCGAGACGCAGAGCGGAGTCGCGGGCGTGCAGCAAAACATCGCCTACAAGCGCGAGCTCTTTCCCGGCGACACCGTCGAGATCCGTTCGCACATCGTGAGCATTGGCGAGCGAAAGATGATGTTCGTGCACGAGATGCGCGACGCGCAGCGCGACGAAGTCTGCGCCGTCTGCGAGCTGACCGCCGTCCACATGGATCGCGTCAACCGCCGCTCCAGCCCATTTCCGCCCGAGGTGCGCCGCCGCGCCGAGGAGCTGATCGCGGACTAGGTGAGCTGACGCGACACTGTGCAGCCCTTCGACTCCGGCGCTACGCGCCTACGCTCAGGATGACGCACGTTCCTCCGGCGGTTGCCGTCCGGCGCCGGCGAAGTAGAGAATCATCACCACCCCGGTGATCAAGCCGATCGTGATGCGCACCGATTCCGGCAAGCGCCGCGGTGAGACGAAGGCTTCGATCGTGCCGGCGACGACCAGCATCGACGCCACGCCGAGAATCAGCGTTCCGGCGCGTCGCGCGTTGGCGACGATCAGATCGCGCCGCCGCACGCGCCCCGGATAGACCAATGCCGCCGCAATCAGCAGCCCGGCTGCCGCCGCGATCTGGATTGCGGTCAGCTCGATCACGCCGTGCGGAGCGACCGTCGCCCAGAAGTCGCGACCGAATCCCGCGTTGGTGAAGAGCGCGCCCATGCCGCCGAGCAACAGGCCGTTCGTCGCAAGAATGTAGAGGGTTACCGCCCCGAGCGTGACGCAGCCGGAAAACGCAATGATTGCCACTTTTACGTTGTTGGTGATGATCGCCGCCGACATCACCGGCGCGAAGCTGGGATCGACGGCAAAGTTCGAATCGTGCAGGCTCTTGCGGATCTTCTCCGAGACGAGGAACTTCGGCAGCAGCGCGTAGGCGTCGTTCGGGTGGGTCCGCACGAGCACGTAGGCGACGACCGCGCAGGCGACCGTGAGTGCCGTGCAGATCGCAAAGAAGGGCAGCGAGCGGCGAAACTCTTGCGGAAAGGCGCTCGTATAGAAATCGGCGATGCGCTGCAGGCCGCTCTCGGGCGCTCGCGCGTAGACTCGGGCATGCGCGCGCGCGACGCTCCGGTTCAAATACTCGAGTAGCGCGGTATCGAATCCGCGCCCTTGCGCGTAGGCGAGATCGCTCGTCGTCGCCCGGTAGAGGCGGCCGAGCTCCGCGATCTGCTCCGGGCTCAGGCGCCGGGCACCGCGCCGCAGGAGTCGATCGAGATCCTCCCACGTGCCCGAGCGGCGCGACACGAACGTGCTTTGATTCAACGGCTGACAAGTTGGCGGCGCGCCGCCGTCGAACCTACGACACTAGCTAGTATGGATCGGACGCTTGAGGTTCGGACGCCCGAAAGCATTGCATTTCACTATGAGCTCGCCGGGTTGGGGAGCCGTTTTCTCGCGGTCATGGTCGATCAAGCGATTCAAATCCTCACCATTATCGCGATCTTCGCGGGACTGATTCTCGCCGGCTCGCGTCTGCAGGCCGCCCGGCACGCGCCACCGGCGATCTCCGATAAGCTCGCCACGAGCCTCGCGATCGCGCTCATCGTAACGATCGTCTTCCTGGTGTTCTTCGGCTACTTCATCGTCTTCGAGGCGGCGTGGAACGGTCAGACTCCCGGCAAGAAGCTCCTTGGTTTGCGGGTCGTGCGAGACGGCGGCTATCCGATCGACTTCGGCGCCTCGCTGATCCGCAATCTCATTCGAGTCGGTGAGTGGATTGTCGGCTACTACATCCTGGCAGCAATCAGCGCGCTAATCTCGCCGGAGAACAAGCGTCTCGGCGATCTCGCCGCCGGTACGATCGTCGTGCGCGACGCGCGCCTCGCTGCGCCGCGCGCTTTCGCTCGACGCGCGGAAGAGCCGGCATATTCGCCCACCGTCTACCTCACCGGCGAAGAGCGCGGCCTGATCAAACGCTTTCTGGAGCGGCGCGACGCGCTGCAGAGAAGTCGTCGCAGCGAAATCGCCGCGCAGCTCGCGGCCCGCGTGCGACCGCGTGTTCCCGCAGAACTCGCGCGCCTCGACGACGAAGCGTTACTCGAGCGGCTGGGCTAGAGCGAACGGAATCCATGGCAGCAGCTCGAAGCAGCTCCGACCGGAAGTGGCCAGACCAGGAAAGGTATGCATGTGTTGAAGTTGTTGATTCGAACTTTGCTCCTAGTGTCGCTGGCGTGCACGGCCTGCGGAGTCGCTCGCGCCGGTGCTCAAACACTCTACACGCTGCCCTATCAAATTCAGTGGATTCCTATAACGGGAAAAGATGTGCCGCCGGGGGCGTTCTACGCCGTCTTACGTGGCAAGGAGAGCGACAAATGCGGCCAAGTGATTTTGAACAAGTTTCCGGATCGCTTCATCTACCCTTGGCACGTCAACAACTCATACGACCTGTACACGGTTCTCAAAGGGACCCTCGTGATTGGCTTTGACAAGAATCATCTGAAATCGGCCGAGCGCACTCTTCCGTCCGGATCGTTTATGCAAGGCCTCATGACCGAACCGCATTATGGCCGGGCCATCGGCGAGACCATCTTTGAAACTGTCGACCTTTGCCCCGCTTGGCGCTAAGGAGTCTTCGCCGGTTCGGCCAACCTATCTAAGCGCGTGAGTCGCGAACCCTTACAACGAACGAAAGGAAGTATCGAACACCATGGTGCGCACCGAACAGAAGATCACGCCGCTGCTCTGGTTCAGCGGCGAAGGCGAGGAAGCGGTCAACTTCTACGTTTCGATTTTCAAGGACTCGAAGATCGACAAAGTCATACCCTACGGCGACTCCGGCCCTGGCGAGAAGGGCAAGCCGATGATGATCGAGTTCACGCTCGAGGGACAAGAGTTCATGGCGCTCAACGGCGGCGTCGTAAACGAGGGACCGGAGTCCGACGTCCCGCCGCGCGGCGGCATCGCGCTTTTCGTCACCTGTGAAACGCAGGCCGAGCTCGATAACGTCTGGGATCGCTTAGCCGAAGGCGGACAGATCATTCAATGCGGGTGGCTGCGCGACAAGTTCGGCTTCGCGTGGAACATCGTTCCGCAAGGGTTGAGCGAGTACGTCGGCCACGACGACCCCGCAAAACGCGAGCGCGCCATGAAGGCGCTGTTGCAGATGAAGAAGCTCGACATCAACGAGATCCGCAAGGCGGCAGAGGGCGCGTAAACACGCGCCCTCAACGCAGGATCGTGCGCATCAAGTCACTTTTGGGGTGCGTTAGGCTCGTCGCAGCGATAGCATTACTAGCTGCGAACGAGTCTAGCACTATCCTCGCGTATATCGCTCCCTACGTTTCGCAGCAAGACTTCTCCGGCGTTGTCTACATAGCCGGAAGGCACGGCGATATCTATCGCGGCGCCTTTGGAAACGTTGCTTCCTTTGATACCAGCTTCGCGATCGGGTCGGTGTCGAAGACGTTTACGGCCGCGGCCGTGGAGTTGCTCGCAGCCCGGGGAAAGCTCCGCTACGCGGATAGACTCGATACCCTCGTTCCTGAGTACAGCCATTCAAAGGACATTACGATCGACGAGCTGTTGAAACACAGCGCGGGAGTTCCCGATTTTTACTCGATTCCCGCATTTGCAGCGGTCCGCGAGCAGAATCTTTCGCTCGCGCAAATCGTGCGATGGCTCAATACTTACCCTCTAGACTTCAAACCGGGCACGAAGGGAAACTACTCCAACTCCGGTTACCTCCTGCTGGCGCTCGCTATAGAACGTGCCTCGGGGAATTCTTATGCGAAGTTCCTCCACGACAACATCTTCGTGCCGATGGATCTGAAACATACATCGGCGGAAGCTGTCGATCCGCACGAGAACGCGGCCGCGGGTTACGATCCCGGGCCGCCGCCACGTGGCCTCGTGGCGCCTGCGGAGATCGCTCCCGGCTGGTTTGTCGGAAACGGATCGATCCGTTCCAATGCCGCCGATCTCTCCCGTTGGCTGGGCATCGCGGCAGCATTCCCGCATCCAGCCGGTTGGGGAAAGCGTACCGTTGGGGCTAATACGATCCTCGAGCAAGATGGCCGAATCCCGGGGTTCGCGTCGGATATTTCGATCGACGAGCAGACGGGCCTCAAGGTAATCGTCTTGAGCAACATCCAATGCGCGGCCGCTACCACGATTGCAAGGGATCTACGAAAGCTGGCCGGCGGCGGCACCGTCGCTACACCCGCACTTCGCTCGCGGTACGCACCGGCGCCCGACGCGTTGGCGGCGGTCGTCGGAACGTACGGGTTTCGCGGATTGCCGCTTGTGGTATCCAGAAAAGGCGATGATGTATTCCTGAGCAACGCCAACGATGGCATGCAGCTGGTGCTCGATCCGGTCGGGCCCAACGCGTTCTTCTTCCGGCCGCTTTACGTTTCGGTGCGATTCAAGACCGATGCGAAGGGCGTGGTGCAATCAATCGACTGGGATGGCCAGTTTACAATTCCCCGCACGAATTAATGACTTTGGTTACGCTTGGCTAGTACGGTGGAACCGTCGGCTTCGATCCATCGTTTGGGTAAATAGAGACATGATTGCATCGCTGAAAAACCAAAGAATCGACCTCCTCACTATTGCCTTCGGCTTCTTCTGCGTCTGTGCCGCAGTAATGGTACTCGCCCGCTAGCCTCGGTTGCACGGGCGTGGCCCGCCGCTCGAATGGCGGTTTTCCTTAGCTGGGCTCAAATGACGAACGGGACGAGCATCTTGGTGCGTCGCACGTACGCCGGATACTCGGCAGGAAACTGCTCGCGCATCGCTCGCTCTTCCACCTTCGCGGCGTAGATGAAGTATGCGAAGAAAAAGACGAGCATCACGATGCTCGGCCAGCGCGCTTGCACGACCGCCGTTCCCACCAGCGCGAGCAGAATGCCGGTGTAAATCGGATGGCGCACGAAGGCGTACGGGCCGGTGGTGATTAGTTCGTGGCCTTCACGCAGCGACATCGGCAAGCCCCAGTTGGGCCCCAAATAGACGCGCGCCCAAATCGCAAGGCCGATTCCGAGCGCGCAAACGACCGCGCTCGTTATCGCCACAATCGGACTCGAGACGATCGGCCCGTGCAAGTTCCGCAACAGATGCATGCCGAGCGATATTCGAAGCAATACGAAGATTGCGATGAGCACGAGCGCTCGAATGATATTCGGCAAGGCCGAGCCACGGGCGGGGCGCTTGGCGCGCGTCGCCTCAAAGATCCAAAAGACGACGAATGCCACCCACATGGCGCCGATGGCGAGGCCGGCGTCGCGAATCATGCCGTGCACACCGGGGACGGCGAGACGGTCACACTGTCACCCGGCCTGTCCGTGTCACCCTGAGCCTGTCGAAGGGTGGCGCTTTCTGCCAACTAAAACAGGCCGACATTTGATCTCTGTGGCGACTTCGGATTTCCGTGCATCGAATAGATCGAGTGCCATCTGCAGGTTGATCCAATACTGCGCGGACGTACCAAACGCGTGCCCGAGACGAAGCGCCATTTCAGTCGTCACATTGCGACGGCCATTTAGCAGTTCATTGAGGCTCGTGCGGTCGACGCCCAGAGCCTCTGCAACGTCGCCCTGCGTCAGTTGCAGAGGTTCCAAGAAATCCTCCCAGAGCACCCTTCCCGGAGTCTTCGGGCGACGGTTGGTCGGAACGAGAATAGTCATGGGGACGTCGCCTTCGTAGGAGTGGGTAGCGGTACGACCAGTACGTGCGGATTGAACCCGGGCGGCGGCGCGTCCGACGTTCCCGCCGGAGGCGGAACGGGTGCAACGCCGATCGATTTGCACGACCACGGGCTCGGAATCGCGCGAACCACGTCGTCGGGGATGACGGCCGCATCGGGGGAGATCGGCGGCTTCTCGCCGCGCAGCCGCGCTTCGTCGAATCCGCCCGAGAGATCGCCGGTCGCGGCGCTCGCGTCGCGCGGGCCGAATGGCATGTAACGCGCCTCATCGGGAAGCTGCGCGAGCGGCGTGCGTCCGAAGAGACGCTCGACGAACTTGATCACCGACGCCTGATCGTCGTACTCGTGCACGACCCCGGTCTGCGCGTAGGGCGAAACGAGCAGCAGCGGCACGCGCTGGCCGTTGCCGCAGGGGTGGCCGTCGGGGCAGACGAGCCATTGCGGGGGCGGTACGTGATCCCAGAAGCCGCCTGGATCGTCCCAGGTGATGACGATCGCGGACTGGCTCCAGTATTTGCTGCGCGCAATCGTGTCGACCAGCGCGGCGACGTCGGCCTCGGCGATCTGCGAATCGGATTCGCCGGGATGATCGTCGTCGCCGAGGTAGGTGTACGATGCTGCGCCCACGGGCTTGAGGTCCTGATTGCTGCCAAATCCGCCCTTGAGATAGAAAAGTCCGCCGTCGCCGAGTTTGCCCGCCACGACGTCGGAGGCGAACTGCGTGATATCGGCGACGTGGCGGTCCATCGTCGGATTATTCTTGACGTAGCCGAAGTAGTGCGGCGCGAGATGGTGCGTAACAAACGTGAGATGCTGCGGATCGGCGGGATTGTTGTAGCCTTGTTGATACCACATCCAGTCGACGCGCGCTTTTGCCTGCCCTCGCAGGAAGGCGATGTCGTCGCTAATGTCCTGCGTGTAGTTCGTCAAGCGGCCGGCTTCCGCGCCCTCGAGATTCAACAGCACGGTCGCGTAGGTTTGGTCGACTTGGTGGTCGCCGCTCTCGGCGCTGTTGTATGGGCCCCATGCGGGGTCGAGATCGGTAAAGATGGGAACGCCGCGCCCTACCACATTCGTCTGCGTCATGTATGGAGGGATCGCCGCGCGGTAACGCTCGTACTCGGTTTCACCGTTTTGCGCCGCGATGATCTCCACGTTGCTCGGCGTGGATGGCGCGCGCGCACCTTGGAAGAACGAATCGTAGAGCGCGAAGCGGCTTGCATACTTCCAGAGGTAGGGTATCGTGTCGCAATCCACGTGCGCCATTGCTTCGTCGCCCACCGATGCAGCGTCGGCGAGGCTCGTCATGCCGAGCACCTGTTGCGCCTTGGGCGGCAGGTATTGGGCCCAGGCAGCCTCTGCGCGGACGAAGCCGTCCATCGCGCCGCCATGAATTCCGACCTCCATGAGCGCTCGCGCATTGTTCAACAAGCCGATCTCGGGCGCCACGACGCGAAACGCCTGCGTCTCCCGGCCCGCGACGGGGTTAAACTGCGCAAACCCGTGCGTGCGCGCGGCCGCCGTGTAGATGCCGTTCGCACCGGGAAACGTGCCGAAAAAGTGATCGAACGACCGGTTCTCCTGATAGATAACGAACACGTAGCGAACGTGCTGGCGTATTGAGCTTTCGAGCGACGGCGTCGGGATCGGCGCCGCAGCCGTCAACGATAGTCCGATTGCAGCCAGGATGATCAAGCGCATAGCGGGATAGATTCGCCCTACTTCGGTGTCATCCTGATTGGAGCTGGGCCTGCGAAGCCGAAGCGCCATCCGAGATGGGCGGGGACTACTGATTTATTGCGAGGACAATCACGCCGGCAATAAGCGCAGCGTAGAGCCAAACTACCGACCAGGAGAACGCGATTCGGGAGAGCGAGGCGACTTTCTGCCCCGCCTCGGTGACGTCCATCGAATAATCCGTCGATGTCTGGGTTCGAACCTTATCGTAAAGAGATCGGAAGATTCGCTCGAGACGAAGATATTGAGCGTCCAAGAGCCAGAACACGGCCACACTCATGGCAACGCCGTAGAAGACTGCCGCGGGGGGATGCGGCCTGGCGCCGAGGTAGGCGAGAAAACCGGCGACAAAGGCCACGGCAAGCGTCTTTAACGAAAAACTATTCGACGCCATCCGCGCAACCACGTCCACGATCATTTGTAGGTGCACCCCGACGTCGGGATCGCGAGGCACGGCCGGCGTCATTGATGCGGAGTCACGACGAAGAAGCCGTACATCGTTACGGCGACCGCGATGACGACAAGCGCCAAGTGTACCAGCAGGACGGAGAGTCGCATTACGGACTGCGCCCATAGCGATCCCGTAACGCGTCCGGCATCCATGTCGAACTGGGGAAGCGGCTGTTCTCCGTCGAGACCGGCAACGCGATTGTAAAGGCGGCGATAGAGCCGCTCGAGCGATAAGTAGTACCCGTCGAGCGCCCAAAAAGCCAGGATAGGCAGTAGTGCAACCCACGCCAATCGCGGATGCGAATCCTTTGTCACGAAGCCGATCAACACGCTGCCGAGGCCCACGCTCCAACCCTTGAGTTGAAAGGAGTTCCCCGCCAGCCGAGCGACGGTCGCCTGCAAATAGTCGAGATGTTTATTCCGGTCCGCGTCGGACACCGGCGCCTCATTCATTGGAAAGGCTCAATCCGCGCAGAGCGTCCGTGCTGCGGTTCGGGTCGGCTACCATAACCTGCATGATGTAGGGATACGGAACGACCGCCGGCCGATCTTCGGTTTCCCCGCGCAGCGGCGCACGGCGTTGCAGCCGCCGAGCGAGATCGTTCAAGAGATCGATGCCGACTACACGCACGTTGGAACGATCGCCGTACCGGCTCGCCAACAGTGCAGACGCACCACCGGTAATCGCCCAAAGCCAAATGGGCCGATCGGGGCAGAGCTCCCAGAACATCTCGAACTCGCGCTCTACGCCCTCCATTCCGCCCATGCACACGAGCGCTTGGGGTTTTGTTTCACGAATCATGCGATAGCGCATCTCGCGTAGGCTCTCTTCGCATTGCGGTTCGCCCCGCCTGCGCGGATCGAACCGCTCGCCGTTCACGGCCGGGACGAGACGTTCTTCGGTGAGCCCCAACTTCACCATGTGACGCTGCGGCGCGGTGACAACTGCCGCATAGGCTTCGGACTGATAGACGATTGTCGGAGGACCTACGCCGGTCGTGAAGGCTCGTGAAGCGGAGACGTATTCGGCGGCTACCATCGAGACAAGCGGCACGACCGTTGGGTGTCCCCCGAAGACGATCCGGCCGCCCTTTGCGAAGACCGCACGCGAGAGAGAAACGATCGCCTCATCGATGTGCAACTGACTGTCCTGGATTCGATGATATCGCTCCGCGCGTTCCGGGCTTGGAACGCTCGCCGAGAGCAAAAAGGTACTCATAGCGCATCTCCGGCGATGGCCTGGGCCGCAGGCATTAAATCGCCCTCGTCGACGATCGCGACGCCGGAAATGGACGAAAGCCAGTTCACGTGCTGGTGGCTAGTCTGTCGCATCAAAGCATACAAACCGACGAGAACGCCGTGCGCCGCGCTCAGTTGTGCCAGATTGCCCGTACGCTCAAAATCGAGCGACTCAGGTGGTCGCGGGGAGCAAGAAATCATATATTGCTTTGACGCCGTCTGCACGACCAGGCCGGGCCCGAGCGGCCGGACTTTGAGCCCGGCGTCTTCCAGCGCAAGAACGATCGAGTCGCGTACTTCAGCCTGGCGCCATAGCATAAGCCGTGAATGTTCGAGGACGATTCGCTCTACGACGCGCGAAAGCGTCTCTTCGTTCAACTGCGAAGAGCTACTCAGCGGAGCGTTTGTGAAATCTGAATCGATGAGGCGAACCCGGCGCTCCTCGTCGACCTCGGGGACGAGCACGCCGTCGGGAGTCAGGATGCCGATGAGCCCAAGGCCGTATTTTTTCGCGCACATTGCCTCGTAGCGGGTCCAAGTCGAATCCAGTATACCCGGCGATTCCAAGACGACGACAACGCCCTTGTTTCCAAGTTCCTCGGTCAGCCGCTCTTGAAAGTCGACTCCGGGGTCGATGCGGAACGAGTCAAGGAACGTATCGAAATTACGGCGCGCGAGGGCATCAAACAGCTGAATAGCAAGGCTTGGGTAGTCCGTTTGGCGGTAGCTAATGAAGACGCGCGACCGCTCGTCGACGATTCCCGCTGCTTGCAGGACGCGCGGAAGGCATTCGGCGACGGAGGCCCACCAAAACGCCGCGTTGATCGGTCGAAGTGACTCGGGAAGTAGGCTCTGAACGCTTCGTCGCGCGCTCGCTGGAAAAATTGGGAGAAACCCATACGACGGATCGCTCCTCCAAGTGGAAAACTGCGGCCGGTCGTCGATTGGCGTACTGTCGTCGCCCACGGCGACGATTAATCGCAACTCATCCTTCGGCGCATCCTCTAACCAGGTCGCAAAATCCACCTCGCGACCGGCGGAGAGGGAAAGCGGCGTTACGCCGGGCGTGCCGGAGAGTTCGCGGAGCAGCGAATCGACCAGTGTGGCAGCGAGCTGCTCGGCGGCATCCGAGCCCGCCGAGATGACCGCGATGCGAGCCGGAGCGCCGATCGCTCTTCCGGAATAGGCATGCAGTTCTTGACCGGTGCGAAGATCCAGTCGAATGGCCAAAGAGGCAACGGCTTCTACCGGCACGACACCCCAAGATTCTGTAGCCCGGCAGGCCGGTCCCGCGATTGCGACCAGCGCATAAGCCGCCGTACTTACTGCGTTTTCGGGCGCGCGAGCGGGCCATCGGGCACAACGGAGCGATAGGAAGCTCATTCGACGACCCGAATCCTCTGATGCGTTAGGGTGCTAGCTGAATGAACCAGCGAAACGCCCGAGGAGGCTCGGAGCCCCAATGTTGATCTTCGTTTCGTACGCTCGCGACGACGACCAGACACCGCGCTCCCAAAAGTCCGGTGACGTGCTGCGCTATGGATTCGTAACCACGATGCTGCGCCGTATGAAGGACTTCTTGACGAACGACGGCTTTGCTTCCCAAGCCGAACTTTTTTTGGACAAACGGAACGTGCGGGATAACGTGCAGTTCGAAGATGCAATTCCCGCCGAACTCGATAAAGCCGACGCCCTTCTGGTCGTTCTGTCGAGAAACTGGGTTCAGCGGCCGTGGTGCCAAAAGGAGCTGCAATACTTCGTCAACCGCTTCCCAACCGAAATCGAAGCGCGTAGGCGCATCATCGTCGTCAACAAGAACGAAGTTTCTGACGGAGTGCCGTCTGCGCTCCAAGGGCAAAACGGCGTGCGGTTTTTCGAAGCCGACGAAGACCAGACCGGAGGCTTCCTCGAATACTTTGATTTCAGCACCGGGCAGCCGTTGGCGCAGTTCGATGCGGCGGTCAAGCGGCTCGTTGACATCATCGAGCACGGCGCCGCAACTCAGGCTCCGCCCGTGGTGCAGGTCGACGGTAAAAAACCGGCGCGCCGCATCTTCGTCGCTAAACCGGCGCCCGATATGGAGAAGCGCTATCGACAGCTGGTAAACGAATTGCAGCAGCGCGGCTTTGCGGTCGTTCCCGAGCCGTCGGCGGACTTTGCCGACGAGATGACCGCCGATACGATCGCGGCCGATCTTGACACTGCGCTGCGCGATGCCGAGATTTCACTGCATCTGCTAGGGAACAGTCTCGGCTTTTTGCCTGCCGGCTCTGACAAATCCATCGCCCAACTGCAGTGCGTGCGAGCCGCGGCACGACGAACGGATCGGCCCAAAAACGCTGCCGGCGTGCCGTTCCAGCGACTTTTTTGGGCGCCAAAAGTGTTGATCGACGTCGAGGCCGACGAAGTGGTAGAGGCAGGTCGGGATCCGCAAGCCGTTTGCGACCGCTTTACCCAGCGCATCGCCGACGATTCCGTCCTCGGCGAAAACTTTCCGCAGTTTACTGCGTTCGTCGTCGATCGGTTGGCAGCAATCGCGCCTCAAGCGCCCGCCGAACGGCTGCCGGAGGGCGCCAACATTTACCTGCAGTTTCAGCAGCAGGACGAGCAGTATGCGGCCAAAGTGGGGGCGGCACTTAAAGCGAAAAAGCTCGATGTTGATTGGCAGCGGCAGGGCGGCCCCGACGTGCTCTCGTGGCATCGCAAGTTCTTGCGCGAATGCGATGCCGTGGTCGTCTGCTGGTCGCAGGGGTTTGACGAGCTCGCGCTCTCGCCGTTTGAAGAAACGAAAGATCCCCGGCAATGCGGACGCGATCGAGACTTTGCTTGCCGCGGCCTCGTCGTCGGACCGCCGAAGGAAATCCCTGGAAAAACCATCGCGTTGAGTTTGGCGGGCGATCAACGAGACGAACCGGATCTTGTGCTCGACCTCACCGAGTATCCCGATCCGCCGCCGGGCGCGTTCGACCGGCTCGTCGAGAAGACCGAGCATCCAGCCAAGGCGGGAGCGGTGCCGTGACGCCGGTCGCAACGACGCCGGCATACACCACCGAAGAGCACCCTTTCCCAGGGTTGCGCCCTTTTGACTTCCAGGATGCGGCGTATTTCTTCGGCCGGGAGCGCGATGTTAACTCAGTTTACCGGCTACTCGAATTTAGCAAGTTCATCGCGGTCATCGGTAGCTCGGGGAGTGGAAAGTCGTCGCTAGTCCGCGCCGGTCTGGTGCCGCTGCTCGAACGCGAGAAAGCCAGCGGGAGCGGACGCAACTGGCGAATCGCGACCATGCATCCGAGCAATGCTCCAGCCTGCGAACTGGCGAAGGCACTTGCCGAGCTCGTCGGTCGAAAGGAAGCGGTGCCAAGCCTTCTCGAGCGCCTCGAAGGCTCGACGTTCGGGCTTGCCGATATCAGGAGTGCGTTGCCGGAGCTCGGCGTCGATCCAATCTTTTTGATCGTCGATCAGTTCGAAGAACTCTTTCGCTATGCGGCGCCGGGAGGCATCGCTCAAGCGGATCGTGCGTCACAGGCGATTTGGAAGGAGCGCGCAGCTCATTTCGTGGCGCTGCTATTGGAAGCAACCCGCAGTCGCACGGCAAATCTGTACGTGCTGATCACGATGCGTTCGGATTTCATCGGCGATTGCGCGCAGTTCGCCGATCTCCCGCAAGCGGTGAGCGCAACGCAGTTTTTGGTTCCCGGCTTTAACCGCGACCAGCGAGAAGCCGTCATTTGTAAGCCGATTGCCGAAGCAGCGAAAAAAATACCGACCGCACGCATCGATCCGGTGCTCGTCGACCGCCTCCTCAACGATGCGGGCGATGAGCTCGATCAACTTCCGGTGCTCCAGCATTGCCTCGCGCGCATGTGGGAACGCTCTAAGCCGCGCCACGAGCTGACCCTCGACCTTTATAACGATGTGGGCAAGATCTCCGGTGCGCTTTCTAATCATGCCGATGAGGTGATGGATGACAAAGCGCTCGCCGGGAAGGCGCTGGCAGTCGAACAAGTCTTTCGCGCGCTGAGCCAAGTAGATCGGGAAGGGCGCGCCATCCGGCGCGCGATTCCCTTGCAGCAACTGGTCGAGGAGACCGGCGTTTCCAAGGAAGACGTGTTCGCCGTGGTCGAACGCTTTAGAAGAGGCGACTGTTCGTTCTGCGTGCCGTCGGTTGCGACCGAACCCGTGCTTCAACCCGGAACGATCGTCGACGTCGGGCACGAAGCGCTTTTGCGGCGCTGGGAAAAGATCTCGCGGCCGCCCACCGACGAAGCGCTCCAACAGCGTGAGCCCGGATGGCTCTGGCTCGAGCGCGACGACGGCCGCACGTACGAAGCGCTGCTCACGCTCGCGCGCGATCCCAAGGCAACTCTGCCCCTGGACCAAGTATCGAAGTACGATAAATGGTGGCATGCGCGGCCGCGTACGCCCGCCTGGGCAAAGCGTTACGGCGGCGAATTCGACCGCGTCGACCGATTTCTGAGCCAGAGCAAGAAAAAACTAAAGCTCAGTCAGCAGGCTCGCGTCGCTGCGGCAATCCTGGCAGTGTTTGCCCTCATCGGTGGAGCTTTTTGGTTTGCCTCCGGCCGGCAACGAGCGCAGGCCGCCGCGGCGGCTGAGTCGGCGCGGCAAGCAGAAATTAACCAGACGCGCGCGCTTGAAGTCGCAGCCAGGCAAGCTGAGGTCGCTCGTAACCGCCTCTTAATTCGAGCGAATAAATTGGCCACCGTCAGAGTGGCGGAAGCCACCGCCGCGCTGAAAGTTAAAAATAAAGAGCTGGCGGACAAAAACGAGACTTTGCGGCAGGAAATCAAGGCGGCTGAGGACGCCAGGAATTCGGAGCACGTGGCTGAGACACAAGCCGATAAGGAGGCCAAAGTAGCGCAGCGAGAGGTACTCAAGGACACTCGGGACAGCGCCAACCTTTTCCTTGAAGCGGGAACGAAGGCGCTCGAAGGAGGCGACGCTGCGGCCGCCGAGGTGCTCTTTGCGGCAAGATACAAAGACGACCCTCGAGACAGCACCGCACTCTTTCTTCTAGATACGGCGAGAGAACGAGTGCAAACGCGAGAGCGAAGGCTGCCGCTACCGAGCAAAGACTCGATTGCCACTATCGCCTACGACTCAAACCCTCACAACGGTATGTTTGCCACGGGTTCCTTGAGCGGCGTCACTAACGTTTGGAATTCCCGGGGCGAACACCGAGCGCGGTACCGTCAGGGTGACGCCGTTACGGCGCTCGCGTTCGACCCGAGCGGAATGATTTTGGCGACCGGTGGCCGTGACGGCTCGCTCAACCTTCATTTCGTGGGGACCGGCAGAACGCTTCCCACGGTGGGGCACAGCGAGCGCGTCGATGCGATTGCGTTCGCGCCGGATGGCCATCAATTCGCGACGTCTTCGATGGATGGCACCGTAAAGACGTGGTCGGCGGA
This sequence comes from Candidatus Cybelea sp., assembly GCA_049585055.1. Classification (GTDB taxonomy): domain Bacteria; phylum Vulcanimicrobiota; class Vulcanimicrobiia; order Vulcanimicrobiales; family Vulcanimicrobiaceae; genus Cybelea. The sequence continues at coordinate 17,844 of JBAUYZ010000011.1, read as the reverse complement.
GACGGGCGCGCTGCTTCACGAATTCCGGCTCGGTAGCGATGCGAAGGGCTTGCCGGCGATCGGTTTCGCCGTTCAATTTTCACCCGACGGCAGAGATCTGCTCGCCTGTACGAATCTCACGTTGCGTGAGTGGAATCTCTCAAACGATCAAGCAGTGGGATTCGCCGAGGGCGGTTCGAATGTCGGCGAAGCTCCGGGCTGCCGGCGTGTCGCCGTCTCATCGGATGGTGCACACGCGGTCACCGACTCGCCACAGGCGGGTGGACTCGTATTTTACGATCTGCAGCGCTTGCGTTTCACGCAGAACGCGGAGCTGGGCGGAAGCGTCACCGCGCTGGCTTTCGATCCGGCGGGAACGCGAGTCTTGGCCGGCGGCGACGATGGAAACGCGACCGTCATCGCTTTGGACGCGCAACGCCCCGACTATACCTTCCATCGTCAGGGCACGAACAGGGCCACCGACGGGGTAACCAGCGCGGCGTTCAGCGCTGACGGCTCGAGCGTGATAATGGCGCAAGCGGACGGCGTTATCAGCATGTACAATCTGCGAACGGGAGCGCAGGTCAGCGTTCGTGCGCACGACGGCATCGCATACGTGGCCGTCGCCCCTGCGGGCGATGAATTCATCACTGCCGGGGATGCAGCGCATGTGCCGGAAATCGTCTTGTGGCATCTGCCGCGCACCGCACGCTCTCAAGTCTTTTCCGCGCACGCCGGCCCAATAACGGCTATTGCTGCGCAGCCTCGAGGCAATGCTTTTGCGACCGGGTCGCGCGACGGCATAATCGTTTATTGGAGAGCCGGGAGCACTCTGGAGCGCGTCACGAATCTGTCGCTTGCCCACGACGGAGCCTGGGTTGATAGTTTGCATTTCAACGATACCGGAAAATGGTTGGCAGCCGCCGGCGGCCGGCACTTGCGAGCTTGGGACACAACGACGAACGCGCCGCGACTAAAAGCGGACATCACGACGTCGAGCGATCTCCTGCGCTTTAATAGCGCATGGCCGGGGGCGACGGGAGATCTCGTTTTTGCGCAGCGAGCGCGCGCACTGGCTGACGTAACGAACCCTCTCTCGCAGTACGGCGCCGGTGTATGGTCGCGCGATAACGGCCGCATCCGCATGAACGCGGGTTGGATACTCGATACTACCGACGTCCTTCCAATAGGTACGAACGGTGTCGTCGCGTTCTCCAAGGTAAACGGCAACGTCCACTTTATCAATCTGAAGACCATGAAAGTAACTTCGACCTGGACCGGCATCGGCGAGGCCGCCTATTGTCGATCCTCCAAAGAAGTTGTGCTCGGAGGCGATTGGGGCGGATTATCGCTGTTTTCGAGCCGCGACGGATTACGGCAACGGTATTGGACCGATCACGCACCGTTTTTGGAAAGCGGCGGCCACGCCCGCGTATCGGCGCTAGCGTGCTCCGACGATGGGAAGTGGTTGGCCTCCGCGGGCGGCGGCGACGGGACGATTCGGATTTGGAACGTCGCCGACGTGCTGAAGCGACCCGAACCGTCGCCGCAAACCACGCTACACCTCGGTTATCCCGCGCAGATTGCGTCGGCGAGGTTCACCCATGACGGCCGCTGGGTGCTCACGATATCTTCGGATGGTCGAACCGAACTTTGGGATCGAGCCTCCAGCCAGCTTCTCGAGACGTTTGCTTTGGCTACCGCGCAACCCACGGCGAGCGCGTTCGTTTCCCACGATAGGGCCGTAGTCGTCGGCTACGACGACGGAGAGATCGGCTTTTATCCGATTCCTTCCAGGGGCGATGAGAAAGCGACGATTCTCGGCGTTCTCAGGGACGTCAAAGGACTCCAATTCGGGCCGCAACTCGTGGTGCGGGTGCGCGAAGCTTTTGACACGATTGGGGGAAAATACTGATGATGCTCGCTGGTCGTGTGCTCCTGCGTGCGGCAATCCTCGCCTCATGCGCATTTGCCATCGGTATCCCGGCTAGTGCGGTAGGCTTAGTTTCCGTAAGGCTCAGCAATCAGAATGTCGGCATGGAGTTTACCGACATAAAAGTAACCGACGACGACGAGGATTACATGCGCGTCGATCGGCTGTACAATTCGATCTCCAGTTTTTCGCACATTTTCGGCTACGGATGGGGAAGCGAACTCGACGCCTACATTGTGGCACGCCCGGACGGGCAGTTATACTACACGGCATACGGCAACGGGCTTGCCCGCGATTTTTCATTGACTACGATGAGCGCGACGATGAGGGGAGCGATGCAGCGCGTCGTTACGGCGTCGGCATTGCAAGAAGAGCTGGTTGGGAGTACCGACGAGTACGAAGTCTTTAAAAGTGCCGCCGATCTCCCTGACTGGCGCATGGAGTCGCTTTACGAAGATGCACAGAACGCCGGATACGTGCAATCGGGCGAAACGAGCGTCGGTGATATCTTTACGGACAACGTGAATGGCCCCGCTCGAATAATACGAGTGCCCGAAGGTTATCAGATGTTCATGGTGGGCACCTCGGTTCAAGATGCCTTCGAAGGCGTCTTCGACGTCGCAGGGCGTTTGGTTCGCGCCTGGGTGCACGGGGAGCCGCAGCGATACGTTTCGTACCGTTGGGGATATCGGTGGCGACCCGCCACTGCCGGAATCAGTCCGAGCCGTTCGCTGGGAGAGCGAATCGTCGAAATGAGCGACTACCGCGGCAATGTGTTCCACTTTGAATATGATGGCTTCGGCAGGGTAGTGCGCGTGAACGGCGGCCGATTGGGGTACGCTGCCTATCGCTACGACGAAAATGGTGACTTGAGGTGGCAACGCGACGCCTCGGGAGGCATTTTCCAATACCTATACGACAACGATCACGATCTTATCAGCGCCTCCTTCCCGCAGGGTGCACCGCTGCTCTTAGGTTATCAGGGGCACGACGGCTACTTAACGAGCTTGCACTGTCCCGACGGCACCGAGTATCAGTTCGCCAAACTCAAGGACGGCAACGGTTACACGACCGGCATGCGGGTCATCAAGACTCCGAACAGGGGCGTAACCGAAACGCAGGAGTTCGACTCGGAGCACTTAGGCGTTTATTCGTATTGCTAGAAGGGGCCGGGCTATTCCGGCCAATCGGGTGCGGACTTCGCTATGTAAAATCGAGCAGGCGAACGCATATTTTACGCATTTTATGCGTCTAAAATGTTGACGCTATGCGCAGAAAAGTGCTATCCTTTGGGAAACTCTCTCTTTCGAGGTAAACATGGCTGCGATCCCCGCCAGATCTAAGACGAGCCGAATCAACATCATTCTTCCGACGCTGATGTTAGAGCAGCTACGAGCGAGGGCCGATCGAGAAGGCTTGAGTCTGACCGAGCTTCTGCGCTATGCAATAGGACTCGCCGAATACGTCGATGACGCAAGGGAGAAGGGGGCTCGATTCGTCGTCGAGTGGCCAGATGGCAGGCGCGCCGAGATTGTGCCGCGATTCACGGCAACCGCCTCGAGGTCCGAGGAGATGGAACGGGTGTTTGCTTAGAGAGGCCTTTCGTAGCTTTCCCTAAACGCGTCGCCCGCCGAAGCGATTGCGTCTTCATGGTACTCCGCGGCAAGGCTGATCGTTGCGTCGGCCGGTTGTGCGGCGGCGTTTTCGATGAAGTCGGCAATCTCGTCCAACTTCGTCTCATCGAGTGAGAAACTACGCAGGCGCCGCAAGATCGCCGGCATGGCTTCCATCGTGGCGCCAGGCAGCAGGATCGGAAAGACGCCTCGCTCGGCGCTTACGTCTTCGGTAGAGACGCGCAAGAACCGCGCCGCCTCCTCCTGTTGCCAGGTCGAAAACTCGCGACCAACGATGATGGCGAGGTTGCGAGCTCGGTCGACCAGGTCGTTCAATCCGGGCGATACATTGTCGGTGAACGAGAGTGACGAGCCCGCGGAGGCGGTAGAAAGGCCGCGAGAGCGAAGAGCGTCGGACAGCGCTTCTCCAATAGCGGCCCCTTCGCGGTTATAGGAGCAATAGACGTCGATTGAGTCGACGGCGTCCCTTTCGCCCGATCGCCGAGCGGCCGCGACGTAGGCGTCGCGATTTTCCACCAGCAAATCGGTTCTCGTCAAGTTCATCACCAGCAGCGCGGCCAGCGTTTCTATCGTGTAACTAATACTCGTTGGGGTCGCCTGCTCGTCAACCACTGCTAGCTTCTCCCCGAAACTCCAGTACGGCACGTACGGAATCGTCGTTAGGCCGAGCAGTTTCGCGCGATCTACTTTATCAACAATCCATGGATCGCAGACCTCGCTAGTTCGTTTTAAGAATTCGGCACGCCAGGCGTCGGAGATCTCCTTTTCGACGCGATCGTCGAAGCGCGCCGGCACGGGCAGCAGCAGCAACCTCCCACGATCTATTGGTAGCGAGTTTCGTTCGTCGCGGGCTCGCTTGACGATGTCAACCGAGCCTTCTAAACTCTGTTCGTTTGCGGTAAATAGAAACACCAATATATCCGGGAGCTGAGCCGTAACGATTGCGTTGAAATCGGTCACGCCGGTTCGCCCATCGATGAGCACGATGTCGTAAAGACTACCGCTTGTAATTTGCGCTCGGAAGCGCTCGAGCCATTCGCCGAAGCCTTTCTTGTAAAGCTCGTTCCAATCAAGCGACTGGACCAGCTTCATGTAGGCGTCATTGCGAATTCCGGCCGAAATCAAATCGATCGGCAGAGCTTCGGGAACGCGGACAGCAGAAACGAATTGCTGCCAGCGCGGCTCGACTCCGCTCGCGAATTCATCGATGAGGTCGACCAGGCCGCGTTTTGAACCCGTCAACCAAGGCGCGAAATAGTGGCTTAGACCGGGCGCCTCGATGTCCCAATCGATGCACAAGACTCTGAATCGCCACCGGGCGAGCGTGGCGGCCACATTTGCCAAGGCAAAGCTGCGCCCCACACCGCCCTTATAGGAATAGAAACTGATGACCGGAGCGAATGGTGCCATGCTTACTGCTGCGGCTTATCCATCGGCGGCGGAACGGGCAAGCGAGTGATATCGACGACGGGCCAGCCGGCTTCCCAGGGTGGCACCTGTGATATCCGCCTTGCTAGTTTTTGAGCGATTATCTTTACTTTATCGTGAAAGCGGAGGTACTCCGGCGTTCGGCTGAACTCGACGTTCGGATATCCGTACTCGTGAAGGTCCACTTCGGCGCTCGTGGTCTTCGCTTCGGGCGGGAAGTGCTCTCCATCGGCATAGACGATCGGATAAATCAATGGACTAGGCAAGGTTCCTTTGAATAGCTCTTCGCGCGCCGCCATGCTCTTCCACTCAGCCAGACACCAGTCGGAACGGAAGTAGGGTGCGGACCAAATGCATACGAGCAGCCGTGAGTGCAGCAGGCGCTCGCGAAGTTCTTCGGGCCATTTCTTGCCGGGTTCTTGTATCTGATCGAAGGCGATCGATGCCGTGCCTAGCTCTTGCACCAGCCATCCTTCGAGGGCGGGGTAGAAATGATTCTGCACCCAAAGCCCCGAGTACCCGTCGCGCTTGTAGCTTATAAAAAGATCGTATAGATAATCCATCGATACCTACGCATAGCGATTACGCTTTTCGACACGAGCGTTCGATCCCCGCGTTACCCAGCCCCGCTATTTCGCTCTCGGCGGCGAGCAGCAGCGCTTCTTAGCTCAGCTCCGCTAGCGCCGCTACAATGGGAGCCAGTTCGGCGGCGATTGCTCGCACGCGTTCGTCGGTTGAAGCGGCATACACCTCGAGCAATACCTCGTAATTCCAAAGCGTGCCATCTCGGCCGCCTTTGAAGCGGTCCCAAACAATGGGTCCGAGCCGCTGCCGGTCGGATAGCATAGCGCGAGCATTGTGAAGCTTATCCGCGGCGCTGACAAGCAGCACTGAGGGATTACTTGTTGCCCGAACGTGATCGTGGTAGCGTTTCTTGCGCGGGCGCCAGGCTTCTTTTGCGAGCGGGTCAATCTCCAGCGAATCGGAGCAGCCTTCGACGATCTCTGCAACACGATCGCCGAACTGCTCGCGTATCTGCTCCAATTGAGGAAGACCGCCGCAATCCTCCGGCGCATCGTGCAGCACCGCCGCAATCGCTTCGTCCTCGTCACCGCCGCGTTCCAAGACGATGCTCGCGACTGCCAGAAGATGGCTCAAATAGGGAATTTCGGTTCCCTTGCGCGTCTGAGTCCGATGCACCAGATTGGCATAGCCGAGGGCCTCAGAGAAACGATCGGAGAGTGTCACGATCAAGTGCCGGCGCGCCGCGCTATTGGAAGAGCGTGAGCGCGTTCGCAGAAGGCCACGCCGGGGCGTTTCGACGGAGCGAGCACGTAGACCGGCCAGATCCGTAGCGCTCCGCCGATCGCAAAGAGCACGACGCCGAGCCAGGGTACAGCATCACCGTCGATCGTTAGAAAGCCAATGCGATCGGTGTACGCCGGAACGAATCCGAGCGCAAGCCCGATGACGGCAAACGGGATGAGCACCCAGCGATTCGAGCGATCCTCGCGCTCGCCGATCGAAAGTCCGCCGCCGGCGAAAATCGCGGCCACCGTGATGACAAGGAGGGCAACGGCAAGCGCGGTGAGCGCGGGTTGCGCAAAGAAGGTCGCAAACCCGCCGAAACCATAAATCGACAAGCCAAAGCGCCGATTCGCCAATTCCCCCCGCTGACGTCGGGAGCCAACGTTTCTACCGCGTCGCGTCCAGCGCTCAATCAGCGGACGTATACTTTGCTCTTACCGATGAGCGTCTCCAAAGCCGTCGCCAAACCGAGGATAGCACTTGCGACGACAGTGTCGCTCCATTTGAGCGGTAGAAGCGAATCGTGATCGATCTGAATCGTCATCGCCTTTTGAAGCTGGCCGACTACGTGCGGAAACTGACTCTCCGGTACACCTGTCAAATCGACCGCCAGCGCAGTCGGCAGCGCTTGCTGGTACGGGATGCCGCTTACCGGCCGAGAAAAGACGATGATAATCGGGCCGTCATCCAATTTGCCATTCGAATCGGCAACGCAAAGCGAATAGCGGGAGTGCGAGGCCATGTTGCAATACTGTTGCCGTAAATTTATGGCGGCAGTAAAGTTGTAATGGGTCATGAATTCCTTGGTCGTGGCATTGGCCAGGCGATAACTCGATGGCCAGACGGGCATAAGGAATAGGTTGTAACGCCAAGTTTCCTCAATTCCGGTCGGAACCATCGGACTGCCTGACACCGACGACGACGCACTGGACAAGGCATCGATCAACGCACGGCTGCGGGCTCCACTGCTGCGTAAAAGAACGTACGAGTATCGCCCATAGTATGGTGCTCCGGCGGTGTGGTCCGGTACTAGCTTGTTGTAGCCGACCAGCAGCGATGTTAGCGGTGCGCGCGGGCTACCGGTCGCCCGGGGTGTCGGCGAAGGAGGCGGCGGCGGTGGTGGCGGTGGCGCAGCCGTCGGTGGCGGCGCAGCTTGAAAAATTAAGTGATACGTTGCAGATTGGTCGGAAAATACTTGGACACCGGTAAGACTGGTCGTGGCATATCCGGGGACCGTCGCAGTGAGCGTGTATGTCGAGACCGGAAGGGAGGGAAAGACGGCTCTACCTCCCTGGTCCGCCGTGGCTTGAAACGTCTCGCCGGACTCGGATGTGGCGGTGACCAAAGCGCCCGCGGCCGGCATTCCGTCCGCGGTCGTGACGAGGCAGGACAGGGCGCCGGTAACCGCTGCGTCTGCATACGACTGCGTGACGATCAACAGGGCGACAGCAATCAGTGAGATCAGCTTCATTTAATGATCGCTCCTGTAATTATGGCTTCCTGCCCGTGTTGGAGGGCTTGATAAAAAGCTTGCGCACGGCCTCAACGACGACGATGATGACTGCACTGAGGAATGCCGCCACCGTACACAGCGCAGGAGTGAACGCGATCCCGGTGGCGACCGCAACGCCGACGAGAACCAGAGCGAGAGAGAGGATCGCGATCAGCCTAACCGATACGAAGGTAGCCATGATAGCTAACCGATTCGAGGCGCGAGCCCGCCTTCTTGCAAGCACCCGACAACTCGCCTAGGGCAAGCGGAATCGGGCTACTGGGTCGGTCGAATCACGATTGCGTCTTTCGCGCCGCTAGTCTTAATGCTCCATCAGGCCGCTAGTCTTAATGCTCCCATCAGTCTGAAAGCACGGCCCACGTTTTCGCAAGCGAGGTCAAGGTGATTGCCGGGTGCGCTTCGGGGGCAAAATCATTCGCTCACTGATTCCAAGAATAATCGCCTCATAAAGCCTCCGCGCGCGTCCCTTTTCTTTAACCGGGCCGCCTCCAGCTCATCACGAGTTAGATTGTAAGCGCAAAGGATTGCTTCGATGACCTCTGAGAGGTCTGCGAGTTCGGAAAGCAGCGCGTCATCCGCCGCGTCCACGAGCTCCTTAGCCTCCTCGAGAACTTTGGCCCGAAGCGCGAGCCGGAAACTCATCGGCGCTAAGCTCTCTCCAGGTGGGTGACTTCCCGGCCTGCTCGATTATCTCCGGAATGCGGTCCCTGACGAGTTTTCCGTATTTCTTCATGGCGACCAGGATCGCGGCCACTCAACCGAGATCGCCGCCTCATAGAGCCGCTCGATCTCAGGCTCACCGATCGCCAACGATATGCCTGCGCGGGACAGCTCTCTGTTCCGGAAGAGCAGCTTTTCAATGAACGCGCGATCCGGCAACCAATCGGATTTGGCCGAATTACATCTGGTACACGCGAGGACGAGGTCCCATAGATCGTCCTCAAGCAAGAAACTCCACGGGATGACGTGGTCGACCGCGGTAGCGAGATTATCGCCGAGGGGAGCCACGCAATAGAAGCATTGCACGTTCGACTCCGCGCGAAGGATGTTCAGGTACTTCTGCAGCGATTTCCGGGAGGCACCGTCTCTCGAAACCTTCTGCACGATGCGTGGCGCGAGCCGGTTACAACCTTCCAGAAACTCGGCCCAATAGAAGTTCGCGATGAGCTCGAGAGCCGCCGCCTGGGCTTTCAGAAAGGAGTGAGCCGTCGGCGTGATCACCACATGGTCTTGACCCGGCTCCCAACGATAGAGCAGCGGCATCCCCGGCGGCCGGCTCGCGTGAAAGGCGCTCAGGACGTTTACCGTGAGCAGCTTTGACATCTGGCGATCGATCTTCGCGCGACCGCGTGCAGGCAACTCCGCTAGGTCGTGCGCCTTATACGTTTGAGCGGTTCGGCGAGTCAGCTTGACCGCCATCGATTCTTTGCTGAGTGATGCCGCTTGGCGCAGATGATAGACCACCGTTTGATTCCAGTACAGCTTCGTAAACTCTCGCCCGATGGCGTCGAGCGGGATACGCAAATCGTCCGACTGCCGGCAACATCGCACCAGCGCTTTTAGGAGTGCTGGCTTGTAGCTCGCCGACTTTCGGGCGTGGCGCATCAACGCGGCGATGTCGCCGATTCGCAGATCGGCTTGATTCTTCAGAGAGCTTTCCACTCTTCGCGGACTTTACTTCGCTCGATGCCGGCGGGCGCGACCATGCGCACCGACGGCAGGCCGGAGATTACGATGTTGCAGCCCTGCCAGCCGGCGCGGCGCGCCGTTGCCGTCAGCGGCTTTCGAGGGACGACGCGGTCTGCGGAGATAACTCTCAGTCGCCACCACGTTTGCAATCGCGAGTGCTGATGTGCCGCCGAATCAGACCGTCCGCCTCACAAATGGCGCTACCGCGGTCTCATACGACCACTGCGGTGACAACGACCTCTGCGGGCGCATCAGTTATCAAGATGGGAGCATGCTCTCAATTTATTTCGAAGGTGCAGCGCTTTGCCAGCCATACAATTTGCATTTCGTGGAGAGCGATCCGAGCGGCAGAACGACGTACGAATTTTCTAGAGCGATCAACCACACCATACCAAGGGCTTTAGCTGTGGTCACACCGTGTCGACGGAGATGGTGCTTGATCGCGGCTACGTGCATCTGCTCGTTACCGAGAACCCTGTTGGCACACTAAATCTGGCATTCAGTGCGATACCGAAGTGAGGAAAATTCCTGGAGTCATAGTTGCAGTCGCGCTCCTGAGTCTAGTTGAGCGGCCGGCCGAGGCGAGTGGAATCGCGACCTACGAACAGGCTCAGCCCAGTGCGCCTGTTCAGGTTGTTGGCTGCAACGCGGGCCTTCAGTTTGTAAACAGCGGCTACGGAACCGAATTCTATAGGTTGAATATGTTTGCCCAATTCAAGAACGTTTCGTCAAAAGTAGCTGTAGCTGTATTGATCCGATTTCAGCTAGAAAATGCGTTTGGCGACGTTCTTGACGATCGCTTTGGAGAGAGCTCGGGCACGTTTTCACCCGGCGTTGAAATCGACGGGAATAAGTGGTCGGATACCGACATTTGGGCTGGCCTAGGAGCTGTACGTTGTTCCGTGAGTCGAGTGCTCTTCCAAGATGGTTCGAGTTGGCGGGATGCAGGGACGCCGGTGCCGACATCCTCGTAACGAACGTGCGCATCGCCGTGGCGTAGGAGTTTCGACAATGCCAGCGGAGAGTTCGACCATCAGCGCCTTTCGATGAGGTTTTGTGCACGTTCGAGGGTCTGACCGCCATAATGTGCCACCAAGGATTTTTCATCGCCGCGCTCGTTGGGATGCGGGAGGAAAAATACGCTGCGCCTCTTGTCGCCGAGCTGCATCTCGACGGGAACTTGCGGGAGCTCGGCGCTCGCGCCGAGCAGCGCGTCTCTGGCGACCTTTCCGAGCACAACCACAATCTCCGCCGGCGACGCGGCAAAGACGCTCTGCATGTGCATGTCGTAGCAGGTACGCATCGCTTGGCGCACTCCGACCTCGTGTTCGGACTTACAATGCACGACTTCGGTGATGGCGTAGTCCTCGCCCGGAACGGCATCTGGCAGCAACTCGCGGGCTCGAGCTCGGATCGACGACCAGTACCGGACGACCTCGCCCAGCGAACCGTCCGCCTTGGTCTTTCTGATTCCGTCGATGATGTACGGCCGGCTGCCGCCGCCAAAGGCCAGATGTTGAGACTCCCAGATCTGGCTTTCGGAGGAAGACCCGAGCGCGTATCGATCGCTTCCGATCGACGGGTTCGAGCCGACAAATAGTATGCGTGCCTTGTCGATCTGTCCTCGCCATGGCTCAGGTAGCTGGAAGTTCGCCTTTCCGGCGTGCTGCGACAGCACGATAATGCTGCAGGGGTGGTCCGTATCACCGCCGAGGCAACGATCCACGTTAGGGCAATGTGCGATCGAGTCAAAGGCTTGCCGAACTGACGTCATCTATCAATCTCCCTTCCTAAGATGTGCAACCGCCCGGACTTTGCCGAACAAGCTTGGAAAGAATCGCGTTGAATACCTGGCGCGACCGCGAAAGGAATTCTGAGCTGTGGACACCTTTGCTGCGCTCCAAAACGTACTGCAGGCGCTCGAACGGGAACATTTTGAGCGGCTTCGGTCCGACTTCCAGTGGACGCCAGAGCTTGCCGAATGCATCAGCGGGGCGGTGCAGTTCTTTGCGCTCGATAATGGCGATCGTAGTCCTGACCCGCTGCCGGTTATTTGTGCAGTCGGCATCAACTACACGCAGGGTCCCAAGACGAACGCTCAAGAGCTCGTGCATTATGGCGGCACGGTGCCATCTGTTACCCGGCCCACCGGCACACGGCGTCAGCCGCGATTTGTCATCGCGGCGTACAACCGCAATCGAACGGCGTGGACGACAACTCCGGCCGCCGATCCACCGAGCCCGCTACGAGTCTATGGATCGCCGGACGCCACTGGTCGGTCAGGCATGACCTCTATCGCTCCTGACGCCATCGCGCCTTGTCACCTCATCATGACGAACGTTAGTCCGTTTATCACGTTAATGCAGTGGCAAGAGCACGCGAGACGCACGCCTGAGGCCTGCAAAGCGTTAATCACTAGTTACGCCGGCGGGCATCTGGATGAGCTGTTCGATCGCTTAGGCAACTCTATCGACCTCTGGATGGGTCACAGTGCGATCGCGGGGACGCGATGGGTATGGCCGCATTTCGCCGATTTCGTCAAGCGCAAAAGCATCGGCGAGTGGTTGCTCTGCGGAAATCTCAACCCTCAAGCTCATCTGTGGCACGGCAGAGCCTTCCGCAAGCCATCGCACCGGCTTTACGAATGGTATAAGTGAGTTCCGTCCATCCTATAGCGAACACGTTTAAGCGTCGGAGTCGGAGTACGGGCGAATAGCTATTGCGGTCCGATCATCACCGGTCGCGCTCGCCTGTAGGTGCAGGGCAACACCGCGGACCGATACAGCCGGGCCATACAGACTTCGTGGGGTGAACTTGACAAGTCTTTGCGCCGACCCGCTGGGGTGGACTGTGCTTAATTTTCGGGCGCCGACTCGTTTTGACTTGACGAGATTCCGGAACGGTTCGGCGTTGGGGCTACGCGAGCGTACGCGAAGTCGCGTTGATCTTGCGCAAGAGTTCGGGCGTTCCCCTTCGAGCTAATTCGCTCGACTCTCCTACTCCGCCATGGCCTGAAGATTCTCCAAGGTTAGATCTTCAGGCCGAAGTGAATAGATCGCCGCCGTCTTGCGCTCGACACCGATCCTATGCTCCAGTAAAAGCTCGGCCAGCTTAGTGCCATCGATGCATGCGATAGCGGCCTTCCCTGGATCTGCCGCGTCTTCTCGTGCATTTTCTGCGAACCGCCCCGACGTAATCACAAGGCCTGTCTGATGCGCGTGAAGCGAGCCGCGCAACGCCTGAATCACGGGTCTGCCGACAGATTTAGCGCGCTTCGCCTGGATTGCCGTCTGGATATTGGCGATACCGCCGGCGACCAACGTGGCCGTGACGTCGATTCCACCATCGCCGCTTTGTTTAGTTACCTCTGCACTTGTATAGCCTAATTTTATCAACAGCGCTCTGATTAGCCACTCGAACGCTGTCGGATCCATCTCCGCTACCCGGTGCATTAGCGCGTGAACCGTTTCCTTCGTGGCCCGTTTGATGGCGCTGTCCAGGTCTTTTTGGTGATCCAGATCAGCGGCTTCGATCGGTGGTGCCTTTGCCATAGGCGTTAGTCGCGGATGTAGCGCTTCGTCCAGCGCACGAACGACGTTCGGGTCGGATATCGGGATGTTAGTTCCCATGGCCCATGTGAAGGGGCGGAACGTGCCGAGGATTGCGTCCGCCTGAATCTCCTGCCTGCTTAGTGGCGGCGTTACCGTAAAGTCGTAAACAACCGAAACACCGTATGACCCAAACTGACTTGAGCGCTCAAATATCGGCGAAGTGATCCTGCCGACTGCCCGCAAACACGCGCTAGGGCCCGTTTGCCAGAAGAAGACTCTATCGCCAGGCGACGCCGCGTCCCGATGCTGGTTCATCGCCCAGTTGTCGTCGGAGCCACGTTCAATGGCGCTCTTTAGATCATAACGCTTAGGATTACACTGGAATAGCCAGTCCATGCGGCTACAGTCGAAGCTTAGGGCAGTTTTGCCCTTCTGTGGTGAGGGCGCGTGGCGGTCGGCTCGTGGCAGGTCGAACGAGAGAATTTGGCACCGTCAGGAGCAAAAAGCGGATGAGTGATCCCTTCGATGCCGCTCCCGAGGCCGGATCGTTTCTAAACTACTCCCAGCACCGCTCTCGCGTGTGAGCCGCCGTCGTAGCGGGGCGTCACGTTGAAGTCTTCGGCCAGGGACGACACGATGTAGAGCCCTCGGCCGCGTTCGCTGAGCGGATCCGTCGGCAGCTTGGGGGCGAACGTAAATCCGGGACCGCGATCGAGCACGTGAAGAACCGGCGCCGCTTTGTAGCTCCAATCGAAGACGATCTCGATCGGTCCGGGAGCGAAGCGCACGGCGTTGCCGAGCAGTTCGCCGAAGACGGTCTCCGCTGCGTCGAGCTGCGTCTCGCGCACTCCGGCGTCGCGCAACACGCCGACGAACGCGTAGCGTGCCGCGTGCGCCACGTACTCGTTTTGCGTGTCGAATAGCCAGCGCAGCGTGCGTTCCGCGCTCGCATCGGGCTCGTCGCCGTCGTTCGTCGCCTCGAGCCGTGCGGTCAACACGACGACGTCGTCGTCGCTGCCGCCGCGCTTGAGCACCGTGCGATAGAGCGCGCCGGCCGGATTCGCGTTGCTCGCAATATCGGGGCGGGCGATCGCCGTCACCAGTCTGTCAAGGCCGCGGACGACGTCGCGATCAGATTCGATCAAGCCGTCGCTGTAGAAGACGAGAAGCCCCGAGTTCGGCAGCACCGTCGTCGTGGCTGTCTCGCCGCGAACGCGCAGACCCACAGGCAATCCGCTGGTTCCAAGCGGCGTCACCGTGCCGGCGGCATCGCGCAGAAACGGCGGCGGATGCCCGGCCGAGGCGTGCGTGAGCGTTCGCGCGACCGGATCGAGCACGCCGACGAATGCAGTGACGAACATCTCGGGATACTCGATTTTCAGCGTGCGGTCGGCCGCGTCGAGCATCGCGATGGGGTCGGCGTAGACTTGCGCAACGCCTCGGATGACTTGCCGCATCGACGACATGATCACCGCGGCAGACAAACCGCTGCCGGCCACGTCGCCGATTGAAACGACGATGCGTCCGTCGCCCAGACGCAGCGCGTCGTACCAGTCACCGCCCAGCAACTCGCGATCGCTGGCCGGCATGTACATGCCGTCGAAGTGAATGCCGGGCACTTCGGGCAGTGAAATCGGCAGCGCCGCGCGCTGAAACTCCGTGGCGATCTCGCGTTCGCGTTCGTAGAGCTGCGCGTTCTCAATCGAGACGGCGGCGCGCCGCGTCAGTTCTTCGAAGAGCGGCAAATCGGCATCTCTGTAGCGCCGGGGCGTCTCCGACCAGTAGGCAACGAGCGATCCGATCGTTCGCCCGCGCGAGCGCAGCGGAATGGTCACCGCCGAGCGTGGCGCCAGCTCAAGAATGACGGAGAGAAGATTGGGAGCCGCGGCCCTTTTGAGAAGTTCGTCCTTCACCTCACGGACGACGATCGGTCGGCCCGTTCGCAGCGCTGCGGCGATGGCGGGGTCGTAGCGGGGATCGTGCGTGTAGCGCCCCACCAGACGCTTTACCAATCGCGCCTTCTCCGCATCGGCATGAATCGCGGCGGCCGTTTGCAGGCGCTCGTCCTCGTCGAAGAGATCGATTGCCGCCCAATCGCCAAACTCGGGAACCATGATCGCGAGCAGCCGGTCGAGCGTGGCCTGCAAATCGAGCGACTCCGCAAGCACTTCGCCCGCTCGCGCCAGAAATGCAAACCTCTGGCCCTGCCGCTTGTAGTCGTCGATGTCGGTGCAGGTCCCAAGCCAGCCCGCCGCGCCGGGCAACAGCCCGCCGGCGAGCGGCGAAACCGCGACGCGAAACCAGCGGTTTATTCCGTCGGCGCGCCACAATCGCAACTCGAGCTCGAAGCCGGCGCGCGCCTTCAGCCCGTCGAGCAGCGTCTGGCGGCCGCGCTCGCGATCGTCGAGATGGACTGCCGCCCACCAGCGCTTCTCCATGCTCGCCGGCGTCGCGTTTGACCGCCGCTTCAGGCCGGTGTAGTCGTACCACTTGCGATTGAAGCCGAGCATCGCGCCGGCAGGAGTCGCGGTCCATGCGATCTGCGGGATGTCGTCGATCGCGAGGGTCAGTGAATCCATAGCCTGCACGGTCTTTTCGCCGAACCCGTGTCCTCGCCCGGTTCTTAGCGAGGCCGGCGGAATTGTATTAGCGCGTGCAGACCGTGTCGAACGTTCCGGCCATGGGGCCACCCGACAGAACCTCGTGCACCGCTACTTTATTAGGCGATGCCTTGGTATAGGTGACGGTATCCTGCATCGAGACTGGGCCCATCGACGACGTGCCGGTGTAGGTGTCGCCGTCACTCGACGTGAGAAAGCTGTGGCTGCCCATATTGTCGGCGCTCGTCTGCCAGTAGGTGCTCATTCGATCGCTGTAGCCGTAATAAAAGTCGCCGGCATACATGGTGGTCTGCACGTGATTGTGTACCACGTTCCCGGGCGCGACGTCAAAGGTGGCTGTGCCGCTATCCGTGCGCGCGGGCTGACCGCCCATCGCGGGAACGTTCGTGGTGCAGTTCCACGGCGCTCCGAGCAGGTAGCTATAGGCTGTCATCTTTGCGGTCAAATCATCGGCTCGCGCCGGGCTCGCGGCGAAAGTCGATGCGAACATCGATAGTGCTACCGCGGCGTAAAGAGAAGTGCGCATCTTCGGAATCCTCAGGGCGAAGGGGTTATAGGGTGAACCCTTCCGCGCCACGGCCATCTATCCTAGTCCGGGGGTTACATCGGCGGATAGTGATCGAACTTCGGGATCGCCGGATCCAAGTGGTCCCACGGCTGTGCGTCGGCGACGTGGATGTCGCACTGCGGGCGAAAGAGGCTCGGATCGTCCAAGCTCGAGGCGGCGACGCCGATGCCGCGTTCGGTCTCCCGCCGGTAATCCGGCTTCCGCAGTCGGGGCAGAATCCGCGCTTATGCCGGCCCATCGCCTCGCTCTCCGTAAAGTGGTGGCGTAGCTCACCCTTCGTCAGCACAAACGATTCGTGCGGGAAGTACAGCACTGCGATATACGGGCCGCCCGAAACGTGCTGACAATCGCGGCAATGGCAGTTGAACGTCATGATCGGGTCGCCGCTGCATTCGTAACAGACCGCCCCGCAAACGCAGCCGCCTCGAAGCAGCGCGGAATATGTTGCAGCCTTCATGCAGCATCTATTGGCACTCGTCGCTTCGAAGTCATCCGCGCAGTTAGCGAAGGCAGCGAGCTTGGTTGGCCGTGGGCGAGGATGAGCGCGCACGCCGCACCCGAACGGTAGAGGGCATGGAAAATGCTATCGATGCTGCAATCGATAATGTGCGCCTCGCGTACGAGCGCACGACGCTGGCGTGGGTTCGCACCGCGCTCACGCTCATCAGCTTCGGGTTCACAATCGACAAGTTCTTCGAAGGACGCCCGCGCAAAACGGGCCTGGGCGGCTTCGTGAGTCCGCAGGCGGTCGGCGTCACGATGATCGCCTTCGGATTGATCGCGCTCTTCCTCTTCCTCTTAGAGTTGCGGCGGTTCCACCGCCGGCACCCCGAGGCGCCGCGCTCGACCGCCGGTTACGTCGCGGGGATGATTGCCGTGCTCGGAATCATGGCGCTGGTCTCAACGCTCGCAAGCTGAGGTCACATTTTCGCGGGACTGTAACCGTCGACGATGAGGAGATCGGTTGCGCTTAGCCGCTGGCGCAGTTCTTTCGCCGGGGCGTATTCGGCCGAGTGCCACCATTCGTGGGCTTTTTCGTACGAGGGGAATTCGAGGATGACGATCCGCGTGGGTTCCCACGACCCCTCCAAGACGTTCATCGGGCCGCCGCGCACGAGGTAACGTCCCCCGTATTGCACCACGGTCTTCTGCGCCATCTCCTTGTAGCGTTCGTACTCTTCCGGCTGCTTCGTGTCGACGTTGACGATGACGTATGCTGACATGGCGCGGTTCTTCGCGCTCAGCCCTTCGACTCCGGCGCTTCGCACCTACGCTCAGGATGACACCAGCAGGCCTGGACCGATGTCCTAAATCGTCGGTTTATGGCCATTGCGGCCAAGCGGCCCATCGTCTAGACTCAGGCGTATGAAGATTCGTCGCATCGGGATCGTCGGCTACGACGGCGTACAGGCGCTCGACATCGCCGGCCCGGCCGATGTCTTTAGTCTCGCCAACGTGATGCTCG
This sequence comes from Candidatus Cybelea sp., assembly GCA_049585055.1. Classification (GTDB taxonomy): domain Bacteria; phylum Vulcanimicrobiota; class Vulcanimicrobiia; order Vulcanimicrobiales; family Vulcanimicrobiaceae; genus Cybelea. The sequence continues at coordinate 155 of JBAUYZ010000011.1, read as the reverse complement.
CGCGCAAGACGCCGGCCTACGAAGTCGTGCTGCTCGCCGCGACCAAGGGGCCGATCTCCACCGAATCGGGGATCGCGTTTTACGCGCACACAACGATTGCGCGGTGCGGACTCCTCGACACCATCATTCTGCCGGGCGGCGGCGCGGTGCGCGAG
>JBAUYZ010000010.1:0-80448 GCA_049585055.1 Candidatus Cybelea sp. | reverse complement strand
CATCGAGCTCCTTGAGGATCCCGACGATCTGCGCTTCGGTGAAGCGGGTCTTTTTCACGTGAGTCTCCTTGGCCAAAGGGCCGGGACTCACAATTTCAACTTAGGCTATTTCCCCACCTCACGTCACACCGGCAGGTCAATTAGAAGCCATCATGGCAGTGGATTTCAGAGCCAGAGCGGACGCCGTAGAGGCAAGATAACACATAAAGTGGATTTCCGCCCAAACGGACTACGAAGGAGATCCAGGCACGCTTTACGGAACCACCGCACACGGGGGCGCCCAGAGTAATGGAACCATTTTCTCGTGAAGGCCGTCAGAAGCCGGGCAGCCTGATTTTACGTGGTAGTAGCTACCGAACCGACGCTGACAGTAAAACCAAACCATTACATGAGATTAATGAACGCCGAATCAAGCAAAATCGCTTTACTTAGGACGCCTGTCCGACTCTTAAGTCACCCCTCCGCGTGGCGCCCAAGTTGCGGCGGTCTTGCAGTAGACAAAATAGACCGTCGGCGCAACGTGCCGATTTCGCGCCGCACGACCAGAGTGCGCGATGTGTCTCGGCTTTGGGGGCCTAGGTTGCTCGCCCGAGTTGAATCAACCCAAGGCGAACCCAGACCAACGTTGTAGCGTTCTTGCTGCATGGGAGTAAGGTCATGAAGACTTCGACTGTGATTTACGGGCTTAGTCTCAGCGCCACTGCCGTATTCTTAGCCGCCTGTGGGGGATCGCAGCCGCCGATCGGCGCGGCGGGTGCGACGTCGCAAGCATCGGCTCGCGCAGCAAGCACCGGGAGCACGAAGTACAAAATAGTATATAGCTTTGGCTCACCTCCCGATGGCGGCTGCCCCGCAGCGAGCCTGATCGACGTAGGCGGCACGCTCTACGGAACGACGAGCGGAGGCGGTGCGTACACTATCGATAGCGACTGCTTTTATCACACGGGTCTATACGGAACGGTCTTCAGCATTACAACTGGCGGCAAGGAGCACGTGCTGCACAGCTTCGGCAACTATCCAGACGGGAGCGAACCTGTTGCCGGCCTAATCGACATGCACGGCACGCTCTACGGCACGACGATGTGGGGCGGCGGTACCGCCGGCGGTGGCGGAACCGTCTTTAGCATCACCACGAGCGGCTCGGAGAACGTGCTGCACGGTTTCCAGGGCAGAAAACCTGATGGCGATCAGCCCGACGCCTCACTGGTCGAGCTAAAGGGCAAGCTCTACGGCACGACGAGCATTGGTGGCAAGCACATCGACAGCGGCGGAACGTTCTTCAGCCTTACGACGGGCGGCACGGAGAAAGTGCTGCACTTTTTCGGAGGACTTGAGGGCGCTAATGTCTTTGCGGGCTTAATTAATGTGGGTGGCGTGCTTTACGGCACGGCCGACCACGGTGGCACGTATCATAAAGGCGTGGTCTTTAGCCTCACCCCTAGGGGCAGGGAGAAAGTGCTGCACAGCTTCGGCTACGGAACCGACGGCGCCTATCCGACCGCATCGTTGATCGATGTAAACGGCACGCTCTACGGCACGACAGAATTCGGTGGCGCGTACAAAAGTGGCACGGTTTTTAGCATCAGTACGAGCGGCTCGGAAGAAGTGCTGCACAGCTTCGGCTACGGAAGCGATGGCGCTGATCCCGCGGCATCCCTGATCGAGGTAAACGGCATGCTCTATGGCACGACCAGCGAAGGCGGGTCATACAGGTGCGGCCGCACCACTAAGTATTTCAATTGCGGAACTGTGTTCAGCGTAACGCCAAGCGGCACGGAAGAAGTGCTCCACAGCTTCAGCAAAGGAACCGACGGCACTCATCCGGTCGCACCTCTGATCGGCTTGAAGGGCACACTGTACGGCACGACGGAATATGGCGGCGCCAACCAAAACGGAACGATCTTCGCGTTGACCCCATAACGCTAGATCATCACAGACGTAAGATGTGCAGACTCCGCCGCTGCAGGTTGAGTCCAGTCATAATCAAGGCCCACGACTTGATCGTAATGCTGAGAACCGTGGGCATTCACGATTTGGTCAACACATGGCGCGCCATGAGTCGCAAACGCATCTTGAACGGAGCTTTCCATACCGTGTACTAGTACGAGTGTGCGCAGGTAAGGGTAAACGGTACGCTATACGGCACCACGGATAGTGGTGGCGGGTACGGTTGCCGCCATCACGCCGGATGCGGAACCGTTTTTGCGTTCGCTCTGTAGCGATGGCAGCAACTTATGAGGCTGCGGACTCGGGCGAACGTCCCTGGCTGCGCGCGAGTTCGACCATCTCGCGCATGCGCGGATGCTCGCCGCGAATCGTCGTCACCCATGATTCGAACGACGGGACCGGTTCGCCGGTGCGAAAGAGGAAGTACCAGACGTTCATGTCGCCCATGAGCGCGAATCGTGCCTTGAGGTCTTTGGCAAGCGCTTCGTAGGAATCGAACGATCGCAGATAGTTCGTGAAACCTTGGTGCTGGCGAGCTGCCTCGAGCAATGCACCCGCGTTGGCGATCGTCGCGCGCACTTTTTTGGGCATCCGCAGGATGCCGGGCGTGGCGAGCACGCGCTCGAGATCGAGCTCGCCGTACACGGCGACCCGCGCCGGATCGAACGCCTCGAATGCCGTGTGGTAGGCGTCCCAGCGTTCGGCAATCTGCTTCCAGCGTACACCCGCTTGGAAGACGGCCCGCGTCATCACTTCGAGATACTCCGCGGGCGAGGCGGGGACGATCACCTCGGGTATCGTTTCGGCCACGGTGCGGTCCTTCGACTCCGCTCGCTTCGCTCACTACGCTCAGGATGACACGGCTGTGCGCGCTCGCCCTTCGACAGGCTCAGGGTGACACGGCGGAGGGAGGCAGGGACCGGCAGCGTCGAGGTCGCAGAAGCGCTGACCCTACATTGCTGCTCTCGTCACGTGGTCGGATTCTCGGTTACAAGTCCACACCGTCGGCAGAGTCTTAAGGAGTTTCTCGTTTCGTGTACGTAGATGAAATGCTCAACTGTGTGGACTGCGGACGGGAGTTTGTCTTCAGTTCGGGCGAACAACGCTTTTACGAGCAGAAGGGCTTCCAGAACAAGCCGAATCGCTGTCCGGATTGCCGCCAGGCGCGCAAGCAGATGCGCACGAGCGGTGCGGGCGGCGCTGGCGGCGGCGGTAGCGACCGAACCGGAGGACGTCCGCGTGAGATGTTCACCGCAACCTGCAGCCAATGTGGTGGCGTAGCCGAGGTTCCGTTCAGCCCGCGCGGCGATAAACCGGTCTATTGCCGGGATTGCTTTGCGTCGCGGCCGTCATATCGCTGAACGCTTCGGCATTACAACCTAAGCATTCGTACGACGCCGTAATCATCGGCGCCGGCCATAACGGCTTGGCGTGTGCGGCCCTGTTGGCGAGGAGCGGGTTCAGTGTCGCGGTCTTCGAGCAGCGCCACGCCATCGGCGGCGCGGCCGTCAGCGAGACCGACGTTTGGACCGGCTACACGCTCTCGACGGCGTCGTACGTGTGCAGCCTGCTCGATCCGTGGCTGGTCGACGAGCTCGACTTGAATGCGCGCGGGCTCTCCTATTACCGGAAGGATCCGTACGCGTTCACGCCGCTGCTCGATGGCCGCTCGCTGCTGCTGGGCACCGATCGCGCGAGCAACGCTGCCGAGATTGCCGCCTTCGATGCGCGCGACGTCGCGGGCTTCGGTGCCTACATCGAGCGGACCGATCGCTTGGGACGCGCGCTGTTCGATTCCTTTTCGGATGACGAGCCGCGATTCGATCGGTTCGATGCCGAATCGCAACGGCTGCTGCGCGGCTCGGCGGCGGAACTGGTGGAACGGTTCGTCACGACGCCGGTGCTGCAGGCCGAGCTCGTCAACGACGGATTAATCGGCACCTATCTCGGTCCGCGCGATCCCGGAACCGGCTACGTGCTGGCACATCATCTCGCAGGGCGTCTGCTCGGTTCGCAGGGCTCGTGGGCTTTCGTGCGCGGCGGCATGGGCGCCGTCTCCGGCGCGCTCGCTGCGGCCGCCGTCGCATACGGCGCCGAGATCTTTGCCGACGTGCCGGTCACGCGCGTCCTGCTCGATGACGACGGCCGAGCCTGCGGGGTTGAGCTCAGCGACGATGCGCGCGTTATGGCGCGCGCCGTTGCATCGAACGCACATCCGCGCACTACGTTTCTCGAGCTCGTCGACCGATCGGCATTATCGAGCGCCTTCGTCGCGAAGCTCGAAGCGTGGAAGAGCGTCGGGCCGTCGCTCAAGCTCAATCTCGCGCTCGGCGAGCTGCCGAACTTTACGTGCCGTCCGGGCACGAATTCACAGCCGCACCATCGTGCAACGATCCACGTCGCGCCGACGATCGACTATTTGCAGAAGGCGTATACCGATGCCGTTGCCGGCGGCGAGAGCGAGGAGCCGCTCATCGAATGCTTCCTGCAAACGCCGACCGATGCATCGCTCGCGCCGGAGGGAAAGCACATCCTTTCGATCTTCGCGCAGTACTTTCCGTACGATCGGGCCGACGGCTGGAGCGAGAAGAAGCGCGAAGCCGCGGGCGATAAGATCGTCGCGATCCTCGCGCGCTACGCACCGAATCTTCCCGCAGCGATCGAACACCGGCAGGTTCTCGCGGCGCCCGATTTAGAGGCGCGCTTCGGTTTGATCGGCGGCCACATCTTCCACGGCGAGTTGTTGCCCGGACAAATCTACGAAGATCGCTTCGCCACGCGGACACCCGTTGCGAATCTCTACCTCTGCGGTTCGGGCGCCCATCCTGGCGGATGCGTTAGCGGCTTTCCCGGCAAACGCGCGGCTCGCGCGATCGCCCGCGACGTCGCGGCTTCGCCGACGGCCGCCATGTAACGCGCTTCGTCGCGCGCGCCATTGTAGAAAGGCTTTTCCTGCCACCGAGGGAATCTTGGCTAACGTCGCCTATGAAGGAGAGGTTTCCATGCGCAATTTCTTTTTGCTATTGGGTGCAGTTCTTATTTCAAGCTGTTCGCAGAGTATCGGATCAGTGCCCTCGGCAGGCACCGCCGGGCACGCGGGCACCTACCTGACCGGACCAAGTATTACGAAGGTCAGCAAAATTGAGGCGAAGCAGTACCAGAGGATCGTCATTTCTGGAAGCGGCTTCGGGACCATGCAACCGTACAACGGCGACTCGGGCTATCTTCAAATCCTGGACACAACCGGGAAATGGAGTGCAGGTTACATCAGCAGCTCACAAGATGATACCGTGACGCTCGACGTCGCGAGTTGGACCGACAGCAAGATCGTTATTAAGGGATTTACCGGCGGCTACGGCGAGAGCTACTGGGTGCTAATGACCGGCGATCACTTAAAAATCAACGTGTGGAATGCGCAGACGCACGCCGGTCCCGCAACGGCCGGCAAAAAGGTGAAGTAAGTTCTGACGGGGTCTGTTGCCGAGGAGATGTGAACCGGTTCTTCGTTGCGGTCGGCGCCGTCGTTCTGCTCGATGCCGGGCCGAGCGTCGACTATAAGATCGATGCGACGCGGTACTTCGCGACTGCGTCGGCCGAGGCAACGAGCCGAGCCGCGGTTGCCGCTTCGGCGCAGCGCTTCGTCGCGTCGGCGACGCCGCAGACCGCGCGGGGATTGAACGCCTGGTTGGACGAGTACGACGCGCTGCTTGCGAGTCTCGAGCGTCACGATATCTACGTGTATCTGCGGGCCGAGGAGAACGACGTCGACACGGCCGACGCGCGCGCGGACGACGAACTCGCGCAGCTCGAAGATCGCGTTACCGGTCGCGTCGTCGAGGGTGGGGCACAGCTCGGTTCGACACGCGTTGCGGCGCTCGCGCGTGATCCGCTGCTCGCGCCCCATCGGTATTTGCTGGCCGATTCGCTCGCGCAGGCCCGGCATCGCCTAAGCCGCGGGGATTCGCGCGCCGTCGACCTCACCGTGACGCCGGTGCTCGACGCCGCTGCGGCGACGTATAAGAACCTGCGCAAATCGCCCGAGTCGATTGGCTTCAACCAGCAGGCCTATGCGGCGCTGCTCGTCTCGATCGCGGCCGCGCGTAGCGGCGCGGCGAAGCTGCGCGGATTTGGCGGCGCGGCGCAGGCGTCGTACTTCGACAAGTCGCTCAGCGTGGCGTCGGTCGACCGCACCTTGGCCGCCGTGCGGAGCTCGCAAGCCTACGCGCAGTACCGGCGCGTCGCGGCGCTCACGCCGTCGGCGCAGTTCTCGCCGGCGCCGCTGGCGGCCGATGCGGCGATGCAGGTGATTCTCGCCGCCGAGCTGCCGATGGGCGATGCGTATGCGGGCGCTTATGCCGCGCTGCTCGATCCGGGCGACGGGCGCGTGGAGATCTGCACCGCGGCAGCGTGCGACCGGGCCGGGTTTTCGCTCGGATCCTACGGCGTCGATTCGGCGGTGTTCTACGGCGGTTTCGACGGCAGCGTGAACAGTATTCGCGCGCTCGCGCACGAGTCGGGCCACGCGGTGCACCGCCAGTTCATGAGCCGCAATCAGCCGATCGCGGCCTACAATCGCGGGCCGGCGTTTATGTTCGAGTCGTTTGCGATCTTCAACGAACTGCTTTTGCTCGATCACCTCTATCGAGCGGCATCGAGCGCATCCGAACGCACCTATTACTTGGACTACTTTTTGAAGGACGCGGCTTTTCAGGTGTTCGGGTCGGCCGAAGAGACCGAGTTGGAGAGCGCGATCTATCGCGGCGTCGACGACGGCACGATCCGCACCGCGGCCGATCTCAACGCGCTGACGGTGAAGATCTTCGCGCGGTACGATCCCGCCTCGGCACAGGATCCGCAGACGCCGCTCTACTGGGCGCGCGACCGGCTCTTTTTTACCGACCCGCTGTATGACGTGAACTATCTCTATGCGGGACTGCTCGCGCTGCAATACTTTGCCGACTTCGAGCGCAACCCGAGCGGCTTCTCGCGCCGCTACGTCGCGCTGCTCAAGAACGGCTTCAACGATACGCCGGCCGTGCTCGAACGGCGGTTTCTCGGCATCGATCTCAACGACGAGCCGGCGCTAGTCGCAAACGCCGGTGCACTAATCGAGAAGCGCACCAAGGAGCTGCAGAAGCTGCTGAAGACAACACTGGAGCCGCCACGATGAAGTTGAGGGTTATCGGTGAACGTGTTTATCGCGAGGAGCAAGATAGATGAAGTTCGTGGATTTCGGACGCATTGTGCTTTGCGGGTGCGTGGCGGGGGTAATGCTTGCCGGCTGCGGCGCCCTTCCCCTGAGCCTGTCGAAGGGTCAGGATGACACGCAGCCGCCGATCCGCGCCGCGGGCATCAGGTCGCAAAGCGTGCTCTCGCTCGCGCTTGCGCCGTGGCTGCGACCGATCGCGCGAATTGATCTAGCGAGCGCGAATCGCCGTTCTACGCCATCATGGATGGCGCGCGGCGCGATGGCTCAAAATCTTCTTTACATTTCGAACGGCGGGGCCGACAATGTGTACGTTTACTCGTATCCGGCGGGCAGTTTAGTAGGAAAACTGGGCCAGCTCCAAGACCCCGTCGGCTTGTGCGTTGACCGCACCGGCAATGTTTGGATAGTGAATTCGGCATCATCAACAATTGTGGAATATGCGCATGGTAGTAAGAAGCGAAAGGCGACCCTTCAGGACTATGGCTTGCAAAATCTCCTGGGTTGTGCGGTCGATCCTTTAAATGGAAATCTCGCCGTGACGGAGCTGGGGAGTCCAAGCAGTGCTGGAAATGTTTGGATCTACCCCAATGCCAAGGGTTCGCCGAAGAAGTTCCGCGATCCGCAGATGCAATATGTCTATTTCTGCGGCTACGATGACCGAGGGAACCTGTTCGTCGACGGCCTCAACAGTAATTATGGCTTTGTTTTCGCGGAACGTCTGGCGGGCAGCCGCAGCCTAAGGAGCATTTCACTAAACCAAAGTGTTGGTTTCCCCGGGGGCATTCAGTGGGACGGCACGTACGTGGCGATCGGCGATCAGTTCTACCAAACCCAGCATAAATCGGCGATCTATCAGGTCTCAGTCTCAGGCTCGACCGGCACAGTTCAGGGAACGACGTTGCTCTCAGGTGCTTGTGATGTTCTGCAATTTGATATTTCGAGCCTCGGCAGCACTGGGAGCTCTGTTGTCGCGCCCGATGACTGCCGAAATAATGCGGCATTCTACAACTACCCCGCGGGCGGCTCGCCAACCAAAACGCTAAGCGGCTTCCAGTATCCCTTCGGGGCAGCGGTGAGTCTCGCTCAATAGTCGCGGCCGCTTGGCCGACCGGTTCACGTAGCGATGCATCGCCACAGCAGTGCGCGGGGGTGTGGCGCCCTTCCCCTGAGCCTGTCGAAGGGTCAGGGTGACACGCAGCCCCGCCGATCGGCTCGATGGCTGCGGTTTCTCTATTGCTTGAGTTCTTGCAACGTGTTCGTTTTGGTATCGGTATAGAACAACGCTGTATCGCTATCGCTCGTACCGGTCGCAACGAGTCCGAAGATGTGAGCGGTCGTGCTCGTGTCGATTGTTTTGGTCGCGAGTACCTTTCCCGCCGGCGTCAGCTCCACAAGCTTGTTTCCACCTTTGGTATTCGCAACGATGAGGTTTCCGTTCGGTAGAAGAGCTGAAGCTACGGGCGCATTGAGCGGGGAGCCACTATAGACGAGCGTCGCGCACGTGTCTTTCGGGTAAGCGCATTTGAATTTCTTCCCACCGGGTTGCACGACGATCTCGTCCTTCTGAAATAGGTTGCTGGCGTTCGAAACGGCGACGATCGTGTTATCGACCCCATCGAGGATATACAGCGTGTCGTTGCACTTACTACCGGTTCTTTGGCGATTGTACAGCATTCCGGATGGACCCAAGATGCTCCAACCGGAGCCCTTCTTAACGCCGAAACCGGTTATAACTTCGGTCATCGTCGTTCTGCCACTAACCGGGATGAATGCGAATTTGACAATCGTGCCGGCCTTGGAATCCGAAACGTAGATGTCCTCAGGCGCATAAGGTAGACCGCAGAATGCGTCGGCGTCGGCGAATGGAACCTCGATGTGCGAACTGTAACTCTTTTTGAGCGAACCGGCTTGGTCAAACTGCAAAAGGAGACCGCTGGTCATCCCCGTGGCGTAGACTTGATTTGCCTCAGTGACGGCATCGCCGTCGCATCCCTCTACCTTGGTGGTTTGCGTAAAGGTCACCGGCTTGGAGTGCGGCTTTGGATTGAGTACTTCGATCGTGGTACCTTTCCCAGCAGTGCCCGCAGAGTCTTCGAAGTTGCAAACGAGCAGCTGGCCTTTCTTGAGCCCGAAGGTCGATGGGACCAGCGAGATTGCGCGCGGACCCATGTCGCCATTGTTACGATCGACCGTCGAGCCGATTTCGACGTGCTTCGTAAGTTTTTTCAAGATCGAGGTGGTGTCGTTTGGAACGATGACGCCCGCGCCAGGGGCAAAGGCTTGCGCTGCTCCGGTTGGAACTGTGGCGTTTCCTCCACACGCCGAACTAGCAAAAAGTGTTCCCGCGAGCAGTACAAGCATGCGATTGTTGAAAGTTGGCATCCTAAACCTCGCTCCTGACACAGTGACGACGAAGTTGGGTTCGAAGTGCTTCTTCGGTCGCCTGCAAGAGCGAGCAGGTCTAGTGGCGCCGCTTGCAAGGTCGGCGGTACTAGCCCGAATAAAGAAGCCTACAGGCAGCTTCGACCCGCCGGGCGCGGTCTTTGGTCGGGAAGCTAACCTGCGATCGTTTCTACTTAGAAGGAAGGAACGTAATGAATACGACTGGTTTAGTGAAATACGCCAGTGCTCTGGTTGCACTTGCGATATGCTCGGCGTGCGCCGGCGGCCTTCGACAGGCTCAGGGTGACATGGCGGTCGCGCCGTCAAACGCGGCGCTCAATGGCCGCTACATCGGTAGGACACTCTCGGTGAACGGAAGGCTGGTAACGGCGGCGCGCCAAAATCTGAGCCCGCTGCCCCGTTACGCGACGATTCTTCCCGATCGGCGTAGGAAGTCGAGGCACTTTGAGTACATCATCAACTTTTACGGCACCTACGCGAGCATCTTCCACTATCCGAAGAGCGATAAACAGATCGGTACGATCAATAACGTCGGTGGCCAAGGGTGCACGAACGTCCTCCACGGCTATGGGAAGAAAACCTTCTGGATCGTCGCGGCCTACAACCAGATCACGGAGTACACGGTCCCCCAGACGCCGATCAAGACGCTCTCTATTTCCGACGGCAGCATGCCATCGAGCTGCGCCATGGATACCAGCGGCAACCTTGCAGTCGGGATCTTGGATGGGCCGTCTACGGGCGACATCGTCATCTTCCCGAACGCCAGCGGCTCGGGCACCTTCATCAAAACGCCGTTGGCCAGAGAGTACTTCGACGGCTACGACAAGGACGGAAATCTGTTCTTCGACGGCTTCACCAGCGCCTATGCCTTCGCGCTCGTCGAGCTCAAGAAGGGCAGCACCCAGCCCCAAATCATCACAACGAGCAACACCGTGCAGTTCCCCGGCTCGGTTCAGTGGGACGGGACGTACCTGACCGTCTTCGATCAGCTCGCGAACAATCTGTATCAGTACACGGTCACAGGAACGAAGGCGACGTTGAAGGGCACCGTATCGTTCTCGGGTTCTAACGACTGCGCGCAGACCTGGATCGCGAAGGGCGTTGTATATTGCGGGGACGCGGGTAACGACAACGGTTCGGTCTTCGCCTACCCCGCCGGCGGTTCACCGCTTGCGGTCTTTACAGGGAATTTCGACGAGCCGCTCGGCACGGTGGCAGCAAACAAATAATCTCCGCTTCAGGTGGCTCTTTAGTAACTTTTACGAAAGCGAGCCGTAGAATAGCTCATGAACAGAACATTTTTGGCGCTGGCGCTTGCGCTCAGCGTCCTTCCCGTAGCGGCCCTCGCGCAAGACGCGAACGCGCCGGCACCTCCGACCGACGCCCAGCGGCAGGCGATGCATCAAACCATGGAGCGCTTCATGCAGCAAGGCGAGCAGCTCCATCAGCAAATGCGAGCGCAGATGCTCTCAGCGGTGAGTCCCGCGCATCTGCGAGCGATCGGCGCGACGATCGGCGAGCTCGCGATCGCGCAGAATCCCGACATGCAGGCGGCTGCGAAGCGGATCGATCTGATCCTTTCTCCGGGCGAGCGGCAGCGGATTCTGGCGATGCACTCCTCATTCCGCGACCAGATGCGTCAGCTTCACGAACAAATGCGAACCCAGATGCAGAATGGGGCGATGGATGAGCACAAGAGCGGGATGATGATGCAGCACATGGCCTCGGACGCGGGGAGCGTCGTACTCATGGCGCTGAGCCCGCACCCCATGATGGGCATGATGCCGCACCCAGGGATGATGCATTAGAAGGATTCGGTAAACGCGCGGACCAGACGCTCGATCCCCGCGCGATCCGCGCCGGTGAAGCGCGCAAGCCGCGGGCTATCGCAATCGAAGACGCCGGTGAAGGCCCCGTCGAGCAAAAAGGGGACGACGATCTCGGAACGCGATGCGGTGTCGCAGACGATGTGATCGCGAAAGGCGGCGACGTCGTCGACGACGACCGTCGAGCCGCGGGTCGCCGCGGCGCCGCAGACCCCACGTCCGGGCGGTAAGCGCGAACAGGCAGGGCGCCCGCAGAAAGGTCCGAGCACGAGTTCGCCGGACGGGGTCGCGAGATAGAAGCCCGCCCAGTTGACGTCGGGGAGCGCGTGATAGACGAAGGCCGCGAAGTTGCCGGCGTTGGCGATGAAATCGCTCTCGCCCGCCAGCAGCGCGCGGACTTGCTCCTCGAGCAGCTCGTACGAAAGCGTCACGGCGCGTACGGATCGCGGCTGTAGATCGGGGCGCGCGTGCCGTCGACCGTGACGGAGTACCATGGTTCGTTCGTCTGCTTGTGCAGCAGATCGAAGCGTTCGCCCTCGCGGCGCAAGTGCGCAACCTCGACCGAATACTTCAACTGCCGACCTGTTACGAGATCCGCAACGCGGTCCGCGCGAACGAGGTAGGCGCCGCGGGCGCCTTTGGCGTTGAGCAGCGTCGCCATGCCGTCGGGATCGACGACCACGGCGCTTCCTTCGTCGACGCCGAGCGCGTAAACGCTCCGCGCGCCGGGCAGCAGGCCATCGTGGAGAATGCGCGCGAGAAACGCGACGGTTCGCCCGAAGCGATTGCGCACGGCGAAGTGCGTATCGGTAATGGTATTCACGAGCGCCGGCCATGCGAAGAGTCCGGTGGTGAAGCTAATGCGCGGCTCGAGCGGATTATCGACCGCGTCGCTGGTCGTGGTCTCGACGTTGAAGCGATCGCCGGCGACCGAATCGTAGACGACGGCGCCCTGAATCGCCAAACCGGCGCTGCCGCCCCCAACGACTCCGCCGCGCGCGTAGACGCGTTTTACCGCCTCCATCAACGCGCCGCCCTTCCACGCGACGTAGTGCGCTTGATCGCCGCCCGCAAAGTACACGGCATCGGCCTTGTCGACGACGCGCGCAACCGAGTCGACTTGCGCGGGCGGGGCGCAGGGCGGAATCAAGACCGTTTGCACCGATGCGAAGTCTCCGTATTGCACGAACGGGCGGTCGTAAACGTCGGAATACGAGGCGCGCAAGACGACGACGTTTCCTCCGCGACTCGTGGCGTTGCCAAGCAGCCGGCGATGCAGCCATTCGATCGAAGAAGGCGGCGAGTCCGTAATGCCGGCGCCGTCGAGCAGCAAGCCCGGGCCGTGCAGGCGCGCGGTCGCAACGTAGGTGCCGCGCCGCTGGAAGATCGTGATGTGGCACGCGAGTGCCGCCGCTGCTATGAGTGCCATGCGCGCTACTTCGCGTGATTCGAGAGGGTAGCCCGCCTACGGGCGCGGAAGGTGAGCATGGCAAGCTAGGAGGGCATGCCATGCACCGCACACTCACCCTCATTCTTTCAATCGCGGTACTCGCATCGTGCGGCGGAACGAATCTGCCGCTAGGAGCCGGTGGAATCTCCGCCGGAAACGCGGCCGCAAGGCCGGCACACGTGCCCGTGGTCGGCGGGTGCCAAATCTTTCCCGCGAACAACTGGTGGAACACCGATATTTCGGGCTATCCGCTCGATCCGCACTCGTCGCAATACATCGCAGCGCTTCCCGGAAATCTGCATCCCGACTTCGGCCAGGACCCGCATTACGGCATTCCGTTCGACATCGTGCCGAGCTCGCAGAAGCGCGTGCCGGTACACTTCCACTACAACTCGCAGAGCGATCCCGGGCCGTATCCGATTCCGCCGAACGCGCAGATCGAAGGCGGACCGCACGCCGGCGGCGATCGTCACGTGCTCGTCTTACAGCAAGGCATCTGCAAACTTTACGAGATGTGGGATGCCTATCCGATCCACGGCGGTCAAAGCTGGCGTGCCGGATCGGGCGCGATCTTTCCGCTGAACACCAACAAGCTGCGCCCGAACGGCTGGACGTCGGCCGATGCGGCCGGATTGCCGATTCTGCCGGCGCTCCTTAAATGCGCCGAGGTGCAAGCCGGAGAGATCGATCACGCGCTGCGCGTTACGTTTAACGAAACGCAGGAAGGCTACATTCATCCGGCGACGCATTTCGCCAGCAGCAGCCGAAACAAGAACTTGCCGCCGATGGGACTGCGCTTGCGCATGAAAGCGTCGTACGACATCTCGCACCTCACCGGGCAGTCCTACGCGATCGCCGTCGCGATGAAGACCTACGGCATGTTCGTTGCCGACAACGGGAGCAACTGGTACTTTCAAGGCGAGGGCGGGCGTCAGTCAAAATGCTGGAATGACAACGACCTCGATCAGCTCAAGAACGTACCGGGTACGGCTTTCGAGGTGGTCAAGACGGGCAAGATCCTGCGCAAGGACCCGTAGCGCGCCATGTTGTCCTACGCGTACGCTGCCGCCTTGCTTCTGGGGTGTGTTGCCGGCTTGCGCACGTTCACGGCGCCGGCGGTGCTGTGGCTCGTGCGGCATCGGTCGCCCGTGGCGTACGTCCTTGCGATCGCGGCGTCGATCGAGCTCGCCGCCGACCTGTATCCGAAGACGCCGGCCCGGACCGCGGCCGCGGGTCTGGTCGCGCGGATTCTGAGCGGCGCATCCTGCGGCTGGGCCGTCACGGTCCCAGCGGGCGGTTCGGTGCTGCTGGGTGCGGTGCTGGGCGTCGTTGGAGCGCTGATCGGCGCATACGGCGGGCTCGCCGTCCGGGTCCGCGCGATCGCGCTGATTGGCCGCGTGCCGGCGGCCCTGCTCGAGGATGCGGTCGCGATCCTCGGCGCGGCCGCGGTGGTGCTCATGCTCGCCCCCGCGTTTTAGCGAGGTATTGCTTCACATCAAAGCGTGTGCTATAGTGCTCCTCAACATGCTCGTTCTTAAGGCTGTGGCTTACTATTATTACGGCTACTTCGACCGAAGTCGGCCAGGTGGGTCATTGCAGTAACGAAGGAGTTCGTAAAAGATGCAAAGCCGCCTCGCCGACGCGAGGCGGCTCTTTTTATTTAAGGAGCCTTCATGAGTACGGTTCTCGAGGTCCGAAGCGATCTCGCCGAGTTTGAGGAAGCGGTCGCACGAAGCGTCAACGGACATCCGATCGTCCGTCACAACGCCTATACGAGCTGGTTCTCGCGCGGCGAAGCCACCCTCGAGCAACTGCGGGATTTCACGATCCAGTTTTCGGTTTTCAGCCACCTCTTCATCGAAGCCCAGCTACGGAAATGCATCAACTCGCCGGACCTGCAGAGCTATCGCGCCGGCAAGGAGATCTTGATGAACGAGCTGGGCGTCGTCTTCACACCCTCCGGTACGGTGGAGGGTGGGACGTTTCACTTCACCGCCGGGCACTTCGAATGGCTGGCAAACTTTGCCGACGCGCTCGGCGTTACGTGGACCCAAATCGGCAAGCGCCGCCACGGGCGCCCTTCGACGCTTGCCTTCTGCGACGCGTTGATGGAGTGGTATAGCTCGGAGGACGAGTCGACGGCGGCCGGGGCGTCGTACGCGATCGAACATTGGGCCGCGGCCGGGTTTTGGAAAGAGCTGATCGCCGGGCTGCGGGTCGTCAAGGCAAAGCGCTTACCCGAGCTTCCGCTGGGATTCTGGACGTGGCACGACGCGCTGGAAGAGAATCACGCGGCGCATACGTCGGAAGAGCTTCGGGAAGCCTTCGCAAAGCCGGGCTTCTCGTCCGAGCGATTCTTGTGCGCCGGCGAAGCGATTCTGGATGCGGTCGGCGGGTTCTGGAACGGATTGGAGGCGGCGCGACTGCGGTAGCGGCGAAACAAAGCGGCCCCTCGAGCGCGTAGGTAAAAGGAGTTCGAAAGGGGGTCGTTATGGCAGTAGTTTTTGTAACAATGGTTTGCGCGGCGGTCTCGGCACCGTTCATCGCGCTTGCCTGGGCAATGAAGCGGTCGAGCTGCCCGCACTGCGGCGGGCCGATCGAGCCCGACCGCGAGTTAATGAAGACGTTCATGGGTCAGTAGCGCACAAGGGGTCGTTACGCGCTGCACGCGAAGCGACCCCCCGTGCGGATGCTGAGATCGAAGCAAGGAACCTCAATTCGGCTGCTCCTGGGGCTGTGGCTCGCGGTGCCGTGCTGTTTTGCCGGCTGCGCCGGACCGCCGCAGAGCGTGCCGCCGAGAGTAATGACTGCGAGTGACGCCGAGACGGGGCCGGTTCGTCAAGCGATGAACTTTAAGTTTCGGACCTTGGACGACCAGACCGATCCGCGTTTCAACGAGCTGCTCGGCATCAATAACCTGCAACATATCGTCGGGTTCTACGGCGACGGCGCCCCAGCTCACCCCAATCGCGGCTACGTGGTTTATCCGCCCTATCACCAGATCAACTACAGGGAAATCAACTTTCCGATGTCCGTCGAAAATCAGGCGACGAGTCTGAACAACACAAAAACGATGGCGGGCTTCTACCAAGACAGCCAGGGTGAAATTTTTGGTTTTACCGATACGTTGAACATCTGGTCGGATTATCAAGACCCCCATTCGCAGGGCACCGGAACGACGACCGAACTGCTCGGGATCAACGATCTCGGGTTCGCCGTCGGTTTCTATACCTCGACTGCGCTACGGCACCAGCACGCCTTCGAGGTGCAGATCGCGACGGGAATCTACAACGACCTAGCGCCGCCCAACGCGGCCGACGCGGTCGCGACCGGAATCAACGGGCGAGGGGACATCATCGGGTATGTGAAGCGTTCGAATGGAGTCGTTGAGGGCTTTCTCTTAAGCGACGGCGCGTACTCGTTTTATGAGTTCCCGCGCTCGACCGGCACCGAGTTCTTAGGCGTCACCGTGCTCGATCGGATCGTCGGATCGTACACCGACAAATCCGGAAAGTCGCACGGCTTCTTGCTGATGGAGCCGCTGCGCCCGAATCACACCACCTGGCAATCGATCGACGATCCGAACGGCGTCGGAACGACCGTCGTGACGAGCATCAACATCCACTACGAGCTGGTCGGCTATTATGTCGACCGCTTCGGAAAGACGCACGGGTTCCTGGCGACACGCTGGACGAGCCGCTAGCGCCTTTTTGATGATTCTCGCGAACCGCCGCCGTCGTTCTGGGAGTGGTTCGGCCACATTCTGCTTCGACTTGGGGCGGCTGCTCGGTATCAGCGGAGTTCCTCTAGCTTAGTCCCTAAGCCACGCCGCAAATTCTGTCGCGCTCCCTCGATGCGCTGAAGAAAGCGAGAGTCGTTCTCAAGGCGATAGTCAAACCATTCGTCTTCCGATTCAAATCCGATCAGTACGCCAGCAGGCTTACCGTGGCGAGTTATGACGATCTCCTGTTTTTCGGCTTCTCGAAGGAAGCGAGAGAGATCGTCCTTGACTTCAGAAAGCGGAACTTGCCTTATGTACTTCGAACTGCGCGAGCCATGATTCTGCCTCCGACTTGGCGACGATCGCCAGAACCTCCACGGTCGACTCCGTCACATCATAGAACACTTCGGACGGCCGCGAGGTTCGGGCTCCCTAAGCGCATGAATCTTCTGCGCGATCTGCGCCGGAATCGCGAGGCATGGCACCGATCCCAATCAGCGGGGGTGAAATCCCCCGCGCCACTCGACCCAACGAACCGCTCGATCTTACGGGCGTTTTTCGTTTGCAACGAGGTTCAGCCGGGACATCCCCAAATTCGCCCGAGCGGGTAGTCGACCGTCGCGTCCGCCTGACCAGCGATGATATACTCGTGCGAGACGTAACTACTCGTGTCAAAGTTCGAAGCCCTCGCTGGCCTCTTTTCATCAAGAATAGGAGCGTTGCCAATGAAAATCTCGAGATTGGCCTCCGGCGTCGCGGCCACCGTCGCGTTCTTAGCCGGCTGTAGCGGCGGACTTCAGCCGTCGGGCGGACGCGGGCTCGGACAAATGGGGCACCAACTTGCGACGTACACGTCGGTGCGCGCGCCCAAAGTCAAGCCGGACCATCACAAATCGTGGGTCTCTCCGGACGTCAAGAGAGCCCCTCGTTTGCTCTTCGTCTCGGATCCCTCCGCCGGGGACGTGTTTATCTTCACGATGCCGGCGATGCAGCTCAAGGGCACGCTGACGGGCTTCAACGGGCCGCAGGGCTTGTGCTCCGACAAGCAAGGCAATATTTGGATTGTCAATACCGGCACGTCCCAGGCCCTCAAGTATTCGCGCGCCGGCCAATTGCTGGGCTCGGTGAGCGATCCGTCCGGGACTCCGGCGGGTTGCGCGGTCAATCCGACCAACGGCGACCTGGCCGTCAGCGACATCCTCGGCACCAGCGGCGCGGGCGGCGTCGAAGTCTACCACAACGGCTCGGGAAGCCCCACCAGATATAGCAACCCGTCACAATACGAGTACTTCTTCCCGGCGTACGACACCGACGGCAATCTGTACGTCGACGGCTTCACCTACCCGAGCTTTGTTGTCATGTTCTCGGAGCTGCCGTCGGGCAGCGGTACGATGCACACCGTCAACTACAGCGGCGGAACGATTGGATTTCCGGGGGGCGTGAACTGGGACCGCGTGAACGGCCAGCTGGTGGTCAACGATCAGGAATGCCAGGGGGTCTACGCTTCGTGCGCGTACCAGCTTACCGTGTCGGGTTCGAGCGCGACGATCGTCGGATCGACTCCGCTGAACAACTTCGACGGTACTGCATGCGACGTCGATCAAGGCACGATTGCTCCGTTCAGCAAGTACTTCGCGGGCCCGTGCATCACGTTCGCATACAGCGTGAGCTCGGTGGATCGTTGGGCGTATCCGTCGGGCGGCACGCCGAGTCACTACAACGACTCGGTGGTCCTCGAACCGATCGGTTCGGCAATCAGCAACAAGTAGCCGCGCTCTTTTAGTGAACCAGCCCGATCGGCAGGAACGGGCGCTGGAGCTGGGAAGGTTTGCCAAAGGGGCAGTGCGGCTATGACAGCCTTGCAAGTTCGGTTTTCCTCCTTCGCCGGGCGCCAAGGGGCGCTCGAAGCCCTGGATAGCGCGCGGCGCGAAGCCGCCGGCCGCCGGCGATTGATCATTCAGCTCGTGGGCGGCGACGCGGGTATCGGCAAGAGTCGATTGCTTCGAGAGTTTTACGCGAACCTTCCGCGCCGGCACTTTGCGATTGCCACGGCTCTATGCCACCCATATGGGGGCAAACCTTTTGGCCCGGTGCTGCAGATTCTGCAAAAGTTGGCTCCGCATTCGGAACGTTCGGTCGCGAATGCAAAAGAAAAAAGCGAATTCTTCGAGGTGATAGCCGACGGCTATCGTTCTGCCGCGTCACGAAGATCGGCGATAATCTTTCTCGAGGATTTGCACTGGGCGGATGCAGGAACGATCGAAATGCTCGGATATCTAGCTCGAACGTTGGAAGGCGTGCGTTTACTGATCGTAGCGACGTATCGGTCAGAAGAGCTGCATGAGGGCCATCCGCTTATGGGGCACTTCGCCCATTTGCTGAGCCAGCGAGTGGTCCGGTCGATGCAGTTGGAACCGCTGGCCGATAGCGTGCTGCTCGAGTTGATCGATCGCGAGCGCGGCAGCGTAGCTCATCTTTCCGGGCAGATTATTCGCAGCGTTCTCATGCGGGCCGAAGGGAGCCCGTTCTTCACCGAAGAGCTCTTGACGAGCTTAGTGAGGAATCCGCACGAAGGGGAGCCGGAGATCCCGCTCTCCGTGCGGGCGTCGGTTCGACAGCGGCTTCTCGCTCTCGGCGTCTGGGAGCGCGCGATTCTGGAGCACGCGTCCATTCTCGGACGCTCCTTCGACCTCGGGTTGCTTTGCAATATCACCGAAAGCGACGCCGTCACGGTGCTGAACGCTCTTCAGAAAGCGCGAGCGCTGCAATTGGTGGACGAGGACTGCGAATCCGAGGGATTTCACTTTCGTCACGCTCTAACGCGGGAAGCGATTTCAGGCGAATTGTTGGGTGCGCAGCGCCGCGCCGTGCACGCCCGAATCGTTGAGGCGCTCGAGGCTTCCAGTGATGCCGGCGCAGATGGCAATCTGACGAACCTGGCGTATCACGCCCACGAGGCGCGTCTAACGGATAAGTCGCTTCGCTACAACGAGCGGGCCGGCGCCGCCGCAATGGGGGTGTTCGCATACGACGAGGCTATCGGGTGTTTTGCCCGTGCGTTGCAAGCGGCGGGTTCGGACAGGTCCGCTGCCGCGCGAATGGAGCGCGCCAGCGCGGCTGCCCACTTTCGGGCTGGTTCGCCGGACGTTGCGCGAGCAGCATACGAACGCTCATTGGAAGCGTACATCGCCGCGGCTGAGTACGGCGAGGCCGCCGCCGTCTCCCTCGACCTCGCGCGAAGCTACTACAATGTCGGAGACGCGGATAATTCCATACGCGTTCTGCGGGCGGCGCTGAACTTTCCATTGCCCGCAGACGATTCGGCCAGAGCGATGCTGCATGCTTTGGGAGCGGCAATCGTGGTGCGACAACACGACGTCGAAACCGCACGGTTTTTTCTCGGAGGCGTGAATCGAAAGGTTCGCGATCGGGAACCCATCGTCGCGGCCTATTACTACAACGCTGCCGGTACGACATACGCCATCGAAGGGAACCTAGACGGCTGTCGTGACGCGGCGGAGGCCTCCGTCTCTGCGGGCGAGCGCACGAAGAACGACGCTGTCTTATACGTCGTCCTCGAGACCGGCGCAGTGAATGCGTCCCATTTGGGCCAGGGCGCCCTGGCGAATACGTACTTCGAGCGCGCGATCGACATTGCGCGGCGTCTCAAGGTTGGTATGTATGTCGCGGCAGCGGCCGTTAACTATTCCTTCGATCTCTACCTCAGAGGCGATTTGGAGAAGTCGCTCGCGCAATTCCGGCTTGCCTCGTCGATAGCGCACAATCATCGCAACGTGCAGATCGGCCAGGCGTATGCCGGCCTTTTTCTTGGATCGGCGTTATGCGACGAGGCGCTTATCGACGGTTTGCTCGCGGAAGATTTGATGGAGGCCGCGTTCGCGACGGGATTGCCGGGCTTGTATGCGTCGCTGGGTGCGGCAACTGCCCAGGCGCTAGCGGAGCGCCGTCGCATGGACGAAGCGCAGCACGTGCTCGCGCAGACGCTGGACCGAACGACGGGGTGCTTCCAATGTGCTCCACTGCTTGCTGCCGTTGCACAATTCGGCTCCGACGAGCATATTGTCCAGGCTCGCGCGTTGCTCGCCGGCGCCTCGCATCAAAACCAACAAGGTGTGGGGAGCGCGACTCGAGCGCTCTTTGAAGCATTGGTTGCGGATCGCTCGGGCGACGCGACGACGGCAAAGACGCAAGGACTGCAGGCTGCCGTCGCCTTCGAAGCGGTTGGATGGAAGACGTTCGCGGCGCTGGCGCTCGAAGTATCTCAGAAGCGCGACGAGGCGATGGCGATCTATGCGGCCATCGGCCACGAGCGAGGCATTCGGCGGCTCTCACGCGCACCCGCTGGCCGCGCGCACGCGATTGCAAAAGATCGATCGCGCCTGACGAAGCGTCAAAGCGCAATTGCCGATCTCGTCAAGACGGGACGGTCGAATCGCGCCATCGCGCAAAAGCTGGGCATCAGCGAGAAGACGGTGGAGTCGCATTTGAGCAGCATCTTCGGAAAGCTCGAGATCGCCTCGCGTGCCCAGCTGGCCGCCCACGCCGCCTCTAACGAACCGAGTCGCGAAGCGCCTTGACACCTCTTTGGCGCGCAGTGAGCGCAAAGGCGCAAGGAGCGCACGTGCTCGCGCTGCCGACGTACAGCTTGCCGTCGACCACAAGAGGCGGGGGATTGAGCGTACTGCTGTAGTTAGGCGCGTGCCACAGCACGGTTCCCGCAGCGGTGCTGTATGCGCTGGCACTGTTGCTGCAGCCACCGCCGCAATAGGCGCCGCCAGTGACGTACAGCACGCCGTTGGCGATCGACGGTGCTGAGAAGGCGTCGGCACCACCGTTAGACCAGAGCATCGATCCCGTTCTTGCTTTGAGAGCGGTTAAGCTATTTTTGAAGCCGGTAAAGTACAACGTGCCTTTGGAAATCGCGACGGGTCCGCCTCCGCCGCCCCCAGAGTCCGTGAAAGACCACTGAGTCGCTCCGGTCGCCGCATTGAGGGCAATCACGGTGGAAGTACCTCCGCTTTGTGCACCTTGCGCGTGAACGTAAACCATGCCACCGGCAAACGTTACGTCGTGAAAGGGAACACCGGTGACGTCGTTGTAGCTCCATTGAGGCGCGCCGGTCGATTGCGAAAGCGCACAGATTCCATCAAAATTGTTTCCTTGGCAATTGTCATACACGTTTCCGCCGCCCACAGCGAGCGCCATGCCTCCGAATCCGATGCCGGTGTCCGCCCATAGCACCGATCCAGTCGTCGCGTTCAAGGCGTAGATTCCAGACGAGCCGCGGTTGTGATACCCTCCGGCGAGTCCAACGTAAATGACGCCGTTGGAATAGACGAGCGGTGCGGCGAGGCTACCATCGGGCGAGCAACTGCACCCAAGTCCGTCTCCCCACACCTGCTGCCCAGTCGATTCAGAGTAGGCGCAAACACCACCGACGTGACCTCCTCCCGATTCCGGAAGAGCGCATCCGGCAAAAACCAGACCCTTAGCGAAGGCAACGGTTCCACTGAGGTAATAGCCATCGCTGCCGGTCACGATGCTCCATAGTTGCGCGCCGGTCTGCGCGTCGAAAGCCACGAGATTTGGGGTATTAGTCGACCCCTGCCCCTGCGCGAAGATCTTGCCCCTGCCGAGGGCGAAACCGGTGATGCCGCCGGGAACCGACATCCCCCAAAGCTGCTGAAGACCTGAAACGTTGGCCGGCGAGAGTATCGTTTCTTTCCGGTTGAAGCCCGTGTGTGCCGCATCGTAAAAGGATTGCGGCCAGTTTGCGGTTGACGCGTTGGCGAGAGCTTGCAGTCGTGCGAGCGGCGTTGGAATCGCGGCCGCGGGGATCGACTTCGTTACAGGGACCGTGGAATCGGCGGGTGGCCCTGCGCACGCCGCGAGCCACAGCGTGGCAAGAGCGGCGAGATAGGCACGACGTCCAAGTAATAGCGGCATCACAGCCCCCCTCAAGCAGATCGGCTGCGTTGAGCGTAGCAAGTACGGCGCCGCTCGCGTATCGGGAGAAACCCTGAGTTTTTGGCTCCTTGGAACTCCTCGTGCGACCGGCTACGCTCGCGTGGCTTGTTTCTCGGGATCCGGATTCGATGGCTGTTGTCGTATTGACAACAACTACGGCGAGTGCTAGACTTTGTCGTGCGGATCCTCGGCCAAGTGACGCTTCAAAGGGTTGCTCGAAAGCATGCAGATGTGGCGAACGCCTTGGCGGTATGGAGAGCGGTCGTGACCGCAGCCAGGTGGACGAACTTTGCGCAACTCAAAGCCGACCTTCCATCGGCCGACTATGTACCGCCATTCACGGTGTTCAACGTGAAAGGTAACAAATATCGCCTCATTACGTTGATCGATTATGCGGAGCAGGTAGTCGTGACTCGCGACGTGCTTACGCACGCTACATACAGCAAAGGGAAATGGAAATGACGGTTGCAGCGGAACGAGAATATGCCGAGTTGCTGCGTGTGCGCCGGCCGCACGCGATCAGCTCCAAGCGTGCCTATGACGCGGCGATGCGTGAAATCGAAGAGTTGACGATACTCGGCGACAGGCGTTCATCGGCGGAGACCGAGTACTATCGCGTTCTTTGTGCATTGGCTGCCGACTACGAGCGTCGACTTGGTGCCGATCGTTGGCATACGTTGACGCCGGTTGTAGCGTTGCGCGAGCTTATGGCACTGAAGGTCGTCACGCAATCACAAGTGGCGCGAGCGCTCGGCGATCGCGCTGCCGCGTCATCTATCCTGAGCGGACGTCGAGAAGTGAGCAAAGCTCAGGCCAAGAGACTCGGCGAGCTTTTCAGCGTGGACGCCGGCGTGTTCATCTAGCCGGGACGCAAGTAATGCTGCCGTCCCCGCGTCTGATTCGAGCCGCCGCCTAAGGGTCGTCCCTTTTCGTGGGCTAAACTGCGGTCCGGTACGATGCCGGCACGCCAGGCGAATACAGTAGAGCCGTGCCGCTGCGGTAATCCGGCACGGCCGGCCGACAAGACGCTAGTCTTTTCAAATCTGGTGTAAGCAACTGTCCAGTTGCGAAAGGAGTTCAAACATGCGTGGTATTTTCGCTATTGCGATAGGAATCGTTGCGGGCCTCATGCTTGCGGCGTGTTCCTCCAGTGGTTCTCCCACACTACCCGGCGCTTCGCAGGCAGTTACGTCTGGTGCGCATACGGCTTTACACTTAGTTCTCGTCGGGGTGAAGCCAGAGGCGTCGTGCCCGTCGCAGTTCTTTCAATGCGTGACCATCTCAAGGACGAAGCATGCAAGGGTCTCTGTCTGCGTCGAGCAGAATAGTTCGTGCCCCGCTCCCGGCAGTTGGACATGGTCTGAAGCGATTCAAACCTTGGCAGGCAAGCCGGTCCATAAGATAATTGGAGACATCTCCCCAAACCCCGGCAATCCAATTACCGACAAGATCAGCGAAAAGAGAGCGGTTAAGTCAAGCAAAGGAGAGGCCAAATATCAGCAAATTATCGAGGCTTGCAGCTATTCGAGCTGCATTCAGGGTGCGATAGGAATCATTACGAAGTAAGAACATCTCCAGCTTACCGAGGTGAATCTGCGTAGAAGCCTGCGCCGTAGGCTTCTACGCATTTCAGATCGGAAGCGCTACCGACGCACCGGAGTCACTGCGTCTTGACGGTTCCGATCGTAATCCTGGTCCGGCCGTCGGCCGCCGTGATGGTGACGGACTTGAGCCCCGAGGTGGAATCGCCGGTCGTGAAGACCGCGGTCGGCGGTTGATCGGTGTGCGTTTTCTCGGCGCCCGCCGGCAGATGCTGTTGATACCAGGCGTAGACCTTGTCGAACGAATCGTCAGTCGACATGACCGTGCCCGAACCGCTCTCGCCTCCCATGCTGCTGCCGCTGCCGGAGGCCTCGGTTACGGCACCCGGGTAGCCCGGGATGTCGCCCGCCGCGGCTGAGGTTGCCGCATCGGTGGCGGCGGCGCTCGCCTCGGCCGTTGCCTGTGCGGAAGCGTTCGTTTGGTCGGAGCTAGTCGATTGATCCGAACTGTTCGACGAGGATTTGCCCGAGCAAGCCGTGACCGTCAGGAAGGCCACGACGGTGAGCGATAGTGCCAGATAACGCATGAAAATCTCCTTGATGTAGTTACGAGATTAGTTCAGAGTTTCTTCAAAGAGCGCCTTCCTACCAAGCGCGAAGCAGGCCCCGGCCTCCACCTGGCAAGAAGTTTTGCCCCGTGCCAAGCGCAGGTAAACGATCCGCTGTGACCGACGGCGTGCATCGCGTCGTCAATCTCGTATTGAGTCTGCTGATCCTAGCGTTGTTAATACTCTTCGCCGTCGAGTTCATCCACCTCAGCGGAGTCGCTAACGCGTGGCCGATGGTACAACTCCACCGTTTCGGAGATCCCATCGTGGCCGGCGTGACGCGATTGCTGCCTCTGCCGGCAAGACCGTATGCGCCGCTCCTGCTCGCGGTCATCATCTACTTGGCGATCGTGATTTCGGATCGTCTCTTTGCCGCCGCGCATCGTGCGATTGCCTCGCCTAAACTTCAGCAGGCAAGCAAAACGAAGACCGCCCAGACGGCAACAAGCGTCGAGTCGGAAAGGACGCGGGCGCAACTCTACAACGAATATCACAAGATCGAGAAGGCTCTCCAGGAGGCCAAGCGCAGACGCTGCACGTTCCTTTCAGTCGACGTGGTCGGCTCGACGTCGATAAAATCCGGCGAATCGGAAATCGCCGTCACGTCGACCTTTCGCGCGTACGAAAACCTGCTGCGGCGTACCTTGAAAGCCACTCACGCGTGGAAGGAAGCTTGGACGCCCGACGGCGTGATGATTTGCTTCCTGAGTCTCTCGGATGCGATCAAGGCTAGCCAGACCATTCTGCTGCAGCTCGTGACGTTCAACGAGCGCGAGAACCGGTTGAAGGCGAAGTTTGAGGTTCGCTGCGGCGTGAACGAAGGCGAAGTCGTTATTTTCGAGGATTCCGCGGTGGAGAAATTGGTCGAGCGCACGATCGACATCGCCGGACACATGCAAAAATATGCGACGCCCGGCACGCTTTTGCTGAGCAAAGCAGTCTACGATGCGTTGGAAGATCGCTCTGGATTCCGGCCGACCGGCCGAGAAGTCGACGGATACTCAACCTACGAGTGGTCGCCCAAACCAATTGATGAAGCAGGGTCGGCGCCGGGTCTAGAGTCGGAGCCGGCGAACGGTTAGCTATGGCAAAATCGAAGTGCGGATGCCCTGACGGCATCATGAAGAATATCTGTTGCGGTCACTGCGGCCGCTATTGCAAGTGCGACGAGCCTAAAACAACGCCGCAAACCTAGCTACCTGCCATGAGCGCTCTAACGGGCTTTGGTCTTTTCGCCGTTACTGCGATGCTCGTTACTTACGCACTCGAAAAGCGTAGCTCGTGGTTTATTCTGGCGTTTTCCGGCGCTTGCGTGCTGGGTTCAGTCTATGGCTTCCTCCAGGGCGCGTGGCCTTTCGGGATCGTTGAAGCGGTATGGGCCGCCGTTGCAGCTAACCGATGGCGAAACGTGCCTTAGGCGATTACTTCCATCGATCGCCGGGCGCCTTGACGTAGGTTTCAAAGCAGTAGCGCCACGGAATCGTGAATGGGAAGATTACCCAAACCAAGGCGGTGGCTTTGATGGTGTTCCATGTATCGGGATCGACTTGATGGGCCGTCCATAGCGGTAGTGCGAAGAAGAGCAGCCAGATCGTCTTCCAGGCCAGCTCAAAGAAGAGCACCGGCAGCATCTTGAGGGGATATCGAAGGCCCATCAGCATGAGCGGCGCCATCGCCGCCAACAGGCTGCGAGCGACGCCGTGCATTAGCGCCAACTTGTCGTGGTAAATCACGCCGGGCCAGATGCTCGTGACTAAGAAGACCAAGATCAGCGCATACGTTCCGCGCAACAGATATAATTGGAGCGTCGAGACACGGGAGGCCGCCGGCACTGCCGGCACTGAGATCGCGGCCATAGCTAAACTCCTCGAAGTAGGGTTAAGGTAGATACGTTCGCCGGGCGCCATCCAACGCGGCTCACGGCGGGGTCATCACCACAGATTGCGCTTTCGCCCGTGCCCAGCCGGCCCGACGCGCTTGAATACACCGCTCGGAAGCTTGCTAATGATCGCTCGTTGCTGCGGTACCGTGAGCTTCTCAAGGGTGGCCTTGAGCCGATCGACGTCTCGCCCCGCGTGCTCGGCATATGAGATCTGCTTCGCGGAGGGCTCGCGATAGTTGGAGTCCGGATCATCTCCCGGAAGGTCTAAAAACCACACTTTTTTGCCATTACCTTGCCCGCAGGCTGCTTGGTACACTAGGGTCCAACCCTAATACGCTTTGAGCATCAAGTCCAGGGGGCTGGCCAATCCGCAGTTTCCCGCTTAAAGCCCGGTTGTCGTGATAATACTGAAGGGCCAGCGATGAGCAATCCGATGGAGCGCGTCTGGAGGCGCATGAAGAGCGCCGCAGCCAAAGTCGCCAAGCGAAAAACCTTCGTCAGCGTAAGCGAGGCGCAAAGCGCCATCCTTACGATGTGCCACCTAGAGAGGACAACGCCTCCGTCGCCCGAGGCGCTCGAGTATTTGTCCTCAGAGTTGGTGCGTATGAGCCAGCACGGTCGTCCAGGTGGAACTAGTGACGATGGCCAGCGCTGAGCTGGCCACCGTCGAGAATCACTACTGAGGGTGTTGCGGCGGAATGCAATGCAAGCGCTCGGCTCTTTACCCGGGACCGTATCCAGCGGGCGGTAGCGATTATTTCCGGGGGGCGAGGCTGACCGTCGCGCCGATCGGGTCGGTTTCGCCGGAGATCGTTTGGATCGGATTGCCGCCGGTTGGATAATCCCAGATCAAGGTATCGGCGCCATTTTGATTGGGACCGATGAGCAGCTTGCCCTCACCGTGTTTGCGGCCGGTGTCGACAAACGGAATCCAAAACTGAGCGACCTCATTGGAACCCGTAAGAATCATCGTGTTGACCGTCGTCGCCGCACCTCCGCTGATTGCAAAATCGTAGATCGTGCTCGTGAAGTTGTGCTTGACGGCGACTTGATCGCCGACCGCGAGGTACTTTCCGTCCCATTGAACGCCGCCTGGTAAGTAAATCGTTTGATCGATGGGGATGAACTTGAGCGTATTGCCGCCTTTGGACAGCTTGCCGAGGCCGAAGACACTGCCGTACGTCTCGCCGTCGGCGAAGAGGTTCCCATGATTGTCATAGCTGCAGTAATAGTAGTAATAGATGTTCGGATTGGAGTAGGGCGTCGGGTTGCCGCTCGCGTGCGCGTAGACCGCAACGTTGCCCTGGCGGTCGGTCGCGCCCCAAAGATTCGTGACCGCAAGGTCGCCCGTCTTGGAATCGACGGAGCAGCCGTTCGCCCTGCCGTCGGGGTCGTTGAGCGTGCGGAGAACCGCCGTGCTGCCGTGAGCGTACTCGCTGATTTGGTGCACGCCCTCGCTCGTGTCGTTGGTGACGTACACGTCGCCCGCCTTATCGACGCACAAACCCTGCGGATTGAAAAAGCCGGTCAACGTTCCGACGAGCTTGTGACCCTTATACGTGTAAATGTCGACAACTTGACCGATCAGATCGGAGATGTAGAGCAGATCATTGTTCTTTGCCTCGGGAAGAATCCACGAGCCCCCTACCGATGCGTGCGAGCGCGTGTTGGCGTTGGGCGCGGCGACCGACGGCTGCCACCCGCCGCTACTGCCGGCGCATCCCGTAAGGATGCCAACGAGGCCAAGAACTGCTAAGAGCTCGTATGCGCGCATGGTCCCTCCGGATGAGAGCGAGGTTTGGATGCATCATAACATTTGCGTCGCCTGCGAGCGGAGGCACAAGCGAGCCTATTGCTTATCCTGCGCGCAGGAAGCCGGGGCAAGAGGCGCGCCCGGCCGTGGATTGCGTTGCGGAGGAAATGGCCACTTCCCACCAACTCGGGAGCCGCCCATGACAGACCGCGAACTTCGTCGTCATCTGGGTCGCACGGTAGAGCTACGGTTTGCAGGCGGTGCCGTTGTCATTGGGCGACTCATCGTGAGCGACCCGAAGATCGCGCTCAGCCATCCTTACGAGATCACCCTCCCGGGTTCTGGGCCTAATAAGCTCACGTTAGTGCGTATACCGGACGCCTCCGTAGTCGAATCTGTGAAACCTTTTGAAGACCGACTGCCGGAGATGAGCCTCTGACTTCGGCGCCGGGCGTTCCGGCGCATCTCGCGACCCTTCCGCCGGGTTGTTCTGCCTATGGCAAGGCCGCCGCAGTTCGAGCGCCCCGACGATCCAACGCGCGACGTTACTGCCGTGAAGGTTGCGATCAAACATCTCACGCCAGACGATCGCGCCCAGCTCATTGCGTGGATTCTGCTCTACTATCGAGACGACGGAGCCATGTTTTCGCCGCAAATCAGCCGGCGCCGTGAGCGCATTACGCTTAACGGTACGGAGTTTTGGCTCGCGCGCGTGCCGAAGCGGTCGCGACGGGGGATCGCTTAGCGGATGGTGATTCCCGCCGGGACGTCCAGTCCCGTTCTTTTGCCTTTTATTATCTTGATTGGGGCGACATCGCCGGTTGAGCCCGCGGCGAAAACGGTGATCCAGTTGTAAGTGTGGTTCGCGACGTAGATATTGTCGCTGCCATCAAGCGCGAGGCCAGAGGGCTCCTTCAGCTTCGTCATACTCCGCTTGATGTATTGGAGCGGCCTCGCGTCGCCGTTCGCCCCGGCGGCATAGACGGTTACGCTCTGGTTTGCGTAGTTCGCTACGTATAATTTAGAGCCGGTATCCAAGGCGATCCCAAAAGGATCGTACAGCTTGGTGCGCGTGCCGGCGATGGTTCGCATCGGTGCAACGTTACCGGTGGCACCCGCCGCATAGACGGTGACGGTGCTGAAGAAGTTGGTGACGTAGATATTGCCGCTTGCATCCAATGCGACGCCGTCGGGACCATTAAGTCCGGTCGATCCGCCTCCGATCGTTGCGATCGGCGCGACGTTACCATTTGCTCCTGGAGGGTAGACCGTTACGGTGTTGTTTCCGTTGTTCGCTACGTAGATGTCGCCGTTTAGCGGATCGAGCGCGATGCCGAAGGGAAAGTCGAGTCCGGTGTTGCTGCCCTCGATGGCCTGGATTGGCGCGACGTTGCCGGTAGCGCCGCCGGCGTAAACGGTCACCGATGCGTCGTTAGTTACGTAAATATTGGCGCTAGCGTCTACGGCAACATCCGTGGGGTCGCCCAATGTTGTGGCGCTCCCCGTAATGGTCTGGATCGGCTTCGCATTGCCCGGCGCGCCGGATGCGTATACGGTCACGCTCTGGCCGGCATTATTTGCGACATAGAGACACGGGCACGGTGACGTACCGTGCTTTGCGGTGTGGGATTGATTCTGTTGGAATGTGAACGGCGCCGGCTGCGTTGATGATGCGCCCCCGCAGCCCGTGAGCAAGGCTGGGACAGCTATCAGTGCGTAAAGCGCCGAAATTGAACGTCGCATCATCTCGTAACTCTTGCTTTCTCCGAGTGCTTCGGGATGGATTAATGCGCAAAGGCTGGGCCGGCGTGGGACCCTTAGGTGCCCAAGATGCGCCTTCTTGCTAGCGTTGTCAAGCCGGCTGCGCGAGAGGCCGCACTTCAGAGTTTTTTCATCCACCTAGCTCAGACTCAGGGGCATTGTTCCTCTCGGACCCCACAAGGAGAACCGCGTATGCGTTGTTCGCAACAAATTCTAATCGTCGCCGTCGCAACAACGGCAATGACTGTCTCGGCCAGTGCCGCCGTGGCACACGGTTTCAACGGCAGCACGCAAGGTTACGGCGGGAGCTGGCCGGTGACCGTGACTCATTCGCAACACAGCAACGGCACGTACTGCCTTACGCTGACCGAATATGGTAAAAATGCCGGCTCGGCGTCGCTTGTCATTGGCAGCGAAAAATTCCCTTACGGTACATTCCAAGTTTTCAACCACACCCTCGTCGCAACGATTCAAGCACAAGGATACGGCCAGAACGCCGGATTGGTGTTCATCGGATCGGCCACTCGCGGCAACATCGGCCGGGGTGTATTCGACGATGTCTACGGCGGCGAAGCGTTCGACGAGGGGGCGTTGGCGTTCGGCATGAAAGGCGGCTGCTCGTAGTCGCCGTACCGCGCGCCGTGTCTCCTCAGGGCAAAAGTCGGAAAACCGTGCCGTAAGCGGCGTGCTGCGAGCCGCCGTTGAGCGTCGTTCCATAGAGCACGCCGTAAACGTACGTCAGCGGCGCGAATGGAGATACCCCATCGGGAACCGGCTGAAAACTGTAGAGCACCGATTCGTCGCCGGCGGTAGTGAGTTTGTAGACTGTCCCGTTGCCATGCGCACCGCCACCGCGAGTCGTACCGTACAACTTGCCTTTGACGACAATCGGCGGCGCTTGGGGATAGGCGCCATCGTCGGGATGCCCCTTGAAGTTGTGAACGATTCGAAAATGGCCGCTTTGATCCAGCGCGAAGACCGCTCCTCGGGCGAATGCGGCGCCTGCGGCTGTTGCGCCGTAAAATGTACCGTTGAGTGTGGTTAGGCCGACGGGATCGCTGCCGTCAACAGCGGGTTTGAAGGAGTGGATGACGCGTTCGACGCCACCCGGCGTGCCGATTTCGAAGACCGAGCCGGCGTTGTATTTGCCGCCGGTTTCCGTGACGCCGTAGAAGTTGGAGCCAACCGGCACCAAGTCTCCAACCGGTTCCACGCCGTCACCGGAACTGCCGTCGAAACTGTGCAGCACGCCCTCTTGGCTCGAATTCTTCAGCACGTATACCGTACCGCCGCCGTAGCGTCCACCCGCCCACGTCGTGCCGTATAGAGGGCTGCATTTAGGACGAACACGCCGCCTTTGGGGTGAGAACCATCCGTGCCGCCTTTGAACGAATATAGGATGTGCTCGCTCCCGTTCGGCGTTATCTTGAAAATCGTTCCGCAACTCCCCGAGCACCCGCTGCCGCCGGAATAGGTGGTGCCTAAATAGTAAGCGTGCTTTCGCGCGGGGGTCAGGTCTGATTCAGGATATGCGCCGTCCGGCGGCCCCTCGAATCGGTACAGCACGTCCTCCCGGCCATCCGTGCCGATGCGATAGACCGTTCCGCATGCGGCGCAGTTGGATCCGGTGATCCCGCCCAAGTTGGTTGTTCCGTACAGCTTTCCGTCGAAGTAGGTCAGGCCCGCCCGCGGCTGCTCTCCATCGGGCGATCCCTGAAAGCTGTAGAGTGACTGGTAGGCGGCGTCGTTCACGACGCCGCTCTTTGCGGCGTTGGTCGCCCCGAGCGGATTGGGCGACGGTAACGATCCGCAGCCTGGCAGCATTAACGCACTCGCGAAAATGCCGAACGCGCAGCGACCGAACTTCTCAACGGTCATCGTACTTGCTCCTTTTTACAACGGCAGCAAAAACACTGTGCCGTAGCCACCCGTACCGCCGCGATAGCTAGTGCCATAAAGTGTGTTGCCAAGAACGGTTAGACCGGTTTGCGGGGCGGCACCGTCTTTATTATGGTCTTTGAATCTGTAGAGTATGGTTTCCGCACCGGAGGTCGAGATCGAGAAAACCGTGCCGCAACCGTGACTGTCGGCGCAGTTCACACCTCCGCTGTAGGTTGTGCCGTAGAACGTGCCGTTGTGATTGATAAGACCCGCAACCGGCTCCGCGCCGTCCTGCCCCCGCCGCGCGCCCTTGAAGCTGTACAGCACGGTTTCGCTGCCGGACGGTGTGATCTTAAAGATGGTACCAAGGTTGTACCGGCCGCCGCCGTGGGTGGTGCCGTAGAGCGTGCCATCGACGTTGAGGAGGTCCGCCTGAGGGTTAGCGCCGTCTTCCGCGCGGCCGAAACTGTGGACGATCGTTTCGTTGCCTGACGGCGAGATCGCGAAGAGTGTCCCGCAGCCGTGCGTAGGACTGCATCCGACACCACCGCCGAAAGGCGTCGTGCCGTAGAGCGTGCCGTTAACGTTCATGAGGCCGGCCTCCGGGTATTCACCATCCTTTGATCCGCCCGCGAACTTATGAAGCACGGTTTCCACTCCGGATGTAGCGATTGAGAAAATCGTTCCGCAACCGGATGTAGGGCCTCGTATTCGGCAACCCGCACCACCGCCATGGAGGGTTGTGCCATAGAGAGTGCCATTGACGTCAACGAGGCCCGCAACCGGATACGAGCCGTCTCCCGAGCCACCTTTAAAGCTATGGAGAACAGTCTCTTGGCCGGATATCGTAATCTTAAAGACCACTCCGATGCCTTTCGCTCCGCCGCCACTGGTGCCGAAGAGCGTTCCGTTGACGTTGACGAGCCCCGCTTCCGTGAGCGCGCCGTCTTTAGGACTACCTTTGAAGTTGTGCACGATGGTTTGCGTGCCTGACGGCGAGATCGCGAAGACAATTCCCAAGCTCTTCGGGCCGCCGTCGTAGGTCGTGCCGTAGAGCGTGCCGTTGACGCTGATTAAGCCGGCCTCTGGATACTCGCCGTTTGGCCCGGTGAAGTTGAGTAGAACCCTGTAACCAGCATTCGGATGCGCTCGTTCTGCCGTTGGTCCAGCAACTGATGGACTCAGCAGCGCGTTTCCGCCGCCGCATCCCCCAAGCATCAGCCCAGCCACGTAGTAACCTAACGCGTAGCGCCTAAAACCGGAAATCCTCATCGCTTGCCTCCTGGGCCCCGAACGGGTCGGCGGCTGCGATTGTTCGGCGTGGCCCGCTCAGCCGCCTCGGCTATCGGCGCAACGTGCTGAGTAAACTCTGAGCGTTGGTACGGGCGCACCAAGCAAGGCGCTTTAGAGTTGCGCCGGACCATAGGGCAGTTCGAGCGTGGTGTTGCTGCCCTTGATGGTCGCAATCGGCGCGACGTTCCCGTTCGCGCCGCTGGCGAACTTGTAAATCCCTCCGGAAGTATCCGCTGTAAAGATGTTGCCTGCGGCATCGACGGCGACGCCGTTCGGACCGGTGAGGCCCGTCAATGCGCCGGCGATATCCCACGTCGGGGCGACATTGCCGTTCGCGCCCGCCGCATATCCCGTGAGGCTGGGGCTGGACCCCAGTTCGTTTGCGGCTGCTATGGTGTTTGACGGACCGATTGCGACGCCGAATGGCCCAGACAACTTCGTATTCGATCCGGAGATATCCGCGATTGGCGCGACGTTGCCTTTCGCTCCGACCGCAAATTCTAGTATTGCCCGACCTTGCTGATCGGCCACGTAGAGGTTGTCCGCAGAGTCGAACGCCATCGAACACGGCTCGACAAGCTTGGTCTTGCTGCCGGCGATCGTACGTATCGGGGCGACGTTTCCATTCGCATTCGGCGCAAATTCGAGGATTTGAACTGTGGGCTTCCAGGTCGAAACCCAAATGTCGCCGTCGACATCGATCTGAATACCAAAACTATCCGCGAGCTTCGTCTTCGATCCGGCGATCGTCGCGGTCGGCGCCACATTACCGTTCGCGTTAGCTGCGAACCTTAGGACCGTCGCGTCCGAGTCGTTCACAACGTAGATCCGGTGCTGGCCATCTGTGGCAATCGCATCGTCTCTAAGCAGTCCCGTTAGAGAACCGAAAATGTTCGCGTGCGGCGCGACGTTTCCCGAAGCGCTTCGTTTGAACTCGACAATACTGGCGAATCCGTTGTTTGCGAGGCCTGAAACGTAGAGCAAAGGCGTCGACCTCGCTGGTTGGCTAGCGCTGGGTGTCCCGCTGCGTACCGAATCCGAGGCAATCGGTAGCGTACTGCCGTGTGAGCCGTCGCTGCAGGCAGCGAGCGGCAGAACAAGCAGAGCGACCACGATAGATAAATGCCTTCGCATTTGCGTGATTCCGTTCCGGGAGAGGCCGTCCCCCGCAGAAGTATACCACGGGTCGGGCAGCCCCCGCGTGACGGGCACCATTCGCGAAGGCGAATTTGCCCACTTTCGCGATGAGATGCGGCTCGCGACGCAAAACCTGACCTCATGCGCCTCGCCATTACTTTCCTAGCGGTTATTCTTCTATGTGCCTCCGCATCGGCACAGAACCTGACGCCAAGCCCTGCGCCGGGAGCTCCGTTTCAGGACTGCGCCGACTGTCCCGCGATGGTCGTCGTGGCAGCCGGCAGTTTCGTCATGGGCTCTTCGGCGGCGCAGAAAGCTTGGGCAGCGGCCCACGGCGGGAATCTGGCATCCGTGGCCGACGAGGCGCCGCAGCATACCGTTGTCATCCACTCGTTCGCCTTAGGGGCGTACGACGTAACGCGCGATGAATATTCAGCATTCATTCGCTCGAGCAGGTATCAGGAAGCTAACGGGTGTGGCCGTGACAGTTTCAAGTGGAGCGAGCAGGTAGATTTGAGTTGGCAACATCCAGGTTTCAGCCAAAGCGGCTCCGATCCAGCCGTTTGTGTCAGCTGGCAAGACGCGCAAGCCTACATCGCGTGGCTTAACAAAAAGATCGCAGGGACGTCGGGCGGTGGCAAGTACCGGTTGCCAACGGAAGCCGAATGGGAGTACGCCGCACGCGCCGGTTCGACGACGCTGTTCTGGTGGGGAGACGATGGCGGCGTGGCGTCCGATCACGCCTGGTACAAGGAGAACTCGGGCGGCCGCACGCAGCCCGTTGGTATGAAAGGCGCAAACGCTTTTGGCCTGTACGATATCGTTGGCAACGTCTGGCAGTGGACCCAGGACTGTTATGGCGCAAGCTATGCAAACGCGCCCGCCGACGGACGCGCCGTCGAAACGACGGCGAACTGTCTGCGTGTGGACCGCGGCGGCTCTTGGCTTTACCCGGCGTGGCTTTTGCGTTCCAGCACCCGGGAGCGCAACCCGGCGCAGTTTCGGGACCGCATCATGGGATTTCGCGTCGCGAGGTACCTCTAAAAGACGTTAATGGCGCCCGACGCTCAAACCGCGATCTCGGAAGCCGCCACGGCCCGGAGCTCCGCGGCCACGTTGCCTAACGGAGGAAATGATTCGAAGCCTACAAAACCTAGGAGTTGCCGGCAACTTCCCACCAAACTTCAACTCACTCGGGAGCCGTTCATGACAGACCACGAGCTTCGTCGTTATCTAGGTCGAACAGTAGTGCTACAGTTTGCAAGTGGCGCGGTTGTCATTGGGCGACTCATCGCGAGCGACCCGAAGATCGCCCTCAGCCATCCCTACGAGATTACGCTGCCGGGTTCTGGACCCAATAAGATCTCGTTAGTGCGTATACCAGACGCCTCCGTAGTCGAATCCGTGAAACCCTATGAAGACGGATTGCCGGAAATGAGCCTCTGACGGTTGAGGCTCGTTTTCATGGCTATGGCGGCCGCAACCGTTGCAGGATGTGGGGGCGAGGCGGCCCTTTCACCGCAGCGTGTCAGCGCGACGTCCGCTGCGGCCGGCTACGCCGCGCCGGATCTCGGTTCGCGACGCAATCAGTTTCCGCCGACGCCGTCGGGCATTCACCTTAACCTCGTCTTCAACTACCTCGTAAAAGACTTGGGCCGCGAGATCGGTCTGGTTGACGTCGTGTGGGGAGCGCGGTCGCCACGTCCCAAAGCGGTCTACAATCAATTTTACACGCCCTTCGAGCGTGACGGCCCTTACGGAACATCCCACGGCCTGAGTTGGTGGAAACGCAATCATCCGGACTGGATCGAATACCGCTGCAATCGCAAGAATGTAGCGTTCGAGTTCGGAGAGCGCAAAGACGTGCCGTTCGATATCGCCAATCCATCGGCTCGCGCATATCAGCGCTCGAGCGCAGTCGACGCGGCGCTCGCGGTGGGCTATCGAGCCATCGACTTCGACAACCTCGAACTCGGCAACTACTGGCATCGTTGCGGGCACTACGATGCATCGGGCCAGTGGGTCCAAGAGTATACCGGCAAAGTCGTCGACGCGCAGTATACCGGCGACGTGCTCGCCTGGGCGCAGAGCACGTTTGCCTACATCCATCGTCATTCTCCGACGGCGACGATGGCGATCAACTTCTCGTACGATTCGAATTTTAGCGTCAAGACGAATCACGAGCTCGCGACGCAAACCGACGAGCTGCTCGACGAGGCCGGCTTCACCAACTACGGCTCGAAAGGTCACAACGTCACCACGCCGCAGGAATGGAAGCAGATCGTCGGGCTCATCCATGCCGTCCAAAGCAATAAGGGCTGCTACATGGAGAATGGCGAGGAACCGGCGCTCTCCAAAAATATCACGCAGGCCGAACGGCTCTGGGTGGTTGCAAACTACCTGCTGATCCGCGACGCTTGCACTTACGTATGGATGAGCGGCTTCACCGCTTCAGGCGGGCAAGACTACGGACGCATTCTGCTCTATCCCGAATACCGGCTCGCGGTCGGCGCGCCGACTAGCGATGCTCAGTTCACCGGCGGCGCCTGGCAGCGACGCTACGCGGGCGGCCTAACATTGGTAAATCCATCGAACCGCAACGTCAGAATTCTGTTGAAAGGTGAATACGTCGATGAAAACGGCCGGCACTACTCCGGTTCCATCACAATGAAGCCCGCTACCGGGCAGGTGTTACTGCCGCGGTGACCCAGGCCGTTGGTTACGGGTCTTCTTTGGTCCTGTAACCGTTGCAAGTCGCTGTGAATGCCGGCGCGTTGATGGGAATGAACGCGCGTGCTGATTGCGTGTAGTCGAACGAATCCTGCAGATCGTCAGAGGTCGAATCGGTTGTGCCGAGACTTCCCGTGCCAAACGTTTCTTCGGTAAAGTGCAGAATGCTGCCGAATTCGTGCCTCACGTGCGAGACGTGGCCGGGTTGAACGACATAGGGCGAAATGAGCAGGATCGGCACGCGAAACCCCAAGTTGTAGTTGTTGCGGCGATGAGGAGCGACGTGGTCGTACCATCCGCCCCAATCGTCCCAAGTGACAATAATAGCGGTCGAGTTCCAATACGAACTCTCTCCGACGGCGTTGACGATCGCGGCCACCCATGAGGGCCCGCCGTTATTACCGAGGCCGGGATGATCGCTATGCGCCCCATCCGGCGTCACCCACGAAACGGCCGCCAGTGAGTTGCTACTGATGTCGGTCAGGATCTGCTGCGGCCGAGGTATTACGAGGGTGGAATAGTTGCCGCCGTTCCAGATGTGTTGAATGGCGTCGTATGCGTGCCACAGCCCCGCACCAGTGCCGCACTGGTAGTAGCGCCATGAAACGTTCGCAGTGGTCAGGAGATCGCCCAGCGTTGGACGATCGAAACAGGGCACTTGGGGCTTACCCTCCGGTGCGCCGATGGGCTTGAGCGGAATAGTTTCAACGGTCGTACCTGGTGCGCTGTCGCAACCGCCGCCGGAATGCTTGGGCTGCGGATTCGCGGAAATCTGCCGCAAGGGCAACTGTGGGGCCGAAGATGCGGTTCCGCTGATGAGTTCCTGGTGAGCGGGGAAACTCGGACCTTCATTCGTTTCGAACATGCGATCCCCAAACGCAAACTCGGCCGCCATGTCGAAATACGGCTGCGATTCGGACCGCGGAACGTAGGCGTACGGGCAGTAATCATCTCCGCTGACGGGACAATCCGGGCTGTTGGCCTTCGCGTGGTTCCAGCCGTTCATTTGACAGACGGCTAGGTTGCTCGGAATAGGATTGCACTCGTCGACAAAGTTGGTATGGGAGTGAGAGATGTCACCGTCCCACTCAAGGGGGGTGGCGTGGAGCGTAATCTGGTTCCCATACGAGTCGAGCCCGTAGCTCTGAGTATCCGCGCCCGGCAGGCCTTGAAACAGGTTGTCGGTTGTGCGGTTTTCCTGAACGACGATGATCACGTGGGTGATCGGCGATATGCTGCGACGCAGCAACGGGGCCGCAGCGCCATTAGAGCCGGTTGAGGCGACCGCGGATGAGTTGGCTGGGCTTGTCGCGGATATGCCCGATGATCCACATGCCGGTAGCGCCAGCGTCGCGACTACAGCAACGAACCTTTTCATCTGCGGTGCTCCCTCCCACGTAAAAGGTTGACGCTTTCCATTGTACGCCGCTGCCATGTCAAATCTCAAGGGCGTAGGAAGGGGAAAAAATTGATTATGGTTTGCGATTTGCTTGGTCTCTGGGAGCAAAGCTGGTCGGGACCCTTGGCGGAATAGCGAGCCCTCGCGCGAACGGACTCAAAAAGGTGAGGTGCGATGAAGAATTTTGAGTTTAGCCGCCGTGCACTGAGCGCTGCCGTTGCGGCGGCGTTGCTTACGGCCTGCGCTCTCCGGCAAGGGCAGGAGCTGCCCTCGAACGTTGCGGCACCCGGCGGTTCTGCGCAGGCGGACGCCGGAAATGCGAATAAGTTCCTTCTCTATGTGAGCAACGGGGACGGCATCGTCAACGTCTACCGGTATTGGCAGCACGTCTTGGTGGCCGAGCTCATCAACTTCACGCAGCCCGAAGGCGAATGCGCGGACGCCAACGGGAACGTCTACATTGCCGACTACGGCGCCGGAGCGATCGACGAGTACGCGCACGGCGGCAAGGCGCCGCTGCGCGTGATCGATACTTCGCCGTATAAGCCGTACGGCTGCGCCGTTAATCTAAAAAATGGAAATCTGGCGGTGGCGAACTACAGCCAGTCGTCATACTACAGCCAAGGCAACGTCGCCGTGTACGCACGAGCTAAAGGCAAACCGACCTATTATTCAAACAAAGACCTGTACCATGTCAACGCTGTTGCCTACGATAAGTACGGCGATTTGTTGGCGACCGGCTTCTATCTCTATAGCAGCTATTATCTGTACACGAACTTCGCGTACTTGCCCGCGAAAAGTAAGAACTATCAAGAGATCCAGTTGCCGTCTCCGAACGGCAGCGGTTGGTACCAGTGGTCGGTGCAAGGCCTGGGCTGGGACGGCGAGTATTGGGTGGTCGAATCCTACGACAACATCTACCAGTACAGCATCAACATCAAGCCCGAGCTAGTCGGAACGGTGCCGCTCGACGGCGATGCGGGTCCGGTGACCTTTTACTTTGCCGATCCGAAGAACGAGGCGACCAATGCCGCCGGTGGGGGCTCCGGCAGCGACGGGGTGTTGTATTTTTGGAAGTACCCGGCGGGTGGCGAGCCATACGCAAAGGTGACGCACGGACTCGACCGCCCGTTCGGCGTTGCACTGAGCGTTGGAAAATAGAGCGATGCGAGCGTACAAGGTTGCTCTGTTCGCTGCGTTCGCGCTAACGGGATGCAATGGCGTGATGACTCCGGCGCCGACCGGTTCGGCCGCGGGGTTGCATCCGTCAACGTCCGTCGCGGCGCATCCGGTCACGGCGCATCCGGACCGCCGGCCGTCGTGGATTTCTGACGAGGCTAAGGCGAAGGAAGCCCGGCTACTCTTCGTATCGGACGCGGGCACCGACGACGTGTATATGTATAAACTGCCTGCGCTGACCCTGGTCGGAACGATCACGGGTTTTGCTCAGCCGCAGGGTGAGTGTGCCGACTCGAAGGGCAACGTGTGGATCACCGATACCAATGCGCAGGCGGTTTACGAAGTTTCGCACCAGGGAAGGCTGGAGAATACGCTGAGTGATTCGAGCGGCTACCCGGTCGGATGCGCGTGGAATCCGAAGACCGGCAAGATCGCCGTGATGAATTTGTTTGGCATAGACGGCGCGCAGGGCGGAGTTCTCGTCTATCAGAGCGGTTCGTCGTGGCTGCGCTACGCGAACCCGAGCCAGTACTACTACGACTTCGGCGGTTACGATAGCGCCGGCAACCTCTTTTTCGACGGACGGACCCAGCGCGGCGGCTTCGTACTCTCGAAGCTCGCCGCGGGCGCGAAATCGGCAACGTCTATCAAGGTCAGCGGGGCCAAGATCGTCTTTCCGGGCATGGTGCAATGGGACGCGTCGAACAGCGAGTTGCTCGTCGGCGATCAAGAGTGCGGAAACACAAACGCCGCGTGCGTGTATTCGCTAAAGATAGGCGGTAGCGGCGCAACGGTTGCGCAAAAAACGAAGCTTGCGAATGCGTCGGGCGGCAAAGTCTGCGACCTCGTGCAGGGTGTCGAAGCAAACGGCGAGATCCTGGGCTCCGATTACGAGTTCTGCGGCTATGCGGCGAACACCACGGATAGTTGGGCGTATCCCGCCGGCGGCAAGCCGTCGGACGAAAACGGAAGCACCGATATGGTGCCAGTCGGCGCGGCGATCAGCACCGGAAAATCCGGAACGAGCGAGTCCCGTCGGCACTCGTGGATGCGGCGTGACACGTCGGGCGACGATCTCGTGTATGTGTCCGATGCGGACGGCGAGGTAACCGTTTACGATTACGCCACGATGAATCTCGTCGGGGTGCTTGCCAAGTTCCAGACGCCGACAGGAGAGTGCACCGATAAGAGCGGCGACGTCTACATCGTTGACGCAACCAACGAGGTAATTTACGAATACGTGCACGGTGGCACCACGGCGATCAAGGCCTTGAACGATGCGCCCTACGCGCCGAATGCATGCTCGATCGATCCGACCACCGGGAACCTTGCCGTCGCGAACTCGGCCGGAACGCAGAGTACCGGTACCATCGCCATTTATACGCATGCCGTCGGTAAGCCCACGCTCTACACGGACACGAGCATCTCGACCTTTGCGGCCTGTGCCTACGATAATGCGGGCGACTTGCTCGTGGCGGGGACGGTAGGAAGCAGCAACGATTCGAGCTTTGCGTGGATTCCTAAACGCATACATAAGCTGGCGAAGATCGCGGTTCCGGGCCCGAGTCCAAGCTGGAGCTGGTATTACGTGAGCGGCATTCAATGGGACGGAAAGTTCCTTGCACTCGATCGGGGAGATGGGGTCTATCAGATCGCGCTCTTCAACGGCCAAGCCTACTACGTGGGGGAGACGAGTCTTGACGAGCGTTACGTGAGCGGCGCGGCGTACGGCATTTACGACCCGAATCCCAAGCAGCAGGGCACGCGAATCCTCGTCGGTTACAAAGACGAAAGCTACGGAAGCGGCGTCTATTATTTCCCATATCCCGGCGGCGGCTCGTCGAATGGGAGCTTCTCCCATGGGGTCGATAACCCACGCGCCATCGCGATCAGTCTCGCAAAGTAGAGGTTGGAGCGACGATAAGCAAACGTCGCCATGCGCGCTTTCTAAGCGTCCTGGCCGGGACCATCGCCGCAGCCAGCGCGTGCGTGCAGCCCGCGGCAGCGGGCGACTTCGGTCCTGCTCCTGCGACAGCGGCGATCCGACATGACCTCCCTTTGCTACTGGCTGCTCCGCTAGGGGGGAAGCGCAAAAGCCCAACCGTTGACTGGGTCGTGGCCGATAACGAAGATGGCGTGGCAATGTGGCACGCCGGGCGAAATCAAGGTATCGTTGCGCTGCGTCTGCACTCAGGTCAGTGGTGGTGGCGCGCTGCTGCGGTCACTACAGGATATCCGTACGGCTGGACGCGGATGTCCATACCCGGTAGCGATGTAACCGAATGCGATTCAAGCGTACGACGGGCCCCGTCGGCTAAAGACTTGCTGGCCCAGGGATTCATTAACGCGATGTTAGCTCACGAGCTTTCGAAGCATTTTGAACCCACCGCAGCCGCCATCCCCGTAAAATTAGTGCTTTGCGATTTTAGGAGCAATTTTGTACGAAGCTACGACGATGCCTACGATGCAATATTTTCTTACAAGGAGCGGTATTACTATGACTGGTGGCTGACCTTGCACGGTGGTGCACCAGCCGATTTAGCGGAGAACAGCAAGAATTCTGCGGCACGGCCATACTACTCGTTCACTTTATCCGCCGAACCGAAGCCATATTACGAGTTGCCTGGCCATCCAACGGCGCCACCATTAGCAGCCGCGCTCACGTTCCGCGGAGCGACTCTCGATGTCTGGTTCCCATACGTTTTGAGAAGAAACAGTTCGTATTCGTTGGACCTAGCTGCGAGTGGTTCGGATCTCCGGCGCGTTAGGGGAAGCCTAAGCGACAACGTACTGCACTTCAGCCTTCCCGAGTTTACATGGGGAATGGGCTACGCAGCTCGGGGAACGATCACGGGCGCAAGCCTCTAACGAACGGGCCGGATCAGCCTGGCGGGGTTTTTGGCCGGGGGCGGAGCGGGGGCCGATGCGCGCAGCGCGGATCCTCAGATGGTACAGGCAGGTCAGCGGGGCGCAAACCCGCATAAAATGAGGCAAGGCACGTGCGCGCCCGTAGCTCAAACTGGATAGAGCAGGGGACTCCTAAGCCCAAGGTTGCCAGTTCGATTCTGGCCGGGCGCACGATGCTTCTCGGATGACGTTGGAGGGAATGAGCATGTTCGGTTTTTGGCATCGGGTCGCGAGCGTTTCGGTTTCCGTCGCGTTCCTCGCGGGGTGCGGCACGTCGTTGCCGGGGGCGGGAAGCGCCGGCGTCGCGCAAGGAAGCGGCGCCGTGCAAACCGCACGGGGCGATCTGCTCTACGTTACCGGCGGATGCGGGGGTACGTGCATCCTTTCGTATCCAAAGGGGCGACCCGTGGGAGTGCTTTCGATCGGCGGGGCGGGTATTTGTTCGGATAAGCACGGCAACGTCTTCATCACAACTTCGACGACGAGCGGAAGCGCAGTCGTCTACGAGTTTGCGCACGGGGCCACGAGTCCGAAGGCGACGCTGAGCCTCCCGGGTATCCTGGCCGAAGGATGCGGCGTCGATCCGAAAAGCGGAAATCTCGCCGTCACGTACCTCTGTCACGGCTGCGACTACGGCCCCGTGGCAATCTTCAAGAACGCGCACGGCACTCCGACGTCGTACCACGAGGAGGGCGTCTTTCTATCGTTCTGCGGTTACGACAATCAGGGGAATCTCTTTGCCGACGGCAACGGCGGGACGGGATTTTCGCTGCTCGAGCTTGCCCACGGCGGGAGCGCGCTGGCGCCCATCTCGGTCGGTCAAACGATCGCGAACGCCGGTCAGGTGCAATGGGACGGCACG
This sequence comes from Candidatus Cybelea sp., assembly GCA_049585055.1. Taxonomy (GTDB): domain Bacteria; phylum Vulcanimicrobiota; class Vulcanimicrobiia; order Vulcanimicrobiales; family Vulcanimicrobiaceae; genus Cybelea. The sequence continues at coordinate 36,971 of JBAUYZ010000010.1, read as the reverse complement.
TATCTTGCGATCGAGGATCTGTCGCATCCGACGATTTACCAGTTCGCGGTTTCGGGTTCGGCTGCGACGCTCAAGGGCACGACGCAGCTCACCGGCGCCGGCAGCTGGGGTGCGCAATCGTGGATTCGAGGCGGGACCGCGATCGTGCCGTACGCGCCCAGCGGTTCGAGCCCGAGCGTCGTAGGCTATTGGAAGTATCCCACCGGCGGTTCGGCCACGAAAACGATCAAGAAACACCTGGGCACCGGCGTGATCGCCGGCGTGACGGTGAGCGTCGGAAAGTAGCGTAGCCGGGTGCTTCGTGCTTCGACTACGCTCCCTGCGGTCGCTTCGCTCAGCATGACAGGTGGGGTCGCTTCGCTCAGCATGACGGGGAGGGGTCGGTTTGCTCAGCATGATACGGTGGGGTCGCGGGAGCTCGCTTGCTTGGGCGCGCGCTAATCCGGTTGCGGGGGCGGTCAGGGTGTGCTAGCATGGGTCTTTGGAACGGACCGGCGGTCCGTTTTATTCATGTTGTGGTAGACTACTGATGGCAAAGAAAGAAACGCGCGTAATGGTGGTCCTTGCCTGCACCCAGTGCAAGCGCCGCAATTACAACACGCAAAAAAATAAGGCGAAGACAACGGACCGGCTGGAGCTCAGCAAATATTGCCGCTTTTGCCGCTGCCACAAACCGCACCGCGAGACGAGATAGGGCGGTAGCTCAATTGGTAGAGTCCTGGTCTCCAAAACCAGTTGTTGCAGGTTCGAGTCCTGTCCGCCCTGCCACCCTTCGACAAGCTCAGGGTGACAATTTTAAGGTGAACTTCTGGTGAACGAACAGCAAAAGAGAACGGCCCAATCGATCGCAGGAGGCGATTTTGTGCGCGGCGTGATCGCGGAGATGAAGCGCGTCACCTGGCCGACGCGCGAGGAATGGATTTCGGCAACCATACTGACGGTCGCGCTGGTCGTCGGCATCGGCTTGTTCACGTTCGTTCTCGACCAGCTCTTCGGGTGGCTCTTCACCGTGATCCATCCGTTCACGACGACGCAGCAGTAATCTCAAGCCATGTACGATATCGAACGTCAAGAACTCGGCAGCGACGAGCCGGCCGTACGCCTTAGCGCGGCAGAGCTCGACGAAAACGTCATCGACGACAGCAAAATGGGTGACCTCTCGGGAGCGGTCGTGGAACCCGTCGTCGAGGCGGACCCGGTCGTTGCTGACGAGGCGATCGTTGCGGACGAGACGATCGTTGCCGACGAGGCGATCGTTGCAGACGATTCGATCGTAGCGGACGAGACGGCCGCCCAGGACGAGGCAGCCGAGGCCGGCCCCGAAGCCGCGGCTCCCAAGCCGAAGGATAACCGCAATTGGTTCGTCGTCCACACCTATTCCGGATACGAGAATAAGGTAAAGGCGAATCTCGAGCGCCGCATTCATTCGATGGGCATGCAGGAGAAGATCTTCCGGGTGCTCGTTCCGATGGAGGACGAGGTCGAGTTCAAGGACGGCAAGCGCAAGATCACCCCGAAGAAAGTCTTTCCCGGTTACGTGCTCGTCGAAATGATCATGGACGACCAGTCTTGGTACGTGGTCCGCAACACGCAGGGCGTGACCGGATTCGTTGGAAGTCCCGGCCCGGGCGAGAAGCCGGTGCCGCTGCAAGACAAAGAAGTGAAGACGATCCTCAAGCAGATGGGCATCGAGGCGCCGAAACTCAAGATCGACTTCAAGAAGGGCGATCGCGTCAAGGTGACGTCGGGCCCGTTCTTCGATTTCACCGGCGTCGTCGACGAGATCGCGCCGGAGAAGGAGCGCCTACGCGCGCTCATCTCGATCTTCGGCCGCGAAACCCCGGTCGAGCTGGAGTTCTTCCAGGTAGAAAAAGTATAGGCGTCCTTCGTCCTTCGACTACGGCGCTTCGCGCCTACGCTCAGGATGACACGGTTCGCGCCTACGCTCAGGATGACACGGTGGTGCCTGCGCGAAGGATGACACGAGCTTACGAGTGCTTTACCCCGGGTCCGCGTAAGCAAAAAAGTAAAGGGGGAGAAGCCGCGCTTCGAAAGGATAGATTCAATGGCTAAGAAGGTTGTGGGCAAGATCGGCCTGCAGATTCCGGCGGGCAAGGCAACACCGGCCCCGCCCATCGGTCCGGCACTCGGACCGTACTCCCTCAACATCATGGATTTCTGCCGGCAGTACAACGAACGTACCGCATCGCAGGCGGGCATGATCATTCCCGTCGAGATTACGGTCTTCGAAGACCGGACGTTTACGTTCATCACCAAGACGCCGCCGGCGTCGTTCCTCATCAAACAGGCGCTCAATCTCGAGTCGGGGAGCAAAGAGCCCAACCGTAATAAGGTAGGTAAGCTCACGCAGAAGCAGCTCGAGGAGATCGCCAAGGTGAAGATGCCCGACATCAACGCGAACGACATGGATGCGGCGAAGAAGATCGTCGCAGGCACCGCGCGATCGATGGGCGTCGAGGTGGAGGCGTAAGATGGCGCAGCGACACGGAAAACGATTCAAAGCGCTTGCCGCGGCTCTCGACGCCCGCCAGCTCTTTTCGACGCCCGAAGCGGTCGCCGTCGTGAAACAGAACGCCAACGCGAAGTTCAACGAAACGATCGAGGCCCACGTGCGCCTCGGCGTCGATCCCAAGAAGAGCGATCAAGGCGTGCGCGGCACGGTGCTGCTTCCCCACGGAACCGGGCGAACCGTCCGGGTGATTGCGTTCGCTAAGGGCGACAACGCGAAGGCCGCGCAAGAGGCCGGCGCCGATATCGTCGGCGATCAGGACCTGATCGATCGAGTGAAAGCCGGCTTCAGCGAGTTCGACGTTGCGGTCGCGACGCCGGACATGATGGCGCAGGTCGGCAAAGAACTGGGGCGCCTCCTCGCGCAGAAGATGCCCAACCCCAAGGCCGGCACAGTTACCGCGAACATCGGCGGAGCGATTCGAGACATCAAGGCCGGGAAGGTCGAGTTCCGGCTCGACAAGAGCGGGATCATTCACACGATCGTCGGCAAGGCCAGCTTCGACGAAGCGCATCTGGTGGAGAACATCACAACGCTGCTCGACGCAATCGTGCGCGCGAAGCCACCAACGGCGAAGGGCACCTATCTGCGCAGCGTCACGCTCGCGAGCACGATGGGTCCCGGCGTGAAGGTCGATCCAAACCGCGTGAAGGCAACCGCGTAGCGACGGCCGTGATGCGACCGGTACTCTTTCTCGCATTGGCCGGCCTGCTCGCGGCGGTCCTTCCGGCCGGCGCGCAGAACGCGCGCACCGTCGTCACCGATGAGACGCAGCTCCCGCGCGTCGCCTATCCGATGGCGACGCCACCTTCGCAGTTCCTCGCGGTGAGCGATGCCGCGTTCGCGCCGTTTCTCGCCGCCGTCGAAGCAGACGTCGGCAAGACGCTCGCAACCTACGACCTCCAGGATAAGGCGACGCTTCGCGACTACCTCGCGACGCAGCTGGCGGGCAACCTGCTAAACGGCGATGCCGCGGGCGTGCGCACTGCGGTCGCGCAACTGCGCGCCGCCGAGACGAAGCCTGCAAGCGCGCTGCTCGCCGGAAGGCTGCAACTCGCTTCTTTATCGGGCTCGGCCGGCTTCGCAGAGGCCGATCGCACCGCGGTCGACGCGCTGCCGTGGAGCGTCGTTGCAGACTCCGTCAAGGCGACGGCGGCGTTCGAGCCCGTCACGACGCGCGATGCGATCGTCGGCGAAGTCGCTCACGACTTCGATCCGATTGCGGCCAAGACGGGAACGCTCGACGGTCCGTCGGCCCGGGCGCTAGTGCAGACGCGCGCGCGGCTGCTGCTCCTGCCGTACTTCCCGCAAGATGCCGCGATCCTAACGGCCTACATCGCAAAGCATAACGTCGTAAAGCCCGACATCTGGGGCGCTCGCGACGTTGCGCTAACGCCCTCGCAGATCAAGGCTCCGGTGCGCATCGGCATCCTCGATTCGGGGGTCGACCCGCACGATTATCCAACCCTGATGTACGGCGGTTCGTCAGCGTCGCAGCATGGCCTCGCGTTCGCCGACGACGGCTCGCCGTCGACATCCGACACCTTTCCATTGCCTGCCGACGTTGCGGCCAATTATCCGCGACTCGTTAAATTGATGACCGGCACCAGCGATATGGAGAGCGGAATCGCATCGCCGGAAGCAAGCGCAGCGACGGCCTATTTGCGCTCGCTTAATACGGCGCAAGAAAATGCATTCGAACGCGAGCTCGACTTCGTGGGGGAGTACGCGCACGGCTCGCACGTTGCCGGGATCGCTTCGCGCGGTAACCCGGGCGCGCGAATCGTCGTGGTGCGTTTCGACGACAATTTGCCGAACCTCCCGTTCGCACCGACGACGCAGTGGGCGAATCGGATGGCGGGTAACTTCGCAAGCATCGGCGCGTTCTTCCGCGCGAAACACGTGCGGGTGGTCAACATGAGTTGGGGAGATCAGGTCAGCGAGTTCGAGGAGTGGCTGGCGAAGACGTCGGCGATCAGCAGCCCGCAAGAACGAAAGCAGAAGGCGCAAGAGCTCTACTCGATTTGGCGCACCGCGATCGCGAAGATGATCGCGGATACGCCAGGCACGCTCTTCGTCGCCGCGGCCGGAAACGGCGACAACGACGCGACCTTTGCACAAGACGTTCCGGGTTCGTTGACGTATCCCAACCTGCTCGTCGTGGGGGCGGTCAATCAAGCCGGAGATCCGACAGGCTTCACGAGCTACGGCCCGACGGTTGCCGTTTACGCCGACGGGTTTCACGTGCCGAGTAAGATTCCGCAGGGCTATACAGTCAGGTTCTCGGGTACCTCGATGGCGTCACCAAACGTGACGAATCTCGCCGCGAAGCTTTTCGCTATCGATCCGAAGCTGACGCCGACGGAAGTTCGCGACCTCATTCTCCGCGGCGCCCGGCCGCTGCCGAACTCGAACCTCAAGCTGATCGATCCGAAACAGAGCATCTCGCTACTGAAATCACAGTAGCGCTCGAAACGAAACGAGCTCGAACGCCGTGTATACGCCGCGCGAATTCGAAGTAACCAATCGCGCGTGGGCGCTCGCGCTGATCAGGCGCTCTCCGTTCGGCCTGCTGGTGACGAGCGATGCCGAGTATCCGCGCGCCACGCATCTGCCACTGGTAGCGCAGGAGCGCGACGACGGTCTGTGGATCGTGGGGCACGTCGCCCGCGCAAACCCCCACGCGCGCGCGATTCTCGCGCAGGCTCCCGCGACGTTGATCTTCCAAGGTCCGCACGCGTACATTTCGGCGTCGTGGTACGAAGAGCCGTACGTGACCGTGCCGACGTGGAACTACGCCGCCGTTCATGTCTGCGGCCGGCTGCGCGAGTGCGATGCGTGGCATGCGCTGCAGCTGCTCACGGAACGAGTTGAAGGCAGCGCCGCCGATGCGTGGGATCCGCAGCGGCTCGACGTCGAGTACCGCAACTCACAGTTGCGCGCGATAGTGGCCTTCGAACTGCACGCCGAGGTTCTTTCCGCTAAGGCGAAGCTGAGCCAAAACCGCACCGAGGCCGATCGTCTGCGCGTCATCGAGCAGCTATCCGCCTCCGACGACCAGACCGATCGCGAGTGTGCTGAGCTCATGACGCGCTAGCGTCGCGCGCAGGGCTGAGGAAGGATTCGTTAATTTGCGTTAACGGGTTAACGCAAATTAATGTGTTGCCATTCGCCTTTCGCGAAACGGTCGCAGTGCCGTGACTAACTAGCGAAGGGTCCGAAGTGAAATAGCCCGAATATTCTAGCTTAGTGGCTACGAATGCTGGCCGGACTTTTCCGACGCGCGGATGGACCTGTTAGGCGGAGTTCCGTGAATAGAGTTCCTGCCCCCTTTTTGATCAATAGGCTTCGCATCAGATTCAGCAGCCTGATCGCACTTCGCCCGGAGCACAGGAGCGTTGAAGGCCCATAAGGCAATTAAGATCCTGCCTCTAACCCAAGCCCTGCTCAAGGAAAATGCGATCCTTGCCGGCCTAAGCCTCCCCATGATCGCCGACGTCCTTGAAATGGGGAGATTAATCGAGCTTAGAACTCCACAGCAAATCTACGAGGCCGGACTCGAAATTCGGAAAGTTTATTTTCCGATCGATGCCGTACTTTCCGTCGTGACCCAAATGCGCGACGGCGGCTCTATTGAAGTCGGGACCGTTGGCCGAGAGGGAGTATCGGCGATTCCGCTGTTGCTTGGCGCCACGACCTCAGCAAATGAGAGCTATTGCCAGGTTCCCGGACGCGCCGTGGTCATTGATAGCGATCACTTTCGAAGATTGCTTCGTGCAGAGGACGATCGGTTTCGGAACGTCCTCGATCGGTTTCTCCAAGCGTATGTGAACATGTTGGGGCAGCTTGCTGCCTGCAATGGGAAGCATAGCATTTATGAGCGGTGCGCCCGGTGGCTGTTATTGACGCACGACCGCGTGAACTCCGATAAGGTAGAATTGAGCCACGAATACCTGGCAATGATGCTTGGGGCGCAACGCTCAGGCGTAACCATCGCAGCGGCGGCCCTACAGCGCGGCGGATTCATTCGTTACGCGTATGGCCATATCGTGATTCTTGATCGCGTGGGCTTAGAAAACGCGTCATGCGAATGCTATGCGGTCGCCCGGAAACAGTTTGGCCCGTTGCTTGGAATGGCCGCGCTGAGCACCTGACAAAAAATGAATCCCCGGCATCCATGCTAGGGATTCATTTGACCGGACTCGATGAGCGCCATTGGCCCCCCTACGCGAAGCGCTTTCGAGTTACGGCTATCTAGTGACGATTTTCTAGACGGAAGCTGTTAACCCGATCATCAATCAAGGTTACCGCCCCCGACTCCGCCAGCAGCCGACCTCGGACTTGTGCTGTGCTGCTGACGGAGATGGAGACTGCTGCCATAATTGTTCCTCGGAAGTGGGAAGCGGTATTGAGTGTCGCGGAACTGCCGACCTGCCAAAAGACATTGCAGGCGTTGGCCTCATGGATCAGCTTGACCCTGCTACGGACAGCCGTCGTCAGGGTAGATGGAATCTGGAAGATGAACACGCTGTTCGAGTTGTTCTCGCCGTCGAGGGTCACCGTTCCAGTGATTCCAAGTGTTGTGGGAGCATTATATAGCCCCGGCATAATGGTCGTTCCACCGATGTCGGCGGGTATCGCCGTCGGATTTGTGAGCGCGACAGTATAGTTGTATCCAACTGCCAAGTCGGCTTGCCCTTGCGCGGCGACCGGACCGCCGGCGTAGATCGCTCCGTGGTTGACGACTCCTGGACCAAACCCAGTAATGCTGGTTCCGGGCGAGACACCGAGATTACCGTTGAGGATCGTCAGTCCGGTGCTGGTGACAGTCGACGCGCCGAGCACCGCAAACGAGGCGGCTGAGGCAAGGGGTACGTCGCCCTTTACGACCGGACAAGGGTTTGCTTTACTTAATGGGCCTATCGATGTACTGACCCTTGGCGAGAAGCGGTCCGTGCTGGATGTCTGGGCCGGCGGAGCAAAAGCTGAAGCTCCGCCAGCGTTATTGCTACCGCTGCAGCCGGCCACCAACGTGACGGTTATGCACGCGCCGAACGCAGAGGCCAGGAAATGTGAAGTGCGCATTTCTTGCTACTTTCTATGAGTTGAAGAACCGTGATGGTTCCCACTCAGAAAGCCAGTGTAGTCCTTGCAGTTTTTACTGACTGTGCGATATAGCACGAATGCCGTAAAATGCGCGGTTTTTATCGGTTCTCCCGAAAAAGCCCGTGTCACACAGGCGCTATTAATCGATCATCGTTCCGCGGCCAAAGAGGTATTCGATGAGAGCGATGAATGACTCCATGACGATCGGTGACCAGCGCCTTTCATTCAATTGCATGATGCAGTCCAGAGCCTTGGCGGGCGTATCGCATTGATCGAGTGAGAACCAGTAATAGCCGCCGCGCTGAGGATCGCAGTCCTCGCAACGAATCTGCCAGGCCAGATTGGGCGGCGCTGCACCCGCCTCGGGAAAGCCGTACTCCAAATCGGCGACCCCGCGTGTTCGTGAAGGCCGTTCGGCGCTTGGGACTGTGCCGGTAAGGACATCGATTCTCGCGCGTTGGCGGTCATGTGGTTCGTCGGTCGGACTAAAGCGCTTATCGATGCTCATTTCGCTGATGGGTCGCCTGCACTCGCACGAAGGGCACATCAGAATGGACGGTAGCTTACTCTTCACGAAGTAACCGGCTGGTCATCGCGTGGGGCCCCCTTTGCAAGTCACCTGTAATTCAGCCAATGCATCCAGAACTGCTGGTGCTCGGGCGCCGTAACCGATTATCTCAGGCCTGGAGCATTCCTTCCGGTTCATCTAACCCGAGAGAGGGGCTTTCCTGGGTACGTTTGTACCCATATTGCCGAGCCAACCTATGAGTAGCGACGTTTGGGTCGCTATCCTGGGCGTCGGCTGTCAGCAACGTGTGGTAGACGTTTCCGCCACGTATTGAGATCCGCAAGGAAAGGTCCTTCATCGGAGCCGTTGATCATTTATGACTGAGACGACCGCTGCCGCGCAAGCTGGGGGTTAGTGGCGCAGTTTTACAAAGCCGCTGCGATCGATCCTAGGTCGATCTGTCTGACGCTGTGATAGTCGAGTGCGGCGACGATTTCCGTTATTCGGGCGAGTGCCTTGCTGTGGCGCAGCTTGAGCGTGGCGTCGAACGCCACGACCCACGGCTCGCGCTCATCGCTGAGGAGAAGATCGCTGCGGTAAACGCGCCTGAGGCTGCAGTAGTGCGCATAAGCGCCTCTAAGGTCTCCCCGACTATATTGCTCGTCGCCGTCATCTGCATGTCGTAAGAAACACTTGACATCGACTATCACATTGTTGAGGTTGATCGAAAGCTCATCAGTTGCGCGGAAATATGCCTCGACCTGGTCGAATCCCACGACATGGATAATGGCCCTGCGAATTTGCGAACAGGCCGTCCGTAGGCTGTGTGCGGCTAAGTGCCGTTCGACGCCGGGCCAGAAGACGCGCATCAGCTCGTTTCGCGAAACGCACCCGTTAGGCTGCAGAGCGATGTACTTCACAATCTGCTGATCCCGACGCCGAATAAACGCGATCGGTTTCCCATTGATCTCAGCTTGAAACCAGCCAAGAAGGCTCACACGCATCGGTGCCGCCACGTCCTGGGCAAGGCGCCGGCATCGGTCGTAAGACCGACGGCGCGAAAGGCCGCGAAGGGGGCGATAGCCGTCCGGAGTGTGGACGACGAAAAGTCCTTGTGCCTCCAGTGTTTGCAGCTGTAATCGATCGACTACATGAGAGCCGCTCATCAGCTTGAACACCGCATCGGCATCGCGCTCTGGTACATGCGCCAACGCCTCCGCGATAAATCTGTTGAAGAGATGGCCGTGATGCTTTCGCCAGTGTTCGACAGCTTGCGCGAGACTGCAGCGATCCTCGGCGGCTTTGCGCAACGCACCGCTTACGACCTGGGGCCATCCGTCGGTCGCTTCAAGCATGTGCAGGACGTCAGCGTGGGTGAAAGGCACGCCTAACGTTTGTGCGACGTGTCGAATGTCGGCCGCGTCGAATGCCAGGCGGCTAGCGTCACATAGAACGGCATTGCCTTGTAAGACGAAGCGCCCTACGTTAAGGGACACCCAGGAGCGGCACGCGATCAGGAGTGAGACGTTCTCGGGGAGGTCCTCGATGAGGCGTACCAGCGCCACGATGCCTTCGGCATTTGGAACGTCTTCGCAGTCGATTGCGAGCTCGAAGGGCGCCCGCGTCGCGAGTTCGCGGAGCAGCTGCTCGTGCGAACTTATCTCCGGGAGTCGCAGGGCCTTCGCCGTCGCGTTCCAGATGGCTTCGCGGCTCGAACCGGGAGAAAGCGAACAATATAGTCCGCTCGTCGCCACGTTACGCAGGTAGGATAATAGTGCTATCGTCTTGCCGAAGCCGGCAGGAGCGACCAAGAAGCGAACCGGAACGCTGTTGGAGTGGCGTAGCCAATCCTCCAGGCCGGACCGTCGAATAATTGAAGGCCCGAGACGCGGAATCCCTGCGCTCAGAAACTCCCGTGGGCTGGTCGGTAATGCCATTGCCGGAGAAAGATGCGCCCCCTCCGCCGTCCGCGTGAAGCTAACTAACGTTTGCGATACTCATTCTGAGCCCCCTTTAAGAGTTTGACGACCCAAAGTAGTCCGAACTCAGAGGCACAGCATATTCCTCCATAGATTCAAAGGTCTGTACTACATCGAACAAATTCTCTCCATCGCCGAGCCAAACCGCATCAAGTGTGTTGGTAAAGCGCGTGAGTTGCTCTTGCTCAAACAAAAGGGGCGCTGCGGCCTCTGTGGGCGTCGGTTTCCGCTCGAGAGCGACGGGTTCCACTCAAGCGTCTATGTCGCGCTGGTCGTGACGTTCGATCACATCATTGCGCGGGCAAACGGAGGTTCGGACGGCGATGGAAGCGGCTCCCCACGGCCACCGTCTGTACCGAGGGCGGCACATTGACCCGGCACGGGTAGGGCTAATCCAAAACAAGCAGTTCTCCGTTAGCCTAAAGGGTCTGGTGGCCGAAGGGGTCGCCAGGCCCTCCTCATTTTTGGGTAAGATGTCTGAGGCTAGAAGGTCCACCCGTTACCTTCAGGCCCGGCCTTTGGCAATGACGAGTGTTGTCAGGGGCCGCACTTTTTTTACCCGTCGGACTCCAGCCGGTCGAACGGTCGCCAGGCGAGCGTTGGACTTTCGCGGTCACTCAACGACGCTATCGACGACCCACGCGTGCACCAGCCACATTGCATCTGGATGCTGTGCACCGATCGCGCGCAGCGTGTCGACGATTCCGGCGTACCCTTCGTCTCCGCCGATCCGCGCAGCGACCGCATCGTAGTTGGCGTCCCGCGCGAGCATGCCGTGTAGGCTGGCAAACAGCTCTTCGTCGGTGCCCGGCGCGATGACTTCGGCCTCGTCCGAGGTGCCGCCGCCGTCGCTCGTGTCCCGCCGCTGGGGAAATACGAGCCACGGCCCGCGTGGATGGCCGACCACCCCGGCCCGTTTCCAGGAAAAGCGATGCGGCGCCACCTTCGGGACATCGAGTCTCTGCGGCATCGCATCGACACGCACATCCCACGGCGACGTTAGGAGAATGGATAGCGTTATCTCTGGCTCCATCATCGGGTGCCGTAATCGTTTTTCAAACGGATCCGGAACGCCTATCGCCGATGGCCAAACGCCGCGCAGAACGCGCTCCGTCTCATCACGATGATTTTAGTCGAGCAGAGCGAAGCCGGGGTGACGGAACGAAGAACATGACACCGTCAAGAGGAGAGAGGGAAAAGACGTGATTCAAATTCAAGTGCTAAATGACGACACCGATGATGCTTTAGTAACTATGGTCGACAACAACACCAGCCCAGCTAATACGGTACTCAACAACCAGCGAATCAATGGGGGCCAAAACGTGGCAAACATTGCGATTCAGGAAGACGGGAGTGGCAATGGAAACGTTTCTTGGACCTCGACTAGTATTGACGGCACGGCAAGCAACACTGGCACGGCGACGCCATCCTATAACGAAACCGTGGCGGTAAGCACTTATAGGGCGGAGTAATCGTACTTGGCTCAGATCGGTCGAGTCGTTACCGGAAGGGCGGTCGCGACGACGCAGCCTATCAAGCCCTCGCTTAAACCTACGGAGAGATCCCGCGATATCACGTCGGGTGCGACCTGAGTACGACAGGAGACTCGCGTGCACGGTCATATGGATTACCGCCGGAGTCGATGTCGGCTGCTACCGTCAATCTGGTATGCTTCGGCCGGAGGAGAGGTGAATGTACGCGTTTGTACTCCGGTCACTTTGGGCACTCGACACGCAGCTTAACAAACAAAAGAGGGGATATCTTCATGGCTTACCTGGACGACCCGAGCGATAACGGATCGAACGACAACCCATCGAGTAACGGTGGCTCGAGCGACGATTCCTCGAGCGCCGCGTCGAGCGACGATTCTTCGAGCGATTCCGCGTCGAGCGATGATTCTTCGAGCGATTCCGCGTCGAGCGACGATTCTTCGAGCGACTCCACGTCGAGCGACGATTCCTCGAGTGATTCCACGTCGAGCGACGATTCCTCGAGTGATTCAGCGTCGAGCGACGATTCTTCGAGCGACTCCGCGTCGAGCGACGATTCCTCGAGCGATTCCACGTCGAGCGACGCCTCGAGCGATGGCGCGTCGAGCGACGATTCTTCGAGTGATTCCGCATCAAGCGACGATTCCTCGAGCGATTCCACGTCGAGCGACGATTCCTCGAGCGATTCCACGTCGAGCCTCGGGTCGTCAAGCGCCGTTCCGTTGGGCAGCAGCGCCTCGAGCGGCGGCACGTCAAGCCAAAGCTCCTCGAGCCGCAGCTCGGTCATTGGGTCGAGCAGTAGCTCGTCGAGTTCGTCAGCGGCCGTAGATTATAAGAAGACCGTCCCGATCCCAAGTGGGATCAATGCTAATCTCACATCGGCCTCGGTCACGGCGATGACGAACGCTTTTGGAAGTCCCGGCACGGCGCCGCCGGCCGGCGTGACGTGCGGAACTCCATCGGCTGCCATGCTAAAGCTACAAAAGACGGCAAGCGTTGGACCCTTCCGGGTAACCGGATTCGGGCCAGCCGTGGATGCGCTAGCGCGAGTCTTCGCGGCAGTAAAAAGCGCAAATCCGGATCTGTACGCGATTCTCGGAACGGATGGGGTGCTCTGCGTCCGGTTCGTTGGCGGGACGACGAGTTTCTCGAATCACTCGTGGGGCACGGCGATCGACATGATCATCGGAGGAGTGGAAACGCCGCGAGGTTCGACGACGGTTACGCAGGGGCTCGTCGCCCTTGCGCCATTCATGGCGGCCGAGTCGTTCTTCTGGGGTGCCGGCTACAGCCCACCGTCGAAGCCCGACGGGATGCATTTTGAAGCCTCGAACGAGCTTATCACTACATGGAAGTCAAACGGGACGATACCATGACGCTGGACGACGATAGCTCTTCGAGCGATAGCGCTTCAAGCGACGACTCTTCGAGCGATAGCGCTTCAAGCGACGACTCTTCGAGCGACGATAGCTCTTCGAGCGATAGCGCTTCGAGCGACGATAGCTCTTCGAGCGACGATAGCGCTTCAAGCGACGACTCTTCGAGCGATAGCGATTCGAGCGACGATTCTTCGAGCGATAGCGCGTCGAGCGACGATTCTTCGAGCGATAGCTCTTCGAGCGACGACTCTTCGAGCGATAGCGCGTCGAGCGCCGACTCCTCGAGCGATAGCGCGTCGAGCGACGATTCTTCGAGCGATAGCGCGTCGAGTGCCGACTCCTCGAGCGATAGCGCGTCCACCGGCAGTTCGTCGAGCCAAGCCGCCATCATTGGCGGGTGGAGCGACGCCGTCGCCGGTGGGTGGAACAGCGGCAGGCGGAGTGTGAGCGGCGTCTTCCGTATCCCGTTACAAGGCCTCGCGCAGGTCAATCAAAGCCCCTCGCCGGATCCCGCAACGCGCGAGTCTGCCGCGGGGCGCGCGATTTTATGCGTTCCCGAATCGCTCGACGCGTCCCAGCCAGTTGAAGTTCTGCTCCACTTCCATGGTCACAACGTCGGGCTGCGCCAACGCATCGCATCGAACCTTGCCGACGCCGGCACCGTTCATGACGTCCTGATGGACCAGATCGAAAGTCAACTCAGCAGCTCGGGCCGGCGGATGATCGCGATACTGCCTCAAGGCACCACTACGTCGGGATTCAGCAACGGTACGACTCAGTTCGATTGCAACTCGTGCATCACCGAAGTATTGAACGCAGCCCTTTCGGCGGGCGTGTGGTCGAGCGTGCCGACGGTCTCTCGCGTCGTGCTTTCAGCTCACAGCGGCGGCGGGGGGTTTCTTTCCGTGTTGGCCTCACAATCGGGTCAACCCCACTTCCCGACACCCCTAGCGGCGATGTTTCTCTTCGAGGCCATCAACGGTGTGAACGAGTTAGCGTCCCAAACGGCTTTTATCAAATCTAAGCTCAACGCCGACCTGCAGAGATTAAAGGGATCGTCCGCATCGGATCAGGCGCAGTATCTAGCATCGAGTTTTCGCTTCCGGGGCGTATACAATTCGCAAGATCCAACCTATCAGGCAAACTATCCGCCGCTTCAGCAGAGTATCGCACAGTGGTTTTCGAGCAACGCGGCTGCTATAGGCGGGACCGGGTCGGATACCTACAAGGCACTGGTGGCAAACTATGTAATCGTGAAACCGTCTCCGTTCGTCCAGCACGATGGCATCCTCGGCCAAGGCAACCTCGGGCAGGCGCTGGCGATGTTGCCGTAGGATGACCGCGACCCGAAAAATAATCCTTCGCAATCACCAATCTCCGGGCGATATCGTTATGCTCACCGCGGCCGTCCGCGATCTGCACCTGGCGCACCCGGGCAGGTTTCTAACCGATGTGAGAACGTCTTGTCAGTCGCTCTGGCAGAACAACCCATATATTACCTCGATGGCCGACGATGAGGCGGACGCCGAGCACATCGAGTGCCGTTATCCGTTGATTAATAGCAGCAACAAGTTGCCGCACCACTTCGTGCAGGCATTTGCGGAATTTCTCGCGGATCGGCTGCGTCTCCCAATAAAGACGACCGCATTCAAAGGCGACATCCACGTTTCGGCGCGCGAAAAAGCGTGGAAGTCGCAAGTGCACGAAATCGTCGGCTTAGACGTGCCGTTTTGGGTTATCGTGGCCGGTGGGAAACGGGATTTTACGGTCAAGTGGTGGTCGCACGAGCGGTTTCAGGCGGTCGTCGACTACTTCCAGGGTCGCATTCTTTTCGTGCAGGTCGGGGACTCGAAGCATCATCATCCCCGCCTTCGCGGCGTACTCGATCTGGTCGGCAAAACCGATCTGCGCCAGCTCGTCCGCCTTATCTATCATTCTCAAGGCGTGTTGTCGCCGGTCACGCTTCACATGCATCTTGCAGCGGCAGTCGAAGTGAAAGGCGGACGCCCGAAGAATCGACCGTGCGTCGTCATCGCCGGGGGCCGCGAGCCCCCGCACTGGGAAGCCTATGCACATCACCAATTCATTCACACCGTCGGCTCTTTGCTATGCTGCGACAACGGCGGCTGCTGGAAGGCTCGGACCGTGGCCCTCGGAGACGGCGACCCCAAGGATGCACCGGAATCGCGCTGTGTCGACGTCGTTGATGAGTTGCCGCGCTGCATGAATCTTATCAGCGCTGCCGAGGTTGTCGCGCGAATCGAGCGCTATTTCGACGGGGGCTCGGTGCGCTATCTCGCGGCCCACGAGCGACAGGCCGCGGCCGAGATCCTTCCGCTCAGCCGTGGATGCTGAACGAACACACCAGTCGTCGTGCCGGAAAAGATATTGTTGCTTATCTATCCATCCGGTGATGGCAAACTTCGAAGCGGTTGCCCAACGGGTCTTCGAAGAAGACAGCGTAGAACGTTGGATGGTGTTGCTCGAAATAGGCGGGGCCTTCGACATCCCGAGCACCGTGTTGGCGGACGACGCGCGCGACCTCGTCCACGAAAGCTCTAGTGGGCGCCGCAAACGCGACGCGCGTTGGCGTTGGGCGTGCCTGTGGATCTTCGAAAACGTTGAAGAAATCCGCACGGACGTCCCCGTAGCGCCGAGTATATCCGTAGCGCGCAACGCGTACGGTCGTGGGCTCGGTGCCAAACAGCGCCATGAGTGCGTCGTAAAAAGGCCGTACGGCCTGCGCATTGCTCACGCGAAAGTCGATGTGGCTAAACAATGGGAACGCGTATCGCTCGAAGTAACATTGCCGCGCTTCACGTAGGTCTTCGTTCGCTCCCAGCTCGTTCAAGAAGGGCACCTCTGGTTAGAATCGTTGTACTCCACCGGGTTCCAAGCCCGTAGGCGGAGCGTTCGACGATCGTCACCGGTTCCCGCCATCCAAACAAAAGCGCCCGCGATCTGCGTGAGCACCACTTGTGTGTTAGGCGCCTGATGAAGCAAACGTCCCAGGTATCCGCACAGACGCCTGGGACGTTCTCTTTTGAGTTCGTTATCGATGCAGCAGAATAAACAGTCCGAATACCACGACGATAGCCGCCGTGACGCCTTGCACTACCCTATTGGCCGGTTGCGGGAGCAAGGGGCCGCGTACGATGCGGAGGTAGGCGATTACCCCTAGCGCCAGCACGCCGAGTGCGATTATGAGGTCTTTGGCAATCGCCGGCATGCTAGTCAGTCGCTGTCGATGGATGCAGCGATTGGCCCGAGAAGATCGTCCTCCTCAGGCCGTAGAGCTCGGGGCGGATCGCCTACGATTCTGTATCGACCGCCCAGTCGAGTGCGTCCTCCAGCGCCTCCTCACCCCAGAACAGCTCGCCATCGACGACGCAATTTGGCGCTCCAAATATGCCAAGATCGATCGCGATCTCGGTATTCCGTCGAAGGCACGCTCGATATTCGGGAGAGGTTGCTTTTTCTGGGAAGTCCTCCGGCGCACCGACTTCATCGAGTACTGCCGCGAGTATCGAGGGGTCATCGATGTCCAAATCCTCGCCGAAGTTGGCAACGAACACGCGTCTGATGAAGTCACCGCACCAAGTTTCAGAGGCGGCCGCGCAAGCAATGCGAGCTGCGAAGATCGAGTTTCTCGGAAATACGGACGGCTTACGCCAGAGCAGGTTTCCCTTCTTCGCGAGTCGTTCCATATCGCGCCAGATGTAGGCTCCACGCCGCACATTGAGATTGAATGGCGAGTCATCCCATCCTTGCATTTGAAAAATTGGCCCTGCACAATCCTTGGATCCTCATTGCCGCGACGTAAGAATACGTGCTCGCAAAGTCGAACCAGAATTCGAGTCGCTTAAAAGGCGGGCGATTCGCGAACATCGCAGATTCCACGCCGAACGTCGCGCAAGAAACGGCGATTATTTGTTTGCTGCCGTCACGCCGAGCGGCTCCGGCAAACCGCTTCCCAGCACCGCAATCGCCGAACCGCCGGCCGGGTAGTTGAAAACCTCACCGTCTCCGTTACTCGCGTCCCCGCAGTAAATAATCCCCTTAACGATCCAGGTCTGTGCGCAGTCGCCGGCCGAGTACGATACGGTGCCCTTCAATGTCGCCTTCGTCCCGCTGACGGTGTACTGATACGTCGCGTTCGCTAGCTGATCGAAGACGGTGAGGTACGTGCCGTCCCACTGCACGGAGCCAGGGAACTGCACTGAGTTGCTTGTCGTGATAGTTTTGAAGGCACTGCCCCCCTTCGGGAGCTCAACGAGCGCGAAGGAACTGCCGTTGGTAAAACCATCGGCGAAGAGATTCCCCTGGTTGTCGTACCCGTCGAAGTACTCTGCGACCAGCGGCGTGCTGTAAACCTTGCCCGACCCGCTCGCATTCTTGAAGATCACAACGTCGCCGCCACCCGCGCCCGACTCAAAAAAAGTGCCGACGGCAAGATCGCCGCTGGTATTCATGGCGCAACTGGTTGGAAAAGAGTAAGGAAACGACAGCGTCTTGATCGGCGTCTTGGGAACCTTGTATTCCGTAATCTGGGTCTGGCCTCCGACGTTCCAGAAAATTTTCTTCCCATAACCGTAGAGGACGTTGGTGCACCCTTGCCCCCCGTCGCCGGCGATTTCACCGACCAGCTGGGTGCTCTTCGGATAGTGGAAAATGGCGGCGTAGCTGCCGTAAATGTTGAAGACGTATTCAAAGTGCTTCGACCGCAAATGGTGGTCAGGCACAATCTGCGTGTAACGCGGCGGCACGCCTAGGCGGGCTGCCGTTACCGGCCTTCCATTCACGAAAAGCGCCCTACCGACGTATGTGCCGTTGAGCGCAGCGGTTGACGCCGTGCCGGGCGAGCCCCCGCCGCACGCCGAGCATATCGCGAGCGCGACCAGGGCCGCGTACTTTACCAAACCGGTCGGATTCATGAAGTTACCTCCTTCTGAGCGGGGGGAAACAGGTTCAAGTAACCGGAGTTGACCGTCTTTTCTACCTGCGCCTGCCAACGTTGCGGCAGTACACAAGCTTCCCGCCGCGCACCGCCGGGCGCTGGGCCAGGGGTTATTTTAGATCGGGCCAAGTTTCGGCTAGAAGCGTTGCGGCACTTTCACTGGCCTTAACGTAAACAACGAGAAGCGCGTCTTCCAGCGGCACGCTCCCGTGCCAAAACGGGAAACGGCCGGTTCGGCGAAGCAGCCATGCGTCGACCGGCGGCCGCTCCAAGGGCGGGCGCGCTACGGCTCCCGACGAGGACGGAGCCTCCGACCTCGGCCGCGCGGTTGGCCGGCGCGGCTCCTCCGCGGCGGACGCTGGAAGAATCGAGTCGCGCTCGATGCCGCGGAGTGCAAACAGCAAGAACGGGTCGCGATCGAACTCTTCTCCGATCAGATAGTACACGGCGGCGACGTGCTTGCACGGGTTGGACCAATCCGGGCACGAGCACTCCGTACGCACCTCGGCAATCGATTGCGAAAAAAGGCTGCAATTCGCTGTTTGAAACGCATCTTCGATATCTTCGGGAATCAGGCCGTTGAGCAACATTGCGGCGAAGCGCGGCGTCTGCGAGATGTTTTCGGCAACCTGCCGCCATTGCGCCGCGCCGAGCGGCTTGATCTGAATTGTTACCGTGTAGGGAACTTTGCGTGAGCCTTGCACCCTGGCGCTCACGCCGCGAGGCCCGATTGCGATCTCGATCACCTGTCCTCGGCGTGCATACGACCGCCCGCGCGTCAACCGCGTGCCGAGCCCAAAGCTCTCCAGCACGCCGATCCAGCGCTTGGCCCACCAGCGCTCGCCGAATGCGCCGCTCTTCGATTGCGCTTTGATGCCGCCGTTGACCGACCGCGGCTTCGACGGTTCCGGAAACCGGTTCCTCGGGAATCTGCTCATGCTACTCCTCCACGGCTTCCGGAGCGAGCGCCACGAGCTCGTGAAGCGTCGCGTTCGAGAGCTCCGTCAGCCACCTTTCGCCGCTCCCGATGACTTGCTCGGCGATCGCGCGCTTACTCTCGATCAGGGCGTCGATCTTTTCTTCCAGCGTCCCGGCGCAGACGAATTTATGCACCTGCACGTTTTTCTTCTGACCGATGCGAAAAGCGCGGTCGGTCGCTTGATCCTCGACCGCCGGATTCCACCAGCGATCGAAATGAAAAACATGGTTGGCTTGGGTCAGATTGAGGCCGCTGCCACCGGCCTTGAGGGAGAGTACGAAGATCCCAGGCCCCCGCTCACCCTGAAAACGCTCGACCATCTCGTCGCGCCGCTGTTTTGGCACGCCTCCGTGCAGAAACAGCACCTCGCGAGCGAATCGGTCGGAAAGCTGGCGCATGACGATCTCCCCCATCGCTGCAAACTGCGTGAAGACCAGCGCGCGCTCGCCGACGTCGAGAACCTCTTCGAGCATGTCTTCAAGACGCGCAAGCTTTCCGGAGCGGCCGGCGATCGGCGAACGGTCTTGCGCGAACTGCGCCGGATGGTTGCAGATTTGTTTGAGCTTGGAGAGCATGGCTAGGATTGTCCCGCGCCGCTGCATTCCCTTAGAGTCCTCCATCTTAGCCTCGTAATCGCGCAGCACGGCTGCATAGAGGGACCCCTGTTCGCGCGTCAGCGTGCAAAACACCGTCATTTCGTTCTTGGCCGGCAGATCTGAGATGATGGACGGATCGCTCTTGAGACGTCTCAAGACGAATGGGCCGCTCATGCGTTTGAGCCGTTCGGCCGCATCCGGATTGCGCATGGCGTGGATAGGGATGAGAAAGTCGCGCTTGAACGAGGCGTGCGATCCGAGCAGTCCAGAGTTGAGAAATTCCATGACCGACCATAGATCGCCGACGTGGTTTTCAACCGGCGTCCCGGTGAGCGCGACGCGATAGCCGGCTTCGAGCGTGCGGGCCGCACGGGCCTGTTTGCTCTCGGGATTCTTTACGTTTTGTGCTTCGTCGAGCACGATTCCGCGCCATCGTACGCCATTGAACAACTCGACGTCTCGCTGCAGAAGCGCGTAGCTGGTGATCACCAGCGCGTGCCGCTGTACCTCGCGCGCAAACTGCACCCCGCGAATCCGATCGCTCCCGTGGTGAACGCTTACCGGCAGCGCCGGAGTAAATCGCTGCACTTCGCGCATCCAGTTACCGATCACGGAAGTGGGACAGACGAGCAGAACCGCTTGCTTTCCGTCTTCCTGCCAATCGCGCAGCACCAAACTGAGCGCCTGGATCGTTTTGCCTAAGCCCATGTCGTCGGCCAGGCAGGCGCCGAATCCCGCCGCTGTGAGAAACCGGAGCCAGCTGTATCCGCGCAGTTGATACGGGCGAAGGACCGCCCGCAAGCCACGTGGCGGCGGCAGTTCTTCGTACGAGCGGTGGCCCTGTAAGCGCTGGAGGAAGTGACCGACTTTGCCGCGTGCTTCGACCGAAATCTGCGGATCGAGCTGCATGCGCACGACCTCGGCCAGGGAAAGCCGGCGGCTTCCGCTTCTCAATTGTTCCAGTGCCGCGTGAAGCTCGTTCGCGTCAACGTGCACCCATTGCCCGCGCATCCTCACGAGCGGCATTTTTAATTGCGCCAAACGTTCCAGCTCGCGCGCCGTCAGCGATGCATCGCCGATCGCGACGCTCCAATCCACTTTCACCAGGGAGTCGATCCGCAATCCTGCGTTCGTAGCGGCGCCCTTAACGTGAGCGCGAGTAGAGAGGCGCGTCTTGGTATTCTTTCCGAGCCACCAAGCGGGAAGGATCATACCGACGCCGGCTTGTTCGAGCAACCACGCCGTCTCCGAAAGAAATGCATATGCACCGGGAGTGTCGAGTGCGAAGCCCCAAGGAACGGATTTGCCTTGGTGAAGCGAAGCCTGGACCTGCGGTGAAACTTGCGCCGCCCGCCCGAGTGACGCCAGCAGAGCACGGCGTAATCCGGCGTTTGTCCACGCGCTCGCGGCATCAATCAAAAGGCTTGGGTCGTCACGGCTCTGTAACAAGTACACGATAAGCCACGGATCGTCGTCCGCTTGCGGTTCTTCCACACGCAAGCATAAGCGATTCTCCGCGGCGTGCTCTTCGAGCACGGCGCGTCGCCACGATTGGATCCGCTGCGCGAGACCGCGCAGTTCGCCGGGCATTCCGCTTAAGGTCGAATCCTGGTCGCGCAGGGCGAACATCCAACGATCGTGCAGCGGCAGCGAGCTGGTTGCGCGAATAGGAGAAGGGGCCGCGGTTCGAACCAGTCCATCGAGCACCATTGCGAGGAATGTTTCCAGTGCCGTCGCTACGTCGACGCGAGATCGCTTGTCGCGAGTACCGTTTAGCCGGCACGCATTCGGCATGGTTGATGCTAGTGTCGCTGCAAGTTTCCGTTCACGCTCGCCGAACATCGGGGCCCACACCGCGTGATAGGTCCTCTTGGCCTCGTCGTACTCCAGGCTCGGGAGGAAGCGTTGAGCCGCAACGCCCTCCGCCGCGAGTCGCAACGCGTTGCACCAATACGCGACCGTGCTGCCGATTGCGATATCCGGGCCGATCATTTCGCGTCCCGCGCAGGCGCACAAGAGGGCAATCGTGTTACGTGCTTCGAGCGATATCGTATCGACGACCCGCCCCTCGATCACCGCGCGATGTGGTTTCCACCTAGTCGTGTCGAGGTGGCCGAAGTGCTCGCCCATAAGCCGACGCAGCACCGCCGCGCTACCGCGCGGCTGCGCCCAGAGTAGTAGCGATCGATCGGCGAGCCCGGCTTGAAGAACGATTGACACGGTCCGCCCGGATTCCAGCACCTCGCGCGCGGCACCCTTTATAGCGCCGCTACTGCCTGCGGAACTCGGTCCGAAAAGTTGTTGTCTATTGCCTACCGAACCGAAACTCGCCGATCTTATTGCGGTTGGCCTCGGCAAACCAGAGATTGCCATCGGGCCCTAAGATGATTTCCGTCGCTAGATCGGCCTCGCCAGATTTCAGGGGTCTCGTTGAGGATTTCTGCAAAGTACTAGACGAGTACGCCGCTGAGACTTTGTCGCCCCTCTGAGGCATACTTAGCGGTCGCCCGCTGCTCATGGCGATATGAGCAGCGCATGGTTTCACGCCGGACGGTACCGGGTAACGTTGAGCGCATCACTTCCGTTGTGCAATATCCTGCGCGGCGGCGACAAAATGAGGAGCACTGATTAATGTTTGCGACTATATCCGTAATTCGTTTGAGCGCAATCACCGGCGCAGTTGCCATGCTTGCCGGCTGTGGCGGCACTGGGGCGCCCACGACCGTTCCGAATGGAGCCGCCACCTCGGCGGTTAGCCGGTTGGCCTCCCCCGACAACTGCCGACATACCGGCGACGTAAGTGCCTCGCCGTGTTATGTCAAGCTGACTGTCGGCCAGCCCACGGCGACGATATCGGTGAGCGGCCCTAGCGGCAGCACCATCTCCGCAAAATCGGCAAGTTGCACTGACCGAGGTAAGGCGACGATCGAAGGAAGTGGAAGCACTTGGCAGGTGTCCGCGGGAGCGTCGGCCGGCCGGTGTATCGCCAGATTCGTCGCCACGTCGGGAGGGCAAAAAATCGGAATCGTTGACGTGCGAATCTTCAACACGATCTAGGGATGGTGGCTGGTGGTGGGATCGCAGGAATCTTCTGCATGCGATGAGCGCATCCGCCGGCTCTGCCGCCGCCCTCAACCGTTAATAACCCTGGCCCTTGAACGGGCGGTCCAGGTAAACCGGGTCAATGCTCCATCCCTGAGATAGCGGCGCAGACGGTCCATGTTCCATTGGCGCCGGGCGCAATCGTGATGCCACTGGCTGGGCAAGGACCCGTGTTCGCCTGAGTGCGAGGTAGGAGGGTCGGGGGTTTGTGCGGCCCGCAGCGAACCATAAGAAGCATGGCAGGTCTTGTTGAAGCGAGAAGCTCTTCGCCTTAGAGTTTCAGCCTGCCGCTCCAGCCGTCCGTATACGTCTTGTACTTGGTACAGGTGATCGTTAGGTCTCCACGGCCGGAGGCGTTCGCGAATCTACCCGTTCCGCTCTTCACGCCGTAGCCCATAATGGCGGTGCACGGGTTTTGACGACGACCTTTTCCGGCCATCTGTAAACTGAAGGTAATGGAGTCTCCGGGGTTTTGCCTGCTGGTCAGCGTTGCCATACCGCTCCAAAAGCAAATGCTGCCGGATTGCACGCCCGTCAGGGCACCGCTCTCGCTACTGCCGTGCAGGTGGGTTGCGTGGCCTTCCCCTTGAAATGTGAGTTGGCCGTTCTTCTTCGCGCTGCAAAACGTTATCGCGAGATTCCCATGGTAATACCCGCTGAAGGACCCGACGCGAGCTTTGCTCAGCGGCGCGGACGTGCTGCCTTGGGGCAGAGGTTCATTCACTCCGCATCCGGCGGAGGCCGCAAGTGATAACGCACCTATGGCCGCGAGGCGATGCAGCGAATTCATAACTTCCTCCTCCCTTTTCCATACCGAGCGCGGCTCGTAAGACATTCTGGGAACGCCGCGCCGAGTCCCTCAGCCGCGTCGCCCGGCGACAACGTCTACTCGCGGAACCCGTGAACCGTAGCGCGCTGTCGATTGTCTTCCGTCTTCTAACCGTGGGCGGAGCCACCCGAGCTCCAATCGTTTGTTCTCGCGCCGCAGAAGCGTCAACTCCTTATGCTCGTCGGCGGTCAAGCCGTCTTCACGTCGACGACGGGAAGCGGCCCTCGTCGCCATCGATACGGCTTTCGCATTCGCTGACTGCTTCGCGACCTCTCTCGTTTCTCACTTGCGTCTAAGATCCGTCTGGCGGCGCAGGGTTCACGGCGACCTTAGTAGCGGTTGATCTGCGTGGGTGAAATACGGCTCGTGATCGCGGAGTTGTAGTTGCTCGCCGCGATGGCCGCCCATATCGGGCATGCAATCCAAACGAATGGGGCCGCGACGCCTCCACTCGCAGCAACTGCAATGACGCCGCCGATTAGCATAATAAAACCACCCAGGACGCTTGCGTAAAGCAAGCCGAACGGTCCGAAGAGCAGTGCCAGGAAGATCGCGAGCCCGACGCTCTTCACTGGGCGCACCATCACGGGCGACGCTACCTGTACCTGGTGCGTTACATAGATCGGCGGTAACGCTTTTATGGCGCAACGCGTACTCCGGCTCCGATGCCACAAGACTAACTGCTCGTTTCCTGGGTATATGAGGGCATGATTGAACGCAGCTCTGTCAAGCGTCGCATCGGTGACGCCGCTGTCGGTCCAGAGTTCTCCGGGCCTCGATTCGCCCTTTGGGGGGCGTTTCTGGGAGTCTTACTCCTCGGGGCCTGCGCTCACCACACAAATCCCGCTCAGGAGTTAAACTCCGCGGTCGCGCCGTTTACCGATTCCAGAGACCAAACGATCAGACTGATCGCCCAGGAGAAGCATTCATTGGGCGCCGCCGACGTGAACTCATTAGCGGTCGCTTACACGTCGCTTGAGGAGAAGGCTAATGCCTATGCTCATTTCTTGGTTGTATCGGTAAGCTCAGCATCTCTTAGTGCCGACCAAGATAACCAGTGTGCGTCGGACCTTACAGCGGCGATAAACACCTTCAATAAGGCCTTCGCGGGAATCGTCCCATCAAAACAGACTGCATCGGTCGTTTCAAGCGCGTGGGTGGTGCCGTTCGCAACTAACGTTGCAGCCTACTGGGGGAAATACGGCGCGGCGATCGGTGGGATGTCATCGCAGGCGAAAGCCGACCTCACAGACCAGCTAAGAAATAAAACCCTTTGGCCCAATTTCGAGGACATTGCTACCGAGCCCCTGGCAACGCCTCCGCATTAGCACGTTAATGTGTCGTATAGATCACATCTGTGAAGCCGACACCCGTTCATGTCGTTTGTCCCAACCTGCGACCAAGCGAGTCGAGCAGCAGCATGAGGGTGATCGACGCGGCAATCGCTATCGGGGTGGCCACTCGGCACGCCTCTAAAGCGGAGCGAGCACGGCTTCATGGAGCTGGCATCTGCTCGAGCGTTGACGGTCGAGCCGCAAGACCGCAGGGTCGTTTCAGCGGCGCCGTCGCCGCTGATCAGCAATCCTAGCTTCGAGTAGAGCAAGTGTCATAGACAGCCTCCGCACAGCCCAGCGATGAGCGCCGGCGAGGCGCGACCGACCCGAAAAGGTAGTGTTTCCTCGCATATACATCGGGCTCCGATGAGGACATCCTACTATCAGTATTCCAAGCTCACTTCTTTCGGAGAATCTGAAACTGATGAATAAGGCGCTTGTGCTCTTGGGCTGTGTCTCGATCGCAGGCTGCGCGACGGGAACCGGCAGCACCCTACCGACGGCGTTCACCCCCAACGCGAGTTCAGCTCGACACTTCCAGCCGCTCACAAGGGGCGGCAACCCATCCCCCAGCAATCCGACGATCTACTTGTTCCAGGGCCAGCCTGACGGTGGAGCGCCGTATGCCGGCCTGGTCAATGTGAGCGGCACCCTCTACGGCACGACGAGCGCGGGCGGTAAACACAACCTTGGAACGGTCTTCTCAGTCACGCCCGCCGGCTCGGAAACGATTCTGCACAGTTTCAAAGGGGCTCCCGATGGTAACTTACCCTACGCGAGCTTAACCTACGTGAGAGGTAAGCTGTACGGGACCACTTACAATGGCGGGACGTCGAATACGGGCACTGTTTTCTCGATCACGATGTCGGGCAAAGAGAAGGTGCTGCACAGCTTTGGGAGCGGTAGCGACGGCACGTCGCCCCAATCTGATTTGTTCTACCACGACGGCGCGCTCTACGGCACGACGTACAGTGGGGGCGCTAACGGCGCCGGGACGGTATTCAAGGTCGCACTCTCGGGTGCGGAAAGCGTCGTTTACAGCTTCAAAGCCCCATCGACGGATGGCAGAGGCCCAACGGCAGGGGTCATTTATTACCAAGGCGCGTTCTACGGCACGACCTACTCCGGCGGAATCGGCACTTCCACAAGCGACGGGACGGTCTTCAAACTTACGCCTTCGGGCACGGAGACGGTTCTGCATACGTTCACAGGTAATCCTGACGGTTCCGAGCCTTCGGGCGACCTCGTAGAATATGGCGGTAACCTGTACGGCACAACCTACAGCGGCGGAAGTTACAGCGCGCCGTCCGATCACGGAGGGACGGTTTTCGAGATAACGCGCAAAGGCAAGTTGACCGTGCTTTACAGCTTCGGGGGGCCAGACTCCAACGTCGACCAGGTAAGTCCCCAGGCCGGCTTGCTCAACGTCGGCGGAACATTTTACGGCACGGTATCGGGTGCTAACGCCGCGGGAGCGGTCTTCGCTATCACGCCCGGCAGCCCGGCATCCTTTGTGTACCAGTTCAACCGCAACGGTCCGAGTGGCAGCCCTGATCAGCCCTTGGGCGGCGTCATTAACCTCAGCGGGACGCTTTACGGCACGACCGTAAGTAACGTTGGTCAGGCGGGCGAAGGGACGGTGTTCGCAGTACCGCTGTAAGAGAACCGCGCGTACGTTGAGTTTCCTCAAAGCGGAGGAGACGCGCTTTCGACGGTTCGCAGATTGATGTGCAGCATCCGCGCGATCCCGTCGTTCGAATGACCCGACGCTGCCAAATCGGCGACCTCCCGCTCGCGCGGCGAGAGTATGGCGGCGGTAGCGCGCGCGTAGGGGCTGCAATGAAAACGCGTCGCTTCGCCGTTTTGCCCTCACGAGGATCGGGTAAGGGGACGGTACCCTCAGTTCGGGGGAAGTTCATTTCTTTTTCACCGCAAAGAAACGTCGACAAAAGGAGCAAAAAATGATCGCGATGAGAACGTTACTTCACTCGTTCGCGGCCGTAGGAGCGATTGTGCTGGCTGGATGCGCCGGAGCGGGATCGCCGCCGCCGAGCGGTGCACCAGTGGGCTTTTCGGATGCATCGCCTACGGGACATTCCGTCCTCCCCAGCACGTGCCGGGGCCACGACGTCTCGGTCAGCCCCTGTAAAGTTACGTTGACCACTTCGAATCCCTCGCAGTACGTAACGGTCAAAGCCCCCTCCGGCAGCGTGATCTCTGTAAAGGACGATCGCTGCAGCGGCAACATGATTGCCACAGTGACGGGTACCGGCAGCACATGGTTGGTTACGGCGGGCACGACCGCCGGCCAGTGCGATGCGAGATTTATCGCCAATCGCGCGAACGGCCGCCGCATCGGCCACGCTGTTCTAGAGATCACTAATAACGGGTAACAGTCGAGCGTTCGTTCGACGTCGAACAATTTAAGCGGGACGCGGCAGCGTCCCGCTTTTTAGATTGACCTCAGCCCACGAGGGCACATGCGAAGCTACTTCGAGTGAAGTTAAGAGAAATGACGCAACACCTGTGAGTGCTGTGGTCATCGTTCGAGCCGCTTGGCCATTGGAGCCTCCTAAGCAAAAGGTTCGGGGCCGGCCGAGGCAGGCGAAAGCGAGATTTTCCCCGGTACACGTATCCGTCATACGACGCGATTTTCGAGGCGACGGATGCGATATCGACGTACACCGCACTGAAAGTATATTTTGAAGGCGAAGATGCGCTGACAAGTCTGCAACGGATCGAATTCGCAATGTCGCAGTACGCGACGTTTGCCGAGCACATCGCAAGTGCAATCGTGCAGGCCCAAGGCGGAAGCGGGATCAAACCGATGCCCGACGGTCGTCGCAAAGGTAGACCCTCAGACGTGGTTGGAAACGGCGGCAAACGGCGACGCGAAGCGCGTGACAGCCCAGATGGCGTACGCTGCCGCACGAACGGCGATCGCGCAGGTCGTGGCAAATTTTGACCCGTTGTACGACGCGCTGCTGTCGGGCGCAGAGGCCCCTTCCCAGAATTCCCATTAGATGACAGTCAACGGTAGCGGGATGCGGTAATATTTTTGTCCGCGTGCGGCTTACGGGCCGATGCTTTCCGAAGCGCCGGATGCATGGATGGTAGGCGCCTGCCAGCGAGTTTTCGATCGCTTTTTTTGTATGCAACCCTTCCTGATAATAATCCAGCATTGTTAGGCCATTCCGGCCCCGTAGCGCTATCGTTAGCGCGTTCACGGAATCAGATTGCAGCCCCAACACGCGCGCGTACCATGCATGTCAATTGGAGATAGGTCCCAAATCGGGAGCCAGGAGTAACTGTGGATTCCGGCCCAAACGGGCAAGAAAGGCGGTCCGCTCATGCGCAAAAGTCGCTTCAGCGACACCCCGATCGTCGCGATACGGCGCGAGGGAGTCGTTCACTACTATCCCGACAGATCGATCCCCGCTATGCGCCCTGCAGAGTTCAGCGTAAAGGTCGCGAGCACGTTCCCTTGCTCGAAGCGCATAAGATACTTGTATATCCGTGCGTTCTGCGACCCGGACGTTCCCTTGAATACGATCGCCTGCAGGGCTCCGAGTCCTGCGAAGCCGGATGCGAGCCCCTTGAGCATCGCGTCCGGAAACTCTTTCGAAGCCGCGGGCGTCAACTGCGAACGATCGATGCGTCCGTGCATCATCTCGTCAAGGACTGCCATAAAGCGTTTGGTGAGCGCTGGGTTCTCACCGGGAGCAGCCTCGTCGTAGGCCAGCGTAACGAACGAGCGACGGGTGTACTTCGCGGCGCAGTGGCCCAAATCCAGTGCCGCGGCGGATCGGACGTGAACGAACGCGGCGATGATCGTGTCGACGCACGGCGGCAGATCGCTGTCGTGCGATGCTCCGGCAACGAGCATTTGCCGTCCGTTGGGCAAATAGGCAAGCGCCTGTTGACCGTATTGCGGCGGCGTCGCCGGATCGTCGCTCCCGGAGATCATCAAAAGCGGTGCGTCGCTATGCACCGGTTCCTGGAAGCTAGCCGGTGCCGGAGCGACATTCCAGACTTTGCACGCACTTTGCTGCGCGCGTACCCGAACGTCCCCCTCGAATGTGTCGGCGCTGTACGCGGCGACGTCGGCCTCGGTAATAAACGGGATATCCTCGGAGCAGGTGACCGAGAGATTGAGGCCGTTCGACTGAATGTTCGCGAAGAGGAGCGCCATTTCACTGACCATCTCGGCGAGCGGGGTGTAGTCGCCGTGATACGCACGTTCGATGGTCACCGGCATGTACGCGGCGCCCGACGGGAAATATAGCTCGTGGCGGATCGTTTCGGCGAAGACCTCTTTGGTCAGTTTCACGGTCTGCGTACGGTGCGTCACCGGGTTGTGCACGGCGAGGCTGACCGGACCGGCGTCGAAGCGCCGCACTACGGCTGCAAAATGCTCGGCGAAATCGGGAAAGTGCGCGGCGCACATTGAATCTTGGCGGCAGGCTTGTTCGAGTTGGTCCATTGCTGTCTGCGCTCCGCGCGCCATCGGTAGCGGGATGATGTAAAAGTGCGGCGGACCGACGCCTTCAAGGACGACACTCTCGACGGTCTCGGGATGGCGACGGGCATAGTCGAGGTAAAAGATCGTACCGTATGATCCGCCGTACAGCACGATCTTGGAATAGCCGAGAGCGGCGCGTACGTCGTTCAAATCGTCGGCGGCCATGCTGGTCGTGTAGAGACTCAGATTGGCGTTCGCTGCTAGGCGAGCGCGGCACGCGCTTACGATGTTGTCGGGCCATGCCTGGCTGAAATAGAGCTCGGGATGTGCCGCGGGCGCAAAGTTGCACTGCTGCGGAGCCGATTTTCCGGTGCCGCGGTTGTCGACGAGCAAGATATCGTAGCGATCGCGGAGCATTGCAACCGCACCCGACGTCGCATCGGCGAAGTCGGGGGCCAGGTCCGTAGCCGAGGCGCCGGGACCGCCGGGATTAAAGACAACCGCGCCGTGCTCGGGGTGCTTTGCTTTGATGTCGATGAAATAAATGCCGATCGTGCGCCCGCTTCCGGCCAACCGGTCCTCAAACACCGTTAGCGTGCCGCAGATCGCGGCAGCGCGGCTCTGCCCGACCCGGCAGGATGAGGTCTTCAGCGCTTCCGCCGGCGTCGCCGGAGCAAATGAGAGCGCGGGGCCCAGCGCGAGCGCACCCCACGCGAACAAAGCAAGTCCGATCTTCATGCCCGGGTACCTGCGGTGTGCCTCAAGCGCTTCCTTCTAAAATGAAAGCTTCGTCAGGCCCTTGGTATGATCGTGGGAAACGTCCTCTACCGTTGGATGCCCCGGCCGGATCTGCGATCCGCATACCGGACGCCTCGCTAGTCGAATCCGTGAAACCGGTTTGAAGACAGGCTGCCGGAGCTGAGCCTCTGACTTTGACAGCAGGACAGCGTTGCGGCTTTACGGTAGAAGCCGCGGTCCGATTGATGGCTGGCTGCCATTTCCGGAGTCGCAACGCGCGCGCGTGTATCATACCTGTCAAGCGCGCTAGCGGCTTCCCCCGTACGAAACGCACACAATTTGATTCCTCTCGACGCCCGAACACTTGTATCGGCGAACACTTGGCACGCCTGTCGACCAGCTGCTTCTAGCAATCGCGTAACAAGTGTTCGGCACGAGCGCGGGCGAACGCTAGACCAAGTCGCCTGCGTCCGAGCGTCACAATCGCTCGCCTTGTGAAACAGCGAGCACTTGTCACGCAAAACACCGGTTACGCGTAACACTTGTTCCACCGCGCCCGACGGGCCGATTGCAATGCCGGAGCGTTGTCCGAACGGGACAATGGTAACGGCTGCCTATCGCTCGAGGCTTTCTGTACGCCGATCCTGCCAAAGCGCTACGATGTGGCGAGCGCGAAGAGACCGACGACCGCTACGAAAAGCCCGCTCAACACCTCACCTGCGCAAGCGCTTCGTAACGGGGTCACGCTCGCCCCGCCGGTCGAGCAGCAGCCGCCGTGACCCATGGCGGTGGGCCTTGTGACCAGCTCGATGGGTGCGCGTGACCAAGAAGCCGTTTGGCTACAGGGGATAAGCGACTTTAGTCGCATTAAGCGTCTCCGGCCGCGAGCACCCGTCAGGTTCTCGCAGAGCTTGATCCAGGTCACGGTTATGAAAGGAGATTGGAGCAATGAAAATCTCGAGTTTTGCCAGATACGCCCTCGGTGTAGCAACGGGCGTGATGATGCTTGCGGCGTGTAGCGGCGGGTCGCTATCGTCGGCCACAAATGCCGTCGGGCTGCCGCAGAGCAGCGCACTCAGCCGCCATTACATTTTCCCCAGTAGACGCCTCATAGCGATGACGAATGCCAGAGGTTTTGTAGCGATACCAAGCCGCCATCGCGCGAAGTCATGGGTCAGCCCCATGGCGAAGGATACGCAGTATCTCCTGTACGTCGCTGACACCGGCGGCACCGGCAACTACGACATTTACAATTATAAGTCGCAGGCGGGTCAGCTATTCGGAACGCTCCACCCGGGCTCGCTTGGCTTCAGTATGCCAACGGGTTCGTGTGAAGACACTGCGGGCAACGTTTACATCGTAGACGCCGGCTCGGGTCTTCTCTGGCAGTTTCCGCATGGCTCGTCGAGTGGCTCATCGGTGGCGATTACCAACGCGGCGATGCCGCTCGGCTGTTCGGTCGATCCGACAACCGGGAATATCGCGGTTTCGAACTTTGGCAACTCCACGATGAACATCTTCCAAGGTGGCTTCAGTGGAACGCAAATACTCAGCACAGCACTGGAGCCCTATATGTGGAGCCCGGGCTACGATCCTAGCGGCAACCTCTTCGTCGAATCGGACTACACAACGTTCACCTCGATCGAGCTCGAGGAACTCCCCGCCGGCAGCAGCACCTGGCGCGTCATCTCGCTGCCGAATCAGGCGTGCGGAAATCCGTTCTGCTTCCCGGACTCCGTCCAATGGGACGGCACGTACCTCGAGGCCGGTGATCAGAACTTCGGCACGACCACCAATAGCACTCCGTCGGACATCATGGGTGCCTTTCGAATCTCCGTCTCGGGTTCAACCGGAACCGAGATCAGCTCGACCACATACAACGGCAACTGTGCCACCACCGCCCCAACCGCTGACGCGCTCCAGATCTTCGTCGGTGGTACGACGCGTGCCATGAACGGAGCCGTTTTCGGAAACATCGATTGCGCTGGCAACGTCAACTACTATAACTACACCGCGGGCGGCGCTGCGAAGAGAAGCCTTCCCGTAAACATCGCCCCGGTACAGGCGGGTTATGGCATTTCCATCAGCGCGATGAAGAACTAGGCTTGGTTCATCACGCTGTAAAAAATCAGACCAACGAGCTCGCTTCGGCTTACGCTAAGAACAGCACACGGTTTCGCGAAAGCGAGGCCGTGTTGCTTCTGTAGCTTAAGTTGCATTGCGACTGCGTAGTATTGCGGCTTAGCGCCTGCTTCCGAGCGTCACAACCGCTCGCCTTGTGAAACAGCGAGCACTTGTCACGCAAAACATCCCTTACGCGTAACACTGGTTACGCGTACACTGGTTACGCGTAACACTTGTTCCACCGCGCCCGACGGGCCGATTGCAATGCCGGAGCGTTGTCCGAACGGAACAATGGTAACGGCTGCCTATCGCTCGATCACCGTGAAACAGTTGTCACGCGACGATATTCGATCGGCCAACGTAACGAAAGGGATAGCGTGCTCAAGGCCGTCAATGCGGGTCTAGTTGTCGATCCCGCTATCGGAGCATAAGATCGTTGCGGGTATGAGGGATGTATCCCGGGAACGTGCGGTATTGATCCGATTCATCCGCCAGAAGTCCGAAATGCTGACGTATATGGCAAGGTAGAAGGTCATGTTGGTCCGGTGTCCGTTGGCATCGTCGCAACGGGGAAAAGCGGCGCATTTGTGACCGTGTCGGGTAGTGCCAACAAAGCGCTCAACCAAATCGTAAAAGCCGTGGTAAGTGGAAAAGTAAACGCAGGAGCGTCGGCTTCAGTCGGGATTGTGCTACCCTATCCAGGCAAGACCAGTGGAGATGTTGTAGGAGGCAATAGCAACGGAGGAAGCGTGAACATCGGCGGATTCTTCACCATCCAGCTAGAGGGGGGAGGAAATAAGAACGGAGCTTCGGGTGGAATGGGGGGCGCGATTGGCGGTCCCGGTGTGAATTTTGGGCCAAGCTACGGCGTTCCACTAGGAGGTGGGTCACAGAAGCAGAGTCCGCGAAAGACCAATTAGAGCGGCATGATCCTCGTATACCCTATCGCGGTAATTGCGTTAGTTGTAGGATGCCAGTGGACGTGGGTACACACTCGAAGGGTACCGCTTTTCTGGCGATTTGTGCTAATCGGGCTGCAGGTATTAATGGTTGCAACGGGTGTCGCAGGTGCGTACTTTCATGAAGGCCACTCGGCGCATGTGAGTTTCGGAATCTTTTGGCTCGCAATGCTGGCCACGGGAATAGTCGGCGTAGCATTTCGAGATCGCATCGACTTGGACAGCGTTTAGATGAAAATGGCGATTGCTTTCGTACATCGTAATCCAGTAAAGATACAAAGTAATAAGGAGCGCTAGCAGATGACACGATTCAAAATCGGTACTCGGCTGGCTATCAGTATAGCCACAACGCTCACGCTAATGATCGGCGTAGCAACTGCACAGGAGCAAAGCCAAGAGGCAATTAAGAGGCTCGCGTTTCTTTCCGGATCTTGGAATTGTGTCGTCGAGGGAAGAGGCGTGCCAAGCGGTACCATTGATCATCTTGACGTGAGGTGGTCTTTAACATAAGAAGGAACTGTGAGCAGGTGTCATTTCAGAACTTGTTCGCATACTCCAGCGGCGTCAAGCCGCCGAGAGACGAGTGCGGCCGGACCTCGTTATAGTCCTTTCTCCAAGCGGCGGCAAGCGCCCGCGCCTCGTCGATCGTCGTGAAGCAGTGGGCATTGAGCAGCTCGTCTCGGATCCGGCCGTT
Organism: Candidatus Cybelea sp.; assembly: GCA_049585055.1. Classification (GTDB taxonomy): domain Bacteria; phylum Vulcanimicrobiota; class Vulcanimicrobiia; order Vulcanimicrobiales; family Vulcanimicrobiaceae; genus Cybelea. The sequence goes on along the minus strand of JBAUYZ010000010.1, from coordinate 3,205 downwards.
GAGCGATTCGATCTTGGCATTTTGCGTTGGTTTTCCGGGCTCGATGAAGTGTAAATCGACTTTCTGCTCTGCACCCCATTGCAGCATCGTGCGACTCGTAAACTCTGGGCCGTTGTCAAAACGCACGGCGGCCGGCAAGCCGCGTTCGAACGCGATCTCCTCGAAGCACCGCGTTACATCATGAGAGCCAAACGAGAACGCCGGCTCCAAGGCGAGGCATTCGCTCGTGAAGTCGTCAACGATGTTCATCGTACGGTAGGTTCGGCCGTTCCCAAGGCTGTCGTGCATGAAGTCGATCGACCACCGTTCATTGGGGCGACTCAGGCTCGAAATCGCGTTTCCACGGACATAGTTGACCTTGCGCTTCTTGCGAGGCCGTACTTGAAGCCCGAGCGCCTTATAAAGCCTTCGAAATCGATACTCCCCGGTGCCAGGTATTTCACGGCGCGCAAGGATCAACAGGCGGCGCCAGCCGAACCGCGGCCGCTGCTGCGCGTGTTTGCCAATGCATTCCTTGAGCAGCGCGTCTGCGCGTTTTTCAGCCTTTTTCTTGTTGAACAGCGATCGGTAGGGCTGTGCAAGGATAGCGCAAGCCCGGAACGTGGACAGGCCCTTGGTGTGCAACGCTACGACCGCTTCTTTGCGCTGCTCGGGCCCCAGCCGTTTTTTGAGATCAACTCCCTGACGGCGTCGATCTCGAGGGCTTGGCGGGTGATGATTCGCCGCATCTGCGTATTCTCGGCCTCAAGCTGTTTCATGCGCATCAGATCGCTGGTTTGCATCCCGGCGTACTTATCGCGCCAGAGCCGAATGGTATTGGCATGAATGCCGTGCTTGCGGGCCAGCTCGGTCGCCGGCGTTCCGCCATCGAGCTCCTTGAGGATCCCGACGATCTGCGCTTCGGTGAAGCGGGTCTTTTTCACGTGAGTCTCCTTGGCCAAAGGGCCGGGACTCACAATTTCAACTTAGGCTATTTCCCCACCTCACGTCAATCTAAGCTACGACTTTTCGCCGGATTGGTCATGGATGATTGAGCGATCGGATCTTCGACAAAATGGAAAGACGCACTGGAGCACGCAGCTCTGGGGATATGATCGCCACGAAGGCCGTTTAGTGGCATATCAGTTTAGCCCTGAGGGAGTGTCCACAAAAACCGTCAGGGGCTGGGTGGGTAGGGAGTTTAGGAGTGTGCGCAATGACAACGGGATGGCAGTGACCCTTCTTCCTATTAATCGAAAGTCATTTGATTGGGATATTCAGAGTGCGAACCACTCAAGTGTGGTAAGCGAGCTCTGCGCCCGTTGATGATGATTTCCCGCAGGCCCAACCCGGACGTGCGCGGCGTATCTCGACATCCGAGGGGTTTGAGGCCAATCCGCAGACACCCAATCCGCGTGCCGAGGGTTTTATACGAAGTGTGGGTTTATTCGCATAGGCCACGCGCTAACACGATTCGGCTCAGCTTTGAGGATGCGCTACGCGCTGCCTGAGAGCGTGTAAAAACGACGACGTCAGAACGGCTAGCGAAAGGAACAGGTCGCCGTTAGCCCCAGGGTTCTGGCGGGCCGAAGGGTTTGCGCGGCTCCCTTCCATTTGGTAAGACGTCGGAAGGCTAGCAGGTCACCTACCTCCAAGTCCGGCCCCTTGGGAATGACGGGCGTTGTCAGGGGGCCGTGCATTCGAGGCAGCGCGGCTTGGCGCAACAAGGATGACTTGCTACGGAGCGTTCCGGGCGTTGGCCCGACACTTGCCATCACCCTGCTCGCGAATCTTCCCGAACTTGGGCAGCTCGATCGCAAGCAAATCGCGGCCTTGGTGGGAGTTGCACCAATCAACCGTGACAGCGGGCGAATGCGCGGGACGCGTGGCACCTGGGGTGGTCGAAATGATTGCGTTTGATTCAACGGACAAGATCGCAGGCATCGATTTCCAGGTATTCGTAAAGACCTCCGAACGGTGAGCGTAACCTTATGGCTCCAATCGCAAGGCAGCGATTGGAGCGATAAAGCGCCCTGCAGGGCCGTTAATCTAAGGGTCCGTGGGCCGAAGGGGGTTTCCCAGGCCCCTCTGGATTCGCCGAAGAGGCCGGAAGCGGGGACAAGCCGTTACGCTCCGGACCGGCCCCTGGTAACGACGCGTGTTGTAAGAGGCCATGCTTTCTTGAGTATTAGAACGAATGCGGCCTACAACGGAAAGGAGTCCGCGAACCGCAACTCGGAATCGCGGTTTAAAGCGGTCCTCTTTATAAGGTAGACGCTGTGGCCATCGCGCCTGCCGAAGATGCGCTTGCGCTAGAAGTGACGGCCAATCCGCGTGCCAAGGAGTTTTACGAATTGTGGGTTTATTCGCATAAGCCACGCGCTAACACGATTCGGTCCAGCTTTGCGGAAGCGCTACGCACTGCCTGAGAGCGTGTAAAAACGACGACGTCAGACGCGCTAGCGAAACGAACAGGTCGCCCTTAGCCCGAGGGTTTTGGGCGGCCCGAGGGGTTTGCGGGGCCCCTCCATTTTGGTAAGACGTCTGAAGGCTAGCGGGTCGCCCCGTCACCTCCTGGTCCGGCCCCCTTGGGAATGACGAGTGTTGTCAAGGGCCGTGCTTTCTTCCGTATTTGAACGAATTCGGCGCGCGACGGAGAGGAGCCCGCTCCTTGTCGCGATGGTGCGCAAAGCGTCTGCTTTAAGCTGCTTTGCGACAGGACGAAACGTCAGCTTTCCCCGGCAGGCCGGGTCGGCGAAAAGGCCCCCGAACTGCGGGCTCTCGGTCAGCACGGCCTCAAAGGCGCGTGCCAGCTCCTGTTGCAACTCGACGGTGGTCTGCATCCACAGTTCGGGGAGTTCCTCAAGGAGCTTGGCAAACGAACACGCCAGGTGTTGATACTTGTCGTCGCGCAGACGCGCCGCGTGCGCGGCGTTGCGCGCCTGTTCGGCGCTGTGGCGTTGCGCCTGCAGTTCCGTCAGTCGCGCGCGCAGTTGGCTTGGATCGACATGCGCATCCTCAGCCAGTTTCCATGCCCGCTGAATCCGTGTGTCGGCGTCGTCGATGCGTCGGTCGGCATCTCGTTCGATGGCTTCCCAGTGATCAGCTGGCTGGTCATCCTGCGGCGGCTCGATCAGCGTGGGATCAGTTTTGAGTGAGCGTAGGAGTCGCAGAAACTCGGCCTCCAACTCGTCAGCACGGTGGCTGGGATGTGAGGTGGCTCCTG
>JBAUYZ010000009.1:0-103677 GCA_049585055.1 Candidatus Cybelea sp. | reverse complement strand
GCGAGGTCCCGCAGGATCGGCCGCGACGGTGCATTCATAGACGGGCGACAACTCGGCGAGCGCGGCAAACGCGTCGCCGCCGTTATTCCCCGGGCCCGCGAACGCGACGATCGGCCGCTCCGGCGTCGCCATCGCGCGAATTTGATCGGCGATGCGCCGGCCGGCGTTGCGCATCAGTTCGTCCTCGCCGGTCTGCGCGATCGCTTGGGCGTCCGCGGCGCGCATCGCCTCGGGCGTGAGCACGTAGATCACGATTCCAGAATCACTAGCGCCGAAGCGACCGATGCCGTGTGCGTGATGCTCACGTGAATGGCGCGCACGCCGCGGCTATGCATCAGCGATGCGGCACCGTCGCGCAGCTGGATCACGGGTTTACCGCTCCGTTCGTGCGCAACGCCGACCCAGCGCCAGGGAATCGCGTGCCCGAACGCCTTACGCGTCGCTTCCTTCGCGGCGAAGAAGCCCGCCAGCCGCTCGGGCCAGTTCCGCTTGCGCATCGCATACGCCATTTCGTGCTCGGTGTAGACCTTGCGCGCGAACCACGCCAGCTTACGCTCGTCGAAGCGATAACGCGCGACGTCGGCGATGTCGATTCCGACTCCAACGATCACGCGAACGACTTCTACGCATGCCTTCCTTGTCATCTTAACATTGCTTTATGATGGCGCCCAGCAAGTTTTGAATACGTCCGCAGCGAACCAGCCTCGGCGAGATGGATTCGCGTATAGGCATCGTGCCGATCAACACCGTCGACGCGGCGTTCCTGGACCGTCTCGCGACCTGCCTCGAAGAGCGGTTCCTCGCGAGCGGACGCGTCGAGCGCTCCCTCGTCGTGCCGCGCACCACCCTCAACTCAACGCGCGGTCAGCTCTTCGTCGCGACCCTCAACGCGAAAGTACAGCGCGCGCACCCCGACGCCGACTCGGTCTTGCTGGCGATCACCGACTTCGATCTCTACAAGACCTCGCATCGCTTCGTCTTCGGCGACGCGGACGAGACGCAGGGCGTCGCGATCGTCTCGATCCACCGCCTACGCTCGGAGTTCTACGGCGAGCCGGCCGATGCGAATCTGCTCTTTCAACGAATGCTCAAGGAGTCGATCCACGAGCTCGGGCACGCCTTCGGGCTCAAACACTGCTTCAATGCGCGCTGCGCGATGTATTACTCGAACTCGATCTTCGAGACCGATAACAAAATGCCGCACTTCTGCGAGATCTGCGACCGGCGTCTCACGCGGGCGCGTAACGAGCGCCCCGAGCCCCGTTAGCGCAGAACGCGCGCATCGGCTAGCACGATCGTCTCCGCCGCGCCATCGGCTCGAATCACCCGTAAACCTCCGCCTTCCACTAAACCCTCGGCGGTCGCATCGAATGCTTGCGTCGTGCCGTCGAGGACGATGCGGTAGCGCTTTCCGGGCATGCCCGCGGCTTCGTGCCACTTGTGGCAGACACGGCCCGGTTGATCGAGCGTGGGAAGCGTGCGTTCGAACTGCCGGAGGATCGCGAAGAGCAGGTCGGCGCGCTGGATCGGCGTTGCGTCGTCGCAATAGGCCGGAGGGGGATCGATTCCAGGCTCTATAGCGGGCCGCCGCACGTTGATTCCGATGCCGCACGCAACCCGTGCGGAGGGGCCGCCGACGCTCGATTGGCAGAGCAACCCGGCAATCTTGCGTTCGCGCAGGAGTAGGTCATTGGGCCACTGCAGCGTCGTAGCCACGCCGAGCCGCATCAGTGCGCTACGCACGGCGAGAGCGACCCAGTACGGAACGACCCAGAGCCTCCGCGCGGCGACCTCGCGCGGCAGAATCGTCGTAAAGAGTAACGCGGTCCCGGCGGGCGCGAGCCAGACGCGTCCCTTGCGTCCGGCTCCGCGACTTTGATACTCCGCGACGATCGTGTGGCCCGCAAAGCGCGCGTCGTCGAGCAGCGCCGCGGCATCGGCATTCGTGCTCTCGGTCTCCTCAACATACGCAATCGAAGCGAACGGGCCGCCCGCAAGCTCCCGCGCGACCGGCTCGTATGGCCCCGCCTTCGAAACCTCACGCATCCAAGGTTCATTGGCATCATTCCCCACGTTGTCATCCTGAAGTGTGTCACCCTGAGCGTAGCCGCGTAGCGGCGGAGTCGAAGGGCAAAGGGCGAAGCACGCCGGTATGGCTACCGAACGTACGCTCATTCTCTGCAAGCCCGACGCCGTCTCGCGCGGCCTGGTCGGGGAAATCGCCGCACGAATCGAACGGCGCGGATACGTCCTTTCCGCGATGAAGTTGATGCAGCTCGACGGCGAGCGCGCGCGCGAACACTACGGCGAGCACAAGGGCAAGGCGTTTTTCGACGATCTCGTCGCCTTCATCACGAGCGGCCCGCTCGTAGCGATGGCGGTGGAGGGCGAAGGCGCGATCGACGGGTGCCGTCAAATCATCGGCGCGACGAACCCGCTCGACGCCGCGCCGGGCTCGATCCGTGCCGATCTCGCGCAGACGATCGGCCGCAACCTCGTGCACGGCAGCGACAGTTCGGCAAGCGCCGACCGCGAGTTGAAGATCTTCTTCGAAGACAAAGACTTCGTTTCGCGCCGCCACGACCTCGAGCGCTGGATCAAGGAGTAAACGTGGCGCTCGAAACGCTGCGCGGCGGTGGCAATCCGCTCATCGAAGGCGTTCACGCTCGCGAAGTGCTGGACTCTCGCGGGAATCCGACGGTGGCCGTCACGGTCGCTACGAGTTTCGGCGCGGTCGAAGAGTCGATGGTGCCCTCCGGCGCTTCGACCGGAGCGAACGAAGCGGTGGAACTGCGCGACGGGGATAAAGCGCGCTACCGCGGCAAGGGCGTTTTGCGAGCCGTGCAAGCGGTCAACGACATCCTTGGCCCCGCGATCGAAGGGCTCGACGCAACCGCGCAGCGCGAGATCGACGGCAAGCTCATCGAGCTCGACGGTACGCCGAACAAATCGAGTCTCGGGGCAAACGCCATTCTCGGCGTCTCCCTCGCCGTCGCGCGCGCGGCCGCCGCCAGCCTGTCGATGCCGCTCTTCCGGTATCTCGGCGGTCCGTCGGCCGCCACGCTCCCGGTGCCGATGATGAACGTTATCAACGGCGGCAAACACGCCGAGGGAGCGCTCGAGTTCCAAGAATGCATGATCGTTCCGCTCGGCGCGCCGAGCGAAGCCGATGCCATCCGCTATGGCTCAGAGGTCTTTCATGCAATTGGTGAGATCTTGCACGAGCGCGGCCTGCCGACGCTCGTCGGCGACGAGGGCGGCTACGCGCCGCCGCTCGAGACGCCGCAGCAGGCGCTCGACCTGATCCTCGCGGCGATCGGGCGCGCGGGTTACGAACCGGGTCGCGACGTCGCAATCGCGCTCGACCCCGCCTCCAGCGAGTTCTATCGCGACGGCAATTACTATCCGCTCTCGCGCGACGCCGCCGCAACCGCCGACGATATGGTCGCGCTCTATAGCCAGCTTTGTGACAACTATCCGATCGTCTCGATCGAAGACGGTCTCGCGGAGAGCGATTGGACCGGCTGGGTGAAGTTGACGCAGGCGCTCGGGAAGCGCGTCCAGCTCGTCGGCGACGATCTCTTCGTCACCAACATGCGCTTCCTCGAACGCGGCATCAAAGAAGCCGCCGCGAACGCGATCCTCATCAAGGTAAACCAAATCGGAACGCTCACCGAGACGCTCGACTGCATCGCGATGGCCCAAAAGGCCGGTTTCGGCACGGTTATCTCCCATCGTTCGGGAGAGACCGAAGACACGACGATCGCCGATCTCGCCGTCGCGACCGGCGCGGGCCAGATCAAGACAGGCTCGCTCTCGCGAAGCGATCGTACCGCAAAATACAATCGCCTTATGGCGATCGAAGAACAGCTCGGCCAAACTTCGCGCTATGCCGGCGCGTCGATGTATGCGCGTACAGAGCCCGGACGATAGAGCCCAGCATACCGTACGCCGGCTCGAGGCCTTCTCCGACATTGTCATGGGATTCTGTCTGGCGCAGCTAGGCCTGAATCTCGTCCTGCCGCAGAGCTACGCCGATGCTGCGAGCGTTTGGCCAAACGTCGGCCTTTTCATCGCCTCGTTCGCCCTGATCTCACTGCTCTGGTGGCTCCATCACCGCACGTTCAGCACGTACTTCGTGCTCAACACGCCGACGATTCTGATGAACTTTGCGATGCTCTGCGCGCTGGTCCTGACCCTCTACTTCTTCGAGAGCGTCGTTCACGTCTCGGCGACGGGTAGGAATGCCGCCGTGTACTTCAACTTCTTCGTCTTTGCGTTTGCCGCCGTCTACGGATTGCTCGGCGCGATGCTTGTGGTGGGTCTTCGGCTGCGTTACTCCCAGCTTTTGCCGGCCGATATTCGCTGGGGAATCGGCCAGCTCTCGAGCATCGCGATCGCCGTGCTCTTCTTCGTTTTCGTCGGAACGTATGCGAGCCTCCGGGTGCACGGCCTCTCGATGGGTTATCTCTCGATCGCGACGGCCGTGATGGCCTTCCTGGTTCGCCGCGTTATCCTGCCGCATTGGCTGCGCCGAGCCGTACCGGACACCGCGGCTTCCTCCTAAGCCCGGAACAAATCGGCGCTCGCGCCGTATATGCGGCGTGGAAATCCGGATCGATGCCCTCAATAAAAGCTACGGCGCCGTTCGAGCCGTTGCGGACTTCACGCTCTTACTCGAGCCGGGCGTTCTGGGACTGCTCGGGCCTAACGGCGCGGGCAAGTCGACGCTCATGCGCATGCTGGCAACGGTCACGAAGCCCAGTAGCGGAACGATTCGATTCGATGGCATCGACGTGCTTGCCGCTCCCGACGCGCTGCGCCGAACGCTAGGATATCTTCCGCAAGACTTCGGCATCTATCCGCATCTCTCGGCCTCGGAGTTTCTCGAGTATATCGGCGCACTCAAGGGAATTCCACGACGGCAGCTACGCACCCGAATCGTTGGGCTGCTCGAACTTCTCAACCTATCGCAGGTCGGCTCGCGTCCGTTGGGCGGCTTCTCCGGAGGAATGCGTCAACGCGTCGGCATCGCGCAAGCGCTGCTGAACGATCCGCGCGTCTTGATCGTCGACGAGCCGACCGCCGGTCTCGACCCCGAGGAGCGCGTTCGGTTGCGAACGCTGCTGCAAGAGATGGCGAGCGATCGCATCATCATTTTTTCGACCCACATCTGCTCCGATGTCGAGAGCATCGCGAAGAGCGTGGCGATAATCGATCGCGGCGTCCTGCTCGCGCATGACGCGCCCGCGAATCTGGTGCGCGCGCGCGCCTCCCTCGAGGAGGCGTACTTGAGCGTCATCACCGGAGCGCGCGCCGCGGCATGAGCCGGATTTGGCCGATCTATGCGCTCGTGCGAGCCGACGTTCTAGAGCGGATGCGGCGCTACCAATACGTGGCGACCGTTGCCGTAACGCTGTTGATCTGCACGTTGCTCGTCCCCGGACGCAGCGCCGGTTACGAAACCTTTCTGATCGACGGCTATCGCGGCATCTATAACTCGGCGTGGATCGGCGCCAGCTATGCGCTTCTAACCGCCTTGCTGCTCTCACTCTTCGGCTTCTATAACGTGAAGAGCGCCGTGGAGCGCGACCGCACGACCCGCGTCGGCGAGATCGTCGCTGCTACGACGATCGGCCGGTTCGACTACTCGCTCGGAAAGACGGTAAGCAACTTCGCCGTCTTGGCGTCGATGGTGACCATTGCGTGCATCACTGCAATCGGAATGCAGTTCGTGCGCGGCGAGAGCTTCGCGCTCCACCTCACGCAGATCGTCATTCCGTTCGTGCTCGTCGTGCTTCCGCTGATGGCAATGGTGGCGGCGATAGCCGTCTTCTTCGAGATGGTCCCGTGGCTGCGCGGCGGATTGGGGAACATCGTCTACTTCTTTGCGTGGACTGCATACTTGGTCTGGAGCTTTCAGAGCGAGCTGCGCTCGGTGCCATGGTGGCGCGACATGCTCGGCGGCAACCTCGTGATGAGGCAAATATGGGGAGCGGTCGTGCAGGTCGATCCGAGGGCGCGACCCGACTCGGTCGAACTCGGCGCCGTAGTCGGCGCCCGCGTGCGCCATTTCTTTACCTTCGCGGGCTTTCACTGGACCGCGACCGACGTCGCCGAGCGGATAGTGTGGTTCGTCGTCGCGCTCGGAATCGTTGCGGCCGCAGCGCTGCTCTTCGACCGCTTCGCCAAACCCGCTCGCAGCGCCGTGCAACGCCGAAGCAACGCCTTTGCGGCGCGATGGCAAGCCGCCGTCGAGCGATACAGCGCGCCGGTTATCGACGTGCTCTTCGGCAGCGACTTCGGGGCGATCGTACTGGCGGAATTTCGGCTGCTCATTCGCGGCTTGAGCTTTTGGTGGTATGCCGTTGCGGCGGGGCTTTGGATCTCTCAACTCTTCGCCGGCGGCACGGGGCAGAGTCTTGCGGTTGGGTTGGCCTGGATTTGGCCGATGCTGCAGTGGTCGCAGCTCGGCACACGCGAGTCGGTCTATGGGACCGAGCAGTTCATCTATCCGACGGTGCGCCCGATTCGACGGCAGTTCGTCGCCCAATGGTCTGCCGGCGTGCTTCTTGCGTTGTTGACGGCCGGCGGATCGCTCGTACATTGGGCCCTTGCCGGAAATGTTGTCGGAATCGAAGGCGTACTCGCGGGTGCCGTTTTCGTCCCGACGCTCGCGCTTGCGTGCGGCGCGCTCTCCGGCACGACGCGCCTGTTCGAGATCGCCTACCTCGTGCTCTGGTATATCGGTCCGATGAACCGCACGATGTTCGACTTCACGCAGGGCGCATATGCGCCGGGATACACGCTGGCGTCGCTCGCGCTCTTCGCGCTGGCACTAGCCGCTCGAAGAGTACGATTACAGCTCGCCTGACTATTTTCCGACCATTACATCGGTAGCTTTGAAGATGACCGTGACCGCGTCACCCTTCTTCAGGCCCAGCCGCTCCGCGGATAGGGCGGTGATGGCGGCGGTAACCGTAGCGGCCTCGACCTCGACCTCGATCTCCGACATCACGGTGCCGATGGAGAGATCTTTCACGCGGCCGCGAATTTGATTTCTAGCGCTAATCTGCATGGACCGTTCCTTTCAGTGCGCGAATCGGCAGGCCTAGCCAAGCCAAGCGCTACGCGAGTGAGATTGTCGGTCCCGTTTCGCCGCTCCAGACGAAACGGTAGGTAGCACCTTTTTGCACGTTCGTGACGAGCGCGGGGCGAAAGCACGCGATGCACGTGCCTCCGGAGTTGCGCACGCTCGGGTATACGACTCCCAGCGATCCGCGCGCCAGCAGCTCTTCGGCGAGTTGCTGTGATGCGACGTAGGTCTCAGGCGCCAAGAATTTTGTGAAGCGCTTGCTCTGGCGCAAATCGTGAAACTCCGCGCTGAAATCGGCAGAGTAATCGTCGTAGGTCACGTCGTCTTCCAAAACGCCGATCTCGAGAAGGTCGATCGTCTTGTGAAAGGCGATCTCGGCGATCGACGTTTCGATTTCGAATCCGCAGTACCACGCGCCGCGATCCGGCCCGTTGAAGCGGCTGCCCAGGGGATGCGGATGCGTGAATGCAGCGTTGACGATCTGCGCGTACGGAAGGCCGAAGACGAGTTCGTGGACGTCGATGCCGGCGGCGATCCCGTTCTCGACGAGGGTGCGTTCGTTCGTCGCGATGTCGAGCTTGAAGATGTCGTCGAGATGGCGGTTTGAATCGGCGATCCGCGCGAGCACGCTCTGGCCGTACTTCGACGCGATGAAGCGGTGTGTATCGTTGCGGCGGACGAGCGATGTGGGCGGGAGTCTAGATGCCGCCACGGCGCGCATCGAGCAGCCGGCGAACCAGTTGAATCGCCGGAATCCCGCCGCGAATCATGTACTCCAGCGGCGTAGTGCCGCGGAAGATCGGGTTCGTGTTCGCGAGCGTGACCCAGCGGTCTGCGAGCGCCTTGCTATGGAGGATGTTGAGCGCTTTGAAGATGCCGATCAAGTACGAGATTCGCAGCATCGCGTCGGCATCGAGCGTTCGCCGCGGCGATTTTTTCATCGCGTAGTAGGTGCTGCTCGCCATTCCGCCCAGGAGCCGCATTGCGTCGTCGTCGCGCAAATGCCAGCACTCGACGATATTGAAGAAGGCCTTCAAGGCCGACGGCCCCAGGCGCTTGCGCTCCTCCGGCGAGGCAATGTCGACCGGCTCGGGAGCGGCGTAGCGGGTCGCAGGGTAGGCAAGAACGGTCATGCTTAGCGTAAGTTCCTTTATGGAGATTATACTCTCCAGATTCGGAGTACGCAAGACCGAGCGGCTCGCCCTTGAAGTCTGGACTTGCAGGCCGGGGCCTGTAGCTCAGCGGTAGAGCGGCCGGCTCATAACTGGTTGCGCGTAGGTTCGAATCCTACCAGGCCCACCATGAAGTAGCGTCTGACTCGGACTGACCCGGACTAATCGCCGGGTCTATCCGTGGCTTTTGATGAGTTCGTTTAGTCGGTCGGCCGCCGATTGCAGCATGACCGGGGAAATGTGCGCGTAGGTGTCGGCGGTGATGGCTACAGACGAATGACCGAGCGCTGTCGATACGGTCTTGAGGTCTGCACCGGACTCAAGCAGTAGCGAGGCGTAGCTGTGCCGGAGATCGTGCAGTCGGACCCTCGGCAAGCCAGCGGCGTCCCGGATCGCGGTAAATCGCATCCCGAACAGGCCTGGGTTCCATGGGAGGCCGTCGCAGTCGAAGACGATGGTCTCGCCGTCGGGTGGGGCTCCGGCTGCCATGAGTCGTTGCGCCTGATCGACGCGATACGCACGGAGGCGCTCGACGGCGAAGGGCGGGAGCGGAATCGTTCGGCGGGACCGCCGCGACTTAGGCTCCTTAAACCGCGTTTCGTAGCGAACGCGCTTCGCGGTACGAACCGCCACGCGCTCCACGGAACGCTCGACGTGCAGCGTGCCACGTTCGAGGTCTATGTCCCGCCAGCGCAACGCGAGTAACTCGCCGCGTCGGCAGCCGCTACCAAGAGCGACTGCAACCGCCGCGCCAACGTCGGTTCCGTCGAAAGCGTCGAGGTACTCTCCCACCTGCGCGGGCGAAAGGGCGTTCATCTCTTTTCGCTCGACCTTGGGCGGATCAACGAAGTCGCACGGATTGCTTGTGATGAGCCGAAGCTTCTTCGCCTTGTTGCACGCCGTTCGCAGCGTGCTCCAGACCTTCTTGATGAACAGCGGCGAAAGGTCGCCCTTGCGGCCGTCCTTGCGTTTCCACGACGACATCGCTTCCTCGATGACTTGTGGGTTGCGCACTAACTCTTCGAGGAGCAAGTGCCCCAACGAGGGGATGAGGTGCTCGCGGGCGTGCGATTCGTACTGATGCAGGGCGCCGGCTCCGATGCTACTGCGAATCGACTTGAGCCAGCGTTCGAAGAAGTCACCGACCGTTAGCGGCGCTTCTTTGACGACCTCCGCCTTCGCGACGCGGCGGTGCTGGTTTTTCTTTTGTTCGAGCCACCAAGCGATAGCGTCGTCGCGCGTGGCGAAGCCGCGCTCGCGCTGGCTTCGATAGTCCCCGGGAGCGGCGTCAAAGGCGGGATATTTGACGGTCCAGGTCGCGCATGTCTTGCGCTTCCCCGTCTTTTGGTCGCGGTAGGTCTCTTGACCGATCCACGCGCCGAGTCGATGGTTTTTCATACGGTTTTCTCCTGAGAGTAGAGGTTACGAAGTGCTGTTTCGTAGAGCTCGGGTTCGATCGTCCAAACGTAAACATGAACATATTCGGCTGCAATATTGCGTCGTACAATGCGTGGAAGTTCGGAGTCACGCAGCGCCGCTCGCGCTAGTCCGATAAGGTGCGGTAGTCTGCCGCGGGGTTGACGGAGCCGACTTGCCTCTGAGAAGGCCTTGTCGAGCTCGTTCTCGGTCATCACGGAGCCCAGATGAAGAGTGTCGCCTCGGCGTGGAAACGCGAACAGCGCAAACAAAACGCCTACTTGGCTAAACAATCGATTCTCTTGAGCCCGTCCCGCCTCTAAGAGCATTACAATCGGACGAAGAAGTTCAGCGGCGTGGCCGGCCATCCGCAACAGGCTGACCGTCGATATGCGGTAGATCGCGGCGAGTTTGCGTATGGTCGCCGCGGTCGGTACCTTTCCGCTTTCGTAGTCGCTGACGCGCGTGCGGTTTACGTCAGCCTTATCGACGTTCCGGCCGGCTAGTGCCACAGCGACATCGCGTTTGGATCGACCCCGATCCAGGCGCGTCATGCGGAGGTATTCACCAAAGCTTCTACGCTCCGCCTCAGTCAGCAAGCCTGGTACCCTGGGCATGATAAACTCCAAATTCTCCATAACCTGCACAGCCTAGCATCGTGATACGCTAAAAGACAGGCCCAAATCAGCATAGCATTGGCCTGGGCATTTGTACAAGCTATTAGGGGGAACTGCAGTGACTCATCTCACGGTTTGGCGGAAATCTAAAGGGTGGACGCAGGCGCAGGCAGCCGCGGCCATCGGCATTGCGCGCCCTAGGTACCAGGAGGTTGAGCTCGGGCGGCTGATTCCGACGCCTTACATTTGGGAGCGGTTGCGGGCGTACTTCGGTGCCGAGAAAGCAGCGCAGCTCCTGCGTCGTGTTCGGTCGAAAGCATGAGCGGCGGCGACGGGGTGCCATTGACGATGACAGTGGCTGAATACGTTCTCGCAAGCGGCATTCCGGAGCACTCCGTTAGGCAAGAACTTGCGGCGGGCCGTATCCCTCACCGGCGCGTCGGTAAACGCGGTCTGATTCGGATTCTGCGATTGCCAGCGTTGGCGGCGTTAAGTGGAGAAAATGCGGCGTCTGGATCGCAGGGTCGAGAGCTTCGCGCGCGATGATCGCACACGCTATGGCCGAACGTCGGACGGAGGCCGCCGCTGCGGGCGTGGACTTAGTGAAAGGGGAACCTCGGAAGCACAAAGTGCCCAAAGTCCACCTTAACAAATTAAACCTTGCTCGCCACCCTAACCAAATTTTTTTGAGACGAAGTCTGCCGGCGCGTTCTCACACTCTGAACCGCACGTCTGCATGAATCCGAATCACGGCTTTGGCGAGGCGTCATTTCTTGCCCTACTGGGCGGTGCGTGCGCTCTGTGGCGAGGAAGCAACGCCATGGAGCTTCGCGCAAAAGGCACGCGCAAGGGCGTCCAATCAGGCTACTTCGACAATCCGCGCGCTTTAGCGCGAGCTGCCTTCGAGCTGCATACACAGGGCGCGCCAGGGGTCTACGTTACGATTAACACCGTTGATCCCGTGTTGCTTGCGCGCGGACCTAATCTCTTGCGCACGTACGCTAAGGAGACAACAAAGGACGAGGACATCCTGAAGCGTTGCTGGTTGCCAATCGACATTGATTCGAGGAGAAAGTCAGGAATCTCAGCGACCAAAGAGGAGCACGAGGCCGCGATAGTGCGCGCGACCTACCTCGTAGATTACCTTTGCGAGCAGCGCGGATGGCCGCGACCGCTCATTGTAGACAGTGGTAACGGCGCCAACCTCTTTTTTCCGATCGACTTGGCAAACGATGACGCTTCCAAGACCTTGGTGCGCACAGTCTTGGGGGTGCTCGCAAGACGCTTTGACGACGAAGCCGTCCTTATCGACCAGGGCGTTTACAATGCTGCCCGGCTTATGAAGCTACCGGGAACGACGGCGCGTAAGGGCGCGGATATGCCCGATCGTCCGCATCGTTGTTCGCAAATACTAGACGGCCTTGAAGAATGTACGCCCGACGCGATAGTGAGCGCGGCGCAGCTTCAGGCGCTCGTCGCAGAAGACCACTATTCCCCAAGCGCGACGCGTCAGGTGGCGCATATAGATTTCGACCTCGAACACGCTCTGGCAGGGATGACGGTTAAACGCGGGCCGGACCCGTACCAAGTTTTTGGCGGCGTGGCGCAGCGATGGATCGTTCAATGCCCGTTTGTGCCTGAGCACGGTGGCACGACCGCGGCAGTTATTCGGATGCCAACCGGAGCGACCGTCTTTAAGTGTCACGGCAATCGCTGCCGTGAGCGTACTTGGGCGGACGTAATGGAGCTCTTGAGAAACGAGCCATTTGACATTAGCGGCACCAATCTACGACGGCGTAGTCCGTCTGCTGAGCGCGCCAACCTTCGCCTTTTGCGCGCAAGCGAGGTTGAGTCCAAACCAATACGATGGCTTATGCGTGGTCGCATTCCCCGCGATGAGCTTACGTTACTTGATGGCGACGGCGGAATCGGCAAGACGACAGTGGCAACGGACATTATCGGCGCCGTTACGTCAGTAAGAGCACTGCCCGACGGTTCAAGGCGCGGCCCTTGGCCTTGCATTATCGTTGCTGAGGAAAATCGGCGCGATCATCTGAAAGAGATGCTAAAAGCTGCGGGCGCTGACCTTCCCATTTGTTTTTTCTTAACGGCAGACGACAGCACGTTTCAGATTCCGGATCATATTTCCCAGCTTCGAGAGTTTGTCCAGGAAACTAACGCGCAACTCGTTTATATCGACTCGCTCTTTAATCACTTCGGAACACGCGCCGGCACGCCGCTAAATCCTGACCGCCCAATAGACGCACGATGTGCTTTGACGCCCCTAGTCGAGCTCGCTCATGAGGGCCTCACCATAGTAGCAACGCGACACTGGACTAAGACAGCGCAGGGCGCGAAGCATCGAGGCTTCGGAAGTGCAGACGTCACAAACGTCGCTCGTTCGGTCTTATCTTTTGCTCCGCATCCAAGCAGCGAAGGCACTTACGTCATCGCCGTCGCGAAACCGGGCCTCTCGCAGACCGTAGATGCGCTAACTTATGCCATTGAGAGTGCTCCTGTTTGCGATGATGCCGGCTTCCCAATCATAGACGAGGATAGCCGACAATGGACAGTTCCTCGCATCCGATGGCTTGGCACTGAACGGATACGGGCCGACTCGCTTTCGATGGCAAACCCGCAAACCGCCGACGAATGCGCCGCAGAGGAGGACGCTGACGACGCGATCCTACAAACGCTAGCTCTAGGTCCACTCTTGGCCGAGGATTTCAGGAGCCGGGTCCTCACCGCCGGTGTAGGAACGCGCGCCTTCGAACGGCGCCGCGCCCGTCTACGTGGCGAGGGGCATATCGAACGTTCACACGGCGGAGGCGATCTTAGCGAGCCGTGGAGCTGGAGCCTTACCGAAAGCGGTCGTGCGCGACTTGCTAAATCGCGGTCTAGTTTGCCATCTAGTTCGCCTATTTCGCCATGGCCGTGGCCTAGCGATCTAGGTGGCTCGATGGCGACCTAGACGACAGGGCTTACCGGCCAACAAGGACGTAGCGGCTGACGCGTTGTTCGTTCCGGAGAGCTGCGCCGCTCCGATGGTAGTTCATCCATTCCTCCTGCGGCGAAAGGGTCGCCCGCGACCGCGGTTCGACCGGCTCGGCGTTACGTTCTTTCACCGCTAGCCAGCGCTCGTACTCAACACGGCTGCCGAATTGTCGAATACGCCTCTCGATCGCGAGCCTACGCCTTTCGGCGCCGCGGACTCGCTCAGCCGGCTGCGGGCGGCGTCTGCGGATCGCGTCTCGTTCCCAATGTGCGCGCCGACGACACTCGATAGAACAGTAGCGTGCCGATTTTCGATGGCTCTTTGCTTCGCTGCCGCACTGCTCGCAGAAGAACCGGACGATGTGTCTTGGCCTGGGTCGCAAGCGACGGCCTTTGTTAGGTGCCTTGCATGAATCCGGCAGCTTCTTCCATTCGTCGCCAGGAAGAAAGCGGTAGAGGCGGTCGCGTCCGCTTAGCACCTTACTCTACGCTGAAAGCGTTCCCTACGGTCGTGGCTTGCACGGAAAATCTTGCGTAGCCTCATCGGAAGCCTCTTGAGGATACGGCGACCGGCCGACAAACGCATAAGTGACTTTCGCATATGCGCGTCCTCCGTCGGGGCACCGCTGCTTTCCGGTAACGGCCAGCAGCATAGGGTAGCTATGGTAATGCCCATTGGCGCAATTTGGCGTGCAATCGTTTAGGCTTCCTGTGCCCATCCCAGCGGCAAACGACTCACCCCAACCCGTCCAACGAATGTCCTTAATCAAAAATCCGCCATCTGCGCAAGACAGGACGACGTCGGTTGGTTCTACACCAGGCCGCCCGAGACAATCCGGCAGAGCGATCCGTGCGCCTGTCGCTGACGCGTGGTACGGCGCAAGTGAAAGCCATGCAATCAGTAAGCCGAGAGCAAGTGCTGGACACCCAAAGCGTTTCATGCGCCTTTAGTTCTCCCCCGGGCGGAAACTTCCATGGTCACTAAATCGTCCATCGCCTCGCGTTTGCCGCTTTAAAACAGAAATTATTTATTGGCCTGCATCACAGACCTTATCCCAAGAAATCTCGGCGCTCTCCAAGGCCGTGTCGATTTGGCTGAGGATCGGCAACCCTTCAGTGAGCACCTGGTCTGCCTGTCCATAGGACAGCCTTCCAGATTGCGCTGCCGCAAGGGCGTTCGCCGCATTCTGCTGGGCTATAGAGGCCGAATTGTTATATGTCGTGGTTGAATATGAGTTGCCATAGCAGTTAGTGCTATTGGCGGAGTACGAATAACAAGACGCATTACCATTAGAATATGTATACGATGAATTGTGCATCCCGGCAGCCAGGGCCGCTGAGATTCGCGCGTAGGCGAGCCGCCGGTTCGCTGCGTTCATCCCGCGCTCAAATTCAAGGGCTAGCCGGCTGTATGTGTCGACATAGCTCATGGTGCCGCTCATCAGCGATAAGGCCCGAGTGACGGCTGGTTTCTCCTGATCGTTAAGTTCGGTCGCTGCCTCGGTCGCCAATCCGTACGCCGTGTTGGCACGTTGCAGATGAGTTTCTACTGAGGTGTAGTCGTCTTCCACCACCTTAAATGCGTCGCCATAGCGTGCAGTCGTCTGCGCCAGAACCTCCGTATCTTTGTACCCCGCATTGTTTGCTAAAAGCACAGCAGTATCAACTTCGTCGAGCACTCGTACGACATTGGGTTCCAGGTCATGACAATAGGCGGCAGAATTGGTTATGGCTTTTGGCGGCTTTGCTGGCGCTGACGCATCATGATGGCTGGGCGCGCTGACGGTGGCCACCAGGGCTCGCACGTCATCGAACCCGGAGGATTGCAGGCGCTGCGCCGTCGCTTCGGCAAGTGACGTTGCTCGCGGATCATTAGCATTTTGGCCCACCCGGTAGAGCGTGTTGGCATAGTACGCAAGGAACAGTACGTGCATATAGGGATCGGGCTCGCTCTGCGCGCAACGATAGAAAAGGAGCGCTGATTGCCGAAGCTTACCAATCGCCGACGGATCGGCTACAGCGAGCTCCTCGGTTCCGATCTGACGCAGGGTGAACGCTCGGGTCGCATCGTGGCAAGACTGCTTTAAGGAGCTCTCGGCTGTCTGCGCTGCTGCTGGCGGCGCGGTTGCTACTGCCAGCACCGCGACTAATGTGCTTCCAATAGCGAACGCAATTGTGCCAGACCACTTCATGTCGTCCTCCGAGTAGCTGGTGTACGGCCAATAGTAATCGCTTGCGGGCGACAAGTACCTCCGCCCGGTTAGCGCTTAGCTCCATCGTAGCACCCAAGCCGCGATCTCGGAAGCCGCCTCGTCCCACGGCTGTGCGCTCACCTCGCCGATCGGCGCCCCCTCGTCGCTGTATAGCTCGCTCCGGTCGAAGCCGCACGCGTGCTCGGGGCTCGGATGATCCATGCCGAGCTGAGTGCCCGAAGGCCTGGCCGATTGGGACATGGGATTGCGCGCGGCGCGTTTAGCGTCTTAATATAGACACAAGCGCCCCGATCTGAGGGCGTGGAGGAGTGTGCTATGTTCAAGCGCTTTGCCATTCCCTGCGTGGTCTCTGCCCTTCTGGCAGCCTTGCCGGTTGCGAGTTCCGCTGCGACGATCATCCAGATTCTCGGCAGTCCATCGACCTACGACGCCCAACACGTGGACGTACGCGGCACCGTCGAGCACCTGGAGCAGAAGGTTTCGCACAAGGGTAATCCATACGTGACCTTCTCGTTGTGCTCAAGTCAGTGTATCCACGTCTTTGGCTTTGGCTCTCCGAGGCTCAGCGACGGACAGACGATCACCGTGCACGGCACGTACGAGGCGGTGAAGCACGTCAGCGGGTATACGTTCTATAACGAGATCGACGCCGATGATGGTTCTCTTTGATCCCCGTGCGCACTTGACGTCTGCGTTGCGTTATCGCTGAGTCGCGTCTGTGACGTTCACGGTAACGTTCGGAGCGTTCCGCGCATGCCGCTACGTCTTGCTACCTGTGATCGTCTTGTTAATAGCCGCATCGGCGAGCGCGAAGGTTGTGTCGATGCCCGAGGTTGCCTATCTTAGCCGTGTATGTTCGAATGGAGCCGCACTACGGGTGGCTGACACCGCGGCGTCCGAAGCGCAGGCGGTAAATGACTCTGACCGCTTTGAGTTAGCACAAGAAGCGGCCCGCGAGTATTGGAGATGCGCACACAATATAGATAACGAACTAGCGTACGATATTGCCCGACTGCAATACGCCATATGGTACGCTTACTCTTTTTCAACGCACGCGGAGTTCTTGCAGCATGCGCAACAAATTTACGGCGTTATTGATGGCGTTTACTCATCCACAAAAAATGAACAGGTCCGCACGCAGGCTTCTTACTTGCGGACCTGGTTTACGTCATGGATGCTCAAGGAAAAAGCATTGGCTGGGTCACAATGATCAGCTTCAATTTCAGTACGGATCAAAGATTGCGCCAATTCTGCCGATTGCGCGAAGGCCAAAGCTTAAAATAAACAGTCCGCAATCAGAAGCGGCTTTCTCATGGAAACGGACGATGTCATCTCCTCGATCTCGCAACTTTGCCAAACGTAACACCGTGTGTGAGTTAGGGAGCCTTTGAGACAACAAATGAGAAGAATTCTTATTGCCGCCGTTGTCGTCGCGATAATTAGCGCTTTGTCGCTTTCCGCAGGAGTCAAAGCATCAGAATATCTGTATCCCGATGGCGTTTGGTGGCAATCGCTGCCTGAGCATGATAAGATTGTTGCCGTCGAAGGGATGCTTCCGGCATACGAGGGTGGGATCCGAGATTCGTATGCCTATCTTGCAGCGCACGGCTATCCTGATAGCGGTCGGTTTCTCTGGGCTAAGAGACCTCAAGACTTCGGCGGTCGAACCTTTGGAGAGATTGTTCGGCGCATCGACGACGTTTACTCAAGTCATCCGAATCTCCATAGTGAAAACGTGTCGTGGTTCGTTATGTGTGCGGCCACGAGCGGCGTGAGCTGTGACAAAACCATTCGATGGCTGGAAAAGCATCCAAACCAACAGTTCACGCCTGCTGCGCCGTAAGAAGCGTTAGTTTTCGGCGATAGCGTTCTAGCCTTTGCTAACGCCCGAAAGGACCAGCCAATGCCCGCCTATGCTGACGGCCTTCCGGCCGCGTGCCTTCGAGCCGGGCGAGATCCTCGCGCGAGGCTTCGGTAGCGCGTACCTTGGAACCGTCGATCCTTCCGAAGCGCGCATAAAGTTTGAGGATAGCTTCGAAAGCGACCGCACCTGATGAGACGCTTCCTAAGCAGCGCGTAATGGTCAATTGCTTACAGAAGCGGCTGCCGGGGCGCGGAAAAACGCAACGCGTTTGGACGTGAATCAGGCACCGCCCAACATAGCTCTCGATAAGCGAGGATTCGCCCTTGCCAAGAGCAGTGCCGCCTGAGTATCGAGCTCGGCTGTGCGGCAAAGGTGTCCCTTCGGAAGACGGCGCGCCGTCATTTGCTTTCGTAGGCTATCGCGCGGAACCCGAGCGATTAACGTAAGCGCGACCCGCTGCCGCAAAAGCCGCCACAGCGATGATTTCCAGGATCATAGCGTAGAAGCGGTTCTTACAATCTGGTGTCCACCACCAGCGAAGCGAGCAGTATTCTGTTCTGGAAATACCGCCGTAGACGCTGTGCACCTCGAACGGTTGGTAGTACCCAGCGACAATAAGCGCGCAAAGACCTACTGCTACGAGCACAATTACCCTTTCAGTGCCTTTCATCGTTAAGGTCTACTGACCGTCGCTCGCCCGAATCGTGCGAACCATGAGCTTCGCCTGATCCATCATCTTCGGTGGAAGGTTGCCATTTGCAATGACCTGCTCAAAACCAACTTGGGCAGCAAAGAAATCCCTGCGAGCACGCGCTACTTCGTTTTCGGTAGTCGCGGTATGCAACTCCGCTCCCGCGACGCCGAACTGCGAATAGGCGATGTAGAACTCCAACTCGTCACGATGTCTTGAGTCTAGACGCGAATAAGCGATCGAATCGGCGCGGCAGGCTCTAAATCCGATCCCTGCGGCCTTGCAGTCCGTTAACGCTGCATGAGCGTCGTGCCAATCAATATCGCTCTCGCACAAGACAAAGGCTTTCGTCGCATCGTCTAACGTACAAGATGCGCGAGCGCCAACGCCCAGAAGGCTAAGGGCGCCTCCCAACGCAGCCGCCAAGAAGGTTTGCGCTCGCATCGACCTCCAGGACCGTTCGACACTTGTCTGCTCGATACTTTACGGTCACAGGCGCCTGAAGGCCATTCGGCACAGGTTTGGCCGTGGCGTCAAAACGCATTGGGCCGGCCATCAGGGCGCACCGCGAGGCCGAGGGGCTTTCTCAGGCCGCCGTCGCTCGGAAGGCGGGCATTCACGCAGCGATGCTCTCACGGATCGAGCGCGACCAGCGCAGCGATCCCTATTTCAGCACCATCGCCAAGGTCGCGGCCGTCTTAGGGCTTTCGCTGGACGAGCTCGCAGCGGAGGCCGGCCTTCCATCGGTGCGCCGCGTGCGGTCAGCGGCCTCTGCCGAAGCGGTGCGCCTTGATGAAGACCTTGCGACGGTTTCCCGGCATCTCTCGCGCGCACAAGAGCGTCTCGCACGCGCTCGGAATCGAAAGGTCTGCTAAAGCATTGTTCAGATCCGCGACACCCGAGTAGAGGGTGGCATCCGAAATGATGCGCCATCCGGAGCGCTAAAGGAACCGTCGCGCTGGGATAGGAGCTGCAGCCGCTAAAATTTCCGGCACCTCAGCCGGTCAAGCGGCTGCGCCGATCTATGCTGCTTTGCCGCTGCGCGATTCGGCGCCGCTATGCCGCGCAGAGTGTGACGCCGCAAAGTTGCAATGCCGTGCCACGCGGGCGAGGCGGACGCGACGGGCGGTCAGACGCGGACAGGTATGCTGACCCGCGGCTGCAGCGGCTGTAATATCGTTCGATATCTTAGTGCAATTTCATCATATAGACTTATGTTGTTTGCCTGCCTGACCGTAATAATCATCCCATAGAGAATTTCGGAAGGGCTCTGTGCATTGCCACCCCCTTGGCGTGGAACATAATGAAGATCAAACGCTGGCTCCAACAGGGATGTTGGATTGAAGCGCTTGCTCCTCGACATTACGGTTTCCCACTTTAGTGCGTCAGATCGCAACTCCGCATCTGATTCCCCATAATCGCTCGCCCGGAAGAAAGGAGCAGTGTCTGCATGTTGCTGTGTTGGGCTCCTTCGCCGACCTACGTGTGGCCTAAAGAAAACGTCCAATCCAGCTCTAGTGTAGCTTGCTGGATACTGCGGCTCCACTTCAGTCGCGTAACAGATCGTTGCGGTTATTTGGACGCGACTAGTTCCGAAAGAATGCGGGACAGGAATACGCGCACGAAGTGTTTTTCTAGGTTGCAGCACACCCTGATATACGACATGAACAGCATTGGGTTCACACGTAACGAGATCCATATAGCTACTGGGTATTCTACCCCAGCCGACGTGGTTAACGTCGTGCAATTTATCGCGCTTCGCATGATGAATCAGTAGTGCTTTGATAGCCAATGGCTTCAACGCGTAACCGAAGTAGGCAGCAGCGCCTAACGCAATTCGCATAGCATTGGGCGACGCGAAGCTCGTGCCCGTTGCGCCGCATGCAGAAACGATCGGCTCTGGAACTAGCACGCCGAATTCGTTTGAGAGCGCACCCCCAAACGAGACGATATCCGGCTTAATCACTCCGGGGCTACGGCCCGGACCAATGGAGCTGTAAGGCGCGCGTGACCAGTTCCCATCACCCGTATCACATGACCCGATACCTATCGCATTCACACCATCAGCCGGCGGACTAAGTCGACTTCGTGGCGGCAACTTTTGGCCAGTGTTTCCGGCTGCGTAGAACGCCAGCGTCTTGCCATGCGAAAACAATTCGTCTAGTTTCGCGGTCCAGGCATGAATAATATCATCTTCCATTGAGATATCAGGGCCAACGCTGATATTCACATAATCGTAGTGTTCGCTACGCAACACGTCTACGATACGGTTCAAAATCTTGTAGTAGTTTGGTTGTTCCAACGAATCATTATCATCAGCAACGCGAAAATGATCGACCATCGTAAGCGGTTGATTTAGGGCTGTGCCATCGTCGATCGGTCCAAACAGCGCTGCGGAAGTCACTGCCAGTCCGTGCTTGACACCCTCAATGCTGGTGCTGGTGTCGACGTCCCCGGCGTCGCTAGCGTTCACCCACCGCCTTAGATCGGGATTCGCAGGCATTCCTGCGTCGAGAATTGCTACACGGATATGTGGATTGAGCGCTTCAGCGTTCGGCAACTGTGTGGTAAAGGATCGAGCTCCAGCGCGAAATGGGGAGTAATTACGCATGCCGGGCATAGGCCGTAGGCCGCGGAGGAATGAAAACGCTGCGATCTTGGGCACAAGTTCCTTCGCAGCACGAACACCGATGAAGCAAAGGCCCCCCGTTTGCAAGGAAGAGTCAACTAATGCTTTACCACCCAAACTCTCGACGTAGGTACGGAAATGCTCAACTAAATCATTGTCCCGCGCCCCTTCCGCGTGTAAGATCGCTTCCAGCAGCGAAGGCTCATCTTCAGGCTGCCGGACTCGTGCTTCAGGAGATTCGGCGTAAACCGTTTCAAGGTTTCTCAGTTGCTCGGCGCCTGGTGCAAGAGTCGACCACTCATGGAGGTGCGACGACCATTGTTCAAAAAAGCGCCGCTTGCCTGCGGCAAAGATTTCAACCGTGGTAAGTTTGTCCGCGGCTTGACGCTGGTTCCTTTTCTCAGGACTAATTAGTGCGCTGCGGTTTCCCACGGCGCGCAGGCCTAGAAATTCGAGGAGTTGATCGGGGAAATAGCTCTTGGCTATGTACGATGGATGCAGGGTTAGGATAGCAACAGCTTCGTCATTGGGACATGCTTCCGCCGGGAGAGCCTGCAATGCTGATACCGTTTTCGCTATCGGCTGTGCCAGGCGGGTCTTGGCCGCCTCGAAGCTGTACGGATGTACCTTTTCTCCGCCACCTGCGCTAAGAGTGACCTCTTCTGAAAGAGATTCCCCTTTGCCAAGCAGGTAGCGAGGCGAGTTGTTCATTCCGGGAGGCCCTCAGCTAGGAAGTTTCTTAGCGTATCGCGGCTCACGCCAGTCAGATCGCTGATCTCTCGCTGAGATCGCTTCACTGCTAGAAGTCGACGTGCAATGGCGTGGCGAGCGTCACGGGGGAGAGCGTCAACGCGCGATCTGAGGACCGCTCGCAAGGTTGCCGAGAACGGCTGCAACGATATGATCGCGTCGCGACGGGCCCGAAGCACGTCGCGATGCACTTCGCTAAACGAACCATTAACGAGCATGACCTCAGCCGCAACGTCGATAAGCGATTGCACTGAAGGGTCCGCATGCGTGGCTGTCATGAGCATTTCCCTAGTCTGACTCAGCGTAGGGCGCGGGAACTCCGCTATCAGGTCGAAACGTCGCCACACGGCGCGGTCGAGTAGCTCAGGATGATTGGTTGCACCGACGAGCAATGAGCGCTCTGGCCATAAATCAACCTCCTGGAGCAGGACCGCTACGAGACGCTTTAACTCACCAATCTCTACTTCGTCGCCACGACGCTTGGCGATTGCGTCGATTTCGTCTAGTAGCATCACGCATGGAAAGCCCTTTGCATAGTCCAGCACGTTGCGGATGTTTGCTCCGGTTCGACCGAGGAAGCTACTGATAACTGAAGACAGATCCAACGTTAGAAGCGGAATGTCGAGCTCTCGCGCAAGCCAACGAGTTGCGAGCGTTTTTCCGCAACCGGGAGGGCCAATAAATAAACACGATCGAGTCGCCGAAAGTCCCGCATCGTGAAGGCTCGAAATCCGTCGACGCTCCTCAACGATTTGCTGCATAACGTACCGCTGCTTGTCCGACCAGATCGGCTCGCTTTCCAACGTCACAGGGTATTCAGGCCGCAGCAAGCTGACGCGGGACTCTAAATCCACTGGCACGGCGGCTTGGGTCTCGCTTCGAAAGGGACTTGAAATCGAATCGGCGCCCCGGAGCGCCTCGAACGCGATCCGGGCAAGAGCGTGAGGAGAGCCGTCGGCACGTTCGCGGGCGAGGCGGCGAACGAAACGCTCAACCGCCGGACGGTCGCCTCGGAGGGCCAGCGTCAAGAGTTGTCTGAGTTGAGCCTCATCGACCAACAGGTCGCTCGGGGAGTCTCGCACTGGTTTATCCAACGGGTGCTTGCCTTCCTCAGGGAATGGACTAGTTCCGGCTAGGTAGTAGAAACTAGTCCACTTTAGCGAGGCTCTGTGCCATACGCCTGGCAGAGCGAGATCAGCGTCTTGCCATGCCTCTTACTGGCTTCCGTAGCCGAACCTCATTAGCCGAACCTCATTTTTTCGGTGGGGCCGCTGCCCAGCTCTAATCCGTTCCAGTGTCCTCCGGTCAGGTGGGTTTCGGTTTCCAATAGCGATAGGGTCAGGCGCCCAAAGCTCCGGCAGAATCATCGTCGCCTACTCGTCGCGCCGCAGATCAGGATACTCGGTTTCCTCGGATCATAGGCTTGATCGTGGACCTGTTCCCGTATCGTAACGTTGCTCTGCCGGCGGTCTCCACTGTTAGCTACGCTCGTCCGAGTTTGGACGTAGATGGGACCGGGCAAAACCGCGCGCGGCACGCGTGGGCCGTCGCCCCCCTTTCTGCGGCGCAGTTCGGTGGGCACAAGGGCGCTACGCTGGAACCGCAGCCGTTCGAGTTCGAGCGCGCAGATTGGACCGAGGATCGAGCGAAAACTAGTTAGGCCGCTTACGAGATCGCGTCGGTTCTTCACCAGACCGTCTGCTATCCAACTGAACGACCTTCGACGCGTCAACCTCGTGCGGCGGCTCCAACGAGCCGTAAGCATCCTCGTAGTAAGTATCGCGCAGATTTCCAAGCTGCATGTCTCGCGTGATAGGCTCGATGCCTCCACGGTAAATCGTGATCCCTCGTACGAGCAAGCGGTATGCGTCGAGGCGTGCATTCTTCCAATCGGAGACTTTCCAGCGCTGCGGTGCCATCACGGGATAGTCGTAAGGCGGCAGTACGGGTCGCTTCCCGTCAAAAAGTGCGAACTCCACGCGGAAGCCTTCACGTTCTAAAATCGCGTTTTCAACCTGTGCCTTGCTGGCCATTGAACCTCATTCTCCCTTTTGCCGTAGGTTCGGTACGCGCGCGAGCCAGAACTCCGTGCCATTAAGCGAAATACGATCCCGTCGCCTGCTGATCTGAGGCGAGAACATGGCTCCATCGTCTCGATAGTACAGCAATATCCACGCGATGAGCTGAGCCCGATCCTTCGGGCTGAGGTGCTTGATGGCAACCTTTACCGCAGTAGCGTCGCGAGTCACGTCGTCCTGGCGTTCGAACTGCGGTGGTCTTGCCATAGCACGAAGAACAGCGGGCGCCGTTCCAGGGATTCACCTGCCTTCGAGGTCGGACACGATCCGCGCCGCAGCCCCGTCGTAAACCGCGCCAGCGAGCATCCGGGCCTGCGCGACGAGGCCTGGTTCAAGCGCGAGGTCGCGCCGAAGGTCGACGCCTTTTCGCTAAGTGAAATCGCGGCCGCGACGGCGCTGTCGCTTGCGGCGTGCTCGCGAATCCGCGCCGGGACGTGCGTCCCGCATCCGAGGCATTGGGAGGCGCTAGGCCAACTTGCTGACCCCGGCGTGGGGTTCCTAAGCAACGCCCGCGTATCAGCTAATAATGGACCCAAAGGTTGACAAGTGGCAGCGCTGGATTGAGGCAATTGAACGAGAGGTTATTGCATTAAATCACTATCGACGATGCAACCGCGTGTTCGAGGCAATCGTGAATGCCAATCCTCTGCTGCTGCCCGGCAACGCTTACCTTGACTATTTCAGGGATGTCTATGCAACCTACGCGGCCATGGCTGTGCGGAGACACGCGAAAGCGCATCGAGATGCGATCTCCCTCGCGGGATTACTGCGCGACCTGGCCGAGAACCCAACGACCCTCTCGCGTTCGTGGCTACGAACCTTCTACGAAAGGCCGTCGCCTTTGGTTGGAATCGTCTATCCACCCGAGATAGCTCATTTCCTAGCAGATTCTACATATCGCCAATTCGCCGACGCGTCGGGAGAGCGCCTTGACGCGAAACGGATCGAAACGCAGCTCGCGTCACTCGACGACGCTACAAGAGACGTTGTAGAACTTGTCGATCGCGAGATCGCTCACCATGATCCTCGACGATCAGCCGGGACGGCTACGTTCTCGCAGCTGGACGGCGCGATTGAAATGGTGACGGCCTTGACCAGCGACTATACGCGCCTCATTACAGGCAAAGCCAATCTATCAATGGTCCCACTCGATGTTACGCACGCGCTTGATGTCTTCAAGACTCCATGGATCGACAAGGACAAGCCGCCAAGCATCCATCCGGGCGACATTTAATGACCCTGGAAGAACACGAGGCACAGCTCTTCGAGACAGTTCAACGGCGAGCACTTGAACAGCTTTCGGCACAGGGGGATACGCTCAGGCTGCTCTTTGATCGTGCGCGAGAAGCAAATGACGCGTTACCACAGTTCCCGCCGGTACAACTCGACCGTTTGAACGAAGAAGAAAGGCAAGCGTTGTCGGATTTTTTCGACCAAGACGGCAGGGCGCGGGGAGCCCGCGATGCATTCGCGACGGCAATCGTTATCTTCTTTGATCTGATGTTTAAGGAGCTGCGCATCTTCTACAATCGGATTCCGGAACGCGCGCACGTCGCGGTGGGCGTCGACGGCATCGATCTTGGCACTATTTTCCGCCATACGGCGAACAATTTGCGACACTACCTAGATTGGCGGGTGCCCCCGTCACAGCTCACCCATGCCGAAAAGGCGGTGGCAGCCGCCGCGACGATCGCGAAGCTCATGAGTAGGGACGAGCCAACACGAGAAACGGTCGCTGTTTGGGCAAACAACTGGGCGTGGCCCGTGCTAGCAAAGATCAGCGGGAGAAGCTTCGACGGGCTAAAAGAGATCGTTGAGGAGGCGCTGAGCGAAATGCTTTCGAACGCCTGGGAGACTGGACGTTACAGGTCATCGTGACGCAAGAGCGAGCGGCAGACGGATCGATCTTGAAACTTTTTTGGCGAGTATCGAATGCATCGCGCGTAACCATGCGGCTCCAATCACGCGGTCGCAATCGTAATCACTAAGTAAGAACCACTCACATAGTTACGCGCACGCGCCGCACGCCCGTATTACCGTAGTCGGGCGGCCTGATACTGGGGTAGCTGCAATCAAGAAACAACCAGTCGGGGTCGCCCGCGCTCCAACTCCAACGTGTAAGATAGACCGTGCCAAACATAGTTGTTGAGTCCAAACGTAGCGTCATTGCGGTTTTGGCGGATACCTTTGGAAGCTGTATCCTATTGATCGGGCCTGTCTTTTGGGGTGCAATCGGGCCAACCATGGTACTAGGGTGCCCATAGCTGACGCCATCGACGGACTCCAGGAATGCTTGAGTGTACAGCGCGTGTCCCGATCCAATATTCTCGACGGTAAATAGCACAATGTCGCTTGACTGCTCATAGTTCTGAGCACCGCCTATGTGCGGCACGCAGAAGGGCCAGAGTGACTGCTGGTGATGGGCATCTTCGCGGTTAGTTGCTTGTTGCGCAACCTCGATCGACTCGTGCGTCTCGATCGCCAGCGCTGTGGTTTGCCTCGCCATTCGTCGCGTTTCTAGAGCCAGCCACAGGGTGGCTAGTGCCAGGACGAGAGTCACGATCGCGACGGAACCGGCAGCTATAGAGCTAGCGATCACCCAGGCGGAATCTGGCGCGGCTCGGACGATTTCAATGGGAACCGTCGGAATGTGACTCAGATTTAGAGTTGCAGCGAACATAAGTGGCACTTCGGCCTTATCGGGTTTAATGCATACCGTAAGCTCATGCATCGCCGCCCAACGCTAAAACCCGTATGCCACCTAGAGTTTTCGACGCGCCGCGAGTTTACAATCGACGCTGCAAACTTCGCACGAGGCCTCGCGCCACGGCCGGCGATCGGCCGATGCGCGGAAAGGGTTTATTTTACGAGACTTTGGGGCCGGCCGGCGGATCGGAACCCCCGAGCGAGGGGGTGCAGCTTTCGGGCCCTTCCCCTATGTCCACAACGCAGCCGCGCCGTGGCATTTCTTCTATTTGCGTTTACCCTCGAAGCGTAGGCCAACCGGACGTTTGAAAGCCCTTATGTAGCCCGGCTAATTCCCACCCTATCCATCAGACACTGATTCGCGAAGGATCAGCTCGCGTGCTAAGCCGTCAGAGACTGCGCACGAGGCCGTAGTCCGCGACACATCGGACGGATATGGAACCGGGTAAAATCGCGCGCGGCCACGCGGGGCCCTCGCCCCCCTTTCGTCGCGGTTTCCAAACGTTGCGAAGGTCTTCTTATGCGTCAAGAGTTCGCGCCGATTCTTTCTTGCGCGCAACGCGACTCGCTTGACGCGTCACAGTAACAATGTTACCTTAGCCGTCACAGTAACACCTTAGCGCTAATAAGCGCAGGAAGGCAGACACCGTGACGGACGCCGTTAGCCACATTCTCAGGGAGCACGTTCCCGCCAAAGCGCAAGCGCTCTTCGCGCAGGCGCATTGCTCGATCGTAACACTCGAACCGGGCGAGCTTTACAAGAATCGCTCGTCCGCGCTTTCGCGCTTGCAAATAGACGTTGACGCTTGGCCCGCACCGCCCGTGGGCTCTTCGTAGTGGAGGAGCGCACGGTTTATCTCCGTTCGCTCGATCAGATGACCGTCGTGCACGAGTACGGACACGCGATAGACTGCGCGCTCGGCGAGGGCGTCTACTACTCGGGAATCGAGCCGACCATTCGCAAGGCCTTCGCGGATGCGCGGAATTTCGTGACGCCGTACGCGGCGACGGGAATCGACGAATTCTTCGCTGAGTGTTTCCGCGCTTGGTGCGAAGCAAACTCCGAGGGTTCGGCGTGGCCTCGCGTAAGCCGCGAACGGCTTCGCACCTTGCATCCGACCGTGTTCGAGCTTTTCGCACAGCGCTTTGGTGACGCGCGATGAGTGACCTATTCGACGCGGCGGCCGAGCTCGAAGCGATCGCAACGGGTCGGCCGCTTTCCCAAACACTGGCCGAGCTCAAAGGGGCGCGCGCGCCCCTTCTGCCGGCCGACGGCCTCCGCTTCTCCGTTGACGCAAACGGGAAGCGCAAGCGGCACTCCCACCGTTGCAAACGCTGCCGCTATAGCGTCCACTGCTACAAGGGCAAGTGCGCCTTGCCGCAACGCGTCGAGCGTTGCCGGTTGTGCTCGTGACCCTGCGCGACCTGTCGCCCTCTTCACGCCGCGAGGCCGTACGCTTCGCGGCTGAGGTTGTGCGCAAGACCGAGCATCGTGGAACGGCCTATATCGTGGACGACGACGGCTTGTGCCACGTTCGGGGCGAGTACGGGAACCTCACGCGCCAGGCAATGGAGTACACGAAGGCCCAGGTCATTGCCCTGCGGTGCATTCTGCGGGAACGGGGCGCCAAAACGGTGTTCGAGGAGGCCGAAGCGCTCCTCGCCGAGGCCCTCGCGGTGGCCGATGGCTGGTATACTGTGACGGTGAGCACGTCGGCGGAACGGATGGCGCGCAAGCGGGCAAAGGCGCCTCCCGGGGTCTGTGTGGCCTGCGCCAAGCGCAAGGCCCGCAAAGGCCTCAGAACGTGCGAAGAATGCAACGCTGCCGCGATCGAACGCGTCCGTGCTTCCCGGCAAAAGCCGATGAAGAAAAAACCGGCACCCCCGCGGCGCAAGTAGCACGGCGCGGGGAATTATGCGAAAGATCCTCGCCCGAGCCCGCGTGAGCCCTGCGCCTTTTTGCGCCGAGGGAGGCCCCGCTGCATTGTGGGCCCACTGCGTAAACGTGCTAGGAGCAGTGCATGCGACTCGGACTAACTCGGACTAATCGGCCGCAGTCGGGAAAGCCGACCCGTCCTGAGACGCAACGTGGTAGTGGGCCCTCACGCGTGGGATGAGGTTAGGCGCAGTGACTCAAAGTGAGTCGGGATGGGCCTTGTGAGATTCGAATCCTACCAGGCCCACCACGAAATGGTATTGTGCGGACGAATCCGGACGAATTGAGCATCTCGGCTACCCTTGCTGTTCGAGTAGCTCGTCATATCGGTCAACGCTTTTGCGCAGCATAACCGGCGAGGAAATCTCCTGTGCTACGTTTCGGACGCCGAGTCGCTTCCTGCCGATCTAGTCACTGCGGTGCAAAGCGTTAGAAACGGCACGACCGAGCCTCGCGACGATCTTGCGAACCTGCAGTTTTATTTTCGAACCTTCAGCGATCAATCAATGCGCAGCGTCGACGTGCGCAAGGCGCTCGCGAGCGCGGGTTCGAGCGTGACGTACTTGCCGATGGAGACGACGCAGCCGACGCCGATCACACCGGTTTCTCCCTAGTTCCGGCTACGCAAGCTAGCTAGCAGCTCCTGGGCCGGCCGCGTCGAGGGCCGAACGATCCGGGGCCGGGCGCCGTTACAGCAACAAAAGGCCACGCACCATCCCAGCGGAGGTTACCCCGCCCGTGTTTCGAAGCTAGGAAGCTCCCGATGAAGAGTGTGCGTTTATTGCGCCGCGTGCCGGCGTATGCGTTGACGGCTGCGTTGGCCGGTTGTGCGAGTTTCGCGCCGCATGGCGGAGTTCCGTCGGCGATGCCGCCGAGTGGAGCCGCGCGTGGCGCGGCGAGCCAGAATCTGCTCTATCTTTCTGACGTCAAGAGCAACACGGTCGCCATACACGGCTATCCCAAAGGCGGGTTGGTTGGAAAGCTGACCGGTCTGGGTAAGCCGCGCAGCGAGTGCGCCGGCGCGGCAGGCAACGTGTGGATCGCCGACGTCGAAGCCTTGCAGATCGACGAATACAAGCCCGGCCGAACGAAACCGGCGATCTCGCTGAGCACGCAGGGGACGCCGTCGGGGTGTTCGGTGAGTCCGGTCGACGGTAATATCGCCATCGCCGGCGGTCCGAACGGCATCGTGCTCTCGATTTTTCACCGTAGCGTGCGCAAGCACTGGCGTGACGCGAAAGTCTTTACCGACAAGACGATGGTGACCGGCTATTTCTGCGGCTACGACGGGCAGGGGAATCTCTTTGTTGACGGCGTCAGCAGCGACGGAAGCTTTGTGCTCGCGGAGCTCCCGCGCGGCGGCAAAGCTCTGGTCGACATCGCCGTGAGCCAGACGATCAAAGTGCCCGGTCAAGTGCAGTGGGACGGCACGAACGTCGCGATCGGCGATGCGGGCGTGGTTCCCTCGGTCGTCTATCAGTTTTCCATCAGCGGAAGCACGGCGAAGAAAGCCGGAACGACGACGCTCTCCGGAAGCAAGAGCGTGCGGCAGTTCTGGATCGACGGCAACACGATCGTCGGTCCCGATTATGGCGCCGACGTCGGAGTCTGGGCCTATCCCGCCGGCGGTTTCCCGATGAAGAAGTTTTCCGTTGCGGGATACGGCGCGACCTTGAGCGCGGCGCAATGAGAGGAGAGGCCATGATACGGCGTTACATCGCACTCGTCATCATCGGCGCGTGGCTCGTCGCCTGCGGCGGCCATTCCAGCACGCCGATGAACCCGATTCCGCCGGGTCTATTGCAGAACGCTCCGAACACCGGCCCCTCGCACGACACCAACGTGAACGAGCTCCCCGAACCGCCGGTCGTGAACTCGGTCCACGGCGTCGCGAAGGTTTCGATGCAGGTCACGTTCAGCGGCGCCACCGGTTTTCCGCAGTTCGTCTATAAGGGTTTGGGTGGCGTCTCACCGACGATTCGCGTAAATCCGGGCGACACGATCCAGATGGAAATCGTTAACGATCTCAGCCGCCATGGCGACAAGAACGATATCAACATTCATTTTCATGGCTTGGGGTCCTCGCCGCGCGCACCCGGCGACGACGTGCTCGGAACGCTCGCGAAGCCCGGTCAAACGCTGCATTACATCGTGCACGTTCCGAAGAATCAAGAACCGGGGCTCTACTGGTACCATCCGCACATTCATGGCCAAACGACCTATCAGGTTGGATCGGGCGGCATGTCGGGTGCGCTCGTGGTCAACGGCTTGGAGAAGCACATTCCGAGCTTGGCGAAGATGAAGGAGCGCTTGATCATTGTGCGCGCCACCGGTGTCGGCGCGAACGCCCCGCCGCGGGGCGACGACGATATGTCCGACGAGATGTCCGGTGGAATGTCCGGTATGTCGTCCGGCTCCGGAGTCGCCAAGCCGCAAGTGGTCAATAACGAGCCCTGCGGCTCGGATTTCGGTCTCACCACGACGCTCAACGGTGCATATCAGCCAGTTATAACGATTGCACCAGGTGAGAAAGAGTTCTTTCGCGTCGTGAACGCGTCGGGTCACAAGACGCTCGACCTCTCCGATGGCGGTGATTTAGAGATCGTAGCGATCGACGGCTTCGCGCTCGATACATGGCCCGGCACCCCGCCGACAAAGACGGTGACGTCGATCGTCATTCCGCCGGCGGCGCGCGCCGAGTTCGTCGTTACCGGACCGCGCAACGGCTTCGCGCAGTTCAAAACGCTCTGCTACGACAGCGGACCGGTCGGCGACCACGATCCCGAACTCAAGCTTGCCGTGATCCGCGCGCCGAAGAAGAAGGGCGCTCCGCCTGCCGGCATCGGACCGCTCAACGTCGGTGCGCCGCTTCCGCAAAACGTCTATACGACGCCGCTGCCGCCCGTCGCGCATCGCCGCGTGGTGATCTTCAGCGAGACGGCGTCGCACTTCCTCATCAACGGCCGGGCCTTCAAGATGAGCGACCCGCCCCTGTTCGTGGTGCACGTCGGCACCGTCGAGGAATGGCGCGTCGTCAACGTCTCCGACGAGATCCACGACTTCCATTTGCATCAAGCCCATTTTCTCGTCAAAGCGCTCGACGGCGTGCGGCTCAAACACCCGTATTGGGCCGACAGCATCGTGCTTCCTCATCGTCAAAAGGACGGCAAACCGGGGAGTGCATTGATCATCGCGGATTTCCGCGATCCGATCATCAAGGGAACCTTCCTCTTCCACTGTCACATTCTCGATCATGAAGATGCGGGAATGATGGCAAAGATTCAGGCAATCTAAATGCACGCAATGACGTTCGCACATCGTATCCTTGGGTTTGCCGCTGGCGCGCTGCTGCTCGCCGGCTGCGGCGGCGGTAACGCGATCGCGCCGGGGCAAACCTCGCTCCTTCCGCCGGGCATTGCCCGCGGCGCGCATACCAATCGCGCCGAGTCGTGGATGGCCCCCGAAGCGACGGGTGAGGATCTGCTCTACGTTTCCGACGCGGACGGCGTCGTCGACGTATTCTCGTATCCGGCCGGCAAACTCGTCGGCGTGCTCAAGGGCTTCGCGTCGCCGGCAGGCCTGTGTTCCGATCCCGACGGTAACGTTTTCGTGACCGACATTAACAACTTGAACGTGCTCAAGTACAAGCACGGTGGCAAGAAGCCAATTCAAACCCTCGTTGACTTCGGGCACTATCCGTTCGGCTGTGCGGTCGATCCCGGAACGAAGAACCTGGCCGTGGCGAACTACGCAAGCACCCTCTCGTTCGGCCCGGGCAGCGTCTCGGTCTTCGTCGGCGGCAAAGGCGAGCCGCATTCGTATGAAGACCAGACCTTCAACGCGTATTTCTTCTGCGGTTACGACAGCCAGGGAAATCTCTTCGTCGACGGCGCGGATTATGGCAGCTACCACACCCAGTTCGCCGAGCTGGCGAAGAACAGCAGCACGCTCACAAACATTACCCTGAATCAAACGATCGGCTATCCCGGCGGCGTGCAGTGGGACGGCAAGTACATGGCGGTCCAAGATGCGTACACCCACACAATCTACCGATTCAGTTTCAGCGGAAGCAGCGGGACGTCGATGGGAGCCGTGCACATCAAGGGCGACGAAAGCGGTCTCCTCGCCCAGTTCTGGATCGACGGCAAAACGGTCGTGCTGCCGTACGGCACCCAGGCTCGTGCCGTGCATAGCGTCGGCTTTTGGCCGTATACGAAGGGCGGCAATCATTCGCAGTCGTTTACGGTCGCCCACGCCACCGAACTCGTCGGCGTCACGGTCAGCCTAGCGAAGAAGTAGCCCGCGCCAGGCGCCGACATTTGACAGCACGAAGGGCGCCCGCTAGGGTATGAAGACCTTCACGGCGCCATCGTCTATCGGTTAGGACATCGCCCTTTCAAGGCGGAAAGACGGGTTCGATTCCCGTTGGCGCTAAATTGCACCACTTTGCATCAGGCTGCATCGCTCTGCAGGAATCCGCACAATCCAATGATCTCGACTGACTCGTGCATTAAAGTTCACGTGAAAAGGCAAAGCCGACGCGCCCAGGTCATCGTAGGTGCTCTCCGATTTCGGCGATCGATCGTTGAATTGCCCGGATGCCATCAAGCACCGCGTCATCGTGCGAGGCGCCACCTAACGATAGCAGCTCCACGGCGCTCCCGACACCATGGGCTAGCTCTTCAATCGCGGCCTGTTCGTCGGGTGCATACGATTCCTCGGACCGTTTGCGACCCAGAACCAAAGCTCCGAGCAGTCGGCCCCGTGCGACCATCGGGTACGCAAAGTCGCCGCTCAATCGTGTATCGACGCCGTGCAGGTCGAGCACGCGGTGAGCCGCCCGCAACGTAGTGAGTGCGGGATCGTTCTCACTCACGTCGCCGTAGCGGCCGATGCCGTCACGTAAGACGACGGTAACGGTCGACGCGTCCGCGCGCTGCTCTAACGTGCTGATGGTTCGACGGATCAACACCGGTAATTCTGTGATGTAAGGTGCCTCTCGGGCAAACGCGCGCAACGCCTGCTCATCTTCGTATCGCTTGCGAAAAAATATGTTGTCGATGACATGTTCGACGCGCGCGTGTACGTACCGGATTGAAAGACCGAGAGACAACGCAAGGGCGGCGGTGATAGCGATGTTGGTTGTGTGACTGGCACCCTGCAACCATCCTGTTAGAAGCCACTCTACCAGGACGAACATTCCCACAAGAACCACGGAGACGCCGGCAAAGACGGCGGCGCGATTGAGGACGAAAGCCGTGTCAAGAACGCGGCGGTTTAAGACGGCATACGTCAAAGCAATGGGCACGAGCAACAGAATCAAATTTCGAACGTCGGCCACGGTATTCGAGAAAACGTACGACGACAGGAGAATGGGCCCTGAAAATGCTGTAAATGCACCGCTTACAAACAGCGTTCCTAATGGGACAAGCATCCAGACGCTGCGCTGCCGTTCGCTTGGCGGTGATGCTGCGATCGCGAGAGCGATGCAGAGCACGGGCAAGCAATAAATCAGGGTGAGCAGGTACTGAGCCGAGAAAATCGGTGCGTTCCAGTCAAACCAAAGTGTAATAAAACCTAATCCCGCGGCGACGTGCAAGCCTGCGGCCATGGCAAGCAACACATAACTTCCGTACTCCCCGATGCGGCGAACGCGCGACAGGGGCAGACCAAACGTGCTCGCAAGTGCGACGCTGAATGCGGCGGAGAGAGGAAGCATCAACCTGCCGCAGAGATCACTCGCAACGTTTTCCCAAAGCCAAGGTGTCGTCCACAACCGCGGACTGGGGATGCAAAGGTACGCACCATAGGTAACGAGTGCCGACGCGAGCAATCGGGCTCTCTCTATGCGGGCTCCTCGCGATGCGATGATGGCCGCGAAGAGGGTGAGCCAGATGATCAGCAGCGGTGTCGAGTAAAAGCCGAAGGAGAGAATCCACCGCTGCTTCCAACTGCCGCGTCCCAAAGTAGCGATGGCCGTCGGCGTTACGGTAATATGCTCGAGATTGCCGTTGCGACGGAACGGGAGTGCAACGCTTCCTCCGTTGAGCGCCCTCTGGCTGAGCCAGTATCGCTCTTGCAGACGAACGTCCCGCAAGTCGACGGCGTCACCCGCGCGGAGGCCCGCAGTGGCCGCGGGACCGGCCGGATCTATACCGGTGATCACAATGCCGAACGGCGCAGGCACACGATTGAAGCCCCAATGACCGCTCCAGGGCGGGGCGTTGCCTATCCCGGAAACGCTCAGTATCGAAACGACCGAGAGCAACGCAGTAATACCACACAAAGCGAGGATAAGCGCGCGATGGCGCAGGCTCTCGGATGTCATAGAGAGTCGTTCGCTGCTCGAAATCCTACTCATTCGCGTAGGCATCGCTCCCACGTCGCCCCCGGTTATCTCACGAAGAATCGGCCCGCATACTGCCTTCTATTCCTCGCCAGCTCGGCGATGAAGCGCACGTAGCGATCACGCACGTTCGACACCTTTAGATTTGGTGGCCCGGCACTCCGGGTATCCCGAGCAACCTAGGAACGAACGCCCGGACGAGATATTTCGCCGCCAAATCATCGGGCAACCGCATTGATCGCACCGCGGAACATTACGCCAGACGCGCGAAGTGCGGTAACTCTCTCCGCTAAATCGTTGCGACTTTGGGATCTCAAGAGCGAAACCCTATTGCGGACGATAGGCGGCTCAATGACTTCGACAGTGGCGGCGGCAATGACAGCAGACGGGCGGCGCGCCGTGATCGGCTTCCCTAGATGGAACGCTTACAGTTTGGGACCTCTGGAAAGAATCACTAATTGCAACATTCACGTGTGACTCGGAATTGTGCTGTTGCGACATCGCTGGCGATATAATCATCGCCGGTGACACGGCCGGGCGCGTATCCATTCTTCGATTGGTTCTAATAGCTCTGCAATGGGTGGCGTTCTTAGGGAGCGGTGTGCGTTACCCCGCTTAGAAAGTGGCCATAGGGAATTTTTACGGGAGGCCCTGGCGTGAAGTGTCCGACTAAGACCACGAAGCGGCGTGCGGAGAAGCCGGAGGGCCCCCGTCTTCGTCGTAGCGAAGGAGCAAGCAATCTCGTTGCATTTCTATAGGCTTCGATGAAAGGATAGTCGATGAAACTCTTCTCGTGGTTTGTTTTGGGACTCCTCGCGACTGCCGGCGCTACGCTCGCCGCGATGCAGTCGGCTCCCGTTATGTTTACGCCCGACAGCCTCCACTGGGTGGCCGCCACCGGTCCTGCGAAGGGCTCTTGGAATGCGGTGATGATCGGCAACCCGAATTCATCCGGCACCGCAATTATTCGCGTCAAGATGCCCGACGGCTACACAAACAAGCCGCATTACCATTCGCACCCCGAATATATCACCGTGATACAAGGATCGCTGTTGTTCGGTATGGGCGATACCGTCAACAAGGCTAACGCACGGGTGCTGCCGGTGGGGTCGTTCATCATGGTCCCAGCAGGCGTCCATCACTGGTCGGTCGCACAGGGCGATACCATCGAACAGGTCGGTGGAGAAGGGCCATTGACGAACATTCCAGTCAAGCACGGCATGTAGTAAGCGCAGCCGACCCGCCGGGAAGTTCGCGCCGAGAGTCAGAAAACGCCGCAAGCACCCGAACGGCCTCGCATGCAATATATAGTTTCGGACAAGTGGCTTCAATACGCCACGGTGAATAATCGTCGATATATGCTGAGAGTCGTTCGTTTTGTTTGCGCCGTGCTGACGGCGCTGATGGTTCCGCTGCCCATGAAGGCCGCGGACGCCGTGCCGCTTCAACCGGCTCATCCGACCCACATCGATTGGAACCTCACGCCCGAGCAGATTACATCGACGTGCACCGCACAGATCGCGGCGCTTGACGCCGCCGTCAAGCGGGTCATGGCAATCCCCGGCCAGCGAACGTTTCAGAATACACTGCTTCCGCTCGAAAACGCGGAATCCGATTTGAACGACCGCCTGGTCGCTCAGGGCTTCCTCTTCAATATGGCCATCGACAAGCCGGTTCGAGACGCTTCGGATCGCTGCAACATCGCTCAGAGCAATTACTTTGCGGCGTTCGGTGCGCGGCCGGACGTCTATCGCGCGTTGGTGGATGTCCAGCACAGCGGCACCGCGCGTACCGATGCCGACAAGAAGCTTCTAGAGTACTATCTGGTAAGCGCGCGCCAGTCAGGCGCCAGCCTGTCGGTAGAGAAGCGTAAATCGTTCATCGCACTCTCCAACGAGTTGACCGCGCTGGGCAGCAAGTGGCAGGAAACGCTCAACAATGATGCTGCCACGCTCAACATCACGGCCGAGCAAGTGCAGAGTTTGCCGCCGGGTTTCGTAAAGACGATGACACACAATGCGGACGGCACGTATACCGTTAAGGTAAACGAAAGCACGGTCGTCCCATTTTTGCAGAATGAGCGTGATGCCGCCGCCCGTAAGTCATACTACGTCGCCTACAACAATCGTGCCGCGGCCAACGTCGCAGTTCTCGAAAACGCTATCCGCGTTCGATATCAGTTGGCCCGTTTGCTCGGATACGACTCTTGGGCCGCGTATCGGCTAGCCGATCGTATGGCGAAAACACCGGAACGCGTGTTGACGTTCGAACGTTCGCTGGATGCCAAGCTTATGCCGCAAGCCAAGCGCGATATCGTCGGATTGGCGCAGCTCAAAGCCCAGGACACGGGCAACGCCAATGCCAGCATCGATCCGTGGGACGTCGCCTATTACAGCAATCAGCTGGTCAAGACCAAGTATTCGGTTGATAACGAGGAAATACGGCAATACTTTCCGGTAGACGTCGTCGTCGACCGCATCATGAACCTATATCACGAGATTCTTGGTGTGACGTTCGTTAAAGTTCCCGATCCCAAGGCATGGGCACCTGACGTCATCAGCTACAACGTCTTCGACACGAAGAGCGGCAGGTTCATTGGCACGACGTACTTCGATCTCTATCCGCGGCCCGGAAAGTTTTCGCACTTTGCGAACTGGCCGCTGCTGCCCGCGCGCAAGCTGCCCGATGGAACGTACCGTCCGCCGGTTACGGCCATCTTGGGCAACTGGCCGCGCCCCGCTCCGGGTTCGCCCGCATTGCTTTCGCATCAAGACGTGATCACGTTCTTCCATGAATTCGGGCACAACTTGGCGGCGCTGCTCGGGGTCGCTCCATACGAAACGCTCAGCGGCGGGTTCCGTCAGGATTTTGTCGAGGCGCCTTCGCAGATGCTGGAAAACTTTATGTGGCAGCCGTCGATTCTCAAGGAAGTCAGTTCTAACGTGACGATCGGCTCACCGCTGCCCGACGACCTGATCGCGAAGATGATTGCGGCACGTTACGTGGACGAGGCATACTTCACAACCGGCCAAATCAAACTAGGCATGGTCGACATGGCGTATCACTCGAGCGGGCCGAAGGTCGATACGACGGCCGTGTGGGGTCAGGTCTCTTCCGAGTACACTCCGCTCGCGATGGTTCCCGGAACGCATCCGCAAGCGTCGTTTGGCCATCTCTTCGGCTATGATGCCGGTTACTACAGTTACTTGTGGGCACTCGTCTACGCACAAGACATGTTTTCGGCGTTCCAGAACGGCGGGCTGGAAAATCCTGCCGTCGGCCGGCGATACCGCCAAACGATCTTGGAGCCGGCGCGCACGTACGAACCTGACGCCGAAGTGCGCGACTTTCTGGGCAGGCCAATGAGCACCGATGCGTTTTACAAACAGTTCGAGACCATTCCTGAGCCGACACCCACGCCTAAAGGTTGACTCGCCGGGCCGAGCCAATCGACCTCAACTCGTCCACGAGTTGAGCTTGTCGACGGGGAGTTGCTCCCGCAGACGCGCCCGGTGGCTTCGCCGGCGAGCGGCCTTCTCAATGTCAATTCATGGAAAATTTATCAATTGACGGTACCCTTCTCGCCAGCTGCTTGAAAGAGAGGCCTCGATGCGACGGTCGTTCGCGCTGTTGGCGCTTCCGCTTTTCGTTGCCGCTTGTCAAGGAAGTGGCTCGAGCCCACCTCTGAGCGCTGCTGCGCTCAACGGCATCCCTGGCCAGAAAAACGCGACGTTTTCGAAACCCAACGTGGCCAACCTCGAAGGGCCGCCCAAGAAGACCTGGATTTTTGCCTCCAATAGTTTCTCGGCGAACGTCGACGTCTACAATGCCGCGACGCTGAAGATGATTTCGACGTGCCCGTGCACGGGTGTCGGACTCGCTGTCGATCCTACGACCAACGATCTGGCCGTCGGATCGTTCGCGGGCGTCGTGACCGTGTGGCGCGTTTCCGGTAAAGGTATCACACAGTCCGCGACGCTTCAGCTCTCGCAAGGGCCATACGCGCTTGGTCTCGCCTACGATAGCAACGGCGATCTGTATGCCGGCAACGCAGGACAGAACGTCGTCGATTTTTTCGCGGCAAGCGAAATTAGGGCTGGCGGCGGCAACCCAACGCGAAGCGTATCGACGTCAAACCTGGTCGACATCTACTACCTTGCCGCCCCTGGCAACAAACTACTGGCCGACGGTTACGACATGTACGGCCTGCCCATTCTCGTCTCGGTGAACGTTAAGGCCGGCGGCGATACCGTGCTTCAGAAGCTTTCAAAGTACAACACGTTGGCCGAGGGCATTGCGGTCGACACGCACGGGCACCTCATCGTCAACTCCGCAGGTAACTCAAACGCGTTGCTGGTGTTCGACAAGCCGTGGACCGGTCTCCCGTATCCACGTTCCCATACGGCTCGGGCGGCAACTCATACTACACTGCTATTTCACTGAACAAACGGCAGGACACGATTTGGGCCGGAAATTATTTCCTGATATCCATCCGCCAGGCAGAGACCGATGTTCAGGCAAACAGCTATCCGCTTGGCAGTCTTGGCAGTTCGACCGCTCCGGTCGCAATGGAATACTACGACAGCGTGGCCGTCGATCCGCAAGCGAAGTAAGCGCCTTAGGTAGATGACTCCAACCACAGCTAGCCGGACTATGTCCCGGACGCTGCGGCTCCTTTTGTACTATCCCGACGGCGGCTCCGCCGTGACGACCTAAGGATCGGCCATGAACGCTACACGACGCTTAAAGCTCAGGTAATTCTCGCTCGTTACGTGGCCGTCACTTCTTCGAGTTGATGTAGCAGTGCTTCCCATTGGATGACGCGCTCCCGACTGCGCATTTTTAGTCCAGCGAGTTCTTCACTCAACGCCCTGGATGCGGCCGCGTCGGTGTAGGTCTCGGGCAACTCGAAGAGAAGCTCGATCTCGTTGACGCGCGCATCAATGCCTGCAATTTCTCGTTCGATTCGCTCGATCTGCCCCTGTAGCTGCGAGCGAACGCGCAACGGCGTTTGACGCGGCGCCTTGGCACGCACGGTCGACTCTTCAACCGCGCGGTCAATCGCGGCTTTGTCGCGCTCTCGCTGGGCAGCCTCGTACACGTC
Organism: Candidatus Cybelea sp.; assembly: GCA_049585055.1. Classification (GTDB taxonomy): domain Bacteria; phylum Vulcanimicrobiota; class Vulcanimicrobiia; order Vulcanimicrobiales; family Vulcanimicrobiaceae; genus Cybelea. The sequence continues at coordinate 64,065 of JBAUYZ010000009.1, read as the reverse complement.
GTAACCGCCGTCGACGAGTCCCCACGCGCCGCGTTCAACCCACAATACTCGATCGCACAAGCGCGACAGAAGATAGCGATCGTGCGAGACGACGACGATGGTTCCCTCGTAGTCGCATAAGACGCTTTCGAGTGCTTCGCGGCTGTCGATATCGAGATCGTTGGTCGGCTCGTCGAGCAGCAGGATGTCGGCCGCGCGCGCCATCAGTCGTGCCAGCATGATACGGCGCCGCTCGCCACCGGAAAAATCGCGCACGGCTTTGTCGGCGGCATCGCCGCTAATGCGCATGCGGCCGAGCAGTCCGCGCGCCTCCTGCGGGGTCAGTGCAGCGCCGTCCAGCACGGCTGCGAGCGCGCTCTCCTGGATGTCGAGTTGATCGTGCGAGTTCTGGGCATAGTACGCGACTTGCGCCGCGGGATTGAATACAACCGATCCGCAATCCGGTAGCGCTGCGCCGGTGAGTATCTTCAAAAGCGTCGACTTTCCTGAGCCGTTTGGACCGACGATGCCGAGGCGCTCTCCGCGCTCGACGTCGATCGCGAGCCCGCTGAAGAGCTGTTGATCGTACGCTTTGCTCAAGCCCCGGGCTTCGAAGGCGAACCCGCTGCCGGCGCGCCGCGATGGGCGCAGGCGCACGGAGATCGGGCGTTCGGGAGCCGCCGGAGACGGGGCTCGGGTTGTCGCTTCGATGCGCGCCAGCTGCTTCTCGCGACTGCGCACTTGGCTGTAATCCGAGGAGGTGTGCGTCGCTCGCAGGCCGGCGATTGTCCTGCGCCGCTTGTCGCGTTCGACAACGAAGGTTTCATACTCGCGCCGCTCCGCCTCGAGACGCAGCTCTTTCGCTGCGAGGTACGCGGTGTATGCGGGCCGCTCGGGTGCGTAGGCGTGGAAGCGCCCTCGCTCGATCTCCCAGATGCGCGTAGCTATCCGGTCGAGAAAGTAGCGGTCGTGTGAAACGACGATGTAACCGCGGGGATCGTTGGAGACGAACGATTCGAGCCAGCGGATCGTCGCGACGTCGAGATGGTTAGTCGGTTCGTCGAGAATCAGGTAGTCGGGCTCGTCGATCAGCACGTGCGTTAACGCTGCTTTCGCCCGCTGGCCACCTGAAAACGAGCGTAGCGGACGATCGTATTCCGACGGCGCGAAGCCGAATGCGGAGAGCATGGTGCGCAGCAATTTGTTGCGCACGCCCGACTCTTCGTGCGTCGCTCTAGCCAGCGCAGCGTCGACGAGGTCCTGCAGCGTCGACTCAGTCTCGTCGGCAACGCCCTGAGCGAGATACCCGAGCTTCAAGCCTTTTGCCCGTACGACGGTACCGCCGAATGGCCGGTCGACGCCGGCGAGAAGACGCAAGAGCGACGACTTCCCCGCGCCGTTGGGGCCTACGAGGCCAATGCGTTCGCCGTGGTTGAAAACTCCACTAAGACTCGAAAATACTTCGCGCGTCCCATAGTGACATTCGAGATCGGTAAACCGCAACAATTCCACGCCCAGCCGTACATTTGCGCGCGCCCAGCCCGCAGGCCTTCGCGCTGAAGCTCAACCCGACGGACGGTCAGGTTCGCTCGTACGGTCTCAGCGGACCCATCCATACATCGTCACGAGGAGGCCAAGAGGCGTTTAGGCCACTCGATTTCGACCATTGGAGAATTGCCTCCGTTAGCGCATCTTCGTTCCCGGCCGGCACGATCGTAAGATTGCTCGCCGGCGCCACTCCGCAAGCGGCGGTTGCGATGACGCGGGCGCCCGCGGCGAGCGCGTGCAAAAGCTGGCGCGGGCGATGTTCCACAAAAGCGGGCAAGGCGACGACGCGCGCCAGATCGAGCCCTTGACGAAAATTCGCCACGCGCGTCACGTCGAGCCCGCGCCAAAAATCGGATCTTTCGGCGTCGCGATCGCCAATGACAACGATCGAGGTGCCGGTGCGCCGCGCCGCCTCGCGCATTTCATATGCTCCGCTGCGTCCTAGCGTCGCGCCCGCAAAGAGCACGCTGTTGGAGGTAGGCGCACGGTATGGAGGCACCGTTGGAACGACCCACGGCAGCAGCAGGGCGCGCGCACCGAACCGGCGCGCGATCTCGCGGTGCGGGGTAACGACGCGGCGGGCGCAGTCGAGCGCCTCACGTTCGGCTTCGACGATTTCGCGCGGTGCGCGGAAGTCCGAGAGAGTCGGACTATCCGGATGCCGGCGCGCCGCATCATCGAGCACCTCGTGCAACGTATTCATTGGCAATGACGTCATCAGCACGTCGAAGGTGCACCCGGCGAGGTAACCGGTGCGCCACAGGTACGGCAGCAGGTTCTGCATCACGACGATGTGCTCGATGCGTGAAGGCAAATGGCGTGCAAATCGACGGGCGAGTCGTTCGGCATCGAGCAGCATCGCTCGTTGACGCGCCGCACCGTGCGACGCAAGGCGGCGCGAACGTCCCGCGCGGACGAGCGTTTCGAGCGGCGCCTGCTTCACGCCGCCGAATCCTGCGAGCGTCCACGCGTATTGGGGGAGACTAAAACGTTTTCCGTCGATCGGAACGAACGCCATGTCGCTTGTCGTTGCTTGCGTCGCGACGAAGGCATCGTATTCGGGCCAATAGCCGTCGAGTAAGAATGCTGCCGCCGGTGCAGAGTTTGCGCCGTGTATTTTGCGATGTCGTGTGCACGCGACTCGATCGCAGCTGATGCACGACGGCGGCGCGGCTGCGATGGCGACGTCGAGAACGGATCGCAATGGCTGGGATACAGCCGCAGTCACCGGCGCAAAAAACCGCACGATTAGGTGATCGTCTTGGAGCCGGCAGCGGATCGTGAGCTCGTGCCTTGCGCGAAAGCGCAGATCGACGTAGTTCCAAAAGACCGTCGCATCGCGATCGCACTCGGTCATCGAGCCGGGCACGAAATGCGAATGCGCGTGCCGTTCGACGATTTCGCAACCGGAATCGAGCGCGGCCGCATACAACGCGTTCGAGAGTTGGCAAAGACCGCCGCCGACGGTCGGAATGATGCAGCCTTCGCGCAGCTCGCGCCCTTCTACGTATCCGGCGCGGCGGGTGGCGCGACCGATCTGTCGCCAAAAGCTGAACGTGCTGCCCCCCGGGACGACGGCGCCGTCGAGCCGGCGAAGCGCCATGTGCAAGTTGTGGATCTTGCCTTCGATGAGGCGTGCCTCGCGGGGATCGGTTTCGGCGACCGCGGAGCGGAGCGGCGTCGAAATCTCGGCCAGGACCCCGCCGGAAGAACCGCCGGTGAGCGGCCAGCGGCGCGTCGCGGCGCGGGCGCCGGTCGCGAAGCGTTTGGCGCGGAAAAGCGCCGCTTTGAGCTCGAAGGCGAGCATCGCTCGTTTCGTAGGGGGCGCCGCGTTCATCGTCGACATCCGCGTCTATAATAGCAAACCCGGCGTCCAGAAACCGTCGCTGGGAAGCCGTTGAAACGGATTGGGCCGCGCGAGGCCCGACCGTTGGCGCTACGGTCAATGGCCTCACGTTGGGCTTCCGGCATCGTACGTAGAGAGGGTGACGCTTGGCGCGAAGCGTGTCCGAGCACGCCGGCGGCGGTGCAAAGGTCAACGCCGATATACTGGCCTTGCGTGCGCGTTCGCACTAGATAGACCGGAATTTTAGCTTCGTCAGTCGAAGCCCAAGCGGCAAAGCGCCAAGTCGCCCTGAGGCTCAAAAAGCGCTATGCAGGAGCGGATCCACAGTCCCCTCACCGCGCGAGAGCACGACGTTCTCGAGCTGATGGCGATTGGTCTGACCAATAAAGATATCGCAGCGCGCTTGGGGCTAGGCGCCCGTACGGTCGAGACTCACGTTGCGCACGTCCTCGGCAAGCTTAACGCCCGTACCCGCACAAGCGCCATTGCGCAAGCGCGACAGCGGGGTTTGCTAGCCGCAACGCCGGTGTCCGCGCCGGTTCATTCGGCAGAGCGCTCAAGGCACAACCTACCAGCTTTCACCGCGCCGCTTCTCGGACGTGAAGCGCATCTCGCGCACGTTACACAGTTGCTCGAACAACATCGCCTAGTTACGCTTACAGGCGCCGGAGGTGTTGGCAAAACGCGCCTCGCGGTCGAGGCCGGCGCCAAGCTCGCAGATTGCTTGAAAAGCGGCGTGTGGTTTTGCGATTTCTCTGCGATCTCCGATCTGGGCGACGTTCAACGCGCGGTGGCGTGGGCGATCGGCGTTCGCGAACGGCACGATTATCCGCTCAGCGAGTCGATCGTTACCTCGCTCAAGCCGAAACGCCTGCTGCTGATTTTCGACAACTGCGAACATGTCGCGAAAACGGCCGCTGCCCTCGCCGATAAAATCGTTCAGGCTTGTCCCGGCGTCAGAATCCTTGCGACATCACGGCAGCGGCTGGGCATGGTCGGCGAGGCCGTGCATCGCGTGCCGTCACTGGCGTTTCCGGCGGTGGCATTGGGCCTCACAGCAGGGGTTGCGATGACCTCCCCGTCGGTAGCACTCTTCGTGGACCGCGCCTGCGCCGCTCAGCCGCGATTTACGCTTACCGACGACAATGCGCCCGCGCTCGGCGAACTGTGCCGGCATTTAGATGGAATTCCGTTGGCAATCGAGCTGGCTGCCGCGCGAGTCACTGAGTTTTCGATCGACGCATTGTCCGCGAACCTTGAGAAGATCGTGCTGAATTTGCGCGCGGCTGATCGGGCTGCGCCGGCGCGTCACCAGACGATGCGCGCGTTGCCGGATTGGAGTTACGATCTCTTGTCGCCCAACGAACGGACGCTCCTTCGGTGGCTCGCCGTTTTTGTCGGAGGCTTCACGCTCGACCTCGCGGCTGCGGTTTGCCTAGATGTCATCCGGAGAACCGAGGTGCTCAACGTGCTTGGGTCGCTGACCGAGAAGTCCCTGGTGCAACGGATACAGGGTCGCAACGCATCGCGTTACGTTCTTGCCGAGTCGACGCGTCATTTCGGGTTGGAGAAGCTCCAGGCCGCGGGGGAATCCGCTACCGTTGCACATGCGCACGCGCAAGCAATGACGGACTTGGCTCAGCGCCTCGATGAGGCGTTCCCTACCATGCCGGACGCCCTCTATGTTGCGCAGGCTTGGCCGGAGTTTGCGAACTGGCGAGCGGCGCTGCAATGGGCTTTTGGCAACGACGGCGACACGCTTTTGGGAGCTACGATCGCCGGTTCTATTGAACATCTCTGGTTTTCTCACGGTCGCGAAGTAGAGGGCTCACGCTGGATAGAAGGCGCCCTTGTAGCGCTGGGCGATCGTGCTCCTGCAACGGTGTGCGCACGTCTTGAGCTGGCGCGAGCTGCCGTGAATGTCGGTTGGCACCGAGAAGAGGCGCTTGTTCAAGCCGAACGGGCATGGGAGCTGTACGAGCGCGTGGCCGATCGCACGAAGGCCGTAGCGGCGCGTGCCGTGTACGCCCACGCCTTGTGCAATCTCGATCGCTTTGCCGAGGCCGAGACGCACATGCAAGAGGTACTCTCGGTAGCCAGACATCATAACCACCATCGGCTAGCCGGACTGGCGCTTAACGGAATCGCACGCGCACAGTTTGACCGCGGCAACATCGCGGAGGCTCGCACGAACCTCCGCGCGGCGCTGGTCGAGTTCGAGTTAGGCGGACATGACCTTGTAGCGTCCATTGCGACCCAGAACCTCGCTGAAATCGCTTACGCGAGCAATGAACTGGAAGAAGCACTTGAGCTGGGTCGAAGGGCGCTAACCGTCGTGCGCAAAATGGAACACTCATCCTATCTAGCGGAGGCTCTTATGAGCCTGACCGTATACCTTACAGCTACCGCACGATTTGAAGAGGCTCGCATTCATGCGCGTGAAGCGTTGACGCTTACGCTCGAATCGCAGAACGAAGTTTACACCGCCATAACACTCCAACACATTGCGGCGACTACGGCTCTGCAACCCGCACGCGATAGAGTGATCTTACGCGAGCACCACGTTCGCGCAGCTCAATTATTGGGGTATGTGGATGCGACGCTCGCGAGAACCAAATACCGGCGTGAGGGGGCCGAGCGGCGAGAGCACCACGAAATCGTGCGAGCCTTAAAGGCGGGGCTCGGTGCGAACCGCTACCGACGGCTGATGGCTAGTGGAAGTAGCTGGAGCGAAGACGGGGCTGTCGCCGAAGCCCTCCAAATCTGAATTCTTGACGCGCGTCCTCCGTATTTCTACGGACGCGTGAGCTAGAATGAGTCTGCTACGATTGGCGCGTGCAGCTTAAATCCATTTGTAGTGCCCGCGGCCTGTAGCTCTAGCCGTTTACGCTTTTGGTTTAAGGAGCGACTTAAAAAATGAAGACTCTAAATTCTTGCTGTCATGCTTTAAGCATTGGTTCTGCTGCAGCAATTCTCGCAGCGTGCGGCGGGCCAGGGCTGCCACCGATTTCTGTAGCGTCGTCGGAAGGCGCGCCGCTCCATCACCATAGCATGACCTTTAACTACACCGGCGCGCAGCAGAACTTCACAGTGCCCACCGGCGCGACGCACGTCACGGTTAAGGCCTATGGCGGTAGTTCCGGGAGTGGCCTCGGCGGCGGTTACGTCAAGGCCACGATTCCCGTCACCCCGGGAGAGTCACTCGCGGTATTCGTTGGCGGCAACTCCTCCGGCAGTTCAGGCGGCTTTAACGGAGGCGGCAACAGCGGCGTCAGGCGGGGTTATGGTGGTGGCGGGGCCTCCGACGTGCGCGAAGGCGGTGATGCATTCGCCCACCGTGTGATCGTGGCTGGCGGAGGCGGCGGTGCCGGGGACTCCAAGTAACAATTGCCAGGGCGGAGCCGGAGGAGCCGGAGGCGGTCTGATCGGCGGCAACGGCACCGCGGGCGGTTGTGGCGGCTCTGGCGGAGGTGGCGGGGCGCAGAGCGCAGGCGGCAGCGGCGGCGACGGAGACGACTCCCTTTGTCGCGAGGGCTTTGCCGACGGCCAAAGCGGGACGCTCGGCATCGGTGGCACGGGTGGTCGCGGTTGCGGTAACCTGGGCGGCATTCCCGGTGGTGGTGGGGGCGGCGGCTACTACGGCGGCGGCGGCGGCGGTGGCGGAGTCTTGGCCCGCTATGGGGAGTTTGTTTATAGCTCTGCTAGCGGTGGCGGCGGCGGCGGTTCATCGTACACGGAGTCGAATGCAAAAAGCGTCACCAACCAGCAAGGCGGAAGTGCTGCCGGCTTAGTCGTCATCTCCTGGTAGGTTTTCGATGGAGCGCAAACGCGAAGCTAGCGACGGCAGAACAGTTATGGATCTTGCCTGGAAGCGCTGGGATTCGCGCTACTGGAGGGTATTCAAATGAAGTCTTTGATTTTCGGCCGCTATGCGTCAAGCATTAGCATTACTGCAGGGCTGCTCGCCGGATGCGGTGGGAACCAGTCTGCACCGCAAATTCCCGCGATACAGGTGCGGCCGCCATCAAACAATGCCGAGCATGCACAAGTACGCGTAAGCCACAACCGCGTACGGTACATCTTGGAAGACGTTGGCACCTTCGGCGGTCCGCGAAGCAGGATATTCGAGTCGGAGCAGTGGCTACTTCCCGGCGGAATCCTTACTGGATTTGCCGACACGTCGAGACGCGATCCACACTACCCTAACTGCTTCGACTATCCGGATTGCCACGTCATTCGGGCTTTCTTGTGGAAAGACCACACGCTACATGACCTAGGCACGCTTCCGCACGGGACGAGCAGCGAAACGATCTGGATCAACGCACGCGGCGACACAGCGGGCGCCTCCCAAAATGGAGTGCCCGACCCGATTTTCGGAGAGCAGAACCGTGCGGTGCTGTGGCACCATGGTGAGATCCACGATCTCGGAACGCTCGGCGGCACCTTCAGCGCATCGACCGGCGTCAACGACTTAGGTGCTGTAGCCGGTGTCGCGGAGAACACGGTGTACGATCCAAATCCCTTCATTCCCGGCACTACACAGTCGCGCGCCTTTCTCTGGAAAGACGGGCACATGCGGGATTTAGGCACGTTGGGCGGCACGGATGCCTTCGGCCAAGACATCAACAACCGCGGTCAAGTTGCGGGATTCTCGTACACGGGAAAGACGCAGGGATCGATTTCTGTGGTGGATCCGTTTCTTTGGTCACCGTCAAGATATGGCGGACACATGGTGGACCTCGGCGGGTTTGGCGGCACATTTGGAGCGGTGAACGCGCTCAACGATCGCGGCGAAGCGGTTGGCTTTTCGAACCTGGCGGGGGATCAAACCGCCCATCCATTCCTTTGGCGCGATGGGAAGTTAATAAACCTCGGCACGCTCGGTGGCTCCTTCGGCTACGCGCAGTGGATAAACGAAGCGGGCGTAGCCGTAGGCTGGGCTGGTGAATCGGACGACGTGACGATCCACGGCGCGCTGTGGAGGCATCCATCCAGAATAACTGACCTCGCGCCGCTTGCCGACGACAACTGCTCGTTCGGGTACGGCATAAACGCCCATGATGAGGTCGTTGGCACATCGTTCGCTGAGCCTAGCTCGTGCAATTGGCCGTCATCGTCGCAAACCGATATGAGGGCCGTGCTGTGGCAAGACGGTTCGATCGTTAATTTAAACGACGTTGTCGCGCCCGGCTCACGATTGCGATTAGTCATCGCATTCGACGTCGACGACGCCGGCGACATTTCTGGGACTGGTTTGCCGCCCGGAGTTCGCATCGTAGACCAAGAGTTAAAAGGGCACGCGTTCGTGCTGGTCCCGTGCGAGCGGCTTGGTAACCCAAAACCCTGTGGCGAGAAAGTAACGCATCGTAGCGTTGTCACGCGTAACGTCGCTCCACGGAGCATTCCGAAATCGCAAAAACCTTTTGAAACGCTGACTGGCTTAGCAGCGATACGCGCTGTGGTCGCCCGCTACTTTCATTTAGCGGCGTTCGGCTCGTCGGAACAATACTAATTTGGCGCTGCAGGATTTAGACCCATTCGTAATGCCCGCGGCCAGAAAATGCGTTGAAGGAGTAAAATGATGCAATCGCGCGAGGCGGCTCGCCTTTCGTGCTTATTCAGCGACGCTTTTCCCCGCTGCTAAGTTGACAGCCGTCGTCGGTTTTTCGGATCTCTCGGGGGACACGGTCACCCATGCTTTCCTTTGGAAAAACGGCGCAATGACCGACCTCGGAACGCTACGGGGCGACGTCTTTAGCTTCGCTTTCGGAATCAACGAACGCGATCAAATCGTCGGCCAATCATGTGATGCCAGCTTCAATTGTCGGGCCTTCATTTGGCAAAATGGCGTGATGCACGACCTCAACGCGCTTGTTCCCGACTCATCCTTGTCGCTGATGCTCGCAGAAAGCATCAATAAGAGCGGCGAGATCACCGGCATCGCCTACGATCCAAATACCGGCGGCATTCCTGCATACGTTGCGATCCCCCAGGACGGGGGCGTTAACGCTACTCCGCGGTCAGAAACCGCTCTGCCCAGGGACGTTCGGATCCGAATCCACTTATTAGGCGGCTGGTACTGAAAACCGCAACTGTGACTTCGTGCGGTCTTGGGCGGCTTCGCCCGCGTGAGCAGAGGCTCTAACCGCGAACGACTAGAGCCTGATTAAAAACGATGGGAGCGATTACGTTAACGAACGAAGCGCCGCCCCCAATATGCGCGGCGATAAGGGCGCCAATAGGGACGACGTGCCCAATATGCGCGACGCCCGTATACGGCCGGATAGGGCGCGTACCCGTAGCCTCCGCCAACGTAGCCGTAACCTCCGCCAACGTAGCCGTAACCAACGCCAACGCCGTAGCCGTAAGGATAGCCGTAGCCGTAGCGATACCCATAGCCCGAGCGATAGGGGTAGCCGTAGCCGTACCGATAGCCGTAGCCCCGGTATCCGGTTCCGTAGTAGCGGTTTCCCGGGAGCACCCGCCCCGTCGCTGCCGGTCGCACGGTGCCAGCGGAGACGTGAGCTGCCGATGCCGGCGCCCCCGCGCCGAGTAACGATGCTGCGCCCAGAGCGCAGGCCAGTAAGACGTTATGGGATTTCATCACCCTTCATTTCTAGCATTGTTGAGGCGAAAGCTCTCGCTCGTAATGATTAGAAACTTCTTCGAAAAGGATGAGAGGGCAAGACGGTTTGTTCCCGTTGGCGCCGACACGAAGGTTCTTCATCGATCGGCGGCGAGCCAGCCGCGCTCCCCGCCGAGCGACGAGAAGACCCACGGCTGAGACGCAGCGAGACCACTACGCAAAAAAGCTGAAGATGGGACTGCGTACGTCGGGCAGAACACACCGCTTGATGCATTCGTGCTTTGGGAGCAGAGCAGACGACGTTTCATCCTTTGCCCCGCTATGCGTTTGGCTGTTGCTCGCCGCCTGCATTCCTACGACGTGCCTAGCTGCCGAGATCCCCGAGAGTATCCATCGCGAGTACCTGATGGGCGCGCAAACGGCTCACCTAGCGACCGACCCTGCCAGAATTCGTCTTTTTGGCACAGACTGGTTCGGCCATTATAGATCACCGTACGTTTCGGTCTTTGTCAACGGGCGAGGGCCGTACACGTTCCTCTTCGACAGCGGCTCTAACGTAACAATCTTCAGTACAAAGGTAGCCAAGGCCGCTTCGGTCGCGATTATCAATCATGTACCCGGCCATCATGCCATTGCCCGCGCTCAGGAACTGCGCGTAAGCGGCGTTTTAATGCACAACTACTACGCAGTCATTGCCGACGGTAACGATGTGGACGGAATTCTCGGCTTCAATTCGTTCGGTCGAGACTACCTCACATTCGACTTCTCAAGCCGAACATTACTTGTCAGTACGCACCCGGTGTTGTTACCACTTGGATTTTGGATGCCCTATACGCTGCGGAAGCATCTGCCGCTCATCGATCTCTTCACGGACGGGCGCGCGCTCCCAACGCTAATCGATACTGGAGACGACGCATATGGCTGGGAAGCGACGTCAAACGATCTTCAGGGGCTGCTCTTTGATCACTTGCCCGTTCCATCTGGAACTGTATTCAACGGGCAAACCGGAGCCACGAAGACGACGATAACGTCCGTCGATGGATCGCTAGTACTCGGCCGAGTTCATTCTGACAGGCCGGCCATCGCGATTAACGAGTCACTCCCCCTCCCAGACATCGGAATGAGCGTGATTGAACAATTCGTCATGGAGTTTGATCGAATCCATCGTCGCGTTGCTTTCCAGCCGCATTTCCCTGGATCGGAGTTTGTCGTACACGGCGAAATTACGTGTGGGTTCTATCTCTCTTTCCGCCAGCCAGTCCGGCGCGTTCGAGAGGTGCTGCCCGGTTTGGCTCCTGAGCGCGCTGGCATGCGTGCGGGGGACGTGATATTGAGCATCAACGGACAGCGCGCGGCATCGGTCAACTACCAGTACTGGGATCGATTACTTCAGGCTCGGCGTTTGGTTGCGGTCGCCTGGGATCATGAAGGCCAGATCCTCTCTCGCGCGTTCCCGGTGCTTGAGCTCAAATAATTTCGCGACCTCAATCGTCTAACCCGCCGCCCCGGTCGTCGTTAGCGGATTGTTACGCTCAAGGCGTAACTCGAGAACGACGCATCGCCACCTTCTACGATGATTTCGTACCTGCTCGATTGCGGCAACTTGACCTGGAGCATGCCGCTGCTTGCGCTGCCCAGCGCTGACTCGGCACTTCGTACCGAGAACGATCCAAAGTGCGGATCGCGTTTGATGAGGGCGAGCGTCAGCGTCTGGCCGGCACGAGCAAAGAAAACCCATTGGTCTTCGAAGCCGAGCGTCAGCTTATCTCCGCGTATGACGGTCGAAGACGCTCCGGGTGCGAATGTGATGTCGCGAATAGCCGGCTTTGCGACGTTACTAGGTAGGTAGACCATGTCGCTCGCGGAGACCTCGTACGCTTTTCCGTTCCATCGGTAGGACGTGCGAAGAACGACCGCGGCGCTGTCATGCGAAGTGACGACGGCGGTTCCATCGGGCCGGACCTTCCAATCGATTCCGTAATCGGAAAGGACGGATCTGTACGCGTTGCCATCCCGCACGAACACCGCAATTTTGCAGTTAACCTGCCCGCATACGCAGCTGCCCCCACCGGTAACGACGCTCATTCGAGCGCCGTCGCGCAGTTCGACGCTGAAGAATTCAAAGTTTGCACTCGCGTAGGCCGCGTTTGACGAGGCGTGTGCGATCTGGGCGCACGAGGCGACGTCGGGATCGCGAACGAGCGCATCGGCGAGCGCGGAAGGGAAAGACTTCGAGACTCCGCCGCTGCCCGCTCCCACGGTTCCGAACGCCACCGACGCCAGCAGAACGAATCGAACTCCCATGGAGCAGCGATTCAGGCGGTCGCGCGAACGCATAACCACGCCGAGATGTTGCGCTCGTTGGTGCCGAGTTTCCTTGGAAAGCGGCATTAGTAAAGCCGGCAAGGGGACATGGGGGCCCCGTAGGCGACAGGTCATAGCCAGATTTGGAGACAATGGCTCGTGTTGGCCGGGAGCGCCGCGGAGCGTTCGGGAAAGTAGCTCAAAAGAGGTAGGGCAATGGAAGGAGTTCGTACTCCCGCGCTTATCGCCGCTGGAATCTTTGCGACGATGTTGCTGGCCATCTTCGCAGGAGACGTCGTTATTGCGGCGGGCGTCGTCAAGAATCCGAGTGCTTTTCAGACTCCGGCGAAGATCGTTTTCTTCACGCTCTTCGTTGCGTTCGGATTCTCACTGGTTCCGTTGATGGTCAAACTGGTGCTGGGTTTTCAGGTGATCATCGGTAACGGCAACCTTGCACCGGTAAAGGCTGCAATCAGCCATTCGGCTTTGATCGTGGGCGTTCTGTGGGCTCTCATGGCGGCCGGTCTTGCAGTCGGTCTTCCAGCGGCAATTCGACAGGGTTTCTTCAATAACGATTCGTTGCCGGCATCCTCCGTCTCATCCGATAGTCAGGCGGCCGAGGCGATTGCGAACATGCCGGTTCAAGGAACGCTCGTGGCGGCGCCCGGTATGCAAGTTCGCAGAATGCTCCAGGAGTCGTCGCTCAAGGTCCGATCCGGCTCCAAATCGCCGTTGTTTAGCGGAGCGCAGTTCGGGAGCGCCGCAATTTTCGACTACCGCGTCGCGAACACGGCAACGATATTCCGCCGCTGTCGCTATTACTACATAACGACGTACGCTGGACGCCCGCTTCGCATCGAAGGGATCAACGTGGGAATCTCGCCCGAAAAAATGACGCGCGATGACTTGAAGGCCGCGGAACGCATCGACCGAAGGCGCCTGAAGTCCGACGGATGGCGATCGAGCGACGGGCGCACATGGCTACGCGGCGGCATCATCCTCAATCTGAGAGAGCGGCGGATCGATGATCCCGTCCCTGGCGAGAATCCGGCGCGAGCGGGAGAGTGGATCCAATACGTCGAGCTGCGCGAGGCGAGAGGTAGGTAGCCGAGCAGCCTCTCCGCGCAACGCCGCGGGTAACTCGTGGGCGGAGAAGTTTAGCGGCGACCGCGCCGCTGAAATGACCGGCGGCGCACCTGCGGCTCGACCGTAAACGCTCGAGCAGATGCCGGCTCCATGAAGCCGTGCTCGCTGCGCTTTAGAGGCGTGCCAATCGCGCCTTCGATCCGCGCAAACGAGCTAGCCTCGTCGCGTGAAACGAACGTAATCGCGTCGCCCGTTTTTTGAGCGCGCGCCGTGCGTCCGATGCGATGTATGTAATCGGTGGGCTCGGCCGGGACGTCGTAGTTTATGACGTGTCCGAGATCGTCGATGTCGATGCCTCGCGCGGCGACGTCGGTGGCGACTAAGACCCGGTAGCGTCCTTTTTTAAAGGCCTCGAGGGCGCGCGAGCGCTGCCCCTGCGAACGGTCGCCGTGAATGCGCTCCACATCGACGCTATGTCGCATCAAAGCACCGGCGACGCGCTCGGCCCGCGACTTGGTCCGCGTAAAAACGAGCGCATTGAAGATGCGTCCATCTTTGAGCAGGTCTACGAGGAGATCCGTTTTCTTGTGCGGTTCCACTTCGTAGACCCACTGGGTTACGGTTTTTACCGGCGTCGCGGGTGCCAAATTGATGCGCACGGGATCGCGGAGAAACTCGCGTGCAAGCTGGAGCACCGCGCCGGCGAGCGTTGCCGAGAAACAGAGCGTTTGGCGGTGGACCGGGAGTTTGGCGATGATGCGCTTTACGGCCGGTAAGAACCCCATATCGAGCATACGGTCCGCTTCGTCGAGCACGAAAATCTCAACGTTGTCGAGCCGAGCTTCGCCCTGCTGCATCAAATCGATGAGCCGTCCGGGCGTTGCGACGACAACGTCGGTGCCGCGGCGCATGGCGTTGATCTGCGGTTTCATGGCCACGCCTCCGTAGATGGGCGTGATGCGCAGGTTGGTGTGTTTCGCCAGGTGCCGAAGATGCTCCGCAATTTGTTGTGCCAGCTCGCGAGTAGGCGTCAAAATCAGCGCGGCACTGCGGTCGGCCCGCCGCTCGAGCAGTCTTTGGAGTAGCGGAATGCCAAAAGCAGCGGTTTTGCCGCTGCCGGTTGGAGCGCTCGCAAAGACGTCGCTGCCGGCCAGAGCAACGGGAATAGCCATTCGCTGTATGGGCGTGGGCTCTTTATAGTGAAGGTCTTTGATGCCGCGGCGTATGGCAGCATCCAGAGGGAGTTCTAAGAAAATGGAGATGTTAAAACCTATCTTTCGGTGGGCGCAACTTATCGACCACTCGAAAGATCGCGCTTGAGGACGGGGAGGAGTGTCTCACAGATTCGCCCCCGATGCAAACCCTTACACTGCAGAAGTAAAAAAGGTTGCACTTTCGGCTCCGAGACCCCGTGCGAGGCAGTTGCGACCTTCCGCCAGATGGGGCGATTCGAACCTGTTTAGCCTGCGCGACCTCGCGCGAGCGGCCGAGTATTGCCAAAAGGGTCCGATATCGCTCGTGCCGTCGGCGTGGTAAGGGTTTTCTGGCAATTTACGCCGAACTCGCACACGGCAAAAAGCGTCTCCGCTTTGCAGACTACTACGCAAGCATAGCGGAGGGTTGACTGGAGCGCAAGACGTGTAATGAGCGAGGTAGAGCCCGTTCCGGCTGTTCCGGAACCGAATCCTGAGCCGCCGCCGAGCATTCCCTGGTGGAGGCAGATCGTATCACAGTATTTTGTGCCGACTGCGCTTGCGACCATAATCGCCTCGGCGCTGTCAATCTATACCGCATTGACGACGGCCCACGAAAAACAGCAGGAATACAATGCAAAATTTGAGACACTGGTTACCGACAAAGCCATCTTTAATGCGTTTGGTGGGTACTATCTTCCGGAGCCAGGCGCGAGCGCATACCAACTAAAAAAAGACAAGGCATCGCACGACCAGTCCGTTCTCGAGCAGCACGCAACGACGACGCTGTTGTCGCTTCAGTCTGTCGCCGAGTCGGAGACGCAGCGCCGCACCGTGCTGTTGATCGGCGCGCGGCTACTCAACGCGGACCCCACGCACCCGGCGACGGGAGCCGATGCGGCGCGCCTGCTCGAGGTGCTTATTGACGAGGCCGACAACGGACGCAGCTCGTGGAACCCATCTGAAGCCAGCCTCAACTCGCGCCTATGGCGAACCATTGAGAGTGACTCGTTTACGGATCTAGTCACCGCCGGTTACCCTAACGACTATTACAACGACTATGGCGGCGACGAGACGCGTCCGGAGTGGCCGACGCTCAACGGGGACGCGCCGGTCTCTCACGACGCGAAGTTCCAAGTTCTCTGGAGGCTCACCGCGCCGCAGTACGAAGGCTGGGTTCACGTCGCTACCTACAAGTACGAGTTTCCGCGGGGGTCTGCGCCGAAGCCAAAGCCGAGCGCTTCCCGGTCGATAAACCCGCCGGTGACGCCTGAGACGGCGAGACATCTCATCGAGTATATGACCGACGTGAACCTTCGGCGCAACGTCGCCAACGTTGGTCAAGTCGTGGCGCAGTACGCCATCCCCGATCCTCGCGCAACACCGGTAATCAATCCCCTGTTCACGCCGCCGGAACTTGTCGACCCTAAGCAGTTCCCGCCGAACGCCTCGCCGACGTGGATCATGCTGCGCTCCCGGCTGCTGCGTGACCGGCCTCCGGTCGAGTTCATCAGCCCGGACGGTACGTTCCGTAAGGGTACCTTGGGCAGGATCGTTGGCACCGTACCGGCCGGTTCGTGCATCAGCGTCGTCGAGCCGCTGCTTCCTGTCCTCGTCTTCCTGCCGTCGCACGTCGTCGCCGGCCAAAAACCGACGAAATCGGATCCGCTCGTCGGCCTAGTGCACTTCTGGGTCCACATCAAGGCGACGAAGGACGACGAAAACTGCCTGGCAGTTATCGCGCGGCCCCAGTAGCAAGCCGAACCGGGTTACTACTTCGGAAAACATCCATCGGGTGCGCCCAAGGGGGGAGTGCTTACTGGAGGTGTTGCCGTTACGCCAACTTCGATCGGCAAATACGAGCCCCCGTTAACCATCGTCTGCACGGTGGTATGATACGTCTGTCCCGGGAGAAGGTTGAACGTCGTAACTAGATAGTTCACGGGAAGGCGCACGCAGCCTATGTCGATGATTTTTCCGTCAATCAAGAAGGTTCCGTTTGCGATCTGGCCCGGCGGCTGAAAGAAAAAGTAGGCCACGGCGGGCACGGTACCAGGATTGTGGAGCGTCAAATCGATCGTGTGTACGACACCGTAGTCGCCGTCATCGCGCCCTTTGGATGAGGGGTTCACGTTGCCGATCGTCGCATCGGGGATGTACAGCGTTGCGTCCTCACCTCCGGCGGAGTAGGTGAGAGTATCTGCACCGTAACCCGGGGCGATTGCAAAGACGCCGCTACGATGGTGCGTGTCGTCGGGAAGTGGCGGGCCGTCAAGGAGCGTACGCGGGTCAACACCGGGCGAGACGGCCAGCACCGTCAGCTCGACCGGGCCGCCCGATAGAACGCGTACGTCCGCGGTCCCGGCAGCCGTTTGGTCCGCGGTCATCGGCACGTCCGCCAAGATGTATGGTTCACCGGGTGAGAGATCGAGGACAACGCTTTCGTTCTGCATTTTTATCGGCAAGAATGCGTCCGTCAGAGTCTGTCCGGTGTCCGGCACGCCGCCCGGCGACGGCACAGCAGCGACCAACTGCAACGAGGTCTTATCCTCAGAGTTTGCGCGCAGGGCTACGACAAGCCGGCGTGGCTCGGCGGTAAGGTCGTGATAATAGTAAAGACGCGTTGAGTTCGCGACCGAAAGCGATCCACGAAACAAGACCCCGTCCTGCGTGATGTGCTCCGGATCGTCGTCATAGAAGAGGAGCGTCGGCAAAGGCGGCTTCAAGCGCAGGTTACGCACGGTAACCGTCGTGGATCCGGTTTGGTCGAAGTATTGGGCATTTCCGTCAATCTGCACGGGAACGACGAACTGGGTGCTCTGGTCGGGCAGCAGCGGCGCCGCCGGAGGACTGATCGCTCCGATGCGTACCGTGGCGCCCGGAAGCGCTTGCGTGAGGCGCGTCACCCAGTCGGCGACCTCTTGTGCCAGCCACCCGGGGTCGGCCGGATTGCCGGTGACGCTTAGCGTCGTTTGGCCGACGATCGTTCCCGCATTGAAGGCGACTCGAATTGCAATGTCGGTGCTTGCGCCGGTCGCATCAATCAGGTGGAGCGTCGCCGATCCGGTCGCCTGGGCTGCCGTGATCGTCAGGGCGGTCCCGTTCGGATCCGCGGTTGCCGTTACCAGCTTTCGGTCGAGCACGATTTGCAACGGCGGCGTCGCGCCCGTCACCGCGACGGTCTGTTGCTGCGCCGGATTGAGATTGATAGCGGTCGTCGAGACCCCTAGTGTGGCCGGCGATGCCGAAGGAACAGGCGTTGCAGCCGGCGCGCTAGTCGACGTATTCTGTCCCAGAGCGACGGCTAGCAGGAGCGCGTACATTGAACGATCGTTTTCCAAAACGATTGTTGCTTCCCGTTCACTCGCGACGATTTGGCATTATTGAAGCGCTGGGCTTGGCCCTTAGAACAACCGCGCGAGCGGATTCTTGCTGCGCGATTCGAATCTCCGCGGCGAGGACCATGGGAATGACGGCAAGCAACGGCGATCGCGAATGGGTACGCGCCCGAATTAACGTTGCAATGCACTTAGCCGTGGGGAATGGCCCAACGCAGGCGGACCGGGCGCTCGAGCAGATCGCGAGCGCAATCGATGCTGGCGACGACGAAATCGTCGCGCTCTTTTTTCAAGCACGTGCGATCACGTGCATTAAGGCTCGAGCGATCGAGCGGGGATTCGCAACGTTCGAACAAGCGTTGGCGGCCGCGCGGAAGCACGGCAAGTCAGGATTGTGCGCGCGCGTTCTGATCAACTACGGCACCGCCGCTTTGCAAGACGGCAGCATCGTCTTGGCAATGGCGTGCCTAGAGGAAGGTCTGCAATATGCACGCGGGCAGGCCAGCGTCGAACCGTACGCGCTTGTGGGCTTGGCTGAGGCATTCTACGCGGCCGGTAAACTTTACCAGGCAGCGGAGCTCCTTCACGAGCTTCACGCGATGCGCAGCGGCGACTCGACGACGCCATTGGTCGCCGCAGCCGTCGGGATTCCGCTTGGGATGCTGCTCGATGACGAAGCGCTGCTTACACACAGCAGTGATCCGAGCTTGCTCGATCTCGCCTTTGCGCGCCACGAACGCTGGCTGCTAGGGCCGCTCGTGGAATCGTTTTGCGCGCTTTACGAACACCGGGGGGAGCGCGACAAACACGACGCGCTACTCAATCGCGACCTCGAGTCGTTGCGGCTTCTCGACAACAGCGTGCTGCTCGCGATTCGCGCCGCCCGGCTCGGGCCGGCAGCGCAGCTTCCGCGCTTGGCAGCGCTGATGGCAGGGCACTGCGGGGTAGGGAGCTCGACCTTGCCGGTTGCCTATAACTGTTTGTTCGAGAGCTGCATCGCGGGACGCCGCCGGCCCCAGGGGGGTACAGACCTCGCTCGGCAGGCGGACGGAGAGTTCGCCCGAGCCGGACGGCCGTTGGTGCAGGCCTTGGCTCTCGACGTTGCCGGACTTTCGACTGAGGCGCGCAAGATTCGGGCTGCTTGCGGGGCCCGCGTGAACGCGATGAGTCCCATCTGGAACGGGTCGCCTATTCACAAGAAGTTGGCAACGATGCTCACGCCGCGTGAAGCTGAAGTGGCGCGGCTCGCGGCCCATGGTGCGGCCAATCGGGCAATCGCGGCACGCTTGAGGATCAGCGAACGGACCGTGCAGCATCACTGCGAGGCGATCTTTGCGAAGCTAGGGATCCGCTCGCGTTGGCAGCTGACACGGTGATATGGGCAGTTTGCCCATGCCCCCGCGGCGCCAAGTTCCATATCATGGTCCCACACGACGCACCAATTTGAGCGGGAGATTCGCGTAATGGAAGTTGTGAAATCGGCACTTTCGACATTGGGACTTGCTTTGGCCATGGGCCTGCTGGCCGGGTGCGGCAGCAGCACACCAGCCCTGCCGGCTTCCCAGCTGCCGCCGGCAGCTCGCGCGGCCGCCGACCGCAGTGGTTCGTGGATGGCGGCCGACGCCAAGAGTCAAGCTCTGCTGTACGTCTCCGATCTCGGCACGGATCACGTCGACGTCTATTCCTACCCGCGCGGAAGATTGAAGGGCGTGTTGACGGGTTTCTCAGCGGTGCACTACGAGTGCGTCGACGCCGCCGGGAACGTTTTCATTGCCAACGGCACCGCCAACCAACTGCTCGAGTACGCCCATGGCGGCACGTTGCCGATAAAAATTTATCGCGAGCCCGCATTTGTGCACGGTTGCTCGGTCGATCCGACCACCGGAGACCTCGCCGTGCTGCACGACCCGCCCTCATCTGGTCCAGGCGGCATTTCGATTTATCGTCACGCCCGGGGCAAGCCTCACGAATACACGACGCCCAACGTGTTTCGCGTCTACTTCATCGGCTACGACGGCCAGGGCAATCTCTTTGTTGACGGCACCGACATGCACGTCGCGTTCGAGATGGCCGAGTTGCCGACGGGGGGCCAAACGTTCGAGGCGGTAACGCTTAACCAAAAAATCATCCTACCCGGCGCGATTCAATGGGACGGGCAATACCTCGCGGTCGGCGATCAAGTCTCGATTTACGGTCCTTCGAAAATCTACGAGTTTTCAATGAGCGGAAGCACGGGGACCCTCGTGGGGACAACACCGCTCTCAGACTCATGTGACGTCCTACAGTTCTGGATTACGGGTCGCAGGGTTATCGCGAGCAACGTCTGCGCGTCGCACGTTCTCTACTTTAACTATCCGGGCGGAGGTTCGTCGACCAAGACGATTAGCCGTAAGCTCAAAGAACCCGTCGGCATCACGGTGAGCCTGAAATAAGCGTTGCCGATACCCTAGCGTTGCGACTCGAGTTGCGAGATGCTGGAGGCCGCAATTGCATCCTTCGGGTCTATTCTCAACGCCGTGCGGTAAGCCCTCAACGCCTCTCCTTTTTGCTTTAGGGCGGCTAAGGCGTCACCTAGTCCATCAAACGCGAGACTCGATGAGGGATTCGACCTCAGATTGAGTTGAAAAAGCAGCAGGGCTACTTTTGCTTGGTTCTTATCGATGCAGTCGTGAGCGAGCGCTTCGATCGCGTACTCATCCTGGCTGTACTTGTGGAGCGGGTTGCTAAAGAACGCCGTATACGCGGCCTCGATCTTGCGTTCGTCACCCAGCGCCAGCAAAGGTGCCAATTCGTCCGTCAGCGCGACGTCGTGGAACGACGTTATGGCGTCCATCGCCGGATCGATGTTTTGCGCATAGTCAGCGGAGCTCAGCTCCGCCGCAATATCCGGGCCCGTCCATTTGCGGGTGTCGCGAGGATCCAGGTCTTGCCAAAACAGGCTCGAGATGTGTATTACTATGTGGCTGAAGGGGAGAGTGAACGCCTGAGGATCTCCAAAATGATTCGGCCATTCCGACGTCGGCTCGCCTACAAAAACGGCGTTCGTATCGCGCTGGAGGCGATCGGTGAGGTTTTGAGCGGCGGACGCCGTGCCGCGCCCGATGATGACGAACAGCTTCCCTCGCCGGTTCAAAGATGGACGCATGACGATGTTTTGGATGATGGGCTGCGTGAGGGTGTTGTTACCGCCACCATTGTTGCGGATGTCCAAGACGACCTTTTCCGCGTCATGCGCCTCCGCGAAAGCGAACGCCCGATTGAAGAAGTCGGCTAGCGTTTCGCCCTTCTCGGCGTTAAGCACGAACTTCAGGTGAATGTATAGGACTTTGTCCGGCGTGTATACGTACCAATAATACTCGTCCTGGCGCTGCTGATAGAGCGGGGCGGCCGGGGTCTGCTTCGAATCGAGCCAGTCGCTGTCCGGCGGCGATCCGAAATTGTATCCCATGTTAAACGGGTGAGGCACGGTCCGAACCTCGACCGACTGTGTGCCGGTGGGGCCAGCCACGCGAAAAACAGCGCGGTCGTCCGCACCCGTAATGCCTAAAGCGTGCAATACCTCGCCTCGCATCATGAACTGAACCTCTGAAAAGAATGACCACGGGTTCGATGCATCGGCGATGCGAAATAGCCGCGCCATCGCTTCTTCAACTGAGACGTTCCCGATTGCGACGATGCGACGTCCAACGATCGAACGGTAGCTAGGGGCGGCGGATTGCACGAAATAGCCGTCGCTATACTTATAGATCTTGACGGGCAACGTGTGGAAAAAAATTGGAGGCCCCGTTGACAGCCCAAACCCCGTGTGTTCGTCACCGATCATTGCGATGATCCGCTTGAGGCCGACGATGATTTGAGATCGCGTCAACGACGGGATGCGGCCCTTGAGATCGGCGACGGCTCGATCGAACGCCACTTTCGAAACCGAATGGAAGGCGTTCTTGTGGTAGCGCGTTATCGCGTGAGCCATGTAGTACAAATCCGCACGCCAGTGGCGAGCATCTTCGCTCGAAACCGGCTTTGCGGAGGCGGCCTGCCCGATCGCCGACGTAATCATGGCAAGGGAAAGAACTCCAATCAGAAACCGCGTTAGCATCGTCGCCTCCATCTGACCCGGGGATTCCCCAAGCGGAATCTTTTCATGATCATCTCCGAATTGGTGAACTTCGGAACTCGTCGATTGTGTCTACGTCGAACACCGCTCCACGATCCGGAGTCTCGACGGCGCGTTGCACCAGACTTGCATGTGTGCGCAGCAACCGCAACGTGTCGCCGGGGGGAAGGCCGTCGATGCGCAAACGCGCTTGCGGCGACAGCCAAACCGGATGGCCGGGCTCGTTATCATAGAGCGGATACACCACGTCCGCATCGGCCGTCGCCAAGCAGATCGTTTCGATCAGCGTTTGACTGACCAGCGGTTTGTCACCGAGCAAGACGATCAAGGCAAGGTCGCCCGGCAAGAAGCGGCTGGCCAGCGTCAACGAATGCGACATTCCGAGCGCCGGCGAATCGTTCTGCAGTAGCACCACGTCGCAGCGGCTGTTGAGATACGCGCCGACGTCGGGGCCGACGACCGCGATGGGACTCCAGGGTTGGGCCGCCGCAATCGCGTACTCGATCAACGCTCGACCGCGAAAGTCCATTAGGAGCTTCTGCTTGCCGGCGCGCGATGACATGCCGGCCGCAAGGATGACGGCTTGAGCCTTGAGATCGCTCATGCTCTGCCGGTAGTGCGCTCGAGTTGGCGATGAATGGCGCCGTGGCCGATCCGCAGCGGCGTTCCGTCGCCGCCACGCTGGACCGCCACCAACTCCGCCATGATTGACAGCGCGGTCTCGGCAACGCTCGTGCCGCCGAGCTGCAACCCCGCCGGGCCGTGGATTCGCGCCAGCGCGGGTTCGTCGAAACCGATCGTGCGCAGCGATGCGCGGCGTGCCGCTTGCGATCGGCGACTTCCCAGCAGCCCGATATATGGAGCGTTCGAGTCGAGCGCGCAGCGGAGTCCAGCGAGGTCGAACTTCGGGTCGTGCGAGAGCATCACGATCGCCGTGTGTTCTGAGAGAGCGCGCGGCAAGTAGTCGTCGGGCCACGCCCGCACGATCTCGCACGCATCGGGCATCCGTTCCTTGGTTGAGAAGGTCGGTCGCGGATCGACCACGACGACGTTGAAATCGAGGCGCCGCGCAATCGCTGCCAGCTCGGCCGCGAGCGCGGTCGCGCCAACCAGAATCAGCGTGTCTTTCTGCGCGAATACGTGTTCGAATGCTACGCGCGAACCGTTCGCTTCGTCATCCTCGATGATCAAACGCACGTCGTGCTCGCCCGCCACGATCGCGTGCGCCACATTCCGAAAGGCCGCTTTTGGGCGCCAAACGATAACCTCCATCGCAGCGCCGCATCCGGCACCGCCCGTTACTTCGTCGTCGGTCGTAAGATCGATGTCGAGCCTCCGCGACAGGCCATCGCGAGCAGTCTGTACGCACGCTTCGACGATCTCGGCCTCATGGCAACCCGCACCGATGTTACCGAACACGCAGCCGCGCTCGTCAACTGCAACGGTCGTTCCAACAGGGGCGGTAGCAGCGCCGCGCAACGCGACCAACGTTCCCAACGCGAACGAACGTTCTTGCTCGAGCCATTTCGCCACGATTGCAAAAACGTTCCGCACGGCTGATCGGGTTCGGGCGGCGAGGGCGGTAGGCCTGGGAAACGCGCATCCCACGTCGAAAACGTTATGCCGCAGCCCCGTCTGACGCGCTGCTCTTGCCGCACGCTCGACAGAGATCCAAATGAACCTCAATACGATCACCGAAATCAAACGTCCAAGATCGGCCGACGAGATCCGTCACTGGCAAGATGGGTATGCTTGGCTTGCAGGCGGGACGTGGCTGTTCTCCGAGCCGCAGATCCAGACCGATACCCTCATTGATTTAGAAACGCTCGGCTGGCGAGCGATCGAAATCGGCGTGGACGGTATCGAGTTTGCCGCAACCTGCAAGATTGCCGAGCTCTACGCGTTCCAACCGCCCGCAGAATGGAAGGCCGGGCCGCTCTTCGGGGAATGCTGCCGAGCTTTCTTGTCGTCGTTCAAGATTTGGAACGAAGCGACGATCGGAGGGAATATCGTGATGTCGCTGCCGGCGGGCCCGATGATCTCGCTTACGGTGGCGCTTGAGGCAACCTATACGCTCCTGCCGCGCGAGGGTGCAGCGCGCGAGGTTCGTGCCGTCGACTTTGTCACCGGAAACCACGCAAACGTGCTCGAGCGCGGTGAGTTGCTCCGCAGCATCTACGTACCTGCCACGGCCTTGACGAAATCGTTCGCGTTCCGCCGCTCCGAGCTCACCCACCTCGGGCGTTCGTCGGTCCTTCTCGTCGGTACTCGGGGCGAGCCGACCGGCGGTCTCCTCCTCACCGTTACGGCCGCCACCGTCAAACCCATACAGCTGAGGTTTGACGGGATGCCTAGAGCCGCGCAGCTACGCAACGCCATCGACGCCGCGATCCCCGAGTCAATCTATCTCGACGACGTGCACGGCTCACCGGCACATCGCAGGCATTTGACCTATCACTATGCGGAGCAGATTCGCCAGGAGCTGGCGGCGTGAAGCTTCAGGTAAACGGTAAGAGCTTCGCTTCGACACCAGCACCGGGCGAGTGCCTCAGGGTCTTTCTTCGGGACCTCGGCTGGTACGGCGTTAAAAAAGGCTGCGACGGCGGCGACTGCGGCGCGTGCACGGTCTGGGTCGACGAAAAGCCAGTGCACAGCTGTCTCTATCCGGCATTTCGAGCCGAAGGCAAAGAGATCACGACGATCGAGGGGTTGGCCAAAAACAGCGAGTTGCACCCGATGCAGCAGGCCTTCCTCGACGCGCAGAGCTTCCAGTGCGGGTATTGCGCCGCAGGTATGATCATGACTGCGGCATCGCTCACCGACGAGCAAAAACGTGACCTGCCCCGCGCGTTAAAGGGGAACCTTTGCCGCTGCACCGGGTATGGATCGATTCGCGACGCGTTCGCCGGCGTAAAGAACGTCACTGCCGACAAGGCGGGCGCGTCGAGCGGCACGAGCGTGCCCAATCCGTTCGCGCACGATATCGTTACCGGGCGCGCGCGCTACACAGCCGACGTCCCACCGATGGAAGGGCTTCTGCACCTCAAAGTACTGCGCTCGCCCCACGCGCACGCAAAAATTGTTTCGATCGATCGCACCGAAGCGATGGCCGTTGCCGGCGTCGTTGCGGTTTTTACGTGGGAGGACGTCCCGCGCCGCCTATATACGACCGCGATTCACGAAGACAATCGCGTCGATCCCGACGATACGTACATGCTCGATAACGTCGCGCGCTTCGTCGGCCAGCGTCTCGTCGCCGTCGTCGCCGAAACCGAAGGGGCCGCCGAGGAGGGATGCCGCAAGGTTAAAGTCGAGTACGAAATTCTTCCGGCCGTTTTCGACCCCGAGGAAGCGATGGTGCCGGGTGCACCGGTCCTGCACGATCTGCGACCCGAATCGCACATCCTGCATCCGGACAAGAACATCTTCGTGGAGATCCACGGCGAGGTCGGGCACGTGGAAGTCGGATTTGCCGAAGCGGACGCGATTTACGAAGAAACTTACGACGCGCCGCGACAGCAGCACGTGCATCTCGAAACGATGCAATCGATCGCGTGGCGCGGCGACGATGGCCGCTGGCACGTTCGCACCAGCGTTCAAGGTCCGTTCATCGTTAAAGGCAAACTCTGCTATCTCTTCGGAATCATGCCGGCCGACTTGCACGTCTTTACCGAGCGGGTCGGCGGCGGCTTCGGCGGCAAGCAGGACATGATGAGCGAAGATCTTCCGCTGCTGGCGGCGATGAAGACCGGACGTCCCGTCAAGTGGGAGTTCACGCGCGAAGAACAATTCATAGGCGCCACGACGCGTCACCCTATGAAGACGCACGTGAAACTCGGTGCGAAGAAAGATGGCACGCTTACGGCGATGCAGTATCGCGTTGTGTCGAATACCGGAGCCTACGGAAATCATGGCGGCGAAACGCTCGCCAACGGCATGTCGGGACCCTGGGCGATCTATAAGTGCCCGAACAAGAAGGGTGACGGTTACGCCGTCTACACCAACATGCAGTGCGGCGGCGGATTCCGCGGATACGGCTCGACGCAACCCACGTTTGCGATCGAATCGGCGATCGACGAATTGGCGGCGTTGCTAAAGATCGATCCGGTCGAGATGCGCCGCAAGAATATGGTCGGACCGAACGACAACTTGCAATCTGCCTTGGCGGAGATTTCCGACCTTACGATGGGAAGCTACGGGCTGGATCAGTGCGTCGACGCCGTCGAAGGTGCACTCGCCAGCGGCCGGGGGCTGCCCAAGCCCGAGAGTGACGATTGGCTCGAGGGCAGCGGCGTCGCGATTTCAATGCTCGACTGCGTTCCGCCGACCGAGCAACGCTCGGGATCCGAAGTGTCGTTGCTGCCGGACGGCGGTTATCATTTCACCGTTGGCTCGGTCGAAATCGGCAACGGTTTGGTGACCGCGCAGCAGCAAATCGTCGCGCAGATCATGGGATGCCCGACTGCGCGCGTATCGTTCGTCAACGCCGACACCGACAAGACGCCGTACGACAGCGGAACGTTTGCGAGCGTTGGCATGATGGTGCCGGCCAAGGCCGTAGAAAACGCGGCGGCCGCGCTTCGCGAAAAGATACTGGCGTTTGCCGGCCGCACCACCGGCGCGCAGCTCGATCGTTGCCGCATGGACGACGACGCGGTCGTTTGCGGCGACCGGCGCGTTCCGCTCGTCGAACTCTACGCGGCCGCCGAAAGGGCCGGCGATCCGCTCGCCGCCTTCCGCAAGGCCTACGGTTCGCCGCGTACGGTGTCGTTCATCGTGTACGGCGTTCGCCTGTGCGTCCATCGCGTGAGCGGCGAGATTCGCATACTTTACAACATCGAGGCCGTGGATGCGGGCGTCGTGATGAATCCGAACCAACTGCGCGGCCAAGTCATCGGCGGTGTCGTTCAGGGCATCGGTTACGCGTTGCAGGAAAACATGGTCTACAACGCCGCCGGTGCGGTCGTCAACCCGACGCTGCGCAACTATCGTATCCCGACGTTCGCCGATGCGCCCGAAACCGAAGTCTTCTTCGCCGATACCCACGACAAGATCGGCCCGCTTGGCGCGAAATCGATCGCGGAAAATACGATCAACCCGGTCGCCCCGGCGATCGGCAATGCCCTCAAGGCGGCGACCGGCGTCCGTTTTACAGCACTGCCGTATAGCGAGGATCGAATTTTCTCAAAACTTACGGCGTCATCCTGACGCCTAGAGCAACCGCCACAAAATGGCGATCTCGAGCGCGTAGCACCCCAGCAGGACGAACGGCATTGCGAGCACGAGCGCGCGCGGTTGGCCCTCCGGAAACAGCCAAGGCCGGAAGAAGCGAATCGCCAGCGGCATGAGCGGCCATGTCGTCAGCAAGACGCTGACGGCGTTGCCGGTGAAGGTCGCGAGCGCCGGCGGCAGCCCGCGCAGGTGCGGATTGAGAAACTTCAGTTCGAGCATCACGACCGGAAACAGCGTGAGCAAGACGAGACACGCCGTCTTCCACATGTTCGGCGGTTTACCGGTGGCCGGATCGTTGGGAACCCAACCCGGAAACGACGTGTCGACTCGTTGCGCCTTGAAACGCTCGACCAGCGGCGACGCTTCTTCGATCAACGCCGCACGCTGCGGCGAGTTTTGCCATGCGCTTAGGTGCTGCGCCGTGTCGAATCGCAGTACGGTCGTCCAACCGGTCTCCTTATGCTGAGGCGGCTGGACGAACGATCCGATGTAACCCGGGAACGTCTCCTGAACTTTTTGAATTTTGTCGGCCCAGGCGCGATATTCTTTTTCTTTGCCGGGTTTGATGTCGGTCACGACGACGAACGTCACGCCGTGCTGAATGTAATACGCGACGGCCGCTTGACCGACGAGCTGCATCACGATGCCGCCCTCGGCAAACGAGGCTGCCTCGGCAACTAGGTGCCGGTTGGTGTCGCTGCGACGCCAGGTTCGCAAAGCTTCTTCGTTCTCGAAGCGCGCCAGAGCGACGGCCTCTTGTTGATCCGGCGGTGCCGGCGGCCAGAACTCGAAGCTGAGCGCACCCGGCGAAGCTAAGACGGCCGTCTGCCAGCGTACGTGCCACTGCCTGAATTCGTCGACACACTCAGGCCGCACACGCGCGCAGAGCAGCAAGGTCGTCACGTCGTCCGCCACGATGCTAGTCGCCGCCGAGCACCGCCGGAGCCGTTCCCGTTCCCGACCAGATCGCGTGAACGCGCGTCGCGGTGAGAGCGTGCGCTTGCGGGTTCGAGCGCGTGAGGCGGAACTTCTCGATCTGCACCTTGCCGCCGGGAGCGCCGCTCGCGAGCAAATCGGCACCGATCGTCGTTGACGTCGTCGCAATGCGAACGCGCGACGCGCCGACGAACGGCTCGAACGACGCGATCTCGCTGAAGGTGGAGGTCATTTCGTGCATCATCGCGCTGTGCAAGTACATCGTCGGATTGCCCTGGAGCGCGGTTCCGGTCGAGAACACCTTCACCGTTCCCGCTCCCGAGAGCTGACTCGCGGCGATGGCTTCGGCGCCGCCGTACGAACCGGCCAGCCAGCCGGTAGCGATCGAGATCGGACCGCGATAGCTTGCACCGAACGGCGTAAACGACGCGTCCATATGTGGCTTGCCCGGACTGTTCGGCCAGGCCGGCGGACTACCGATCGGTGTCATCAGCGAGTACGAAAACACCTTGACCCGCGCGCCCGTTCCGGGTGTGGTCACGATGCTGTTGCGCCCGGTCAAGAAGTCGACGAATCCGGCGGCCAGGCTGACGCCGGACGTATCGTTTCCGTATGGTGCGAAGGTTGCGAACGTTGCCGGCGCCGTGCCGAGCGCCGGAAGCTCGCTGCTGAATATCCGAACTCGATCGGTCGTGCCGGCCCCGGAGCCGACGATGACGTT
This sequence comes from Candidatus Cybelea sp., assembly GCA_049585055.1. Taxonomy (GTDB): domain Bacteria; phylum Vulcanimicrobiota; class Vulcanimicrobiia; order Vulcanimicrobiales; family Vulcanimicrobiaceae; genus Cybelea. Next base: position 35,182 of record JBAUYZ010000009.1, on the reverse strand, counting down.
ATCCGCCGATCTGCCGTCGATTTGCGTGGACGCAACGCTCACGCCGCCCGTCTGCGTCGTGTCGAACGCTTGGAAGCGCGCGAGCTCGGTTGAGAAGGCCTTGCCGCCGCTCGGTGCGCCGGAGTATGCCACGACTTCGGGTGAGTGTCCCTTGCCGGCACCGACGATGAGATCGTAGATCCCGTCAGCATCGACGTCCCCGATCGCCACGCTGGGCGTTCCGTAGAAATCCGGAAAGGGCGTGACGGTCCTTATCACCCGGTCGCCGTGGCCGTCGAAGACCTTCACCGTCGCGGGGTGGCCCGGCGAGCCCGGAACCGCCACCGCATAGTCGGAGATGGCCGGAATGACGTTGACGAGCATCATCAACCCGTTGTCTTCGTGGTTGAGCCGATGGCAATGCAGCACGTACAAGCCCAAGTAGTCGTTAAACTTCGTGCGCATCGTCAGCGTACCGGGCGCAATGACCGCCTCTTTCGGTCCCAGCGACGGCGCGGGGACGTTGGCGTTGTCCTCGCCATACATCTGCGGCCCCAGCTTCGTTCCGGTCGTTGGATCGAAGTACTTGGTCACTTGGAAGTCGTTGACGTGGACGTGAATTGGATGGGCGTCGTTATTATGGTTGACGAAGTTCCACTCTTCGACCGAACCGAGCCGCGCTTGAATCAATGGAACGTTAGGAAACGCGTTTCCAGCGAACGCGTACACGAACGCCTTGGGATCGGCGTTGCTGGCGTGATTGTTAAGAAACCCGCCGTTGATGAGCAGCGTGCGGCTCACGTCGGGTGTGAGTTTCGACAGATCGTGGAACGGGGTTGGGGCGTCGAGTTTCTGCCCGGGATTAAACGCCGTAGTAACGCCTTGACCGTCGTCCGGATTCGCATTAAGCAGCGTTTGCGACGGGAAGATGAAGAATCCGTCGGCATAGCTGATGGCCGACGGCAGCACGCTGAGAGTTCCCAACCGCGCAGGTGGGTTGGGAGTGCCGTTGTTGGTATAGAGGACGCCGGGTGCGGACAGCGTCCTGGCGCCCGAGCCCAGGCCCGGCAGTGAAAGGCGCAACGATCCCTTGGCGGGCATCGTCACGGCGATCGCAAAGCGCGAAGCCGGCGGAATCAGCAGCTGCGTTCCATCCTGTTCGTGCGGATAGTGCACCTCGCCGTAGGCGATGCCGTCCTGTCCGACTATGGCGATCTTCGGATGGTACCCGGTCGCGGTTTCGGTGAGCTCGACGTTCATGTACGCAATGTCGCTGACATTGGCGAGCACCCAAATCTCAGTTTGTCCGGGCTTGACCCGCAGGACGGGCTCGAACAGGCCGTTGACCGTAAACTGCACGTCGCGTTCGTAGTCGGGGAGCGATGGATCGGCCTCCATGTTAGCGCCGCCGGAGCCCGCAGCGGCAGTAAAGCTCTGCAAGCTGGTCGGTACGAACTGGAGGCGCCCGCGCATGTTGTTAATCGACAGTGGCCCCGCGTACCAAACGGTGGCCCATTGCGTGCCCTTCTTCGACTCTAAGAAGTTCACCGGTGCAAGCGACGGGTGGTACGTGCCGTTTGCGAGTTCGTTCTCTTTGGGCGATATCAGCGTGCTTACCCATTGCGGCCAGTTCGGATTGGTCATCTGCGCCAGGCCGCCCATGCGATCGAAGACCTCATTGTACTGCAACAGCATGGTGCGGATCGGAATTTTGTTTTGCGTGACGAGCGGAATCTCACTGTCGGCGCGGCCCACGAGCAGCATACCGGCGAGACCGTAGTACGTCTGCGATGCCGTCAGAGTGTGCAGGTGGCTGTGATACCAGTACGTGCCCGGCGTCATGTTCTTGGGGATGTCGTACACGTATGTGTTCGACATCCCGGCATCGATGTGCAGCAGCACGTTGTCGGCGTTACCGCGCGGGCTGACGTGCGCTCCGTGCACGTGGAGATTGACCGGCGACGACGTCATCATGGTTGGGTAGAGCGGTACCGTCTGGCCCTTGGGCGTGTACTTCGGGTCGTAAAAGTCGCGGATCGTCAGGTTGCGCAACTCGTTGTTGATGTGAACGATCAGTCTCTCGCCCGGTTCGACTTGTAGTGTTGGCGCGGGATACTGGTGCCCATCCGACATCTGGCCGTTGGACGCGGTCCCGCGCTGCACCGAATAGTCGAAGAGCAGCATGTTCTTGACGGGCTCGGCGACGGTGTCGAGCCGCGCGGTACTCTGACGCGGGGTCAACGTGACTTCCAGCACGCCATCCTTGCTGGCCAGCGTCACTGGTTCGGCGAAATCGGGGCGGGCGGCGAGATCGCGCGTTGTCGGAATACCTTGAGCCCCAATGCGCACTGCCGACAAGCCGATGACGGCGAGAATCGCTACTGCAACGATGTGTGCGGGAAGTGCTCGGGAGATCCCAGGCATGCTACGTGTCCTTTCGCTCAAACTCGTCGACCGCTGCGCCCTCAAAAACGAGTTGGTAAGCGCACCGCCCTATATTGTGTCCTACGTTCTATGAATGATGCCGAGTTCCATCGTAGCGTTTACAGCCGCGGCGAGGAGAAGGTGCAGTTCGTGAGCCGCCTAACGTTTTATTCAATCAATGCATGCCGGCTCTTTGAGCCTCCAGCCCGCGATCAAGAGCCAAAGTATGAAGATCAGCTCCCCGAAGAACGTATAAAACAACCAGCCTAGGTTCGCGCTGGGATAAAGGTATGGGCGCGACTGGTAGACGATCCAGCCGATGCCGGGAACGACGAGCAGTACGCCGACGACCTTTGAAATCCAACCGGTGTAGCCCGAGCGAAACATCAAATAGCCCAGCAGGCAAAGATGAATCCCGAAGATTATCAAGACGAACGCATACTCGTAGCGAAACGTGTGGAGCAGCAGGTCGACCTGGGCTCGCAGGGCGCGGGGTCCGAAGACCGTCGCGTACTCGGGTGTGTTGAGCACGCGGTAGACCGTGACTAAATTCAGCGTGGCGACCAATGCGAGGCCCGCGTATATCAGCCTGAGCCAGGCGGCTAGGAGCGAAAGCGATCGGTTGACCGGCGCGAGCAGAACGTAGAGCGCCCACGCAACGACGATGTCCTCGATGAAGTTGACAAAAAAGCAGAGTGTCATAGCCACGAACGTCCCGCCGTGAGCCGTGATGTTCGCAATCGTCTGATCGATATTTCCGGGAATGACGAGTTTGTGGTAGAGTTTAAACTCAGCGTAGCTTACCGGATCCAACAGGTATGCAAAGCCGGCAATAAGCGCGGCCTGCCGCAACGTTATCCCCCAGTATGAAGCTCTAGTCATGCTTTCGCCTCCGGCCCAACGTCAATTGGCGGTTGGTTTCCTCGCGTCGCCCTAGAGCCTTTCATTTTCGGGAAACGTCTAGCGTGCGCGAGTTTGCGCGGCTCTCGTAACGCGCGCAAGGAGATCGGGCGCCTCGAGCCGCTCGCACGCGGCGGGAAATCCGGCAGTGGGCCCGCGCCACTCCAACTCGTTGACGTCCGCAAAGAGTTTGGCATCGGTTCGAAGGGTTGCTAGTACCTTGAATGACAGCGCGAGACTCTGCCGCTCACCGAGCACTTGCGACGGGAATAGCTCGATCGCTCCATAACGTGTGAGGAGCGCGGCCGCGCCCTTGGGCCCAATGCCTGCGATGCCGGGATAGCCATCGGCGGCATCCCCAACGAGCGCAAGGTAGTCCGGTATCAGCTCGGGATTCACCCCAAACTTAGCTCGGACGCCGTCGGCATTCCGGACGACCTGGTTCCTTCGGTCGATCTGCACGATGCGATTCTCGCGCACGCATTGCGAGAGATCCTTATCCGGAGTCCAAATGCAGATTTTCTGTACCCGAGAATCCTGCGAGGCGATTGCGGCCGCCGAGGCAAGCGCATCATCGGCCTCCAGCTCGACCATTGCCCAAACCGGAATCCCCATAGCTCGCAGCGCGTCCTCGAGCGGTTCGAACTGCGCGCGGAGCGCGGGATCGATTCCATCTCCAGTTTTGTAGCCGCCCCAAAGCTCGTTGCGGAAGGACTCGATAACGTGATCGGTGGCGACGCCTAGGTGCGTGGCACCCTCGCCGATCATCTGCAGCACGGTATTGAGCACTCCGACAACCGCCCCGAATCGTCGTCCCTTCCCATTGGTGGAGCGGAGCAGTCCATAGAAATGGCGGAAGAGCTCGTAGGTTCCGTCGACCAGATGAACGATCACGCTTCGTAAGTCTTACGGGATCTTCGTGATATAGCCGTTCTCCAGGCCGGCGCCTACGTAAACGCCGATGACGGTGCGGCGGTATACCGAGTTGGCGCTGACGGGGCCGATGACGGTGGCAGTCCCGGCGGTCCAGTTGCGAATCGGCAGGAAGAAACCATACTCGAGGGTTTTGTTCTTGAGGTCAAAGTAGTCGCCGATCACGTTGTAGTTGCCGGGTCCCCCCGCTCCGGTGATCCCTTCGAAGTGGGTGAGGATCGACTTCGGCCAGTCGTAGACGAGCATTTTGGTACCGGCGAGGTTGCGCACGTACGCGTGCGTGCCTTTCTTGTCGGTGTAGCCGCCGGCGATGGCGACAGTGTTGCGGTCCATCCAAATGCCGTAGGCCGTTGAGCTGACGGAGCCGGAGAATTCGAGCGTCGAGAACGTCGCGGTGGCCGAATCGTAGATGAATGCATGTCCCGAAGCCGGGTACGTATCCGCAGGCGTCAGGGTCGACCCCGATTTCACTGCATCGTAGTTCCCCACGGCTTTGTAGGTCGCATTGCCGTAGTTGCTGTGAACGATCGTATAGTTGCACGATTTGGGTGCGCACAGGTTTGGCGGAGCGTCGAGCGTGAGATATTTCTTGGTCGTTGAGTCGTAGACGAAGCCGTCGGCGTTCGTCTGGCCCTTTTTCTGGTAGCTGCCGACGACGCGATAGCCCGTCTGCGTGATGGCTGGGCCGTACACGCTGGTCTTCGCCGAGCGGGGATACTTGATCGGCGTCCAGATGCCCGTTTTCCGATCGTAGACGACGCCTAGATTCGATCCGTTACGGTTGTCGATGAAGCCCGTGATGAGGTTGCCGCGGATGCCGGTGAGAAGGGTTCCGACCGCGTTGCGAAACTGCCAGAGCGGAACGTCGAGCGTTTGCAGCACCGGCGCGTTTGACCCGAAGCGCAACAGGCTCGTCTGCGACGACATCGCAGGCACGGCGCCGAAGCTGCCGGAGCGACCTCCACTGGCGCATCCAGCTAACAGCACGGTCGAGATTGCTACGATCGAGGCCCGCGCGGACGCGGAGGTAAACGAAAAACTCATCAGGAGGCCTCACATATTCGGAGAGCAGTGCTACGGGGTCTCACCGGTAGTGTAACATAGACCCCCAGGAGCGCCGGAAGAGCGTCAGCTCTCGCAAGCGACGATTGCCTGAATCACCCGTTTGGTATCGTCGGGGGATCGCACTGCGATGGTTTCGGTTCCCGCTTCTAACGCCGCGTAATCGTTGCCGCCGGGGAAGATCGCGTCGCCGATAAACAGCATTTCTACAATCGGTATGCTCAGCACATCGCGCAGTTTGCGTATGCCGTAGGCCTTGTCGATACCGGGACGGGTGACGTCGATCGAGGTGGTGCCGCCCAGACGCACGGAAAAGTCGGGCAGCGTCTTGTCGAGAATGGCTTGAATCGCTTTGCGCTTCGCGAAGTCCGGATCCCATTTTTCCTTGGCTTCGAGCGGCGCTTCTTGTCCGAGCGCCGAGTAGGTGATCTGGCTGCCGCGGTCCTCGATGCGCTCGCCCCACGTCTCCTTCGGCTGAAAGCCGGTCTGCTCGACGGCATGCTCGAGTGCATTCTCGATGCGTTGTTTGTCGTCGTCGGTAAGGTTTTCCGCATAGAGCGCGCGCCACGTGCCGTCGTATATGAAGAACTTGGTGCCCGACGTCGGCAGTATCGACAGATTCGCGAGATCCGTTCCCTTCGGGAGCCGATCGATGACCTGCTTTTGGAACTGCGGAAAGTCGCCGCCGGAAATGATCGCGACCGCAATGACGCCGAGCAGTTTGCTCAGAAGATCGGCCATCTCGTCGTCGAGCGCGGATTTACTTGGCGCTAACGTGCCGTCCAAGTCGAAAACGATCAGGCGTTTCATGCGGTAAAGACCTCCTCTTTGCGGCCCGAGTGCATTTGACGAATCACCGCCCGGTTCTTCTGCGGACGTTCCCTGGGTGAACACGGGTCGACCGCGCCAACGCGGAGACGGCGATGACGCTACGGAAAAGGAGATCTCATGCGCACATTTCTCGCCATATTGTTGCTCGCGGCTCTCGCCTCGCCCCCAGTCTATCCGGGTGCAGTTCCCGGCAATCTCCCCGCCGGGGTTGCGCTGAAGGCGCCGCCTCCGCAAGTCAAAGCGTATGTCACTTCGGCGAATTTCGCCACGGTCAAAGCCTGGTATCAGGCGCACCTTATGGATAAGACCGAGCTGCAGCAGCCCGGGATGGAAAAAACCGAGGACGCGTTTCTCGTCGGAAAGGGGCCCAACGCTAAGGCCGTCATGATCCGGAGCTTCAAAGGCAAGACGTGGATCCTAATCGGACCGCCTATGTAAAGACGCCGTATGTCGATTCGCGGCTCGATCCGCGGCTGCCGCCGAGGCTCACGGAGGGCACCGTCCCTTCTGAGCCAGGCCGGTCTGGGCGCAAGCACGCTACTTCACACCGGCACGGGTGAAGGAGCCGCGGCCAAGGGGGGCGCCATTGGCGCCTGCCTTCCGTGACGTTTTCGTACGCCTCGGCCGTTAGACTAAAACCCATGACGAAAGACTTAAGAGATCTTTGGCTGCTCGCCGCCTGGGCCACCTTTGCCCTGGGATGCACGTTCCTTGCCGGCTCGTGGCATACCCAGGCCTATCTCGTGGCGCGATAGTTGGCTGCTGGAAGAGTAACCGCGGCGATTTCAAGTCGCGCTGCGTCTTCAACCCCTTAATGGCAGCGCATTATCGGGGCCGCTACTTCGCAAGGCCGTCATATGCGCGCGTCAGGGCGTACCAAACGTTGAAGGCCGGGTCGGCGGAATCGGTGAGGTTCGTCAAGACGACGATCGTGACGCGCCGGCTGAAATCGTACATCGCGACCGTCGTGAATCCGTAATAGAAGCCGTCGTGACCGTGCCACTCGTGGCCATCGAAGCGCATGCTGTAGGTTCCCAAACCGTAGGAGCCGCGCCAGGCCGCCGTCGGTCCACATCACGCCCCAGTCGCCCGTCGGCACGTCGAGAAGCCGCGCGCGATCGAATGTGTCGTGCAAACGGCGCGAATCATAACCGTGCGCAATGCGCGGCGCGGCCAACGCAAGCCTCGGGAAGACCGCGTCATTCGTAAGTTGGAGCGGATCGACGATCAACCGATCGAACGCCTTCGCGATCGGCACTCCCGAAGCGCGCTCGATAATTCGCCCGAGAATAACGTAGTTGGTGTTGCAGTACTCGAACCGGCTGCCGGGGCGAAAGCGCACAGGCTTGACGCGGATCAGGATCTGCTCCCGTTGCCAAATATGGTTCGGATCGGCCACCCACCGCCGCGTTCCTTGCGCCGCGCGGGGTGCGCGGCCAGCAGGCCTGAAGGTCGTCGTGCAGATGAAGTAGATCGGTTGGATGCGCGTTTGGGCTACGTGGGCGGCGCGGGCGTTCCGTCGGACCAATGAGCGACGGGGATCATGAAGATCGTTTCCGGCTCGGGCACGATGCGGTGCGACGTGTCGAGTATGACGGGTGAGGCCGGCAAGTCCGCGCCCCAGCTTGCCCCGTCATTCGCGCCGTCTGCCTTAGGAGCGTAAAACATCAGGTGCGACAACCACGGCCCGACGGCATCGCCCAGATCGCCGTGCTTCGACATCATGTACGACATGGAGCCCGGTTCCGGCGTCGGCAGCTGCTTATCGGCAACGGCGGCCTTGCTGCGATCGAGCATTTGTGATCTGGTCAGCCCCGACAACGCCATTTCCGTGCGTTGCAGCGTGTAGATCAGAACGGTGCGCGCCGCCGCCGGGTTGTAGCAGATTGGCCCGCGCATTTTCCAATTCCAGAACTCGGCCGAGTCGAACGGCGACATCCACGATCGTTCCACGAGACAGGTAAAGCCGTTCGTGCCCTTTTCCGCGGTTTCGTAGCCGTGATGGCCGAGCACGAGGAAGGTCGCGTGGATCGATATCGCCGAGGGCGCCGCGCTTCGGGCAAGGTCGATTTCTGCTTGACGATCGGCCATGAGGTACAGGTCGAGCGGGGCCATTCGTTCGTACGGGACGTTTCCCGCCCAGCCGGGGGCGGGGCGAGCGACGGCCACTACGAGGGCCAGCGTCGCTGCAAAAAGGACGTGGCGCGAAATGGAGTCCATCAAAACATAACAAGTAAAAGCGTGCGCTTGTGACGGCACGTGCGGACCGAACTCCAAAAACGGATAGCGCCCGCGGGGTTAATGCGGGCGCTCTGTGCCTAGAACATTGGATCCTAAACTTCGCGCCGATGCGCTGCGTAAGGCGTTGGCATGCCGTGCTCGCTTAACGGCTTAGGCGCTCGCACGAGCGGGTATAGGCGCCCGTGAGGAGGGTTAAATCAATGCCATGTAAAGGTGAAGGATGTAAGTGTCAGGCGACCGACGGCGAGTTTTGCAGCGAGGCCTGTAAGACGTCGAACGATCACGGCCATTGTCATTGCGGGCACGCGGCCTGCGGCTCGTAAATACAAGAGAAGCCACGAGGAAAGGCGCGCGCATTAAACGAGCGCCTTTTTCATGCCTGGCCGCGATCTAAATGGGCATCGGACGGAAGGCCGCGCCAAGGCCGCGAAACATAGCGGAAGCCTCTCCGATACCTTGGGGAGAGAAAATGCCGAAGAAAGGTCCACCGATGCTACTGAAGATTATGATGGCGGCACTCTGCGCGGCCGTGGCCGTACCGCTTGCGGCCAGCGCCGATCCCGTACCGGACGCCGCTGCGAAGGCCATTACCACCGATTACGCGCTGGTGTGCACTGCCACGCAAGATCCGACCGACGCTAACCTGGCCGCGGCATTTGGCTTGCTCGCGCCCGACTTCGTGCACCTTGATTTCAAGGGGAAGCAAATGCAGCGCGAAGAGTTCATAGCGCAGGCCAAGCAAGAGATCAAACAACTGCACGTCACGTCATGTGCCAACACGGTCCAATCGACGACGTCGTCGGACGCGAGCACGATAATCGTCGTCGTTTCCGGCAAGATAGCCGGCCAGCTTCAGGCGCCCGACGGCAATCACGACCTCGAAGCGACTACCGGCAGCCAGGACACCTGGAAGCTCGTGAACGGCACGTGGCTGCAGACGCAGAGCAAGGACGTGAGCGCTCTGGTAAAGATCGACGGCAAAGTCGTTCAAGACGAAGGCAATTAGCGCGATGCGTTGGAGGCTCGTTCTGCTGGCGGCCGCCGTTCTCTCGCTGGCCGCTCCACTCGGCGCGCGTGCCGACGAACGGCCCGTCGCCCAGATGCGCTGGCGCGCAATCGGCCCCGCGCTTCCGGAAGGGCGCGCGACTGCAGTTGCGGGCAGCAACCAGCACGCCCTTCTCTACTACGCGGGCACGTCGGACGGCGGCGTATGGAAGAGCATCGATGGCGGAACGTCGTGGCAGAATATCTCCGACCTCATTCATTTGGGCAGCGTCGGCGCCATCGCCGTCAGCGCCGCCGACGACGCCGCCATTTGGGTCGGCGCCGGCGAGACGAATCCTCGCAACGACGTGATCCCCGAGAGCGGCCTCTATCACTCGGCCAACGGCGGTCGGTCGTGGCAGCCGGTATCGTTTCCGAATGCGCCCGGCATCTCGCGCATCCTCTTGGATCCGACCGATCCGAAGCATATCGTCGTCGCCGTGTTAGGCGATGTTTTTGCGCCGAGCACGGAGCGCGGCGTCTACGTTTCGTTCGACGGCGGCGCGACGTTCAGCAAGACGCTGTACCTGTCGGAGCAGTCCGGCGCGAGCGACATGGCGATGGATCCGAAGAATCCCAACGTTATCTTCGCCGGGATGTGGCACGTGTTGCGCCGCCCATGGGCGCTGACAAGCGGCGGAACGGGCGACGACGGACTCTACCGTTCGAGCGACGGCGGCAGAACGTGGAAAGAAGTGACCGGCAACGGCTTCCCCGCTCCGCCAATCGGCCGCATCGGCGTGGCGATCGCACCGTCGCAACCGAATCGCATCTACGCGCTCGTCGAATCGGCCGCCGGCATTCTCTGGCGTTCCGACGACTCCGGCGCCACGTGGAAGATGGTCAGCAAGGACTCGCTGGCAAACCAGCGCCCGTTTTACTTCTCGCACGTGCGTGTCTCGCCGACGGATGCCGCCACCGTCTACGCCGTAAGCTTCCTTCTGGTGACCTCATACAACGGCGGCGAAAAGTTCAACCTCTCCGCCTTCGGCGTACATGCCGATCTGCACGACATGTGGATATCGTCGGACGGCAATCGCATGGCGCTGGCCGGCGACGGCGGAATCGCCATCTCGGCGAACGGGGGCGCGACCTGGTCGAACTCCCGGAACATCGCGATCGGCCAAGTCTATCGCGTCGGGCTTTCGAATACGATCCCGTACCTCGTCTGCGGCGGCTTGCAGGACAACAATGCCTACTGCGGTCCCGCGTTCAACGGCAGCCTCGACGGAATTACAAACCGCGACTGGTTCAAGGTTACCGAGGGTGACGGCGAATGGGCGGTCCCCGACCCGGCGAACCCGCGCCTGATCTGGGCGGATTCGCAGAACGGCGAGATCGTCGTGTACGACCGCGTTTCACATCAATCGACAAACGTGCGGCCGTACCGCGGCACGGCGCAGGAAGACTTCGTCCTGGCGACGGCGCTCTATCGCTTCGACTGGGAATCGCCGATTGCATTCGCCGCGTACGATCCGCACGTCGCCTTCATCGGTGCTAACGTGCTCTTCGAAACGAGCGACGGCGGTAAGCACTGGAAAACAATCAGTCCCGACCTCACACGCAACGACAAGTCGAAACAGCAGGTCGCCAAGAACTCGGTAACCCACGACGAATCCGGCGCCGAAAACTACGACACGATTCTCGACATCGAAACCTCCGCGCGCCACAACGGCGAGATCTGGACCGGCTCGGACGATGGTCTCGTCTACGTCACGCGCGACGGCGGCGGGCATTGGAAGAACGTCACGCCACCGGGCCTGCCGGCCGATAGCGCCGTCGAAACCGTTGCGCCATCGACGCTCGCCGCGGGTACGGTCTTCGTCTCGGCCGACCGGCACGCGATGGGCGACGATGCCGCGTACATCTACGTCACCCACGATTACGGCGCACATTGGCAGAAGATCACCAGCGGCATTCCGGCCGGCGAATACGCGCGTGCCGTTCGCCCCGACACCGCCAACGCAAACGTCGTCTACGCGGGTACGAATCGCGGGATCCGCATTTCGTGCGACGGCGGTACGAACTGGCAGAGCTTCCAAAACAACCTGCCGGCCGTCGAAGTGCGTGACATTCGCATCGAACCGCGGTTCGACGACCTCGTCATCGCAACGCATGGGCGCGCGATCTGGGTGATGGACGATATTCGTCCGGTGCAGCAGTCGGCATGCGCGATACCAACGGCGCCGCTGGTAATCGGCCCGCGGCCCGGCATCGACCTGATCGGCTATCGCGACGACGAGGGAAACTATGCTGACTTCGAAGCGCAGCAGCCCAGCGGAGGACTACTGAGCAACGGCGGCGCGGTAGCGACGCTCTATTACTGGTTGCCCGCCCAAGCCAAGAAACGCCCGACGATTGACGTCTACGATCTTCGCGGGCACCTATGGCGTCACGTCGAAGGCGAGCACGACGTCTTCACCGGGCAGGAAGCGGAATCGTACTGGCTGAGCCGCGGCGACGGAAAGAATGAGTTCGACTACGACTTTACAATCGACGGGCCGGCCCGCTATGACAGCGCGCCCTTCTTCTTCCGTGGCCCCGAAGAAGGCCCGGCGCTTCCCCCGGGCCGCTATATTATGGCCTTTCATCTGGATGGTAAGACCTATCGCTTTCCGCTGGTCAAGGTCGCCGACCCGCTCTCGAGCACGACGCCGCAAGAGTACCGCGCACAGTTCGATCAGCAGCGACGCGTCTACAGCCTCGTGGGGCGTGTCGATGGGATGCTCAATGCGCTGCATTCGGTTCGCGAGACGCTCGTCGACGATAAGAAGGCGCTCAAGCCCAGCGACACAACGAGTGCGGCGAAGCTGCAGACGGCGATTGACGACATCGATGCGTTCGTTGCAACGCTGACGTCGTCGCCACAGAGCTTCGAGGACTTCATTCAGAAACCGGGGCAGCTGCGCGAGGACATTCTCGGACTGATGAACGACGAGCCGCTCGCGCAAGCGAGTTTGACGCTCTACGCGCACCTCGAACGCAACTACGCTTCGCGCGCGAAGGCCTACGACGCGTGGACTGCTTCGCTCAACGGCGTCAACACCACGTTGAAAGCAGCAGGAGAGAAACCGGTCGCGGCCCCACAGCAGGGAAACTAGACGGATCGTGCGGCTCGACGAAGCGCTGAAGCATCATTTCGGGTATGAATCGTTTCGGCCGCTGCAGCGTGAGATCGTCGGAGCGGCGCTAGCTGGAGACGACGTGCTCGCTCTCCTGCCGACCGGCGGCGGGAAATCGCTCTGCTATCAATTGCCGGCATTACTCGAGCATGGGCTCACGTTGGTCATATCGCCACTTATCGCATTGATGAAAGATCAGGTCGATGCGCTCGAGGCTAACGGGATTCCGGCAACGTTCCTCAACAGCTCGCTCGATCCGTCGGCGGCCGGCCATCGGCTGGCGGCACTCGACCGTGGTGCGTACCGCCTGCTGTACGTCGCTCCGGAGCGCACCGTGACCGCGGGGTTCCTAGCCTCTTTGGCGCGCTGGGACCTGCGCCGCATAGCGGTCGACGAAGCGCACTGCGTTAGCGAATGGGGACACGACTTTCGGCCCGAATATCGCCAGATCGCGTCGCTGCGTTCGCGCTACCCCGACGTTCCGATCCTGGCGCTCACTGCGACGGCGACCGCGCGCGTGCGCGACGACATCGAGCGCTTTCTCGAGTTGCGGAAGCCGCGCCGCTTCGTTGCGAGTTTCAACCGGCCGAATCTGCGCTATGCCGTCTTCGAAAAAGCCGACGCGGGCAAACAACTGCTGTCATGGTGTACGGCTCGTGCCAACGAAAGCGGCATAGTCTACGTGCAGAGCCGAAACTCGGCAGAGGAGCTGGCGGCGAGGCTTTGCGCCGCGGGCATCTCATCTCGCCCATACCACGCTGGCCTCCTGCCGCAGCAGCGCGTTCGGCACCAGGAGCTGTTCATTCGCGACGAAATTCGCGTCATGTGTGCGACGATTGCCTTCGGCATGGGCATCGACAAACCCAACGTACGCTACGTCGTACACTACGATCTGCCCAAGAATATCGAAAGCTATTACCAGGAGACCGGACGTGCCGGCCGGGACGGCCTCGCCAGCGATTGTGCGCTGTTCTTCAGCGGAGGCGATGCGGCGAAGCAGCGCCATTTCATTCGTCAGATAGAAAATCCGCAGGAACGCGAAAAGGCCGAGCGCCTTCTGCGACAAATGCTCGATTTCGCAGCGTCGACGCATTGCCGGCGGAGTCACCTGTTGCGCTATTTCGGCGAGGACTCCATTGCCCAGCAGTGCGGCAACTGTGATAATTGCCTGCAGCCGCCGGAGCGAGTCGACGGCACGCAGGCCGCTCGAAAGCTGCTCTCATGCATCTATCGCGTCCACGAGCACAGCGGATTTTCGAGCGGTGCGCACCATATCGTCGACATACTGCTCGGAAAGCGCACGGAGAAGGTCGTTGCACGGGGGCACGATCGCCTATCGACCTTCGGAATCGGTGCGGAGCAGAGTAAAGGCGAATGGATGGCGCTGCTCTCCGAGCTCATGCGGACGGGCTGTATCGAACAGAACTCCGAACATCGAACCTTGTTCGTAACCGAGGAAGGATTGCGTGCGCTCAAAGAGCACCGTTCAATCGCTTTTGCCATGCCGCGCGTCGTCGCCAAGAGCGAGAAGGGGCGCCGCCGCCGGCTTCGGGCACCCTCTACCGTTCGTGATGACGCGCTGTTCGAAAGCCTGCGCAGCTTGCGCAAGCGTCTCGCGGACGATCAAGGCGTTCCGCCCTATGTTGTCTTTTCTGACGCGACCTTACGCGAGCTATGCACCCACCAACCGGTCACGCTGCAGGCGTTCCGGCTGATCGGTGGCGTTGGTAACGTCAAGCTCGAGCGCTATGGCACGGCCTTCGTCGAAGCCATACGCTCGTTTGACGCAGCCGCAGCTGCAGGCTAGCTATTACGCGTAAACGGGCTCGCGGTGGGGGACCGTGCGGCCTTCGTCAAGGTCGAGCAGATCTGGCCAAGTCATGACGTCGGTCCGATCGGGAGCGATCTCGGCGCGCAGTTCCTGAAAATGCTTTAACGATTCCCCGGTCGGCACTGCGGAGAGCCACTTCTTGTTGAAGGCCTCGATATTTCGAGGGTCTTTCTTGGCAACGAATGTCTTAGCGTAAGCTTCGATCCCGGAGTCGTCCCTCGCGGTCTTCACGATATTGAGAAACTCCTTCGCATCCATGCCAAGGTACTCGAAGAGGCCCTGGTCCATGGGGCAGTCGTACTTATACTCACCGGCGCGGCCGTGCGCTACGGCCTTCGCCTTGTCGGTCGCCCGGGCAAGTTGCACGATGCCAAGCATCATATCGCTCACGCTACGCGGCGCCGTTTTGGTCAGGTCCATCATAAATGTTCAACTTTCATATGAGATTCTATTGTTCTAAACCATAGAGAACCTAAACGACACGGTAAAGTTACACGAGTGCGTTGAATTCCGCTCCGAACAACGAGTTTATGGCAAAAGCGCCAACGTATAGAACTTAGCGTCATCTTTTGGCGAACGAATGCGTGTATGAAGCGCATGCTCGCTGGCTGCTTTTTAAGACGTGAGAAGTCGGGTCAACACTGCTGAGCCTTTCGCAAGCTCGGGCTCACGCGCACGGCAATGTGCGGTTTTCGCGTTTTTACGCGATTTGTCACGGAGTCGATCAGGGCTGTGGCCTTGACGACGATCTCATCGGCGCTGGAACCTTCGATGACCGCTTTCAGTTCCGTGCAGAGGCCGATAAAGTTCGCGCCGTTGCGGTGGACGTAGAGCCGAAACGTGTTACTCGAACCGAGTCCCTGTGTCACGGGAGCGCTACAAACGCTAGCGAGCGCGCTACGAAAGAGGGCGGCTTAGCCGTGCGCGGGGCTACGTCCTCAAGGTCGAACCCGTCATCCAACCCGCAGAGCGAAAAAACTCGTCGAAAATGAGTGCTGCCGTTGACGATTCGCAACCGCGTGGCGTGGAGCTCGCGACGACAACGTGCAATGTTGACAAAAACGCTGAGCGTGCTTGCGTCGATAAATGTGACGTGCGATAGGTCAACCGTAAGCTTTCGTGAAGCCATGTAGGGCGCTAGGGTCTCAGAGAGTTCCGGCTTGTTGGAAATATCGAAGTCGCCGTGCAATGAGAAGCGAACTTCGGATTCGTCAAAGCCGACAACACGTCGTATATCATCCCTTCTCATCGTGTTCACGTCAGTAACAGCGCCGCTCTTGCCCCGACCGATCAAGTGGGTGAAGTCCACGGTTTCCAAACTAGTTCGGGCTATCGTGGAAGCGTTCGTCGATGCGCGTAAGTGAGCCACGTCCGCCTCGTTCCTATCAAAATGGTCCTTGAGGCTAGCCTAGCAATGGCTCGGCGGCAAAATCAGTACGGTTTCGCACGAGGCAAGGCAAATTGTCTCTGAAGGAAGTCGCGGCGGCTACCGCTTGTTGGCCAGAGGCTCCAAGAGCGGCCCAAACTGGGCGCGCGCTACGCCATAGCACTCGCAGGAAGCCTCTTCGAGACCTTGTCGATTGAGAATCACTATATGGCCATGGGCATAGCGAATGAAGCCAGCTTGGGCAAGTGTGGCGGCGGCGATGGTGACGCCGGAACGGCGCGCGCCTAGCATCATCGCAAGGTACTCGTGCGTGAGAGCGATCTTTTCGGAGTTGACGCGATCGTGTGTCAACAAAAGCCATCGCGCGCAGCGCTCGTGGATGCTATGCATCCCATTGCATGCGGCAAGCTGTCCCAGCATATTTACATAAGCTTGGAGAAAACGATCGAGCATGCCACGGAACTGGTCGTCTCCGCTATCGAGTAGTCGTCGAAACTGATCGCTGCTAATGACGACCGCGCGGCCGGGAACTTGGCAATAACTTTCGTTAGCCGAGGTCGTCGCTCCCAGCAGCAATGGGATGGCCGAGACTCCCTCCCGGCCTACCGTCCCCACTTCGATTGAGCCGCCGTCGCGCATTTGTGTTACCACTGAAAGCACCGCGTCGATTGGGAAGTAAACATCTCGTATCGGACGGTCGGCCTCATAAATCTGCTGGGACGTTTCCAGTGCGATCAACTGCGCGGTCTTGAGGACCTCTGCGGCCATGGCCGGGCTCAAGCCACCGAGGATCGCGTTCTGCTTAAGCACCGCTTTGTTGGGTACGAGGACTTGCCTACTGGTCATTTCCTGGAAGAAGAAGTTTTTCGGGGCCCGGTCGCGCTCCTGGTGCCATAGCGTACCGACTTTGGCCGCCGGGTAGTCTACGGTTAAGCTTTCTGGAGACCCCGATATCTGATCCGCGCCCATAGAAGAGGTGAACCATGCGTGCTCTACGCGCGGCATTCGTCGCCGCAACGCTTGGCGCAATCGTCTGCACGGCGGCCGGCGCCGATCCGTCCACTCTGAGTTTAAAACTGTACGCTCAGAATCGCCCAGGTGAAACCGGCACGGCGACGTTCGAGCAGATTCCCGGCGGTGTCACAATCGTCGTCAGTGTGGCGGGTGGTCAAAACGGCACACAGCCCATCCACATCCACGCGGGCACTTGCGCAAATCTGAACCCGGTGCCCAAATATACTCTGACCGATATCGTTCAAGGAAGCAGCACGACGACGATATCGGGCGTCACCCTCGGCGACCTGCTCGAGGGCAAGTACGTCATCGACGTCCACGAGAGCAGTGCCGATATAAAAAGGTACGTGGCCTGTGCCGCAATTGCGATGCCGCTGTGAGAAACCCGAAATGCGGTTGCAGCTAGGCGGCTGCGGCCGCGTCAAGGACGAACCTGACGAAGAGAGCCTCGCGGATGAGCGATGTAAGCCGGGCCAGGTGCTCGGGATTCCGTTCGAGGCAATCTAAGAAGTCGTCCAGGAAGTAGGCCCGCTTACCGCGCTTTAAGGGCAGGTACGCGCAGCCGTGTTTGTCCCGGGCCATAAGCCGATGCATAAGAAAGAACTCGACGGCCGCTGCCAGCAGCTCGTGGTTCATAATCAGTTCGCGCCGCTCCTCGGGCCTCAATATGCCTCCGTCCAAAAAGCTGCTAATGGCAATAAGATGGCCTTGCAACGGCATGCGAACGAGGCTGTGCTTCAGGCTGTAGCCGGAGTGCTTCATAAAGACTACGGTTTATCCGAGTTCGGAGAAAGACGCGCGGAGACTTCTCGATAGAGATGTCGCATCGCGTCATTGAGCAGCGCAGAGATTCGGAACAAGCCGTCTCCCGAGCAGCGCAGCGCCGTCCATGGCGTTCCTTGATGTCGTTGCACCAACACATAGGTTTGGTTGCCCACGGCATAGATCGCAAATTGGTCGGATTCAGCGATCTGTTCCAGGCCTTCGAAGTTCGACTGATCGATCTGTTCGCTAAAATACATTGACTTAGCTCCGCTCCTTAAATTGTGTCGCTGCGCCAGTGCGCCGACGGCCGGGGGAGTGCCATGTTTGCGGGATCAAGTACGCGAAGGCGGTTCAGCATTGCCAGCGACGGAAGCTTGACGCTGCGGACGATTCCAACGAGCTGTAACGCGCGGATCGTCAGCCAGGTGAGGTCGAGTTCGAACCAACGCAGGCCGTGCCGGGCCGAGGATGGGAAGGCATGATGGTTGTTATGCCAGCCCTCACCCCAGGCGAGCAGTGCCACCCACCAGTTGTTGGTCGAACGGTCGCCAGTGCGGAACGTGCGGTAGCCGCTCCAGTGAGACGCGCTGTTCACGAACCAGGTGATGTGATACGTAACGACGAGCCGGACGAAGATACCCCACACGACCCACGACCAGCCCCCGAGCGCGAAGAGCAACACGCCGAGCGTCACCTGCCAAAGCAGCGCCGATTTCTCCATGAACCGGTAAAACGGATCCGCTACCAGATCGGCCGCGAGCCGTCGTTGCTCGGCGTTGGTCGGGCGCCCGGAGTTCGGCAAGAAAAGCCAACCGACGTGGGCCCACCAGAAACCTCGGTCCATGCCGTGCGGATCGCCTTCTCGATCGGAGTTCGCATGATGACGACGATGCGTTGCAACCCAGTCGATCGGTCCGCCTTGAAGGGCAAGGACGCCGAGCACGGTGAGGAAGTACTCAACACCTTTTGGAAGTTGCAGGCTCCGATGGGTGAGCAACCGGTGGAAGCCGAGCGTCACTCCGAGGCCTCCCGTTACGTAAACTAAAACCGCCGTAGCACCGACGGCGCTCCACGAAAAAAGCCCAGGAATAAATGCGGTCAAGGCACCGAGATGGATGAGCGCAAGTCCAAAACCGGTAACTACGTTGCCTCGAATGCGCGATTGTGGGAGCGAAGTACTCACCTTCCTTCCTAAGTGCCCCGCGAGCGCAAGGGTTTCGGAACGAGGGTCTTTTTGGTGTGAATCTCGAATAAGGTGAGGACGCCGCCGATTTGGAGGCGCGCTGCTCCTAACCCGGGAGCCGGATAGGGTAGACGTCATCGAACCCACAGTAACGGTCAAGAAGCGTGCGAAAGTCGCAAAAGTATTCGCGCCCCACGAGCATTTTGGAAGCCCGCTGAATATTTGCCGCGTGTGCGGCGAAAAATACGTCTACGTTCAGAGGCCGGACTACCCGATTCGCGATAAGAAGGGCTAAGCGCGCTGCGGCGAACGCGCCGGCTCGTCGAGCTCCCACGTTCGGTCCCGCACGATTTTGCGCAAAAAACAAGGCCTCTCCGCGCCGGCGGAAGAAGCGCCGTTAGGTCATGGCGACGCCCGTGGTTCTTGGTCTCACTCCTGGCAACGGCGTTGCGGGGGCAAGCGTGACGGTTGGCGGAACCGGCTTTACCGGCGTCACGGTCGTCAACTTCGGCACGGTCGCAGCCGACGGATTCACGGTAAACAGCGACACCGAGATCGTCGCGCAAGTCCCGGCACCGAATGCCAGCGGCCCGGTAGACGTAACCGTTTCCAATCCGGACGGCACGTCGGCGACGAGTTCGAACGACCAGTTCGCCTACAACCGCTGCTGCGTGACGACGTTTAACGTCCCGACCGCGCGGTCGGGATGCACCACCGTTCCGGTCGGCGCCAACAAGAAGATGGGCGAGACCTTCAAGATGGAAATCGACTTCGATTCGACTGGAGCCGGCTGCGTCTGTTCGTGCGGTGAGTACCGGCAGTTCGTCCGCGGTACGTTCACCGCCAACGGCAAGACGATCGTTCTTCTGCTGCCGAATCCGGCGGGCGGCGCACCGTTAAAGTTACTTCCTCGGCCCGCCGCCGGGGCTTCCTCGGACAACTTCCAAGAGGACGGGCTTGCGTCACCGCCCAGCGGAGCGAACGTGCATTACGGCCATCGCTCGGAAGGCTCGACCGACTCGACGGACACGTACTTGCCCGATCGCGCAACGGGTTGCCAGTATCGAGGGAACGACTTTCCAGGGATCGCTTCAAGCGTCGGCACGAACGTTACCGTCGACCTCGACTTTCGCGGGCAGGCGGTCGATACGTGCAACGCGACGACCTGCATACAGCAGAACGAGTGGACCGTGACCTGCTCGGGGACACTGTAATGGATACATCAACCGATCTGACACCGCAGCAAATCGGCTCGTACTGGGCCGTTCCCACGATCGACAGCACCGAGAATTCGCAGGTAGAAATTCAGGTCAGTGTGGCGGTCAACCCAGATGACGACGCACTCCAAGGTTCCGATGTGACCGCGAAAGCCATGTCGAACGGAACCGCGCTCGCGCAACTTTCGGGCCCGGATCAATCGGCACCACTGCCAACCGTGCAAACACGCGCGATGACCGCCTTCGCGCTCTTTACGTTCGACAATCCACAGAACTTAGCGATTACTTCGATCATCGTCGGCGTTCGCGATCAGACCGCAACCTTCGGATCCTCGCCGGATTCCTCGCTGCCGGTCGCTTAAGGCGCCGGGACGCTTCTTATTCCTTGCCGGCTCGCTGTCGGCTGCGTGCAACAAGACCGTGAATGAAGGTGATGGCGGGAAACAGCGCGGCAAGCGTGGCAATCACCGGCGCCCACTGCGCGATTTCGTTGGTAAACGGTTGGCGAACGTCGATCGAATACTCCCTAACCCAGCGGGGCGCTATCTCGACGTATTGACCGGGTCCGATGATCTTGCGTTGATAGATGTCAATGCGAACGAAATGCCTTCCCACCGAGCGAGGCCGTAAGAACCAGGTCCACTTCAGGTCCTGCACTGGCGTCGTCGAGCCATTTTTACACACGCTATCATCCGGCGCGGCCACGCAGTAAAAATTGCGGCCGTCCAACTCGTCTGCCATGACCGGAGCTACGTCAAAGTCGAGCGCCGAGATCCCGGGCTTGAACTGCACCTTGTTTGCTCGCATATCCGCAACCGCCGAAGCGTCGTTGAACGCGCAGGCAAATCCGATGGTGACCTGTAGAACGTCGCCGACCGTGAGGCTCTTCGCGATTCCGTCCGGCGCCCCGGTCTCTATCGGAGCGGGAGTCGGCGGGGCCGCGCCCAGCTTTTCCGGCGCCCCCGTGTTGGCGCTGCATGTGTTGTACCACTCGCCCGGGTAGACGAGGAAGCTTACGGGCTGCTTGTTCGAGTTCGAGCTGTTGACTGCGTCATCATTAGAACGTGCTTGTTTGATGGCGCTATTTTGCAAGCCGAGATATATCGCCGTGCCGGCAGAGAGAACGAATACGACCAGTGAGAATATCAACCAACGGCGATGCGTCACAGCCGACTACTCGAGACGCGGCTACACGTCAAGGATGCTGCGTTTGCGGGATAGCCGACCAATTGCCACTGGCCATCCTTAGCATACTGAGGCGCTAAGCCGGTCGAATCGATCACCGTGTGGGAAGCGACGATCTTCCCGCTTTGATCGTGGAAGTCAAAGCGAATAATGATCGGCACGATCGTCTGCGACCCGCGGTTCTGATATTGTGCTTTCAGCACAACGTAGTAATCGGACGTTCCGGCCTCGCTCGGAGCGCTGGTGGCGCTACACGAAATTGCGAGTGGATTGGTGCTTGACGCCGGAGCCTTCGCGGAGAGTGAAGCGTCGGCTGCCGCGTTTTGTCCGGTGGCGGCCTCAAACAGCGCCAGGCACGCAGCTACTTGAGCGGATCTGCAAGTCAACATAGCGTTCTTGGATTCTGTAACCACGCTATCGGGACCCGCGGATAGCAGCTACGGCGGACAGTGGGTCGCGATCCACCCTCCAGCGATCGCCGCGGCAGTTATCGTTGCCGGCGGCGGCGGCGGCGGCGGGGGGGGCGGCGCCGGCGCCGGGGTTTGCAGCTGGAGTTGAAACGGAACGTCTATGGCGGCGAAGGCCTGCAAATCGTTATCGGATGCGTTCTGGCGGCCTATTCCGGCGGCTACGCAGAGCAGCTGATCGCGTCCCATCTTACCTTGTGCAAGAGTTAAGGCCGAATCGTTGAGAATAATGCCTTCGATTGCGGTTTGCACGGGCGCAGGAATCGCGCCTCCGGCTTGGAGCGCCGCAAAGAGTTGACCGAAACCACACGCGCGATAGAAACGCGCGAGCTTTGGCTGCGGCATGTTGATCGTTGCGATGAGCGAGTTGATTTCCTCTATGCTCGCCTCATAGCCACCGGTTTGATAGAGGAGTGCCGCGGCACGCAACGACTTAATGCGCGCTAACGTATCGAGCTTATCGGCCGGACACAGCGATTGAGCGGTCGCGAGCAGGGAGAGCACGTAGGGCACGTCATCTATGTTAGGATCGTTGTAGATGACGGTCGCGTAGTCGATCAACGCGTAATAGTTGCGCGGATCGAGCACTCGAACGTCCTGGAAGGCGCGCTCCGCATCCGCATAGTTGTTGAGGAGTGCGTTTGCCCTCGCCCATGTGGCTTTGTCGTTAACATCCGTTATGGCAGCATACGGAATCGATGCGATCGACCGAGCAATGGCCAACTGATCGGGCGTGGCGGGCTCGGAAATGTCCGGCAGCGGCGGCGCTCTTCGTATCGCAGACTGACCCGATACAAACAACTGTAGGCGCTGGTCGGCTCTGGCGAAAAGCTCCGAAACGCCGACCCGCATGACCACGTACGTCAGGATGAACCCCAGCGGCGGAAAGTAGAGCAGTAGGGCGATACCCATGGCTCCAGCCGACGTCCCGAGCGCCGTTTGCAGCTCCGTATTAAAGGCCAGGATATAGGTTGGGACCGTAATGATTTGGGCGAGGGCTACGCCGGTCAATAACGTGGCGATCTTCGAGGTAACGTCCTCCAAATGGGTGTTGACCGAAAGCAGGGGGCGCGAATCCGTCGTGGATTGGCTCGGCTGCGTCGCGGTCGGAAGCCCGAAGAGAAACCCAAAGAAGCCGCCGACCACGAATAACCCGACCGCGATGAGCTCCAACTGAATCCACGTGCTGGTCGACAAGCCGGTAATGAAGGGAATCGCGACGAGGCCGAAGAGCGTAAACGTAGCGAGACCAAACGTCCAAACTACGGGCCGCGCCTCGCGGCCGCCCATACCGCTCTGACCTTGGGCGCGCGCGACGAGGGACGTCAAAGCCCCGACGATCGCCGCCACGACTAGGACGAGACCGAGCGAAACGGCGGCAATCAAAACGAACGTCCAAGCACCGCTCGGGGCAGTGCCGGCTAAAGGCGTCATGGCACTCTCCTCCACACGGGCGGCCGGTAGCCCGCTTAGCTTCTCGAAACAAAATATCATCTCGAAAGTGGCCTTGGCAAGCGAAATCGAGCTAGCTAGCCCTAGCTGTTCTGCCGCATCGGAAAAATCGACGGGCCCACTACTTGCGCGAGCGTGGACTTACCGGATACGCTTTAGCGAAAACGGGAGCAAGCGCATGGCACACTACATCAACGTACCGGTCAACGAAAACGGAATTCTCTTCGATGCGGGGATGAACGACGTCATCAGCGAGGCGATGGCGGTCGCACCGTTTGGCTTCGGCGACGTCTTCATCTACTCGCACGGCTGGTCCACCGATGCCATTCGGATGATGGACACGTACAATCGATTCTCGGTCGAGCTCGCGTCGAGCATTCTGACGTTTCAAAGCACGGGAACCGGTTTCCCCAAACGACCCGAACAGAATCTCGGGATCGGAATCCACTGGCCCTCCGAAATCAGCGAAGATCCGGCCAGCCCGCTCAACGCGCTGCAGCTCCTCAGCTTCTACACGATGGAGCATCGAGCCGACGCGATCGGGCGCAACGCGGTTTACTCGATGCTGCGGCTCGTTTTGAAATCGCGCCTCGGCAGCGGATTGCCGTTTCGCGTCTTCTTGCTCGGGCACAGCTTCGGCTGCAAGGTCATCTGTGCCGCGCTTGAGGATATGCAGGTCGACGTCGCCAACGGGACGATAACCATTCCGCCCGGTACCGATTTCCGCACCGTTCTGCTCGAGCCGGCGACCGATGAAGATAATCTCGAACCGGGCGATATTTATGGAAACGTCGTTGGCGTACCGAACTCTCGTTTGCTCGTCACCAAGTCGCTCGAAGACGCAGCGCTCACGAAATGGTTTCTCGAAGCCGGCCGCGCCGCTAATCTGTTCAATCCTAAGCCGGCACTGGGAAGTGCCGGTCCGACGCCCGCGACCGTTACGGCGTTTGGCGGAGCCGACTCGTTCAGCTTGCCGCCCGCATTTTCGCCGACGGGCATGTTCGGCTACACTCGGCGGCTGGTGGTTGTCGACCTGACGGCAATACACCGCGCGCGGGCGGCCTCTGGACAATGGCCGAGCGGCGGTTTCGCCGGACAGCACAGCGACATCTTCTTCGACGAAATCTATCACATGATCTCCGGATTCATTTACTCGTAGTCGCATCGCGACAAAGGAGAGGCACATGATTCACTGCGTTTTCGATCGCCCGGGAGGCCTTGTCAAAGTCTTTGCACCCAGCGGCGGTGGATTACGCAGCAGCTTTGCCGCTACGGGCGACGCGTGGGGACGGAGCTCGAATCCAAACGACGGTCCTCACGGTCACTTTTGGCCGGTCGCCACCGGCCACTACATGCTGACTCAGTGGGAGTCGTGGGGAATGGCGGGCCGGGTAGCGAGCGAAGGTTACGGTCAAATCTACGTTGCCGATCTCGACGACGCGACGAAGCAGCGCCTGATGGAGGCGGGCCTTTGCACGGTGCAGGGCGATTATTTGGTCATCGGCGGGATCGCTCTGCCGCGAGGCGGGTTGGCGGCATGGGGCCGCTCGGAGATAATGATCCACGGCGGCGGAAGCAACGCTCCCGATCCATTCGCCGCAATCCAGCCACTCTGTTCGACCGACGGGTGCACGCGCGTACGCAATCAGGACTGGCCGGTTCTCGTCAACGATTTGGCTGGAACGACCTTGAGCTTCCCGCCGGCGGCGGGGAGCGGTTCGTTCCCCGAGACGGTCGTCTACAGCGTGGTTGGGGATTCGCCGCAGGCGTCATGTTAGAGGGCGCGCCCGACGCCGGCCTGCCCGGCGGCGTGCCGAACGGCGGATCGTCGGATTCGTCGTCGAGCGATTCGTCGTCGTCATCGACGAACGGCGCCGCCGCGATCGACCCTACGCGGTGGACGAACGTTTTGATGGGAGCGATCTCGACGAACACGGGACTACGCAGCGGCAACGCAGTGACGTATTTGATCGATGGCCCGGCGACTTTTGGCGCGATGCTCAACGCGATCAATTCGACCACGGGAAGCGAGCACTACATCTACTTGCTCGGATGGCAGCTCGTCGACACCGTTTCGCTCGACCCATCGGCAACGCCGACGGGAGGAGCAGCATCGAACACCTTTGCGGACCTCATGACCGCCGCGTCGGCGCGCGGCGTACAGATCCGAGCAATGCTCTGGAAGCAGTACAAAGGCCTCAATCAGCCGCAAGTAGACTTCATCAACACGCTTGCAAGTGGTGCGGCGATTCTCGACAATGCGACGAGCGATCCCGTGTTCGGATCGCATCACCAAAAGGTGCTGGTCGTCAAAGGTTCCAACGGGTTGATCGGATTCTGCGGCGGCATCGACATCAACTCGGATCGCGTCCCCTGGGGCGCGGCGCCGTCCACCAGCGCCGGCGCATCAGGTTCGGATTCATCGGGGAATCCAGCATCCGCTGCGACGGACGGGGGCACGACCGTCGACGCCAGCAGCTCCTCGGGAACCCAGGGTGCACCGCTGCACGACGTCCACTGTCAAGTAATGGGACCGGCGGCGTGGGACTTGTTGCTGACGTTCATCCGGCGCTGGGACCATCATCCCGATCACGCAGCGATCGATTCGTCGAAAGGCGATTTGCTCGGGCGCAGCGAGGCAGTTCCGGCAGCATCGGCGACCCCTTCGAGCACCGGCAACTCGTGTTCGGTTGCGGTCGGCAGGACGTTCACCCCCGCCACGCCGGGGACGACCGTGCCCAAGGAGCGAGACGTCCAGGGATTGCTTCTTGCGGCGATCGCTAATGCCCAGCGCTTCATTTACATGGAAGACCAGTACTTGATCTCTCCCGAGGCCGCTGCCGCACTCAACGCGCGGGTCGCGAGCTTACAGCACCTGACCATCCTCATCGCGGCTTCGGAGATCAGCGATCTTCCCTGTCGATGGCGTTACCGCCAGCAGTTCATCGATGCGGTCACCAATGGTTTGAGCGCTTCGGACGCCGCGAAAGTGCGGGTCTTCCAGCTCGTATCGCCGCCGGCTTCGACGCCGCCGACGTTTGGTGCGCACACCTACGTCCACTCCAAAACGTGGATCTTCGACGACGAACTCGCCGTGATCGGCAGCGCGAACTGTAATCGGCGCGGCTGGCAATCCGACAGCGAGGCCGATGCGTTCATCTTCGATGACGCCGCTCCGGCAGCCGGATCGCTGACCTTCGCACAGCAACTGCGCTGCGACCTGTGGTCGGAGCATCTCGGCATTCCGGCCGGGAACCTGACCGACGGGGTCGGCAGCGTCAGCAACTGGGTTACGTCATCACCCGCGTCGCGCGTTCTTCCTTACGATCCCGCCGGCGACACGAACACGGCACTCTGCGATACCGACGGCGTCCACAACGCCATCGATCCGCCCAGTCCGTAGTTACGGCGTTCCGAGCGAACCCTTATAGGCGTGCACGCGCTGGCGAAGTGCATCGCCGCACTGCGAGACCATCTCCTTAGTTAGCCTCGTTCCGCCCGGTAGCGCTACGAGTGAGCCGAGATCCCACCGGCAATCGGGATCGGTCGTGAAGCCGCACAAATAGCCGTCGACGCTCGCGCATTCGGCATGCGTTAGAATCGTGTGCTCGCCCGCCGTGTTGATTTCCCTTCCGCCGTCGCCAAGATGCGACGCGCCCTGCGACACGGTGCCAAGCGAGTCGATGCCGTAGCACTGCGCAAATGCGCCCGCACAGGCGCAAAGATGTTCGAGGCCGGTTATCGTAACGGAATCGGGACCGAAGTTGTTCTCGGTCGCCCCGCTCATGCCCGCGATGGAGACTCCCACTGCCCCAGTGTTCCGGTGCCAGGTATGCGACGCGGGCTCGTTGTTGTTCACCCCCACCGCGTTATCGCGCGGATCGTGGGTTACGATCATCTTCCAGTTTCCGCCCTCGAAGTCGGCCTCGCCGTTATAGTCGCCGAACGTACATCCAAACGGCGCGACGGTCCAGTGCAAGTAGAGGCGCGATAAGGAGCCCGCCGGCACTTTCGGAAGCGAAGCGAGCAACGTTTTCGCTTTTGCGAGAACGCCGGGATCGATCGGGGCGGTTGGATTGAAGTTTCCTAAGGGATTGAAAGCCATGGCCGTTACGTATACGTAAACTGATCGGCGGTGCTCGTTGCCGACGTTCCTGGTAAGGCGATCACCACGACGTCGACGGTACCGCTTCCCATCGGCGCAGTTACCGTGATTTGCGTGTCGCTGTCGACGCTCATTTGCGTGACGGAGGTATTTCCGAAGCCGACCGACGTTGCGAAGGTAAACCCGGAGCCGGCGATCACGACGGGCGTGTCGGCGCCGCCGCTAGCCGGTGAAATGCCGGTGACGACCGGCGCGCTTACCAGACTCTGAGCGACCGAAATAATCGCGGGCCGCTGGTCGACGATCGGTTGTCCTGGACAGGTGGAATGATCGCCCCACGCCGCACCGCCCATGGAGTGATAACCTAAGCCCGAGTCGGTAGCACTCTCGGCGAGAGTCAGCGGGACGCTCTCCGTCAGGTTGAGCCACGCCAGGAGAATGCCAGCGTTTCGGCACTGGCTATCCGTCAAGCTATCGCCCGAATGTCCCTCATTCTCAATGCTGATCCACGCGCGGTTACCCGCGACTTGAGCCCATGCCTTATCGTCGGTGTCGACCCACTGGTCGAGGCCGCCGCTCTTCGGATTGCCGAAGTGAGCGGAGACCTGTGAGGCGGGATTGTGAAACCACGAGTCGGTCCCATCCTCGGTTCCCTCTTGGATGTGCAACACCAAGCCTTGAAACGGTCGTGTCATTGCGCCCGCATTTATGTTGGGCACCGGACCACGCCATTTCGCCAGTTGCAAGATTGCCATAAGTCAAGTGTAAGACCGCGCAAATCGGCTCGTCAAGGGCGTCGGCTAAATCGTCCTTAACCCCTCCTTTGCTTGGAGGCAATACGCGACGCGAGGCGCAACATAGCTGCTCTTTCTTCGGCGCTTTCGACAAAGGAGGACCAAGATGAGCGCGGTAGCAGCCTCACAAATCCAGGCGCTCTACAGCATCCACGGCTGAGCGGTTTGGCCCGGAGCCGGTACGGTGCCTCGCCCTATTATTTTAAAAAATTTCCAGTCCCCGGGTGATATCGTCATGCTCACGGCGGCAGTGAGGGACATCCATCTTCTGCACCCGGGGGAATTTTGCACGGACGTTCGGACGTCGGCTCCCGACCTTTGGCAAAACAACCCGTTCATCACTCGCCTCGACGGGCGGCACACCGAAACGATCGATTGTCACTATCCCCTAATTCATCGGAGCAATCAAGAGCCGTGGCATTTCATTCACGGCTTCCAACAATACTTGAGCGATAAGCTCGGCATCAGCTTGCACCCGACGGCGTTCCGAGGGGACATTCACCTCTCGAGTTTGGAAAAGTCGTGGATCTCGCAAGTGCATGAAGTCGTTGGAAGCGATATGCCGTTCTGGATCATCGTCTCCGGTGGTAAGACAGACTATACGGCCAAACTCTGGAGCGTTCCGCGACTCCAGGCTGTAGTAGATCGATTCGCCCGAAGAGTTGCGTTCGTCCAGGTCGGAGAGGCGGGCCATAACCACCCAGATCTTTCCGGGGTCATCGACCTGCGCGGGAAGACCGACTTACGACAACTGATTCGGCTCGTCCACCACGCGCAAGGCGTGCTCTCTCCGGTGACGCTCGTGATGCATCTTGCAGCAGCCGTCGAAGTCAAAGGCGGCTTCCCCAAAAATCGCCCGTGCGTCGTTGTGGCCGGCGGTAGAGAACCGCCGCAGTGGGAGACCTATCCGCACCACCAGTTTCTGCATCGGGTCGGATGCTTGAGCTGTTGCGACAACGGCGGCTGCTGGAAATCACGCGTCGTTGCACTAGGTGATGGTGACGAAAAGGATCGTCCGGAAAACCTATGCGTCGACGTCGTGAACGATCTGCCGAGATGTATGGACATGATACGCGAAAGCGACGTCGTTCGAGCCGTGGAAAGCTACTTCATAGGCGGGGTGGCTCGATACCTGGATCCGGATCAATGGCGTCGCATCGAGCCCCATCTAACCGGTGCCGACCGGATCGTCTAGGACGAACTTTGCGACGACGAGGAGCTTTGCGCTGACGAGGAGCTTTGCGCTGACGAGGAGCTTTGCGACGAGGAGCTTTGCGACGAGGAGCTCTGCGACGAGGAGCTTTGCGACGAGGAGCTCTGCGACGAGGCGCTGGACGTTGTTATATCGACCGGTGGCAAAACCGGAAGCGGACTGCAGAGCAGAGCCACCACCTGCATGCCATCGTGCGCGAACGTCACGGTAACCCCGTCGGCTTCGGTTGTGGCGGACGCGCCGAAGAGCGAGAGCGGCCCAATCGTGCCGCCGGGCGACCCGAGGGCGGCCGAGGCTGCCTGCGACCATTTCCCCGATACTCGAAGATTTCGAACGATCACCATGGCGATCGGGAGGCCGTTGTCGGAACCGTTCTCGGCGTTGCTCGCGGCCGGTAAGAGGCCACCGCGCGGCATCCCGGGTACGTACCACCCGGCGTCGGCAAGGAAGACGCCATCCCACCACGGTTGCCCGGCCCGATAACGGCCGATCGTTACGAGCTGGTGTTCCAAATGAATGACGACCGACGATGAGCTCGACGTCGTTACTTGGTCCACGGCTTGCGCCCCGGAAAAGAGCGCGTGCGCGTCGAGCCGGCTCGGCAGTAATCCGACATTGACCGAAGATTGCCATCGTGCAACGTCGAGGTGCTCGACCGGTTCGACCTCGTATGTCGTTGCGCGGGCGACGGCAACGGGCTGGGCCGAACTTGCCGATGCGGCGGGCGTCACGTACTGCGCGGATCGCATCGTGCTCGGAGAAAAGGACCGCTCGGCGGGACTGTAGGATCGCTCGGCGGGGCTGACCGTAAACTCGGCTCGCGAAGCCTCCAACGGAGGGCGACTCACTGACGTGGGCGCGGGTGTAGGCGGCTGTTCGGTCGCCGCGGCCGGTGCGGCGAGCGACCGTACCATCCAGAATCTGCTATCGACGATCGGCACTCGAATCGGAATCCGAGTCGATGACGATGTCGTGGTCGATGACGACGACGACGTTTGTGTCGAGTCGAACGTGGTCCAGTATCCTTCTGCCGACGGGAGCGGCCAATCTCCAGGCGAGCAGACGAGAGTCTGGGTCTCCGGCGGCCCGAGGCTGTCCTTCGCCGCGGCTATTTCGGCGGCCACTCGTTTCCAGGCGTCGTCGTCCGGGCTGCCGACGGCCTCGGCGAACGTCGCCGCGGTGCTATAGATCTGGGTGGCCGTCCCCTGCGACTCGTAGCGCACCAGCACGGCCCCCGCTCCGCTCGAGACGACGAAGGGAAAATCGAAGTTCATGGCCAGCCACGTCTGCATTTGCGTGGGATTAACGACCGGCTGGCCGTTCAACATCTGGACGATACCATCGCCGCCTGCAGTACCCGTCGGAACGTTTAACCCACCGGGAAGAAAGACCAAGTTTGCACCTGGAACGTTCATGCCGTAGGCGTTGACCAGCGCCGACGCGAGCTGCTGGCCGAGCGCCTGGAGTTGATCGACGTCAGACGTGGCGGGGACTCACGGCTGGGGCGGTCCGCCCGCGCCCGGCGCCCCGCCGCCCGGCGCTCCCGGACCAGTCATAATGGTGGGCTGGGCTGCTTTCGCGCTCGCGCTACTGGAGCTCGAACTCGAACTCGAACTCGACGGCAGATTCGGTGCGTCGATCAAGGGCGAAGCGGGCTGGATTTCACCAATCCATCCGCAGATCTGCGTACCGTAGAGATTAAGCGTGCCTCCATTTCCGCTCTTCTGAAATCCCCATCCAGACGTTGCACTCTGCGTGGCTCCGAATGCGGAGCTCGCCTGCTGGTCGGAGTGTTGCGCCGATCCGCCGATGCCCATGAAACCCGCCGAGCCGCTGAAAGAGTTTGAGCTCGACTGGCCGGAAGCGCCACTATCCTGCTGCGCATTATTGAAGGCTTCCCCGGCCTGACCCCAATCGTCGGCAGAGATCGTGACGTTGCGGATGCACAGAAACGCTTTGGGAATCATCGGTAGAATCTTC
Organism: Candidatus Cybelea sp.; assembly: GCA_049585055.1. Taxonomy (GTDB): domain Bacteria; phylum Vulcanimicrobiota; class Vulcanimicrobiia; order Vulcanimicrobiales; family Vulcanimicrobiaceae; genus Cybelea. The sequence continues at coordinate 4,053 of JBAUYZ010000009.1, read as the reverse complement.
TGGTCGTTGCCGACCTGCGTCGTTACCAACCCGTCGCTGATGGAGTTCTTCGGTTGTCCGACAAGATACCAGCCGTTCATGTTCAGGATATCGCCGAGTAACCACGGCCGCTCGATCGTTGCCAGGAAGAACTCGAGCGTTATCGTGGCATCGCTCGCCTTGTCCTGATAGCTCGACCATCCGGACTGGCCCCCGTGCGCGGCCATCGCGTTCGAACCGTCCGCGTGACTGGCGCTGGCGCTGTCGCTCCACAATCCGAAGTTAACGCCAACGCTGCCGCCCGTAGACGATGATTGCTCGCTTTGCCAGCCGTTCGCGAAGCTCGAACTTCCGGCGCCTCCGCTCGCGCGGTAGGCCGAGCTGGATGCCGTGATCTTCTGCACGCCGAACGATTCGTCGGTGCAATCCCACCAGGATATCGGGCTGATGAACGACCACGGGACGTTGACGGAGATAGACCCGCCAAGCTGGATGTTGTACGCATCGTACATCTGACGAGCGAGCGCAGCGAGCGCGGTGACGGCGCTCTGACCGACCGTGGCGATCGTATTGAGCGCGGTTTCGACCTCTTGCCGCCCCATGCTGTTGAAATCATCGAGTGCTTGCGTCACCGCGTTGGCATACGTTTCCGCCTCGACGGGCCACGCTTGTCCGGCAACCGGGTCGGCCATCGCTTGAGCGTAGGCCGCGGCCTGCGCGCCGACGGCATTCATCCAAGCTGTGCGATTGCGCCGATACTGTGCGTAGAGCTGCGTGTAGCCGATGAAGTTGCCCTGCGCGTCTTTCAGATACAAAAGATTTTGCGCGGCGGCCACCGCATTGAGCACGTCTTGCGACGGTGGGGTAGTCGCAAGCGGCTGCATCCCTTCGATGATCGTGTAGTATTCGACGCTGACCCGCCGCTCGGGCCATGACACGGCGACGCCGTTCTTGGTTATCTCGAGCATATTGTCGACCAAGAATGAGGTGAACATCGCGGCCTGGATTGACGCTTCGAGTTGCGCGTCGGGCGTCTTCGGCGGCGGATAGACCGAGCCGGGCGGCCCGCTCGCGGCGGGCGCAGCCGTGCTGGAGGACGCCGTCGTCGTCGGCTGTACGAACGTGCCTTGGTCGCTGAAACTCGCCGAAGAATCGCCGCCGCCCGGAGTCCAGGGATTCGCGAACATCTTAGGATCGACGGGATAGCCGATCGGCATGTGCATGTAGATCGCCGTTTTGGACGGCTTGCCGTCGGGACCGACCTGGGACGCAGAGACCTGCCTCTCGATCTGATCCAGGGCATTCAACATCGCCTGAGTGATTGCACCGGCCTGGTCGAGTGAGCTTTGCATGTCGGGCATTGAGATTCTCCCTGAGCGGTAACACTTCGTATTGGGGCGGGCGGGAGCTTCCATGATAACCTGGGCTCATTGAGTTAGCAAGCGCCGGCCGCTAGAATTTCCGGCGAAATCACCGCCGCAAGATTCGCCGGCTTGTGTGGGATGCGGCCAAGCTTCTCAAGATAATCATGACTACGGGCGCCGATGCGCTTGGTTACGGCAATCTTCGGTAGCGCAGCTACCGTTCTGCCGCCCTAGGCATGTGAATCGTTGACGAGCGCAGTGTATTTGGCCAACACATCTGCACCGTAGCCGTTCGTGGTCTTCGTATCCGCATCGACTCCTTGTTGCATCGCCGAGCTCACCGCACCCCATCCCGCGTTGTAGCCGCATGCGGCGGCAAAAACGACCTGCCCGCGGCACGAAGCACTGAATGCTTGCGCATTATTCGTCTCCGCATTTTCTGCGTTTTGGACGAGGCCTTTGAGAAAGTAAGTGGCGGAGACCAAGAGATTATCCGACGGAGTCATGAGATGGTATCCTTGGTACGTCGGATCGCTAGGATTGCTCCAATCGACCCCAGCCGTGATCTGCGTCAAACCAACGCCGCAACCGGGACCGTGGGGCATACCGATCTGGTAAATGTTCTGGCCTCCCGACTCACGCCACACGATCGCAGCCAGGAAACACGAAGGGATAGCAGCCTGATCGGCGGCGTATTGAATATCGTTCCGATACTTCATGAGCTCAGGATGCGCGGCGCTCTTGAACTTTACAAAATCCATGACTCACCTGTTCCTTATGTCGTCACATTTGTATGGCCTACTTTTACTAACGATCTTCATTAGCCTGTTCCGAGAATTTTTTAGCGTCGATGCCGCTGCTCCGGCGGCCCGGTGCAACTCATGGCTTCGGTTACGCCGCCGCCGTAACTACCCTCCGCGCCCTCAGCTAAAGCGCGTGCCCACCGGGTGCGAACGCTGCGCCGTCGTAATGACCGGCTATGCCGCGCGCGCTCGCCGAGTACTTCCCCGCACATCGCCTCGTTTTTTCGCGCCATCTTGGGCGATCCGACGTGGCGCTCATCGTCGTCGGCAGCGTCATCGGCTCGGGCATCTTCCGTACGCCGGCCGTGGTCGCGCAGCGCTTGCCCATCGCAGGCCTAGTGCTTGGGGCGTGGCTCGCGGGCGGCATCGTCGCGCTCTGTGGTGCCTTCGTGCTCGGCGAGCTGGGCGCTCGCTTTCCGAAAGGCTGCGGACCCTACGCATATCTGAGTGATGCGTTTCATCCGATCGTCGGATTCGCATATGGTTGGACCGGATTGCTCGCCTCGTTTAGCGGGGGAATTGCTGCAGCGGCGGTGCTTTTCGCGGGTTATTTCCTATCGCTGACGGGCCTTGCGTTCGCGCCCTCGATTGTCGCCGCGGTCGCGCTCGCGGCGCTGTCGCTCGTGAACGCGTTCGGAGTACGCGCCGGAAACCGGCTCCAAGGCGCGTTGACCGTGCTGAAGATCGTTGCGCTGCTGGCAATCGTCGCAGCCGGCATTTTTGCGCATCCGGCGGCGCCCGGCACGCCTGTAGCGCCGGCCGCAATGCCGGCGTGGCCCGGCGCGCTCGGCATCGCAATGATCCCGATCCTCTTCAGTTACAACGGCGCGATGGTCGCCAACTTCATGGCCGGCGAAACCAAAGACGCAGCGCGAACGCTCCCGATCGGGCTTATCCTGGGCATGACCTGCGTCACGATCCTCTACGTGCTCGTCAATGCAAGCTGCGTCCGCGTGCTCGGTATCAATGGCTTGGCGCAAACTGCGGTTCCGGCCTCGTCGGTGCTCTTCGCGTGGGCGGGTCCGTTCGGGAGCCGCATTGCTGCGCTGGTCGTCGCGATCGTAACGCTCGCTTTCATCAGCAACCGAGTGCTGACGGTTCCGCGCCTCTATCAAGCGATGGCGCAAGACGGTCTCTTCTTTCGCCACGTTGCGCGGATCGATCCGCGCACGCCCGCGCCCGTGGTCGCGATTGCCGTACAAGGGGCCGTAGCGATGCTCATCGTGCTGTGGGGTAACTACGACCAGATCCTCAACTACGTCGTCTCGACGTTTTATGCGTTCAATGGATTGCTTGCACTCGCGCTGTTCGTTCTGCGAGCGCGCGCTCGCATCGCGGTATCGCCGGGAGAGTTTCGCGTGCCCGGACATCCCGTTTCGACGGCCGTTTATTTAGTGGCGTCGTGGGGCGTTGCAATCGCCGCGTGCGTGGCCGATCCGCGCGACGGTCTCGTCGGCGTGGCGATTCTGCTCAGCGCGATCCCGGTTTACTTTCTCTGGGCGCGCCGCGACGCGATGGCGGGAGCGGCAGGCTGATGCTGCCGCAACATTTAGAATGCTCGCGCGACGCGGCGCACCGCGTTTTGCCGCAGCTGTTAGCGACCACGTGCCCACATGACGGTGCGCCGCTGCTCGTGCGCTATGGCGGGGTGAAGATGTCGCGTGCGACGGTAAGGGCCCGCGCGTGGACGATGTGGCGCTATCGCGAGATGCTGCCGATCGCCAATGACGAGGAACCGATCTCGCTGGGCGAGGGCGCGACACCGCTGCTCGCGCTGACGGCGTTGGCGGCCGATTCGGGAGACGGAGCGCTCTACCTTAAGGATGAAGGTCAGAATCCGACGGGCTCGTTCAAAGCGCGCGGCATGTCGGTCGCAGTGACCGTCGCCAAGCGGGTCGGTGCCGCCG
>JBAUYZ010000008.1:0-5838 GCA_049585055.1 Candidatus Cybelea sp. | reverse complement strand
GGCGGCCGACTCTCCCGCCGATGCACCCGTCAGCGTCGTCCCGCAGTGGATGCACCCGTTCATGATGCGGACGCAGCCCGCGCAGCCGTTCGTTTACGACGACGTGAAGCATAAGAAGAAAGTCGGGCTCTACGCCGCGGAGTTCTACGGCCCCAATCTGCTCGGCTACATCGCTCCAAATAAGAAGAACACGAAGCCGATCTGCAAAATCGCCGCCGCCTACGTCAACGGCTTCAGCGTCGACAGCGTCGGAAATCTGGTCGTGCCCAACGGTTATCCGGCCGAAGTGACCGTCTACAAAGGCCCGCGCGCCTGCAAGACGCAGATGGGCAAGTTCACCGATATTTATGGCCAGGCGAGCGACGCGGTCGCGGGCGATGCCTCGACCGGTCAGATCGTCGTCGGTAATATCGAACAGAGCGGCAGCAAGAAATCGGGAAACATTGCGGTCTGCACGCTCAAGGGCGGCTGCACGCGCGTGCTGCACAGCTCCCACATCAGCTATTACGGCGGCGGCGTCGCCTACTCGAAGTCGACCGGCGACTGCTGGATGGCTTCGGAGAACGATCCTTCCTTCAGCAAGGCGACCTTAACGTTCTTTAAGGGGTGCAAGGGATCGGGCCAGGCCGCGCAAGGCTGGAAGAACGCCTTCTACGGCGGGCTGATGCGCGACCACGCCGGCAATTTGATCTCGGTCGACTGGGAGACGCCCGCGATCTGGGTCTACAAAGGCTGCAATCCCGATTGCCACGTCGTGGGCGGTCCCTTCCCATTGGAAGGCGATTCCTTTTATGGCAACTTGAACGGCAAGGGTGACGAGCTGGCGCTCGGCGACATTGCGTACGGGCAAGTCGACGTCTACTCGTACAAGCCCACGCACCTCGCCTACCTCTACAGCTTCAACAAGGGGCTGACCCAGGGCGACGACGTCGAGGCGGCCGCCTTTACCCCGAGCCTGACGAAAAAAAAGTGACGGAGGGCGGCTTTTAGCAGGAGAATTTTGGCCTGGGCAGCATTGCATGTCAAGCAGCGCCCCGTTTGTACGGAGCGCGGCTTATACACCTAGCTATTGAAGGAGTTCAAACGTGCGTTTCACCCTTCTATGTGCGAGCACTGCCCTCGCCGCTAGCCTCATGCTTTCGGCGTGCTCCGGCGGTGCCGGCGGCGGCGCCGGCGCGTCGGCGATTCCGTCTGGCGGCGGATCGACGCAATCAATGGGGCACCACAAGATTACGCCTCACGCGGTTGCCGTTCACCCCGCTCGTCGCAGCCCGTGCCCGAGCTCGATCTTCGCAGCCTGCTTCGCGCTGAGCACCAGCAGCTCTGGCCCGTACGTCGAGTGGTCGGCCTGCTTCAGCACCTACAGCTGCCCTCCGACCTACGCGCTTGAGTCATTCGCGACGATCACCAAGACGCGCACCGGCGGTCCCGTCGGACGCGGTCAAATCGCTGGTCAGGCCTGGTACCCGGATCCGGGCAACCCGACCTTCCAGTACATCGCAGCCGGCCGTCGCTATGTGGCCCACACGCGCGCCCGCTTCACGGACGCGACGGGCGTCTACTACTACTACTACCCGAGCGCCGGAACGTTCTACGCCACGTTCGGCATCTACTAATCTCGGCAACGTAGTTTAAGTAGCTACGAATAGGGAGGCCCGGCAGTTGCCGGGCCTTCTTTTTTATTGTGTCATCGCGCAGCGCGCAACGTCGGCGCGCCCCCCTTCGAACGCGTGGAGCGCCGCAATGTTTTGCTCCCTTCACTATTGGGCAAACAGGCCAGAAGCATTTTTGGAGGGATAATGAAAACAGAGTACGAGCCGTATCCGCGGCCAGAGACTTGGATAGCCTGGAACGTTAACTGGAGTGCGATATGGGTGGGCGCTGTCGCGTCGCTATCAGCGGCGTTGATCTTCGGATTACTGGGCACAGCCGTCGGCGCGACCTCTCTAGAGAAGTTCTCGTCATTGCGCACGGCGTCGTTCGTTGGCGTTGCAGTAATCATCTGTGCGGCATTCTTCAGCTTCGTAATCGGCGGATGGGCCGCCGGTAAGATAACCGGTGCTCGCTACTCTGAACCGACCATTCTTCACGGGGTTATCGCGTGGCTGGTATCGACGCCGCTCTTGATCGCAATGCTCGCCATTGGAGCCGGCAATGCTTTCGGAGGCTGGTATGGCGGATTAATCGTGTCGCCGATCGGCGCAGCGGTCGCGCCGCCGGCCGCACCCGACGTGGTACGCAACTCGGCGCTCGTCGCCGTTGCGTCTCTGCTAGTCGGTCTTATCGGCAGCGTTATCGGCGGCTGGATGAGTTCGGGAGAGCCGATGACCTTCACCCATTATCGTAAGCGCAACGAGTATGTCGAAGCGCAGAAAGGAAATGTCTAACTCATGCCGTTGATTATTCTGTGGTTGCTAGGCGCGCCGTTTCTTCTGCTCGTGATTTTATTCATTCTCGGTGTCGGCCGCTGATAAAAGAACCGCCCCAGCGAGCTATTTAGAGTCTCTCGCTACGCTGGCGGCGTGCGGCGTTTACCGCGGGCCGCCTTCTGCTCGCCCCGCGATGGCCGCCCGCAAATCAAGGCATGCGCGCCAACAGCAAGCAGCGCGCCGATCACCGGTCCGGCCAAGTATACCCAGATAGTTTCGAAATGGCCGCTGAGGATCTGGGGAGCGATGGTTCGAGCCGGATTCATCGATGCACCGCTGATCGGTCCCGCAACGAAGCCGCACGCTGCGACCATAAAGCCCACTGCCAGTGCTGCCTGTTTGCCGACACTCGGCTCTTCTTGAGCGGTCATCAAGATGACCAGGATGAGCGCAAAAGTTAGTACGGCTTCAGCGCCGGCCGCCGTAGCCGGCGAGAACGGTGCGCCCGGATGGCTGGCGCCAAACGCCAAGCCGGCGCGGCCTTGTAGCACAAGCCATATCAGCGCGGCCGCGAAGGCTCCCGCGAACTGTGCGGCGACGTAGAAGGCCGCCATGGGAGCTGAAAAGACCCGCCGCGCCATGAACGCGATCGTCACGGCGGGATTGACGTGAGCGCCCGACGTCTCCGAAAATGCATAGATCACGGCTGCCGTAATGAGTCCTCGCGCAAGCCAGCGTGACGCATAGTCGATATTGCCCTGCGTATAGTAGAAGACATCCACACCGATCGCTGCGCCGGTCACCAAGAACGTCCCGATGAGCTCGGCCGCGAGCTTTTGTAACGTCATGGGAACAGAGGTGGCTGCTCTCATGCTAGCGCGATTTGCACGCAGCCTTATCGGCGGCCCGCTCGAGACGCGAGCCGCCTACGGTCTTGCGATCGTTCTTGAGCAGCGCCAATACGTCCATGTCACCCCTCATTACCAAACTGGCACTGCCAGCATTCCCCAAATGCTCGCACCTAAACGGGTGTAGGGACCGGAGCCTACGAGGGCGTGTCCGCGGACCTGGGTAGAAGAGCCGCATGGAAAACAACTCTGGCTTAAAGCGCGCTCTCACTGCGGGCGAGCCCGTAATTCTCACTTCGGGTTCTACCGCGACTGCTCGACGCTCGTACCCGCTGGGTATGACGGCGACGTTGAAATACTGCTCGACGGTGCCGAAGAGACGGAACGTGCGGGCGCTCTGACGTTGACCGACGAGCCGCTACCGCAGGCTCCTCCAGAACTAGGTGACGCGAAGGCGGCTCAAAGGCTAGAGATGGGCGAGACTCGTGCACCGAGCCGCAGAATGGAGGACTAGAAGCTTCCCCCCTTTCTTCTTGACAGAACCCCCAGTGCTGTGAATAATAGGCAGCGTCAGGTTTTAGTTGCTCTCTAAACGCACCGCTTTTTGGGGGGAACCGAGACATGCAAGAACTCAAGGTCGGTCGGGTCGAGCCTACGGGGCTCTGTTTTTTCCTTATCCAGCTAGAGGGCGAATTCGACCTTGCGGAGCGGGAGCGCCTGATTGACGCCTTTGCGATCGTCCAAAGTGCGCCGGTCATGGTCGTTGACCTCCACAAAGCGACGTATATCGACTCTACCGTCCTTCAATGTTTGGTCGCCCTGAACGTGGCTACGCATAAGCGCGAGGCCAGGTTGGTCCTGGTTGGGCTTCACGGGCCGGTCCTTCGCTTGTTCCAAGTAACCGGGTTGGACCAGGTTTTCGACATCCAGGAGACGCTGAATGACGTGGCGGGGTTAGACGGAGCACCCGCGCGACGGCTAACGATCGAATCTCGCCAGATGGCAGAAGATCACCGCGGCGGCGGCCAGCGCTAGTAGTACTCGGAACCAACCATCTCAATCGTCGCCGAGAACGAGCGCGGGCTTTGGCTCCGCGCTCGTGTCGCGTTCGAGCTCGATCCAATACGACGCCGGCTTCGCTCCGGCGATCTTCTTGAACTTGCGCGGCCTCTGCGCGTAATCGAAGGCGGCCGGGTCGTTGGCCGGGTCGTTCGCGCGCGCGTCGCTCTTGCTCAACTGCCCGAGCTCGAAGTTGTCTTCGATGTAGCGCAGCACGCTCGCGGTTTCGTATTGGACGTGCGTCACCGAGCCTTGCTTGGCATACGGCGAAACCATGATGAGCGGCACGCGGAAGCCTAGACCATCGTAATCTTCGAAGACCGGCTTGACGGGATCGAACATTCCGCCCCAGTCGTCCCAGATGACGAAGATCGCGGTCGAGTTCCAAAATTTGCTCGCACCGACCGCGTCGACGACGCTGGCGACCCACGCCGGTCCTTGGGCCTTAGGAATTCCCGGATGGTCGGAGGTTTCGAACGTTGGCGTAATCCAGGTGATGCTCGCGAGTTTGCCCTTTGCGACGTCCTTGAGAAAACGCGAGGGTGGATTGACGACGTCGCTCTTCCACTGCGCGCTGTGGTAGATCTGGCTGTCCGCTTGATAGGCCGACCAGATGCCGCCGTCGGCGCCGATTGCGCCGGCATAGAAACGCCAACTCACGCCCGCGGCGTCGGCCTCCGAAGCGATCGTCGGATTGGTGAAACATGCCAGGATCATCGGGCCGACCGTGCGATCTTTTTTCAGCGTCGCAACCTTGTCGGCGCTGCCGCCCGGGCAGCCCCACGGACCTTGCGGAAAATCGAGGCCGTGGCTCGCGTAGGAGGCGACGGCGTATTGATGCGCGATGAAGCTGCCGTCGAGATTCGACGCAAACGCGTTGTCGGCGAGCACGTACTGCTGCGCCATCGCCCAGTACGGCGCGATCTCTTTCTGAGGGACGTACGAGTACTCGGGATTCGGCGGATACTTTCCGCTCGCGCCCTCGCGGCTCCAGCCGTCCATCTTGCAATCGGTTCCGCGGAGCTTTCCGGTCCCGTCGCAGGCCGCAAAGTAGGCGTCCGATGCGTGCCCGAGATCGAACGGCGCGCCGAGATCGCGCGCTTTGACTTCGATCTTTTTGCCGGTCTGGTCGTAACCGTACTTCGCCGTCGTCGCGCCCGGAAAACCGAGAAAGAGGTTGTTGAACGAGCGGTTCTCCTGAATGACGAACACGACGTGCTGTATGGGGGAGGCGCTCGTCCTTCGACTACGGCGCTGCGCGCCTCCGCTCAGGATGACACGGTTGTAACGCGCCGCCGGCGATGTGTCGCCGCCAGGGTAGCGCGCCGCAGCTACGGTGTCATCCTGAGCGGAGCGCGCCCCCAGAGTGTCATCCTGAGCGGAGCGACCGGAGGGAGCGTAGTCGAAGGACGAGCACGCAGCAATCATCAGCGCGCCCGCAATCGCGGCGAACGTTCTAGTCGTCACCGAGCACCGTTCCCGGCACGCCGTGCACTGTCGAGTTTCTCTCCAGCTCGCTCCAATACGAAGCGGGGTGCGAGCCGGAAATCTTTTTGAACTTG
>JBAUYZ010000007.1:0-33009 GCA_049585055.1 Candidatus Cybelea sp. | reverse complement strand
GCGCCGCCGCCGCCGCGCGCCGAACCCGCACGGCGACCCGCACCGCGACCTCCCGCCGAATCGATCCCGCAGCTTCGGCCCGTACCCGCCGGACAGCCCTCCGTCGTACGCCGCCCGCCGCCGCCGGCGACGGCGGCTTCGGCTTCACCCGGCCCGAGAAGCGGTCTCCCCGGCCGTCCGGGGGTCGCCCCGAGACCTGGAGAGGCGATGCCGGGTCAAGGCGGCAAGGGTGCCGCTCCGCCGCGCGCCGGAGCCCCGGGGCTGATCTCTCCGGCACGGCGTCCGAGCGGGAATGGACCGTTCCGGGCGATCACGCCGGGAGCGCGTCCTGCCCCTGGACGACCCGGTGCGCCGCCGGCCGACATGCCGATGCCCTCGGCGGGAGGACGTCCGGGCGACCGAGCGCGCTCGCACGAGGACAAGGCGGCCGCGAAAAAGGATCGCGAGAAGGAGCTGCTGCTCGAAAAGGATCGCCAGCGCAAGAAGAAGGGCGAGAGCGTTGCGGCGCCCCCGCCGCGTACGCTCGAAACGATCGAGATTCCCGACCTGCTCACCGTACAAGAGCTGGCGACCTCGGTGATCGTTCCGGTTCGCGACGTGATTACCGAGTTGATCAAGATCGGAACGATGGCGACGATCAATCAAAACATTTCGAGCGACGTGGCGATTCAAGTCGCGAAGCGCTTCGGCTTCAACGCCGTCGTCAAAGAGGCCGGCGAAGAAGTCACGGTCGAGCAAGAAGAGGATAAGCCGGAGATGCTCACGCCGCGTCCGCCGGTAGTGACGGTGCTCGGCCACGTCGACCATGGAAAGACCTCACTGCTCGACAAAATTCGGCAGGCGAACGTCGCGGCCGGCGAAGCGGGCGGCATCACGCAGAAGATCGGCGCGTATACCGTCGAGCGCAACGATCGCAAGATCACGTTCGTCGATACGCCCGGTCACGAAGCCTTCACGGCGATGCGCGCGCGCGGCGCCAAGGTCACCGACGTAGCGATTCTCGTCGTCGCCGCCGACGACGGCGTCATGCCGCAAACGAAAGAAGCGATCGCGCACGTCAAGGCCGCGAACGTTCCGATCGTCGTGGCGATCAACAAGATGGACCGGCCCGACGCGCAGCCCGATCGTGTAAAGCAGCAACTCGTCGAACAAGGACTGCAGCCCGTCGACTGGGGCGGCACCATCGAGATGGTGCCGGTATCCGCGAAGACCGGCGACGGCATCGAGGGCCTCCTCGATACCGTGCTGCTCGAAGCCGATATCCGCGACTTGCGCGCAAACAAGAACCGCCGTGCCAGCGGCGTCGTGATCGAATCGGCGCTCCACCGCGGCCGCGGCGCGGTCGCGACGGTGCTCGTGCAGAACGGCACGCTCCGCGTCGGCGACATCGTCGTGGCGGGGGGCACCTTCGGCAAAGTACGGGCGCTCATCGACGACAAGGGCAAACAGGTCAAGAAGGCCGGGCCTTCGATTCCGGTCGAGGTGATGGGCCTGGCCGACGTTCCCGGCGCGGGCGATATGCTTATGGTCGTCAGCGACGAGCGCGTCGCACGGGAGACCGCAGAGAAGCGCGCGACTCGCCGCCGCGACGTCCGAATGGCCGCGACGGGAACGCAGCGCGTCTCGCTCGAGACGTTCATGTCGATGCCGACCGAAGGCGGAAAGGTCCTCAATCTGATCATCAAGGCCGACGGACAGGGCTCGCTCGAAGCGCTCCGGACGCGAATGGAATCGCTCTCGACCGAAGACGTCGAGATTCGCGTCATTCACGGCGGCGTCGGCGCGATTTCACCCAACGACGTCAATCTCGCGAGCGCTTCGAACGCCGTCCTGATCGGCTTCAACATCCGCCCCGACGAAACGGCGCGGCGCCTGGCGGAGAACGAGGGCGTCGACTTGCGCTTCTACCAGGTCATCTACGAGATCGAGGACGATCTCAAGAAGGCGATGCGCGGCATGCTCTCGCCGATCGAACGCGAGATCGTGCTCGGGCGCGCCGAGGTTCGCCAAGTCTTCAAGGTAAGCCGAGTGGGTACGATCGTCGGTTGCTACGTGACGAGCGGGAAGATCGCGCGAAACGCCAAGGTGCGCATCGTGCGCGACGCGGCCGTGGTATTCGGCGGCGAGATCGAGAGCCTGCGCCGGTTCAAAGACGACGTCCGCGAGGTCGCCGAAGGCTTCGAGTGCGGCATTCAGGTCGCGAAGTTCCAGGACCTCAAAGAAGGCGACGTCATCGAAGCGTACGCGCTCGAACGCGTCGCGCCCGAGCTCGTTCGCGCATGAAGCCGCAGCGGATCGCGAAGATCGATCACGAGGTGCAGCGGATACTCGGGACGCTCGTTTCGCAAGAGCTCCAAGATCCGCGGCTCGCGTTCGTTACGGTGACGCGCGCCGAGGTCAGCGACGATCTGCGCCACTGCAATGTCTTCGTCTCGGTAATCGGCGACCGGCACCAAGCGCGCCAGTCGCTCGACGCGCTCCAGCATGCCAGCGGATTTTTGCGCGGAGAGCTCGGCCGCAAGATCGATTTGCGTCACACCCCCGAGCTCATCTTCATAGAGGATCGCTCGGCCGAACGAGCGATCGAACTCGCGAAGACGCTGCGCGAGGCGGCCGTCCGCACGTCCCCCGAGGAGAATGGATGATCGAAAGCACGCCGCGCCTTGCCGACGCGCAAGAAGTCGTCGCCGAGCTGCGCCGGCGAGGCGCCTTCGTTATGGTCAGTCACGTCAAGCCCGACGGCGATACGCTCGGCGCAGGACTCGCGCTCGGCATCGCTCTCAAGCGCTTAGGTAAGCGCGTCGCTTACTTTCAGCAGGACAGCGTCCCGCGCAATCTCCGATTCTTACCCGAAGCCGATCTGGTCGGGCGCGAACTGCCGCCCGACCTACCGGAAGATACGCTCTACGTGTTCTGCGACATGAGCGATTGGCGGCGCGCCGGCGAGTATCTGCCGCCGGTGAAGCGCGAAAATATGCTCGACGTCGACCACCATCTCGGCAACTCGCTCTTTGGGGCGCTCAACTTCGTGTTGGAGAGCGAGTGCTCGACGGGAACCGTGGTGATGCACCTCTTGCGGGAGCTCGGCGTTCCGATCGATCCGCAGATTGCCACCTGCATTCTCGCAACGATCATGACCGACACCGGCGGATTCATGCACTCGAACACCACTCCCGACGCGCTCGAGCTCGCGGCGGAGCTGATGCGGCAAGGCGCCGACAAGGAAGAGATCACCGAAGAGATCTTCCTGCGCAAGCGCGTCGCGGCGACGAAACTCTTGGGCAGCGTCATCGCTTCGATGCGCTTCGAGCATGACGGACGTTACTGTTACTCGTACGTCGACGAGGCGATGCTCGCTCAGACCGGCGCCGACGGCGAGGACACTGAGGACGTCGTCAATACGCTCCTCGGGCAAGACGGTGTCGACGTTGCGGCGCTCTTCAAAGCGATCGACGGCGAGATTCGCGTGAGCCTGCGCTCGAGCGGCAAGCTCAACGTGCAGGCCGCAGCCCAGCGGCTCGGAGGCGGTGGACACTTTCGCGCGTCGGGCTTGACCCATAACGGACCGCTTGCGGAGGCGTTTCCCGCAGTCGAAGCCGCGCTCGTTGCCGAAGGCTTGTAAGTCGCGCTCGACGTGACGACTCGGAGCCGCTCGTCGCTGCGCCTTCCAGGCTCCGCTCCTCCCTTCGACTCGCGCTGCTCGCTCAGGACTGCGCTTCGCGCAGGCCCAACGATGATGTCATCCTGAGCGCAGCGAGCGTAGCGAGCAAAGTCGAAGTGCCCCCGCGTGAGCATGTAGCTGGTCGGAGCCTTTCAAAATGATTGGGTTTGTAAATCTTTTTAAGGCCGCCGGCCCGAGTTCGGCGAACGCCGTTGCGCGCGTGCGTCGCATCTACTCGCTGTACGCGTCCGAGCGGCGTCTCGGCGCCGGACATCTTGGAACGCTCGATCCGCAAGCCGCCGGCGTTTTACCGGTGGCGATAGGCAAGGCGACGCGCTTGATTCCGCTCCTAACCGATCAGCGAAAAAGCTACGCGTGCACCTTGGTGTTGGGACGTTCCACGACTACGCAGGACGCGCTCGGCGAGGCGGTCGAGGAGCAACCGGTGCCGGCTGACTGGCCGGCGCTTTTGGAAGCGGCGCTCCCTTCGTTTGTTGGGCGAATCGCGCAGACGCCGCCGATGTACTCGGCGGTGCATCATCAGGGGAAGCGGCTCTACGAACTGGCGCGCGAGGGCAAGATCGTCGAGCGCAAACCACGCGGCGTTACGATCTATGGACTCACGCTGCTCGGAATCGAGCCTTCGACAGGCCGCGGGGAGGGCACCGCGCGCCTTCGGGTTGCGTGCAGCGAGGGCACTTACGTTCGAACGCTCTGTCACGACATCGGGAGTTCGATCGGCGTACCCGCGCACATGGGCGCGCTGGTACGCGAAGCATCGGGGCCTTTCGTGCTCTACGAGGCACGCACGCTCGACGAGATCGCACGCGAGCCGCTCCAAGCGCTGATCGCGCCCGAACATATCATTCCGTTTCCCACGATCGTGCTCGATCTTCGCGAATCGGCCGATTTTCGCGCCGGCAGAGTCGTTCCGCTACCCCAAGGCGCAACGGGGCGGCACGTCTTCGTGCGCGATGCATCGCGTACGCTTGTCGGCGTCGGCGAGGCGCTCGGCGCGCTGCTCGCGCCGCGCAAGGTCTTCGTCGAATGATCGTCCGTCACGAACTCGAGCGCGACGGTAATCGCCCGTTGGTGCTGACGATCGGCTTCTTCGACGGCTTCCATCGCGGCCATCGCGAGCTCGCTCGTCAAACGCTCTTGCTCCGGCGGCCGCGATGGCGCTCCGGCTTGCTCACGTTTGCAAATCATCCGGCAACGCACTTGCGGCCGGGCACGGAGCCGCGCTTGCTCTGCACACCGCAAGAGCGCCTCGAGCTCTTTGCCCGAGCCGGCTTTGAAGAGTGCTTCTTCATCGAGTTCGACGACCGCATCGCGACGCTCTCGCCCGAAGCGTTTCTCGAGATATTGGTCGAGCGGATCGGCGTTCGCGGGGTGGTCGTAGGCAAGACGTTCCGATTCGGAGACCGGCGAGCCGGCGACGTGCGGCTCATGAGTGAGGTGCTCGCCGCGCGCGGGGTGCGGCTCGTCGCGGTCGAGCCGATCACCGAAGGCGGCGAACGGATCTCGAGCACGCGGATTCGCGCGCTCGTCGAGGGTGGCGAGCTCACGCACGCCGACCGTTTACTCGGCGGTATCGGCTACGAGATTCGCGGTCCCGTGGAGATCGGGGCCGGACGCGGACACTCGCTCGGCTTCCCAACGGCGAATCTCCGCATTCCGGTAAAGCTGCTCCCAAAGGACGGCGTCTATTCCGCGACCGCACGATTCGACGGACGCGACTACCCCGCGCTCGTCTCGATCGGTACGAATCCGCAGTTTGGCGGCGGCGAGCGTACCGTCGAGGCCTGGCTGCGCGACTTTGCGCAGACGATCTACGGACGCGAGCTGAGCCTGCGCGACCTGCGCTTCCTGCGCGAACAGCGGCTTTTTGCCGAAGTGGGCGAACTTGTGAAGCAGATGGAGCTCGACCTGCGAGCGATCGGCTATCCGAGCTATGGATAGGCGAATCGCGAGCCTCGCAATCGCTTTCATGGCCCCGCTCTCGGCGTGCGCCCACGGCGAGGCCGCGGGTTCAAGCGCTTCCGCCCAAATCGCGCACGTCGGAAAAGCGGCACCGGATTGGTCCGAGCCAAGCATTCCCGGACCGAAACTCTCCCTGGCCTCGCTGCGCGGGAAGGCGATTTACCTGAACTTTTTCGCAACCTGGTGCCCGCCGTGCAACGAAGAGGCGCCGTCGATCGATGCGCTCGCGCGCGAGTATGCCGATCGGGGCGTGCAGATCGTCGGCGTAGACGTGCTTGAGAACGCGAGCAAGGCCGCGCAGTTCCGTAACGCGCACCATTTGTCGTATCCGGTCGTCGTCGATAGCGGCAGCTTGCGCGATCAGTACGAAGTCAACGGCCTGCCGGTGCACGTCTTCATCGATAAGAGCGGAACCGTCCGCAAGATAGTCGTCGGTGAACTCTCACCCGCAATGATGCGCGACAACATCGAGCGCGTGTTGCGTTAGGTAGAAACGGATGCACGTCGCGCGATACGCGCGGTCCGCACGAGCCGCCGTCATCTTCGCTACCGCCGCGCTAGCGGCGGGATGCGCCGGAGGCGGCAGTCAGGGCAGCGTGCTCGTGCCGGCGGGGGGTGCCGGTACCGCCGGCGTGACGGGCGTTGGGAATACGGTCGTCCGAATCTACGTTCCGGCCGGGGCGACACTCCCGCCGAGACAGCTGGCGCCGACTCCCCCTCCGCCCGGCGCGGTCCCCGGAACGCTGACCAACCCGCAGGCTCCGGCGATGCCACCCGTCTCCACGCCGGTTCCGGCGCCGGGATCGCAGTCGCTGGCCATCAACGTCAGCGGCCCGACGACCTTCAGTCAGACCATCTCGGTCGGGCCGAACTCCGCCGGTTGCACGCCGGCTGCAGGGGGCTCGACCTGTCAGCTCGCGCTCTCGCTTCCCTCGGGCGCCTACACCGGAACGATCGGGAGTGCCGGGATCGCATTCATTGTATCGCCGGGATCGAGCAACGCGCTCAACCTGACGCTCGGTGGCGTGCCCACGCAGATCGCCGTGGTGCCGGCCTCGTTCACGAGCGCACAGACTCAAGCCGGCGTCGTAGATCTCTACGGTGCGGGCAAGCATCCCCTGCTGGTCGAGATGCTCGACGCGAATCAGAACGTCATGGTCGGCGGTGCGGGCCCGAACTTTTCGCTGAACCAGTCGGGCGGCTCGCTCTCCGTCTCGGTTGCGCAAGCGCCGATTGCACCAAATCTCTTTTACGTTACGGCATCGAGCGCTCCAAACGGGAGCTTTGCGATCCTGCGCGTCGGAGCGAATTTCGCCGGGCCTGGAAATCCGTGCATGCAGCGGAGCGCGGTCTGTACCGGCACCGCGCGGGTCGACGTGCGTCAGTTATTGGGAGTCGCGAACTCCGCTGCAAACAGCGTGACGCTCTACGTTGCCGGTCAAAGCGCTCCGTTGGCGACGATACAAAACGGTGTGGCGAATCCGCAAGCGCTGGTCTTCGACGGCGCGGGCGACCTCTTCGTCGCGAATCAGCCCGGCACCGTAACCGAGTACGCGCCGCCGTACAATCAGGCGCCGGTCGTCATAGGCGGCGGCGTCAATCATCCTCAGTCCCTCGCCGTCGATACGCGCGGCGATCTCTTCGTCGCGAACGGCAGCGGCAGCAACACGGTGACGATCTACGCCCCGCCCTACACCGGCGCTGCCAACGCTACGATCGCTTCAAACGTGAACGACCCGGTCAGCCTCGCGCTCGATTCGAATGCCGATCTCTTCGTCGTCAACGCGGCGGCGAACACCGTCGCCGAGTATACGCCGCCCTACGCCGGCACGCCAACCATTATTTCCAGGGGGCTCAATACCCCCAGCTCGCTCGCGCTCGACTCGCGCGGGAACCTCTTCGTTGCAAATCTCAACTCGACGCCCAACTCAGTCGTCGAATACGCGCCGCCCTTCAGCGATGCGAGCGCGCCGGTCGCGACGATCACCAACGGCGTCAACGAGCAAGGTTCGATCGCGATGGTCTCGTCGAATCTCTTCGTGCCGAACCAGGGAGCGAATACGGTAACCGAATACGCCGCGCCGTACACCAACTCGCCGACGACGATCGCCGGCGGCCAGAGCCAGCCGCTCGCCCTCGCGGTCGATTCGGCGGGGAACCTCTACGTCGCCAACTACGGAAACAATACAGTGACCGTGTATTCGTCGCCGTACGCACCCGGTTCGTGGGGAACGATCGCCAACGGAATCAACGCGCCGCTCGCGCTCGCGTTATCGCCGGCCACGGCCGGCGGTCCGACGCTGCTCCCTTAAGCGGCGCGGACCGAGAGCGCGTCGCCTTCGAGCCTTACTTCGGCGGCGCAGCCCTCGCGAAGTTCTCCTCGAAGCAGTGCGGTCGAGAGCGGGGTCGACACGTAATGCGAGACGGTCCGTTGCACGTAACGAGCGCCGTTGCCCGACGCCATCGAGACGCGCGCGAGATAGAGCTTCGCCTCGTCGGTCAGATTGAGCGTAACGTTTCGAGCGCCGAGGCGCCCGGCGAGGGCGTCGGCGTGGATCGTGACGATCGCCTCGATTTGCTCGAGGCCGAGCTCTCGAAACGGAACGATCTCGTCGATCCGGTCGAGGAGTTCCAAGCGAAACGCAACTCCCAGCTCGTCATCTTGCAGGTTGGTCGTCAGAATGATCAAAGCGTGCCGGAAGTCGATCGTGCGGCCTTTCGAATCGGTAAGGCGTCCGTCGTCGAGAATTTGCAATAGCATCGACGCGACATCCGGGTGAGCTTTCTCGACCTCGTCGAAGAGCACGACGCAATAGGGGCGTCGGCGCACCGGCTCGGTTAGCTGCCCAGGCTCGTCGTGTCCCGCGTACCCCGGCGGCGCGCCGATCAGTCGCGAGACGGTATGCGGTTCGGTGTACTCCGAGAGATCGACGCGCACCAGCGCCGCCTCGCTGCCGAAGAGCGCTTCCGCGAGCGCCTTTGCCAGTTCGGTCTTTCCGACGCCGCTCGGACCACGGAATAGAAAGGTGCCCAAGGGCTTGCGCGGATCGTGTAAACCCGTGCGCGCGCGCCGTATCGCCTCGGAGACCGCGGCGATCGCTCGGTCCTGTCCGATGACGCGCCGCGCCAGCACCCGCTCGAGATCGAGCAGCTTTCCGGCCTGAGACTCGGTGAGCGAGGACTGCGGGATGCCGGTCCAACGCGTGACGACGGCCGCGACGTCGTTGCTCTCGACGCGCGGAAACTCGACGGAGCCTTTGTTGGCAAGCGCGACCGATGCCGCGGCTTCATCGATGAGATCGATTGCCTTGTCCGGCAGAAAGCGGTCGGCGATAAAGCGGGCTCCGAGCTGCGCGGCCGCTTCGATCGCCGTGTCGTCGATCGTCACTCGGTGATGGCGGGCGTATCGTTCGCGCAGACCGCGAAGTATCTGGATCGTCTCGTCGATGCTCGGCTCCTCGACCATGACCGGCTGGAACCGGCGTTCGAGCGCCGCATCGGACTCGACGTACTTGCGATACTCGTCGAAGGTCGTCGCGCCGATGCACTGTAAGTCGCCCCGCGCCAGTTCGGGCTTGATCATCGTGCTCAAGTCGAGCGGGGCGCCTTCGGCAGCACCCGCGCCGACGAGCGTGTGCAGCTCGTCGATAAAGAGCACGACGTCGCGCGCGCTGCGCTTTACCTCGTCGAGAATGCGCTTGACGCGCCCCTCGAACTCGCCGCGATATTTCGTTCCGGCGACCAAAGGCCCGAGCGAGAGCGACAGAATCCGCTTGCCTCGCAAGGATGCCGGAGCGGCGCCCGAGACGATGCGCTGCGCGAGCCCTTCGACGATCGCGGTCTTGCCGACGCCGGGTTCGCCGACGAGGCACGGATTGTTCTTGCTGCGGCGCGCCAAGATCGAGACGACGCGATCGATCTCGGTATCGCGGCCGATAACGGGATCGAGCTTTCCTTCGCGCGCCAGTTCGGTGAGGTCGCGCGAAAACGCGGCGAGGGTCGGCGTACCCCCACGAAAGCGCCGGCCGAGCTCGTCGAGCGGCGAGGGTTTGTTCTCGCCCTGCATTTTTTCGGCAAGGTAGGCGCTGCCCGCGATCAATCCGGCGGCGGCGAGTGCCGCACCCAGGAAGGGAAGCGCACCCGTCATGGTGCGTCTTTGAGCGCAGGCCGCACAAAGGTGCCGCCCGCCAAAGGTCGTCGCTGCGGGAAGCTTCCCGCAGGCTTCGCAGAGGCGATTCATCATTCTCGTCTACCGCGCGCCCGGCCGCCGGGTTTCGCCGCTACGGTTCGGCGAGGAAAACGACGCTGACCGATACGGTTACGTTGACGTTCGACTGGTCGAATTGCGTCGGCGGATTCGGAGCGGCGGCCAGGCGCATCATCGGCACCGGCCCCGGTGGTCCCGCGCCGCCGACTTCCATGCTCTTGATCGCGACGATCCGAAGACCGGCCGCTTGCGCGAGCGCCTCGGCGTTGGCACGCGCGTCGGCGACGGCCTTGATGGTCGCTTGCGTGCGCGCTGCCGCGGAATCGGCCAAGCCGAAGCTGACGCCGTTGATCGCGGTTGCGCCCGCCGACGTGCACGCGTCGCTGACGGCTCCGGCTTTGCCGATCTGGCGAACTTTGACGGTAAACGTCCGCGAGACCGTGTAGCCGTATCTTTCGCCGGGATTGGGCGGGGCGGATCTCGGCCGCGGATTGTAGTTCACGTTGTAGTACGCGAGTGCGACGTCCGCCCGCGCGACGCCGAGTCTCTCGAGCGCCGCGACGACGCGCTCGTAGATCGCATTGTTTTGCGAGATCGCGTCGTTCGCGTTTGCCGCATTCGTTTCGATCCCCGCGTCGACCGTCGCGATGTCGGGCGCCATCGTGACGCTGCCGCTTCCGGATGCCGAGATTTCGGTTGCGCTGGGCTGCGCAGCGGCCGCCGCGCAGGTCGCGACGGCAAACGCTGCGAGCAGGCAAATGAAAGTTCGCTTCATAATGGGTAAAGCTGCACCGAAGGGACATTGCGTCCCTCCACTCGGGGAGGCGGGAGGAACGTTTTTGGGAATTCTTGCTTGGATCGTTTTCGGGCTGATCGTCGGTATCGTCGCTCGCTGGCTGGTGCCCGGAGAGGCGCCCGGCGGGGTCATCGGCGACATCATCGTCGGCGTCATCGGCGCCTTCGTCGGCGGCTGGATTTACGGCTGGCTCGGACACACCGGCGTCACGGGCTTCAACCTTCCGAGTATGGTCTGCGCCTTGATCGGCGCTATCGTGCTACTCTGGTTGTTGCGCCTCGTGCGAGGCCGGTCGGCGGCCTGAAGGGCGTCGTCGTCCAGCGAGGGAAGCTGAAAAATCTATGGCCTACGTTATCACCGAACCGTGTATCGGCACCAAGGACAAATCGTGCGTGGACGTCTGTCCAGTCGATTGCATTCACGGTAAGGATGAAGACGAGATGCTCTACATCGATCCGGAAGTCTGCATCGACTGCGGCGCCTGCGTCTCGGCTTGTCCGGTAGAGGCGATCTTCGCCGATTCGGACCTCCCCGAGAAGTGGCAGAACTATACGGGGATCAACGCCGAGTACTTTAAGAAGTGATCGCCGAGATCTCGAGTAACTCCTTCGATTCCTTTTTTGCGTGGGCGCCGTGGGTCGTCGGCGCGACCATCTATCTCTGCTTTTACGTCGCCAAACGCCACGAGCGCGCGACCGCGCCGGCCTCCGCGGGTCAAACCTACGCCTGCGCCGTCTGCGGCCGCCGCGGAGCTATGAGCCAGATGGTGCCGCAGCAGCACGGCGGCGCCGTCGGCTACCAGTGCAGCCACTGCGCTGCATCTTCGGCGACCGCTCACTAAGAACAGTTGCGGGAGCAGCCCCTACACCCTCTCCGGGGGTACTCCGACGCGAGCGCCATCGACAGGATGTCGAAATTGTCCTTAAGAGGTGGCGCGAGCGCGCCCTTCGACTGCGCATGCTATCGCACGCTTCGCTCAGGATGACACGTCTAGTGGCGCGACGAGCGACCCGCCGAGATGGTGTAGGGCCGTAGCTACTGTTGTTGGCCGTAGTCTTTCATCACGTCGTGGATGCTTGACGCCATGCTCAGCGCTGCGTCCCATTTGCGCTGCCACATGTTGCGTCCGAAGATGAGCCCGACGCACCCTGCCGCCATCGCGATGTGCGCCTTGTGAATCGTCGCTTCGTCGCCCATCTTGCTTCCGCCTGAGACGAGCACGAGGCTCCGCCCCGCCGATTTGACGACTTTGCGCAGACCGTCGACGTCCTCGAAGGGCATCGTGTTGTACGGCTTGGGGAGCTTCGCGGCATCGTCGGGCTTCCAGACCGGCTCGTTGAGCTTGATGACGTCGGCGCCCATTTCGCAGGCGACGCGCGCGGCGTAATCGACGGCATAGAGTGACTCGATGCCGCCCTTCGCTTTTACCGCCGAACCGCGAGGATAGGCCCAGATCACGAGCGGCATTCCGTAGCGGTCGCAGTCGCGGCGCACCTCGTTGCATTGCGCGATGTCGACCTCTTGCGCTGGGCTGCCGACGTAGAGCGTATAACCGACCGCGTCGGCACCCAAGCGGATCGCGTCTTCAACCGACGACGTCAGCGGACTAAACGCCTCGTCGTCGGGCGGAATATTCGTCTTGCCGTTGACTTTGAGCAAGAGCGGGACGCGCCCGGCGTAGTTCTTCTGATACTTTTCGGCAAGCCCGATGTGGAGCGCGATCCCCGAGAAGTTGCCTTCCACCGCCAGCCGATAGATCCAATCGGTGTCGAGCGCGTCGGGGTTGTCGAAAAAGTCGACCGGTCCGTGCTCGAGACCCTGATCGATCGGCAGCATCATCAGCGTCCCGTTTGCCGGGCCGTGCTCGTACATCAGCCGGTGCAGCCGGGTGCGCTTTCCGATCGAGAGGTTCATGGCGTCGAAGGTCGGACGAAGAATCCGTGGCGTGGCGGTTGCTGTCATAATGGCCAGCGCCTTCGCCGCCCCCCGAAGGTTATCCTGAGGCTGCGCCCAAAGGGCCGCTCGTGATTGCGCGCGTCGGATTCGTCGGATTAGGTGCGATGGGCGAGCCGATGGCCGCCGCATTGCGTCGCGCCGGTTTCGACGTGATCGCAAGCGTTCACCGCCGCCGCGAGGCGCTCGAGCGTTTGCGCGCGCTGGGCGTCACCGAAGTAGCCGACCCTGCCGAGCTCGCAACGCGTACCGACGCGGTGGTGCTCTGCGTCCCCGACGCGCCGCAGGTCGAAGACGCGCTCTTCGGCTCGCGCGGCGTCTCCGCGGGTGCCAAGCGGGGCCTGCTCGTCATCGACATGTCCACGATCTCTCCGGTTGCGTCCCGTCGCTTCGCGCAACGCCTAGCCGAACTCGGTGTCGACTTCGTCGACGCGCCGGTGAGCGGAGGTCCCGCACGCGCACGCGAGGGCACGCTCACCATCATGGCCGGCGCGTCGCCGGCGGCATTCGCGCGGGCCGAGCCGGTGCTGCGCGCGATGGGAAATCCGTACCATCTCGGTCCTGCCGGCATGGGCGAAACCGTCAAGCTCGTCAACCAGATCATCATTTCGAACGTCATGATCGCAAACGTGGAAGCTCTGGTCTTCGCGCAACGTTCGGGCGCCGATCTCGATGCCGTGCGAGCGGTGTTGGCCACGGCGACCGCTTCGAACTACCTGCTCGCGGAGTGGTTGCCGAAGACGTGGTTTGCCGGCACGTTCGACGGAGGCTTCGCACTCGACCTCCTGCGCAAGGATCTCGCTGCCGCACTCGACGCGGCGCGCGCATTCAAGCATCCGATGCCGGCCACCGGGCTGGCATATCAGCTCTACACTGCTCGCTCCGCTCAAGGGGACGGCGCGCTCGACTACAGCGCGATCGTAAAAGCGTATGAACGTAACAACGGAAGCGAAACCGCCGCGCACGGCGCCGGCGAAGAGTCCGGGCTTCAATAAAAAGATTCTGGTCGTAGACGACGAGTCCGCGATCCTGCAGACGCTGCGGTTCAACCTGGAGCGCAGCGGATACGCCGTCGTGACCGCAGTCGACGGCCGGAGCGCGATCGCGATGGCGCAGCGGGAACAGCCGGATTTGATCGTGCTCGACATCATGCTTCCCGTTCTCGACGGCGTCGAAGCGTGCAAAGAAATTCGCAAGTTTAGCCCCGTCCCGATCATCATGCTCACGGCCAAGGATCAAGAGATCGACAAGGTCTTGGCGCTCGAACTTGGGGCCGACGATTACGTCACCAAACCGTTCGCGCTTCACGAATTCCTGGCGCGAGTGAAGGCGCGGCTGCGCCGGCAGGCCTCGATCCATGGCGGCCACGACGAAGCGATCGCGCTCGGCGAGATCGTGCTCGATCCCTCCCGGCAGCAGCTCACGGTTCGCGGCAAGGAGGTCGCGCTCGCTCCCAAAGAGTTCGGGCTCCTGGGCGTGCTTATGGAGAATCACGGCCGCGTCGTGACTCGGCAGACGCTGCTCGACAAGGTCTGGGGGTATGACTTCGAAGGCGAACAGCAAACCGTCAGCGTCCACATTCGGTGGCTGCGGGAGAAGATCGAAGAAGACTCGCGCAGCCCCCGCCACATTCTAACGGTTCGCAGTCGCGGTTACATGTTCAAAGGTTGACGCCGCTCGAGTGGTCGATTCTCGCGTTCGCCGCCGGGCTCGCCGGGGGATTATCGCTCGTGCGCCTTCTCCGGGGACCGGAACCTCGGGCGTCTCGCTCGGAACCTGCGCTCGGCATCGAGTCCTCCGCGCGCTCGATCTCGGTCGATAGCGCGTTCGCGCGCCTGGTGCGCGCGTTGCCGATCGGGGTCGTGCTCGTCGACCGCAGCTATCACGTCGAGTTTGCCAACGCCGCGGCCGGAACGACCTTCGGCTTCGATCCGAACCGGGCGCTCTATCTCCACGTCATCGAGGCGATTCCGAACGTCGAGCTCGAACGACGAATTGGGGACGCCTTACGCGGCGAGGCATCGGTCGCACCGCTGCTCCTGACCGGCGCCTCCGGCCAACGCACCTATCGGGTCTCGGTCTATCCGCTCACCGAAGGAGAGCAGGATTCGCACCGCGTCGTCATCTTCTCCGACGATCAAACCGCGCTCGTCCGTCTCGATCGTGCGCGCAAAGAGTTCTTGTCGAACGTTTCGCACGAGCTGCGCACGCCACTCTCGTCGATCAAGTTGATGCTCGAGACCGTGCTCGAGGCTCCCGAGGTCGAAGCTCGCGAGCTCTTCGTTCCTCAGGCACTCGCGCAGGTCGACCGGCTGACGGCGCTCGTCGACCAGTTGCTCGAACAGGCGCGCGCCGAATCGGGTCAGCTCAAGCTCAAACTGCGCGACGTCGACCTCGAGGAGGTTGCCCAGCCGATCGTCGCTTCGTTCGAACAGCAAGCTTCGAACAAAGGCGTATCGCTCGAGCTGGCCGCGCTTCGTCCCGTTCGCGTCGAGGCTGATCCCGATCGCCTCTCGCAAGTCTTCGTCAACCTGATCGACAACGCGCTGCGGCACACGTCGGGCGGAGGTCGAATTCGCGTCGAACTCGATGCCCGCGATAGCGATGCCGTCCTGCGCGTGCGCGACACCGGCGAGGGCATCCCGTATCGCGACCTGCCGCACATCTTCGAGCGCTTTTACGTCGTCGATCGCTCGCGCACGCGCGGCAGCGGCGGAGCCGGCCTTGGATTGGCAATCGTCAAGGGAATCGTCGACGCACACGGCGGAGCGATCTCGGCCGAGTCGATGCTCGGACGCGGAACGGCGTTTACTATCCGCCTCCCTATCATGCGGATCAAGCGTGAGGTTGGTGCGTGACGCGTGGTTCTATGCCCGTTCGGGCGGTGTGTGAGCGCACCGCGAAGCCACGGATCGCGGGAGCGGTGCGCGAGCCAAGCGCAGACGCGCGCAGGATGCGCGCGGCAAGCGTCCGCCAGAACGGGCATAGAATCGCGCGTCACGTGCCGAGTCTTAACGTTCTTAACGCGGAACGGGCGTGACGTGAGCGGCGACGAAGTGACGGCGGACGTGTATACGGAAGCGGCGGATGCGCCGGCAGTTGCGGCGCAGGTGAGAATGGACGTTGAGAATCTCAACGTTTATTACGGTTCGTTTCGTGCCATCAAGAACGCGTCGCTACACGTGCCGGCGAACCGGGTTATGGCGCTGATCGGCCCTTCGGGCTGCGGGAAATCGACGTTCATTCGGTCGCTCAATCGGATGCACGATTTAACGCCGGGAGCCCGCGTCGAAGGCAAGGTGCTGCTCGACGATCAGGACATTTACGCGCCGGAGATCGATCCGGTGACGATCCGTTACCGGATCGGCATGGTCTTTCAGCGGCCCAATCCCTTTCCGAAGTCGATCTTCGATAACGTCGTCTACGGACCGCGCATCCATGGCGAGCGAAGCGCGGCGGAGCTCATGGCGATCTGCGAACGCAGCCTACGTCAGGCCGCGCTCTGGGACGAGGTAAAGGATCGACTCGACCGATCCGCGCTCGACCTGTCGGGAGGGCAGCAACAGCGCCTCTGCATCGCGCGCTGCCTCGCCGTCGATCCCGAGGTCATCTTGATGGACGAGCCGGCTTCGGCGCTCGATCCGATCGCAACCGGCAAGATCGAAGATCTCATCGAGCAGCTGAAGAAGCAGTACACCGTCGTCATCGTGACGCACTCGATGCAGCAAGCGGCGCGGATCAGCGACAACACCGCCTTCTTTCTGCTCGGCGATCTCGTTGAATCCGATACGACCGCCGCAATCTTCACCAAGCCCAAAGACAAGCGCACCGAGGATTACATCACCGGCCGATTCGGGTAGCCGCGCCGTTTCCGGGATGCCGCTTAAGCGCTCGTTAAGAAGACCTTAATCGCCGGGCGCTAGACTCGTTAACAGTTCCCTCAATGCCATTTTAGGAGAACCGCTATCGTGATACGCATCCTTGCGCGCGCCGCCTACGCCGGCGCAGCGATGGTTCTGCTCGGCACGTCTTGCGCACTGGCGGAAACACAGGCCACACCAGTGGCGCAGAGTGCCTCCCCGCCGCCCGCCGATTTCGGCGCGCCGCCTTCGGGCCAGATTCCAATCCTCTACAACGATCGTCACGTCTATGCCAATCCCGACGTCCTCAAGCAGGGGCGAGTTCTCGCGGCTTACGCGCGCAATGGGACGATTTACGTCCCGCTGCGCTCGATGTTCGAGCAGATGGGCGCGAGCGTCTCGTACGATCCGTCGACGAAGATCGTCACGGTCTCCAAGCCGGGCGCCGAGATCGTGGTGACGGTCGGCAAATCCGAGGTCATCGTTAACGGAGAAACGCGTCCGCTCGACGTGCCGCCGATCATCTATCACGGCGACGTGCTCGTTCCGGTGCGCGTGATCTCCGAAGGAATGGGCGCCTACGTGCAGTGGGTTCCCGACAAACGTCTCGTCGTGGTGCGCTACGTTGAAGCGACCCCACCGCCGACGGAGGCTCCGCTCCCGCCGGCTCCGGCGCAGACCGTTGCGCCGACGCCTCCCCTGGCCACACCGAATCCCTTAACGCTCGGCGGATCCTTCCGCTCGTACTACTTCACGCGGCAGAATGCGTCGAATAATCCCGGCACCCAGTTCAACTTTTCGCCCGGCGCCAAATACAACTCCAACGGCGTCAATCAGGCGACGTGGAACAGCGCGATCGCTCTCCACGCGCAATACGCCTTTCCCAATGGCTGGTATGTCGGCGGCACGTACCTCTACGCTAATCCCATGGACGGTCCGTGCGTCGTTCCGGCCAACCACATCAAAGGCGCCGTCTGCGTCTCGCAGACCCCACCGAATACCAACTCCGATGACACGCTGCCCGGCTTCACGCTGAGCACCTTCTATCAGGCGTACGGCGGATATAAGGCGCATGGCTTCGACGGTCAGTTCGGCAACGTGCTTTTCAACACACCGTGGGCCAATCCGGCCGACTCCCGTCTCAAACCCGCGGCCTTCCAAGGCGCGTATTTGAGCTATACGACGGGCTCTAAATGGACGTTCGAAGGCGCGGACATGTTCGCGTTCGAGAACCGCACCAGCTCGTCGTTCACGCAGCAGACGCTGCTGACGAGCTTCCCGGCCGGCAACAACGGCATGGCCTCAAACATCTTCGTTCCTGGTGGCCAGGGCATCAATACCACCGGCTTCACGATGGGGAAGGTCGGTTACGGCGATGCTTCGGCGCCCGGATTCAGTGCCGACGGATACTTCTACGGCGTCAGCGACCTCGTCAACATGTGGTGGTTCGATGGTAGCTACATGTTCGACAACCCTTGGAAGCCATGGATAGCGCTGCAAGGCGGCGCGGATCAAAACGCCGGGCAGTCGTACATCGGTAAAGTCAACAGCCAAGTCTTCGGCGCGCAGCTCGGATTCAATTTCACGCGGAACTGGCAGTTCACTGCTGGTTACGACCACATCCCCTGGAAGACCGATACCGTCTTCCTTCCCAAGAACGTCACCTGCAGCAATTCCAACTATCAGGTCTCGGCGAAAGGAGCGACGCTGGCGTACTTACTGCCGCTCAACGCCGCGCAGTGTTTCACCAATCCCAACGGCACGACGCAGGTATACTACGGCGGATGGGCGAGCCCGTACACCGACAACTACGACAGCGATCCGCTCTTCACGACCAGCGTGACGCAGGGTCAAGTCGATCGCCGTGCACCGGGCAGCTCTTGGAAAACCGGCTTGCAGTTTACCTCCACCAACAACCGGTGGGTCTTCATCGCAACCGACGCTTGGTATAATTACGGCAACGCGCTCGCTCCCGAGAACACCAACATCTGGACCCTGGACGGGCGCTATCGCTTCAGCCATTACGCGGGCAAGGGCCCGTATAAAGGCCTGATGCTGCGTTACCGCTACATCCAGCGCTCGCTCTCGAACACGTTCTGCGGGGCGTCGGACACGATGTGTCCGCCGGATTCGGCACTCGGATCGACTGAGTTCGGCGGTTTGCCCCTCTTCAAATACAACCGGGCCCAGCTCGAGTACGACTTCTAACGCCCCTTGGCGCGGACGCCTAAACCCGCCCTCGGCCAATTCGGGCCGGGGGCGGGTTTAATTTCAAAACTTTTGTCATTGACCCAGGTTATCTATTAAGAAACGAGAAGTTGACGCGAGTTTCTTTTTTCAGCAGGAGGGTCCTTCTCGTAATGAAGTCTCTATACATCCTCGCTACCATTGCGTTTGCGGTAGTGCTTCTTGGGGGCACCTTATCCGCTTCGGCGCAGTCGCAGGCTTCGCGTGTGGCGCAAGCCTCCTCTCCGCCGCCGGCCGATTTCGGCTCGCCGCCCTCGGGCGAGATTCCGATCCTCTACAACGACCGTCACGTCTACGCTACTCCCGATCTTCTCAAACAGGGTCGGGTGCTCGCCGCGCTCGCGCGCAATGGTGCGATCTACGTGCCGCTGCGCTCGATGTTCGAGCAGATGGGCGCGAGCGTCTCCTACGACCCGTCGACGAAGATCGCCACGATATCCAAGCCCGGCGCCGAGGTCGTGGTGACCGTCGGCAAGCCCGAGGTGGTCGTCAACGGGGAATCGCGTCCGCTCGACGTCCCGCCGATCGTCTATCACGGCGTCGTGATGGTGCCCATTCGGGTGATTTCCGAAGGGATGGGTGGCTACGTTCAGTGGGTTCCCGACAAGCGGCTCGTGGTGGTGCGCTACGTTGAAGCGATCCCAATGCCGACGGAGACTCCGTCCGCACCGGCTCCGGTCGAGACGGTCGCCCCGCCTGCGCCGACACCGCCGACTCCGAATCCGCTGACGCTTGGCGGATTCTACCGCTCGTATTACTTCACGCGCCAGAACGCGTCGAATAACCCGGGCACGCAATTCAACTTCACGCCCGGCGCAAAATATAATTCGAACGGCGTCAATCAGGCCTCCTGGAACAACGCGATCGCGGTTCACGGACAATACAACTTTCCCAACGGTTGGTATGTCGGCGGCACGTACCTCTACGCTAATCCCATGGACGGACCGTGCGTCGTTCCCGCCAATCATGCCAAGGGCGCCGTCTGCGTCAGTCAAACTCCGCCGAACACCAATCCGGACGACACGCTCCCCGGCTTCACGTTGAGCACGTTCTATCAGGCCTACGCCGGATACAAGGCGCACGGCTTCGATGGTCAGGCGGGTAACGTGCTCTTCAACACACCGTGGGCCAACCCGGCCGATACGCGGCTAAAACCTCAGGCATTTGAAGGCGCATATCTAAACTACACGGCCCCTTCGGGTTGGACGGTGGGAGGCGCCGATATGTTTGCGTTCGAGGGCCGCACCAGTTCTTCGTTTACTCAGAACACGCTGTTGACGAGTTACCCAGCCGGCAGCAACGGCTTGCCGTCCAACATCTTCGTTCCGGGCGGCAACGGCATCCAGACGAACGGCTTTACGTTCGGCAAGCTCGGCTATAACGACCCATCCGGACGCGGATTGGACGTCAACGGCTATTTCTATCAAATCGCCGATCTCGCCAATATGCAGTGGTTTGACGGCCGATATACCTTCCCCGGTAAATGGGCGCCGTTCATAGCAATGCAGGGTGGCTGGGAGAACAATAGCGGACAGTCCTATCTCGGCAAGATCGACAGTCAGGTAATCGGCGTCCAAGTCGGCGCAAACTTCACGAAGAACCTCTCGCTCACGGTCGCCTACGATTCGATTCCATGGAAGACCGATACGGTCTACCTGCCGGCGGGCGTGACGTGCAGCAATTCCAACTTTCAGGTCTCAGCGAAGGCGACGCTCGCGTATTTCCTCCCGCTGAACACGGGGCAATGTTTTACCAATCCCAACGGGACGACCGCGATCTACTACGGCGGCTGGGCCAGCCCGTACTCGGATAATACGACGAGCGATCCGTTGTACACGACGAACTTCTTGCAGGGGCAAGTCGACCGGCGCGCACCAGGTACGTCGTGGCAGACGGTGCTTCAGTTCATTTCGAGCAATCAAAAGTGGATTTTCCAAGCGGCCGATGCCGGATACAACTACGGCAACGCGCTCGCGCCCGAAAACACTAAGATCTGGTGGCTCGACGGACGCTATTACTTTAGCCACGTCGGCAAGGGCCCGTATCACGGATTGCTCCTGCGCTATCGCTACGGCGAGCGCTACCTTTCGAACACATTCTGCGGGGCGGCGGCCACGGACTGCCCACCGGGCTCTTCAATCGGATCCACCGACCTCGGCGGTCTGCCGATCTTCAAGTACAACCGCGCCATGCTGGAGTACGATTTCTGATGACACGTCGATCGATCTGGTTTTCCATCGCGGCCGCGCTGGCGCTGGCATTGGGGGTTAACGCCGGCGCGGCCCCTTCTCCTCCGACGACGATCCTCAACGTCTCGTACGATCCGACGCGCGAGCTCTACGACGACTACAACACCGTATTCGCTCAATACTGGAAGAAGAAGACCGGGCAGAGCGTGACGGTTCAGCAATCAAACGGCGGCTCCGGAAAGCAGGCGCGAGCAGTCATCGACGGACTCCAAGCAGACGTGGTGACCCTCGCGCTCGCCTACGACATCGACGCGATCGCGGATAAGGCAAAGCTGCTGCCGCCGAACTGGCAGACGCGCCTTCCGTACAAGAGCACGCCGTATACTTCGACGATCGTCCTTCTCGTACGCCAAGGCAATCCCAAGCATATCCACGACTGGAACGACCTGGCAAAGCCCGGCATCGCGGTGATCACGCCGAATCCCAAAACCTCGGGCGGCGCGCGATGGAATTTCTTAGCGGCGTGGGCGTACGCGCTCGCGCAGAAAAACGGCAACGCGTCTTCGGCGAAAGACTTCGTCACTAAGCTCTACAAGAACGTCCCCGTTCTCGACTCGGGCGCTCGCGGCTCGACGACCACCTTCGTCGAACGCGGCATCGGCGACGTCGAGATCGCCTGGGAGAACGACGCGCTGCTCGCCGTCAATTCGCTGGGTCGTGGACGCTTCGAGATCGTGCGCCCATCGCTGAGCATACTCGCAGAGCCTCCCGTCGCATTGGTCGACGCGGTCGTGGCGAAGCGGCAGACTCGGCAAGTCGCGCAGGCCTATCTCGAATACCTCTTCTCGCCCCAAGGCCAGGAGATCGTCGCCCGCCACTACTTCCGGCCGCGCCTCGCGGCGGTCGCTCGCAAGTACGCCGCGCAGTTCCCGCCGATGAAGCTCGTCGACATCGACAAGTTCGGCGGATGGCGTAAGGCGCAGCACGATTTCTTTGCCGACGGTGGCGTCTTCGATCAAATCTATCAACCTAATCAATGAGCGTAATGACGGGAATCCGATCGTTTCGAAAGCCCAGCATCATCCCGGGATTCGGGTTGACGTTCGGATTCACGATCTTCTATCTGTCGCTGATCGTGCTGATTCCGATTTCGGCGGCCTTCGCCGAGACGTTCAAGATGGGACTCCATCAGTTCTGGCACGTCGTCACGACGCCCCGAGCGGTCGCATCGTACGGCCTGAGCTTCGGGGCTTCGCTCGTCGGCGCGTTCGTCAACTTCATCCTCGGCACGCTCGTCGCGTGGGTGCTCGTACGTTACTCGTTCGCCGGAAAGCGGATCCTCGATTCACTCGTGGATCTGCCTTTCGCCTTGCCGACGGCGGTGGCCGGGATAGCGCTGACCACGCTCTACGCGTCGACGGGCTGGTTCGGCGGTCCGCTGAGCGCGGCCGGAATACACGTCGCATTCACCCGGCTGGGAGTGGTCGTCGCGCTCACGTTCATCGGGTTGCCGTTCGTCGTGCGCACGGTCCAGCCGGTTTTGGAGGATCTCGACAAAGAGCTCGAAGAGGCCGCGGCGAGTTTAGGTGCGAGCCGTTGGCAGACGTTCGCTCGCGTCATCTATCCGGCGATCTTTCCGGCGGCGCTAACCGGCTTCGCTTTGGCCTTTGCACGAGGCGTCGGTGAGTACGGGTCGGTGATCTTCATCGCCGGCAACATGCCGATGCGTACGGAGATCACGCCGCTCCTGATCGTGACGAAGCTGGAAGAGTACGATTACACCGGAGCGACCGCGATCGCGGTGGTGATGCTCGTCATCTCGCTGGTAATGCTCGTCGCAATCAACGTGTTGCAGCGCTGGAGTAGCTTACGGACGGTAGCCGCAGATGGTTAGTGCAATCCCTTCCATCGCGGCGCCGGCCATAAGCGAATCGAGAGGCGTCCGCGGCCTGCTGATCGGAATTTCGGCCGCGTTCTTGGCGGTCTTTCTCTTGGCGCCGTTGGCCCTAATCTTCGCCACGGCGTTCGGTCACGGCATCCTTCCCTATCTTCGCAGCTTTGCCAATCCCGATACGCTCTCGGCGATCCGATTGACCCTGCTGGCAGCGGCGATCGCCGTTCCCGCCAATCTGG
This sequence comes from Candidatus Cybelea sp., assembly GCA_049585055.1. GTDB lineage: Bacteria > Vulcanimicrobiota > Vulcanimicrobiia > Vulcanimicrobiales > Vulcanimicrobiaceae > Cybelea. Next base: position 9,980 of record JBAUYZ010000007.1, on the reverse strand, counting down.
TCTTCGGCGTTGCCGCGGCCTGGGCGATCGGAAAATTCGAATTCGTCGGTAAGACGCTCCTTATTTCGTTGATCGACCTGCCGTTCTCGGTTTCGCCGGTCGTAGCCGGCCTTACGTACGTGTTGATCTTCGGCGCTCAGGGCTTCTTGGGTCCGTGGCTCAGCTCGCACGGCGTGCAGATTATCTTCGCCGTTCCCGGCATCGTCTTGGTGACCATCTTCGTCACGGTTCCGTTTATCGCGCGCGAGCTACTCCCCCTCATGGCGGCGCAAGGGAACGAGGAAGAGGAGGCTGCCCTTACGCTGGGTGCCAACGGCTGGCAGACGTTTCTGAAAATAACGTTGCCGAATGTTAAATGGGCACTGGTCTACGGCGTCATCCTCTGCAACGCGCGCGCGATGGGTGAGTTCGGTGCCGTCGCGGTGGTATCGGGTCATATCCGCGGACTCACCGACACGATGCCGCTGCAGATCGAAGTGCTTTACAACGACTATCAATTCGTCCCGGCTTTTGCCGTCGCATCGCTCCTGGCGCTTCTGGCGCTCGCGACGCTCGTGGTTAAAAGCCTCGTCGAATGGAGAGCCGGAGACCTTCAGGGAGAGAACGCATGAGCATCGCGGTTCGAGGAATTACCAAACAATTTGGAGGCTTTACCGCGCTCGAATCGGTCGACCTCGACATTCCCCGCGGCAAACTCGTCGCACTGCTCGGGCCGTCGGGATCGGGAAAGACGACGCTGCTTCGGATCATCGCCGGGCTCGAAATACCCGACGGGGGAAGCGTGCAGTTCGATGGCGAGGATGTCGGCGATCGCACGGTGCGCGAGCGGCGCGTCGGGTTCGTCTTCCAGCACTACGCCCTCTTTCGTCACATGAACGTCTTCGAGAACGTCGCGTTCGGGCTGCGCGTGCGTCCTCGCCGGATGAGACCTTCACCGGCGCGCATTCGGGAGCGGGTCGCCGAACTGCTCGATCTCATTCAGCTGCGCAGTCAGGCGGAACGCTATCCGTCGCAGCTTTCAGGCGGTCAGCGCCAGCGCGTCGCGCTCGCGCGCGCGCTTGCGGTGGAACCCAGCGTCTTGCTCTTGGACGAACCGTTCGGCGCGCTCGACGCGAAAGTGCGCTTGGAATTGCGGCGTTGGCTACGCCAGCTGCACGACGAAGTCGGCGTCACGAGCGTCTTCGTTACCCACGATCAGGACGAAGCGCTCGAAGTTGCCGACCAGGTCGCCGTCATGAATCATGGCCGGATCGAACAGGTCGGAACGCCCGACGAGGTCTATCATCGGCCGGCGACCTCATTCGTCTACAATTTCTTGGGAAACGTCAATCTCTTTCACGGGCGAATCGACGAGGGCACGACGCGTATTCACGAAGAGGAGACGGGACATCTCGTCTTCGTTCGCCCGCATGCCTTGGAGATCGCGCGACAGCCGACCGGCGCGAATCATTTCCGGGCGACGATCAAGCACATCAACGCGGCCGGTCCCATCGTGAAAGTCGAGACAGTCACCGAGTGGGGCGCGACGGTGCACGTGGAGATGGCGCAGGAACGCTTCCGCGCAATGGCGCTACGAAAGGGCGAGCAGATCTTCGTCACGCCCCGCGACGTCGCAGTCTTCTCCGACGAGCGGCGGCCGGTCAGCGCCTAGGAGTCCGACAGACTCCTAGCGCGTCAAACCGATGCCTTGCGGATCGATTCCTAAGGCGGTCGCCCGGTCGACCGCATCGAACCCACGCACATCGACCTCCGCATCGAGCCGCCGGCGATACTCGAGCACCGCGTCACGGCGCTCGTCATCGAGTCCGTCGGCGAGACGGACGAGCGCCGCTCGCAGCCGGCGCACGACTTGAAGCGAGTCGCCGCCGCACCGGCGAATCTCGTCAAAGGCGAGCGATAGATAATCGTTCCAGGTCGGTGCGGGATAGATCAGGCGTAGCCGACCGTTCTCGTCGGCGACGCGGCCAACGTCGCGAGGCTTTCCGCCCAATCGAATCATGAGATCCTCGATTTGGTCGATCGCTTGCACCGCAGTCGTCGGATCGTTGACCGCCGGCGAAAGAGCCATAATCGCGGTGTCCACCAATATCCGCAGCGAGAATCGGAGCTCGCGATCGAAGAAGTTCTCACGTCGCAGACGTAACCGCGCAACGAGCGCCGCTTCCGCGAGCCGGCCGCCGTAGATGCGGGCAAGGATGCTCCCGGGAGAGAGGCTATCCCCAACGGCACACATCAGTTCTATCGTTACGTCGGATGCGCGAGCGAGATCGACGAGGCCGGGTTTGTCGAACGCCGACAAGGTTCGAAACTCTTTCGAATGCACGACGACCTGCGAGGGCCGATCCTGAGGCTGCCGCTGCGCGCTCGCCGGTGCGGGGGCGTCGGGCATCAGGCCGATCGTCGCTCGCCCCAGATCGCCGATGTACGCGAGCATGCGCGTTACGCGCAGCTCCGCGACTCGATTGACAAGCATCGCAAGGAGCACGATGCTGGCGAGCAGCAGCCCACCGACGATCGCGATCGAAAAGAAGGGCACCCAGTCGGATCCATTCCGATTGACGAAGCTCAGCGTACCGAGCGCGAACGTAAAGGTCGCCACGAAGATGCCGAAGGCGTGATAGATGACCGGCCGGTGACTGAGCTGCAGGATGAATCGCTTCGAGTACGCCGTCGCCGTGTATTGAATGAAGAGAAATCCAATGGAGAAGACGATCGCCGTGAAGGCCATCATCCCGGAGGCGATCGCTCCCAGGAGCGCCTGCGCCGTCGATACGGAAACCTCGTGACCGTATACCGGCAGCCAAGCGTACTCGGCGCGTGGAATCAACTCCGCCGCCGCGAAGCTTGCCACGACGTACACCGCCGGAATCAGCCAACGCGGCATCTCATCCTCCTTTCGCAGCCACCAGCCATCCTTCGCGCTCGACGCTCGACTCTCTGTGGGGGTACCATCTCGCGTGTGTGAAATATCAGCGCCGTGGCTTCGACAATGAAGGCCCTCGTGAAACCGAGCGCGGTGCCGGGACTCCGTTTGACCGAGGTGCCGGTCCCCGAAATCGGACCGGCCGACGTCTTGGTTCGGGTCGAGAAGGCCGGCCTTTGCGGAACCGACCAACACATTTACGCGTGGGATGCGTGGGCGCAGCATCGGGTCAAACCGCCGATTGTCGTCGGCCATGAGTTCATGGGTACGGTGGTTGCAGTCGGTGAGGCGGTTCGCTCGATCCGCGTCGGCGAGCGCGTGTCGGCCGAGGGACACGTCGTCGATCTCACCTGTCTGCTCTGTCGCACCGGTCAGGCGCACATCTGCGAGCGCGTCGAGATCATCGGCGTCGATCGAGACGGCGCGTTTGCCGAGTATATCGCGATCCCCGAATACAACGTTTGGCGTCTCGACCCGGCAATTAGCGACGTCGTCGCGGCGATTTTCGACCCGCTCGGCAACGCGGTGCACACGGTCATGGCGGCCGGCGTCAGCGTGAAGAGCGTCGTGATTACGGGCGTCGGGTCGATCGGCCTGATGGCGATTCCAGTCGCGCGCGCCGCGGGTGCGACCTCCGTCTTCGCCATCGACGTCAATCCGGCGAAGCTCGAACTTGCGCGAAGTCTTGGAGCCGACGCCGCGTTCCTCGCTGCCGATCCCGCTCTCGAGCGTGAGGTCAAAGAGCGAACGCGCGGCGACGGCGCCGACGTCCTGCTCGAGATGTCGGGGAGCGGTGCGGCGATCGATCTCGGCCTGCGGCTTCTTCGCAACGGCGGAACCGCGGCGCTGCTGGGCATACCCGCGGATGCGGTGAATCTCAATCTCGCCGAGCGAATCATCTTCAAGGGGTTGACGGTGCTCGGCATCAACGGACGGCAAATGTTTGAGACCTGGTATCAGACCGAGGCGCTCGTTAAGAGCGGGCGCGTCGATCCGCGATCGATCGTGACGCACGTGCTGGCGTATACGGAGTTCGACCGTGCCTTCGAGCTAATGGCGAAGGGTGAAGCGGTCAAAATCGTCCTGGATTTCAAAGGAGACGTCGCAAAACCATGAATCAGGCATTCGAAGCGAAGTTGCAGATCGACCTCGACGCGCTCAAGAAAGCCGGCACCTACAAACGCCTGCGTCACTTGACGACGCCGATGGCGCCCGAAGTGCACATGGAAGAGGCCGGCGACGTCATCGTACTCTCGAGCAACAACTATCTAGGCCTTTCCGACAATCAAGAGGTCGTCGAAGCCGGCAAGCGCGGCCTCGACAAGTACGGCGCGGGGACGGCCTCGGTGCGCTTCATCTGCGGAACGTTCGACATCCACCGCGTATTGGAGCGGCGAATCGCCGAGTTTTTGGGCACGGAGGCGTCGCTCTCGTACGTCTCCTGCTGGAATGCGAATACCGGACTCTTTCCCACGATCTGCGATGAGGGATCGGCGATCGTCTCCGACGAGCTCAACCACGCTTCGATCATTGACGGCGTTCGGCTGGCGTCGAAAGCGCGACGCGAGCGTTTCAAACACAGCAACATGGACCAGCTCGAGGAGAAGCTCAAAGCCGTTGCCGGGTGCCTTCCGATTGCCATCGTCACCGACGGCGTCTTCTCGATGGAAGGCGATCTGGCGAAGCTGCCGCAGATCCTCGAACTCGCAAAGCGCTACGGAGCGATCGTCGTTGTTGACGACTCGCACGGCACCGGCGTCATGGGCGAGACTGGGCGCGGCACGGTCGAGCATTACGGTCTCACCGGTCAGATCGACATAATCACGGGAACGCTTGGAAAGGCGCTCGGCGGCGCGGCGGGCGGCTTCGTCGCCGGAAGCGACGCCCTGATCGATACGTTGATCCAGCGCTCGCGCCCGCAGCTTTTCTCCAACGCGTTGCCGGCGACGGTCGCGTGCAGCTCGCTCGCGGCGATCGAATATCTCGATGCGCACCCCCAGCTCGTCGCCGACCTGCGCGAGAAGACCCGCTACTTCCGCGAAGGGCTCAAAGGCATCGGGTACAAGCCGCTCGAGAGCGAGAGCGCGATCGTCCCGATCATCGTCGGCGAAACGGCTTTTGCGATCGCGCTGAGCGACAAGCTCTTAAAGGCCGGCGTCTTTGTGACCGGCTTCGGCTATCCGGTCGTCCCCGAAGGGACGGCGCGGATCCGCGTGCAGATCAGTGCCGCGCTCACGAAGGTTGAAATGGATCGAGCGCTCGCGGCGTTCGAGCGGGTCGGAAGAGAGAGCGGAGTGCTTAGCTAGCAAAATCCTAGGGACGATGGTTCCAAACGCGCACGTACTTGATCGCCGTCGAAGCCGGCGATGGCGTGCGCTTATTCGGCGGACTTATCCATCCGCCGATCGCGAGATTCGCGAGCAGGTACATCGGCGTGCGCGGAAACTTTCCGCCGCGCGCCTGGATCTGTGCGGCGGTGACTCGAAAGCGATTGACGCCGTCGAGGTACCAGGTCAGCGTTCCCGGCTCCCAGTCGATTCCGTACGAATGATAGCCACGAGTGAGGTTCGGTCCGTCGAACGTCCCGCCGATTGAGTCGTCCTTCTGGCTCGTCGTCGAAAAGTGCACCGTCATGTAGACGCGATGCGGCAATGCGCCCTGCTCTTCCATGACGTCGATCTCCGGTGGCCATGCGCCGCTCGTGGGCAAGAGCCAGAAGGCGGGCCAGAATCCGTGCCCGGCCGGAAGCTGCGCGCGTATCTCCGCATATCCATAGCGAAAGGCAAAGGTCGGATGCGGCTTCCCGGTGGTGAAGGGGCCTCCCGTCGTTACCATTCCCGACGTCCACGGGAAGCGCGGTTTGACGGACTGACGGACTGCGACGAGATGGAGCAAACCTTGGCTAACGATGAGCTGCGTGGGACGATACTGCTCGCGCTCTCGATACCGGATGCCGTGCTGGTTGTTGGTGCAATCCGTCGAGCTCCCGGTCGGATAGCACCAGAACCATTTCGACATGTTGAGCATGGTGCCGTTGAAGCTATCCTGGAAGATCAGGCGCGCGACCTGGGGCGCCGTCGCCGGCCGCTCTGCGGGGAAGGTCCCGTTCGCGCTTCCACCACACGCGCATAGGGTGAGCATGAATATCGCGGCCAACCCGGGCCGCCTACTTAACACATTTGTAAATTTCACCCCCAACCGTCGCGCGCCCTCCGGCATAGAGGTGGCATGAAGATTATTTTAGCTTCCGCCATCGTGGCGCTGCTGCTAGCACCTGCGGCGGCGCGCTCCGCAACGCCGGCCGTCACCATCAAGAACGATGCCTTCGCACCGCACAGCTTGACCGTCACCGCGGGTCAGACCGTCACCTTTACCAACGCGGACGACGACGCCCATACCGTCACGGCAAACGATGGGAGCTTCGATTCCAAGGGCCTCGACACGCACGGAGTCTGGCGGCACACGTTTACCCAGCCAGGCAGCTACCGGTATTTCTGCGAGCTGCACCCGTTCATGAAGGGCACGATCGTCGTGCAGAGCGGCGTACGATGAGGCGCGGGGCGTTTCTCGAACACGTCGCCTGGACGGGCGCGGGGATCGCGTACGCGATCGGTTCCACGGGAGTCCTGACCGGCCGGGCCGTCGCGGCGGGGAGCAACGGCGCGGTCGAGTTCGTGCAGATCAGCGATAGCCACATCGGCTTTCACCAGCCGGCGAATCCCGACGTCGCTGGGACGCTTAAAATGGCCGTCGACGCGATCAACGCGATGGCGTCGCAGCCCTCGTTCGTGGTGCACACCGGCGACATCACGCATCTTTCGACCGCAACGCAGTTTGACGACGCGCGCGCGATTCTCTCGCAGCTGCGCGCGCCGCTGGTGGCGTTGCCCGGCGAGCACGACGTGCTGGGAAACGACTTCCAGCCGTATCTCTCAAACTTCAAGATTCCCCACTCGACCGCGGGCGGTTGGGCATCCTGGGATGCGGGCGGGACTCATTATGTCGTGCTCCTCAACGTCTTCAACTTCGAGAAGTTGGGCCTGCTCGGCACCGATCAGCTCGACTGGCTGGCGAAAGACCTCGGCCGCGTCGGGCGCTCTACCCCGGTCGTCGTCTTCACCCACGTGCCGCTCTATGCGCTCTACCCGCAGTGGGGATGGACGACCGAGGATGGAGCCCAGGCGCTGGCGCTGCTGCAGCCGTTCGACCACGTGACGGTGCTCAACGGCCATATCCATCAAGTCGTCACGCACCAGGAAGGAAACATCCGGTTTGCGAGCGCCGATGCGACGGCCTATCCGCAGCCTAAACCGGGATCCGCGGCGAAGCCTGGCCCGGTGACGCTTCCGCACGACGCTTTGCTGCGCGCGATCGGCTATCGAACGGTCGAGCTCGATGGATACGATCTTCGCTTCGAGGATCGCGCGCTCGGCTAGCGTGCGCGACGCCGGCCTCGAGCATGGTTTTGCACGCCGGGATGCGGACGCGTACGAGGCGGCATATCGTGCCTTCGGCGCGCGCATGTACGCAACCGCTCTACGGCTGTTGCGCGATCGGGAGCTGGCGCGTGAGTGCGTTCACGACGTGTTCTTGCATCTATGGCGGCATCGCAGCCACTTTGTTGCCGCGCGCGGCAGTTTGGAGGCTTTTCTCGTGACCTGCGCGCGCAACGCGGCGCTGACACAGCTTCGCAGCGCGAGCCGGCGGCAGAAGATGATCGGCAAGCTCGAAACCGCAGAAGAGTACGTGATGGAAGAAGACCCGATCGAACGCGAGCGCATCGCGCGCGCACTTACGCAGCTAACCGAGGGACAAGCAGAAGTCGTGGAACGAGCATACTATCGGGGAATGACGCTTACCGAAGTCGCCGCCGAGCTTGCGATTCCGATTGGGACGGTCAAGGGCCGGCTGAGCACGGCGCTGCGCGCGCTGCGGCGGTCGTTGATCCCGGAGACGAGCGATGGCACGTAACGCCCACATTGGCGAGTCCGCCGAACTCTATGCGGCCGGTGCGCTCGACGCCGGCGAGCGCGCGGCGGTGGAAGCGCACGTCTCGAGTTGCGCGGAGTGCGCGCGACGCGTCGGCGAGGCCGAAGAGACGGTTCTCGCGCTCGAACGCGACGTGCGCGTCGATCCCCTCGCGTTCGCCGTTGCCGCACCGCTGCGCCTACGCCGCCGGGAAGTTCCGGCCTGGTGGCTGCCCGTCGCTGCAGCCGCGGCCTTGATCCTCGGCACGGTCTTGCCGGACCTGTTCGCGCAACGCGAACCGGCGACGCTTGCCATGATTCGCAGCCATTTCAACCACGCGCAGTTCAGCGGCCCAAATGCGCCGCCGGCAAAGGTAATCTACGCACGCGACCGCTCGTGGTACTACGTCATCGTCGAAGGCTCGCATCGCTACGGCGTCTACGGCATTCACGACGGTCGAGGCATTGAGATCGGCACGACGGAGCCGAAGGGCGCGACGAGCGAGTTGTTCGTACGCGACGGTCTCCCGCTTGATCGCGTCGAACTGCGGAGCGGCGAGAGGGCTATCGAAGCCGCGTCGATCCGCTAGCTGACGAAATAGTATAGCAAATTAGTGTTTATGGTATCATATATATGCTATACTAAGCTATATGATTGCCCGCTCCAAGCTCTTTGGGAGTCCTACCCGCACGCGTACCCTTATGGCGATTGCGTTGCTCAAGGAGAGCTACGTTCAGCAGTTGGCCGACCTCCTTGAGGTTACGCAGCCTGCCATCTTTCGAATCGTCGACGACCTCGAGCGCGAGGGCGTCCTCGTCTCGCGTTACGTCGGGCGGACTCGAACCGTCTCCTTGAATCCGCGGATGTATGGTGTTGGTGAACTCGAGGCGTTTCTCTTGAAATACGTCAAAGGCAGCGATCTCGAAGAGAAAGTAACGCGCATTCGCCAGCGTCCGCGCCGACGCGGAAAAGCACTCTAAGAAGTGATTGACTCGGAATCGAGTCTTGCGGATGTCTGTTTCGAAGTCTGCAGCGCTCTCGATGGCGCTGGGTTTACGGCAGTGCTAACGGGTGGCAGTGCGGCCACGATATACGCTCCGGCAGTCTACCAATCGCGCGATGCCGATTTCGTCATCACAATGCACGGCGTTGGAGGTGCTGATGCCTTAAAAAAGCTTGGCTACGTTGAACGCGGTGGGACGTACAACCACTCGCAAAATCAATACACTTTGGAGTTTCCGCGCGGGCCGCTCGTTATAGGCGACGATCTTGTTACCAGTTGGGAAACGCTGCATCGCGATAATCACGTACTTTATCTCCTGACGCGCACCGATTGCGTACGCGATCGCTTGATGTGGTTCTACGGTTACAATGACCTCAACGCCTTACGAGCGGCAATTGGTGTCGCTGCAAGCGGCGCCATCGATCGTGATGCGATTCGATGCTGGAGCGACCGCGAAGGCTTTTCGAAGCAGTGCGATCAGTTCTTTTCAAATCTAAGGTAGCTTAACGCAGCACACAAAATAGCGCCACCCTTAGCCCCGGTTAGGGTTCGCGCCATTTTGAATTGCTTTGGTTGCGGGGGGTGGATTTGAACCACCGACCTTCGGGTTATGAGCCCGACGAGCTACCGGACTGCTCCACCCCGCGACAAGAACGACTACGTTACGACACGGCAGGTTGCGCCCCTGCCTTTCGGTTGCTTACGGCGGCCGTGCGCGGTGCCCGCCGGGCGGGCGCCGAAACCACTGTTATGCCGTCCGGCTCGCTCGCGGAGCGTATACCCAAGATCCATCTGCACTGCCACCTCGAGGGCAGTTTGCGCGGTTCGACGTTTGTCGAGTTGGCGACGAAGCACGGCGTGCCGCTGCGGTATCATCCGACCGGCGACGCGGCAGAGAGCGCCGTCGATCCGGCGGACCCCTATCGGTTCGACGACTTTGCGGAGTTTCTTTACATCTTTGCCGCCGTGAGCCGATCGCTGCGGCACCCGGGAGATTACGCGCGGATGGCCAGCGAGTTCGTCGAAGACGCGCTCGCGCAAGGGGTGATCTATGGCGAGCTATTCGTCTCGCCGCCGGTGTGGACG
>JBAUYZ010000006.1:0-15975 GCA_049585055.1 Candidatus Cybelea sp. | reverse complement strand
GCACCGCGGATGGCGATCCCGCACCGGATGTAACGCCCTCGCCGGCCGTTCGCGCCGTCGCAAGCGTCGGAAACCGTCAGACCGGCGGTTATCTGCCCTTCGGCGCGCAGCAGCCCGACCCGGTGCTCGATCCCGACGTGCGCAAGCAGCTCGGTGAACTCGGCACGCACGTCACGCTCGTTGTCACCGTCGGTGAAGACGGCCGCACCGAGAGCGTCGTCTTTCTGCCGCCGCTCGATGCGCAGCTCGAAGGCCGCATTCGCTCGCTGCTCGCCGACGCAAGTTGGGATCCCGCAGTATGCGGCGGCGGCGTCTCGTGCGAAGCACGCGCCACGATCAAGCTATAGAATAGATTTTCCTAAGGCGGAGCAAATCAGTCCGACGGCGAGTGCGGCGGTTTGATTGCGATGGTCGAGGATCGGATTGATCTCGACCATCTCGATCGAGCGGAGCCGGCCGCTCTCGTAGAGCATCTCCATCACGAGGTGCGCCTCGCGGTAACTCAGGCCGCCTTTCACGGGCGTTCCGGTGCCGGGTGCTTCGCTCGGATCGAGCGCATCCATGTCGAAGGAAACGTGGATCGGGCGGTCTTGGCCGCCCGCGATCTTGCGCGCCTCTTCCATTACGCGTACCATCCCAAGCTTGTCGACGTCGCTCATCGTAAACGCCTTCACGCCGAACTCGCGCAGCAAACGCTTCTCGATCGGGTCGACGTCGCGCAGGCCGATCTGCACGGTCTGGTCGGCGTTTGCGAAACCGTTGTTCAACGCGAAGTAGAGCGGCATGCCGTGGACGTTGCCGGTCCGCGAGCTATCCGGGCTGTTGATGTCGGCATGCGCGTCGACCCAAACGAGTCCCGGCGGCTCTCCCCAAGCGCGGGTTAGACCTTCGAGCGTTCCAACCGCAATCGAATGATCGCCGCCGAGGACGATCGGCAGTCCCCCGGCGCTCACCGCTTCATCGACGACCGCCGCGAGCTCTTTGCAAACCTCGTTAATGACCTCGAGATACTTTGCCGTCGCATCGTGCGCGTCGGCCGACTCGCGAATCGGCACGTGCAGGTTACCGCGATCGACAATGGTATCGATGCCGAGTCTTCCTAAGGCATCGTGCAGTTTTGCATACCGCACCGCGGAGGGACCCATATCGACTCCCCGGCGACTCGCGCCAAGGTCCATCGGCACGCCGACGATGTCGACCCGGCGCATGGGAGAAAGCGTTGTGCTCACGACGGCGGAGGTTTCGATTTTGCCGCCTCCACCACCCTCGTTGCCAAGACTCGCACGACGCCCGCGACCGGCACGGCAATCAACATTCCGAAAAGACCCGCAACTTCGCCGCCGATCAGCAAGGCGATAATCACGACGAACGCGCTGAGCTTGACCTGGCGTCCGACGACGGTGGGCGCGATGAGATGACCTTCCGCCTCGAAGATCGCGACGAAAGCGACGGTGACGAGCAGCGCGTTCACCCATCCGTTGGTCAAGATCGCGGAGAAAAATGCGGGCAAGAACGCGAGCACCGCACCGACGTATGGAATGAGATCGCCGAAGAAGGCGAGCAACCCGAAGAGATAGGGATACGGGACGTGCAGCAGCATCAGCGCGATCGTGATCAACACCCCGACAAAGAGCGCGACGAGCAGCTGACCGCGGATGAAACCGCCGATCACGCCGTCGATCTCCGAGAGCAGGTCCATCGTGCCGCGCCAGCGTTCCACCGGCACGATCGCCGCGAGACTTGCCTTGAGTTGTTCCAAGTCGAGCAGCAGATAGGCCGTCACGACCGGGACGACGATGAAGACGGCGACGATCGCGATCGTGCCCGCGAGGACCACCACGACGTGCCCGGCGGTCTGCAAGCCGCGCAGCTGAACCCACCGTGCGATTTGGGCCGGTGCTTGCGCGATTTCGGCGCGCAGCCACGACGGCAGATTCGCAGCCAAGGGATCGTTCGGATTGTAGACGAGCGAATTAAACTTCGAGACGAGATCGGGGTAGCGCGCAACGAGCATCTGCACGTCGGACATCACGTGGGGAACGATGAAGAGCGCTGCGATGACGATGCCGAGCACGACGCCGGCGTAGACCACGACGATGGCGAGCACGAGCGGCATGCGCCGCCGCAAGCGCACGACGGCCGGATAGATGAGGTAAGCGAGAAAGACCGCGGCGATCACGATGTAGACGACGGCGCGAATTCGCACCAGAATCTCGAGGATGAACTCGCCGGCGTAGAATGCCAAGACGAGGAGCATCAGCACTTTCAAGGCATACGTCACGCGCGCTTCCGTCATCCAACGCCACGGATTGCGCCCGGTGCCCCTCATGCGTCGCCCTTCACCATGCGGGCGAGCAAGCCTCGTATCGGCCGAGCGGCAGGAGCCGGAGAGCTTGAGAAGACAATCGACGGCCATGGTGCGGCCTGGCGCATCAATCGTTGCGTTTGCTCTTTGGATTGCTATCGTGCCGGCACTACCGGCGCGGGCATATCTTCCGCCGCCGCTTGCCGGTCTGAACCACGAAGTGCGCACGCTTGCGCGGCATCTCCCAGCCGCCATCGCACTCGACGTCCTCGACATCAGCACCGGCTACAACGCCGGCTTCAACGCCGCCCGGAGCATGCCGGCGGCCTCGACGATCAAGCTTCCGGTCATGGTCGACGTTTTTGCCCAACTCGAAGCCGGCCGCTTCGATTTGCAGCGGCGCGTTATGCTCGAAGCATCGGATAAAGATTACGGATCCGGGGAACTCTGCGACGCACCCGCCGGCACGACCTATCCGGTCTCCGACCTGCTCTCCAAGATGATCGACATCAGCGACAATACCGCCACGAACATGCTGATCCGGCTCGTTGGGCGGCGCAATATCAACCGACAGATGAACGACCTCGGACTCGAGCGCACGCACCTCTCCGGCGATGTCCGGACGGATGGCTGGGCGATCCGTCAGACGCTGCGGACCTCGCCGGCGGATCTCGTCCGCCTGCTCTCGCTGATGGCGCGCGGCGAGCTGATCGATCAGTGGTCGTCGAACGAGATGATCGCGATTTTGAAAGCCGACGAGTTCAACACGCTTCTTCCCGCACCGCTGCCGCCCGACATCGAGGTCGCACACAAGACCGGTTCGCTCAACGACACGCTCAACGACGCCGGAATCGTCTTCGCGAGCGACGCGCCCTATGCGATTGCCGTCATGACGACCGGACTGCGCTCCAAGGAGCTCGGCCGTTCCTTCATTCACTCGGTTTCGCGGATGGCGTATGCCGACGAGCTCCGTCTGGCCCGCTGGCGCGCTGCCGACCCAACGCCGCAGAGCGGCGAGGTCTCGCCAGACACGCAATATTGGGGCGGCGACGGGCCAGGCACCCAGGCGCCTCCGCCCGGGTCGCTCTAAAGCGCGCTACGCGCTGATCTTCGCCGACGCATAGGTTCGCGTCAGCCAGCTTTCGTAACGGTTCTCGCGTCCGGTCACGATGCGATCGTACAGCGTGCGCAGGCGCTGCGTAATGGGCCCGATCGCTCCGTCGCCGACCTGCCGACGGTCGACCGACGCAACCGGACAGATGCCCACCGCCGTTCCGGTGAAGAAGATCTCGTCGGCGCAATAGAGCTCGCCGCGGTCGATCGAGCGCTCCACGGTATCGATACCGAATTCGTCGCGAGCGATTTCCATGACCGCCCGGCGCGTCACGCCTTCAAGCACGTTCTGCGACGGATCGGGCGTGTAGAGCACGCCCCGACGAACCAGGAAGATGTTTTCGGCCGAACCTTCGGCGACGTGGCCGTCGTGCGATAGAAGAATCGCCTCGTCGTAACCGTTCTGAATCGCCTCGCTCTTGGCCAGCGCGGAGTTGACGTAGAGTCCCGTGATCTTGGCCCGGGGCGGCGCCATCGTATCGTCGGCGCGGCGCCACGAGCTGACGCAGACGTCGAGCGCCCGATCGCCGTCGATATACTGCGTAAACGGAATCGGCACGATCGCAAAGCCGTCCGGGACGTTATGCAGCCGCACGCCGACGTCTTCGGCCGCTTTGTAGGCGAAGGGACGAATGTAGACGTTGGTCTCGAACCGGTTGCGTAAACAGAGCTCGATCGTAATCTCGGCTAGCTCGTCGACGCTCTTGGGAAGCTCCATCGTGAGGATCTTCGCCGACGTCGCGAGACGCTCGAAGTGGTCGCGCAGCAGCACCAGCAGAAGCTCGCTCTCCTCCGGCATCCAATAGCCTCGAATCCCCTCGAAGCAGCCGGTTCCGTATTGGAGTCCGTGAGTGAGCAACCCGACTTTCGCGTCGTCGTATTGCTGGAATCGCCCTCCGGCATAGACGGTCATCGACGAAAGGTCCACGCTTCGCCTCCTTACTGCGGATTCAGGCCCGGGTCTTGCCTTCGCCGTTGAGAAGCTCCTTTGGCCATCCGTCGGGCCGGCGCAGGCCATGCGGCGCGCCGGCCGCTACTGCGCGCTTTTCAGGGCGGCTTCGTAGGCTTGCGCGAGTTGCAGCGCTAGCGCGCGACGATTGACGAAAGGGTCCGGAGCGTTCGCGCCGAGCTTTGCATCGGCGGCAGCGGCCTGGTCGTAGAGCGCTTTCCACTTCGGCCCGCAATAGCCGGAATCGGCGAGACCCAACAGCACGCCGGCTTCGATGGCGCGCTGGATCGATGCCTGCGCAATCCCCTGCGCGATCACGAGCGCGATTGCCGGCGTTCCGTCCGGCCGCATTTGCACGCCGCCATAATGCCATTGCGGATCGTACGACGGCATTTCCGCGGCGGACGCCGAGGTCACGAGCAGGTGAACGCTTTTATCGTTCGGATCGAGGGCCGCGCGCAAGCCGGCGAAGAGCCGCAGTATGTCGCCGGCAGAGAACGTAATGCCGTCGACCTGCACGCTCGTCACGACCGGCGTTTTCGGCGGCGGGGCGTTGATGGCGGCGATCAGCGCGAGAACCGCCTGGGCCCGATCGTTCATTCCCGCCGCGCGGTAGATTTGCAACGCCGCCTGGAGATCGGCAAGTGCTGCCGCGCCGTTACCGAGATTGCGTCGCACTTGCGCGCGCGCAAAGTAGGTATCGGGCGACTTATCGCCCTTCGCAATCGCCAACGAATAGTCGGCGTCGGCCAGCGCGAGCTTGCCGAGCGCCGCATACGCCTGGCCGCGCCAATAAAGCGCATCGATTGGAAAAGGCATCTGCGGATCTTGCAGCGCGATGGTGAGATCGGCGACCGCGTCCGTGTAATCCTGACGCTCGACCTGAAGGTGGCCCCGCGCGTAATACGCTACCGGCATCTCCGGCGTCAGCGCGATCTGCTTGTTGCAATCGCTCATTGCCTCGTCGAGACGACCCAGGCGGCGATAGGCGTCGCATCGCTTCCAGTAGATTCCTCGATCGTTTTCGCCGAGGTCGATTGCCTGCGTATACTGCGCGAGCGAGTCGGCAAAGCGGTCGGAGTCGTAGAGCAGATCGCCGTACACGAAGTGCGCGAACGCGCTTTGCGGTGCCAAGGCCACGCCGGTTTGGCAATCGCTGCGCGCCTCCGACAGGTTTCCGCCGCGCCTCTGCACGATCACTTGCCGGAGTGCGCACCGCGTGGCGTAGCCGTTGCCGTCCTTTGGATTCGCGACGATGTAGTCACTGGCGGTCGCCAAGGCACGATCGAGCCCGGCACCTGCATCGGTCGGAGCGAGTGCCCGCTGTAACTCAGGCGGCAGCGTCGACTGAGCGAGGGCCGGCAGCGCCGTCACGGCAAGTAGAAGCGCGAATGCAATCGGCGCTCTCATGAAGGGCTCGGATTCGTCGCCGATGCCCGCTTGCCTGGAATGGGGCACCCGGGGTGGGAGGGCGCGGGCCGCACGCGAATTACCCGCCCGTGAGCAAACCCTACCTTCGGTTGACGCATCCGCTCGTTCGCGACGGCGGGCGCTTGCGCCGTGCATCCTGGGACGAGGCACTCGAGCGTGCCGCGTCCGGTTTGCGCGACGCACGCGATCGCGGCGGCACGCGAACCTTTGGGATGTTTAGCTGCTCGAAAGCAACCAACGAGATGAACTACATCGCGCAGAAGTTCGCTCGGACGGTACTTGCGAGCAACAACATCGACAGCTGCAACCGTACTTGACACGCCCCGAGCGTCGTCGGTCTGACGGCGGTCTTCGGGGCAGGCGGCGGCACGAGCTCCTACGAGGAGATCGAGCAGACCGACCTGATCGTGCTCTGGGGGTCGAATGCGCGCGAGACGCATCCGATCTTCTTCCACCACGTCCTGCGCGGAGTGCGACGCGGCGCGAAACTCTACGTCGTCGATCCGCGACGAACGTCGAGCGCGCAGTGGGCCGACGGCTGGCTCGGGCTCGACGTCGGATCGGACATTGCGCTGGCCAATGCGGTCGGACGAGAGATCATCGCTGCGGGATTGGAGAACCGCGAGTTCATCGCGCGGGCTACGAGCGGATTCGAGGAGTATCGCGAGACCGTCGACCCCTACGACCTGGAGTACGCGGAGAAGACGACGGGCGTGCCCGCTGCGCTGATCCGCGAGTTCGCCCACGCATTCGCTCTCGCCGAGCGCGCCGAGCTCTGCTGGACGCTGGGCATCACCGAGCATCACAATGCGGTCGATAACGTTCGCGCGCTCATCAACCTCGGGCTACTCTGCGGTCACGTCGGGCGGTACGGCTCGGGCGTCTGTCCGCTGCGCGGGCAGAACAATGTTCAAGGCGGCGGCGACATGGGCGCCATCCCCAACAAATTTCCCGGCGGCCAAGACGTCGAAGATCCGGCGAGCGTCACCAAGTTCGAACGTGCCTGGAACGCGACGCTGCCGCGCGGGCGCGGCTGGAATCTGACCGATATGTTCCACGCGATCGAGCGTAAAGAGCTCGACACGCTCTATATCATCGGCGAGAACCCGGCCCAATCGGAAGCCGACCAAGAACATGCTGTCGGACTCTTGCGCAGCCTCAAACACCTCGTGGTGCAGGATATTTTCCTGACGAAAACCGGCGAGTTGGCCGAGGTTGTCCTTCCCGCATCGGCGAGTTGGTGCGAATCGGAAGGCACCGTGACGAGCAGCGAACGTCGCGTGCAGCGCTGCCGCAAAGCGCTCGATCCGCCCGGCGAAGCGCGCGACGACATCGCGATCATGTGCGAGCTCGCGCGGCGACTCGGCCACGAGTGGCCGCAGTATACCGCCGAACAGGCGTGGGACGAATGCCGCGCGCTTTCGCCGTGGCACGCCGGCATGAGTTACCGCCGGCTGGAAGAGCATGCCGGGCTTGCGTGGCCGTGCTACGACGAGAACCACCCCGGTGAGCTCTTTCTCCACGCACGCCTCTGGGAGGACCCGATCGAGGGTGAGCGCGCGCCGTTTGCCTCGGTAGAACACGATCCGCCGGTGGAAGCGCTCGACGACGAGTATCCGGTGCGATTGACGACGGGCCGACGTTTGGACTCGTTCAATACCGGCGTGCAGAGCGGCGGCTACGCGTCGCCCCTGCGGCGCGGCGAGACGCTCGACATCTCGCGCGAGGATGCCGGGCGTTATGGCGTGAGCAACGGCGATAAGGTTCGCGTTACCTCGCGGCGCGGCTCGATCGTCGTGCCCGTTCGCATCGATCCGGGTTTGCGACCGGGCCTGGTCTTTACGACGTTTCACTTCAACGACGCCGTTGCGACGAATCTGCTCACGATCGATGCGACCGATCCAAAGTCCGGAACCGCCGAGTTCAAAGCCTGCGCGGTGCGGATCGATCCTTCCTCAACGCCTGCGCGAAGCGCAGTCCTGAGCGAGGCCGGCCGAGTCGAAGGGTCAGGATGACACAGTAGTGGACTTGCACTTCACGGCCGATGCGCCGAGCGATGACGAACGCGCAGCCGTTGACGACGCACTGGAAGGCACGGCCGGCGACGCGACGGGTGCGGCTGCACGCGCGCAGCGCCATCTCTTGCTGCCCGTACTGCACGCGCTGCAAGACCGAATCGGCTGGATCAGCCCGGGAGCGCTGAACTATGCCGGCGAGCGGCTCGAGGTCGCACCGGCCGACGCGTACGGCGTGGCATCGTTCTACGCACTCTTTTCGACGACGCCGCGTGCGCCCCGAGTCGTGCACGTCTGCGACGACATTGCGTGCATGTGCGCCGGCGCCGATTCGCTCTGCGAGGCGCTCGAATCGGCGTTCGGTCCGCCAGGCACGAACGGCGGGGAGGGTCGGACGACGTGGCTGCGCTCACCATGCCTCGGTCTCTGCGATCGCGCCCCGGCTGCACTTGTCATTGCAACCGGCGATCCTCCGTCGGCTCGCACTTTCGCACCGGTCAACGCGCACCGCCTGACGAGCCTGATGACGAGCGACGCGCACCCGGGCGAGCCGGCGATTCCGCACGTCGGCGGCACCGAGCTTCGGCTTCTTCGGAGGGTGGGTAAGATCGATCCCGAGAGCCTCGACGAGTATCGCGCGCACGACGGCTATCACGCGTTGCGTAAAGCGTTCGAACTCGGACCGGAGGGCATCATCGCGGAGGTACAGGCGTCGAATCTGCTGGGCCGCGGGGGTGCAGCCTTCCCAACCGGCCGCAAGATGGGAGCGGTGGCGCATGCGCCCGTACGGCCGCACTACTTCATCTGCAATGCCGACGAATCCGAACCCGGCACGTTCAAAGACCGCATCTTGATGGAGCAGGATCCATTCGCGCTCGTCGAAGCAATGACGATCGCCGCGCATGCCACCGGCTGCGAGCGAGGCTACATCTATATTCGCGGCGAGTATCCACTGGCGGCGCAGCGCATCGCCAACGCCATCGCGCAGGCACACAAGCACGGATTGCTCGGCCACGACGTGATGGGGCGCGGCGTGCACTTCGACATCGAGATTCGCCGCGGCGCCGGCGCCTATATTTGCGGCGAAGAGACGGCGCTCTTCAACTCGATCGAAGGAATGCGCGGCGAGCCGCGCAGCAAACCGCCGTTTCCGGTCGAGGCGGGGCTCTTCGGTAAGCCGACGCTCGTCAACAACGTCGAAACGCTTGCGAATCTGCCGCTCATCCTGCTCGACGGTGGCGCTGCCTACGCGCGCACCGGAACGCCCGGTTCGACGGGCACGCGGCTCTTCTGCCTCTCGGGCGCAATCGAGCACCCGGGTCTTTACGAGGTGGCGCACGGAACTACGCTCGGCGCGCTGATCGAGTTGGCGGGCGGCGTCGCCGAGGAAGAACGCCTGCAGGCGATTCTGCTAGGGGGCGCCGCCGGCGCGATGGTCTCACCCAACGCGCTCTCGATGCCGCTCACGTTCGAAGACGCGCGCACCGCCGGCGCGACGCTTGGTTCGGGCGTGGTGATGCTCTTCGCCGAGGGCGTCGATCTAATCGGAATCCTACGCCGTATCGCGCGCTTCTTCCGCGACGAATCGTGCGGTCAGTGCGTGCCGTGCCGCGTCGGAACGGTTCGTCAAGAGGAGGCACTGGAGCGCCGCGACGTGATGCTGCTCGACGAGATCGGCCGCGCGATGCGCGACGCGTCGATTTGCGGACTCGGCCAGACCGCCGCTAACGTGATCGCGTCGGCACGGAGCAATCTCAAAATATTGGCGAGCGAGGTAACGGGATGATCCGCGGTCCGGTTCCTGTGGCCCCGGCGCGCCCGCCCGAACGGCTCGTCGAGGTAACGATCGACGGCGTTGCCGTGAGCATCGCTGCGGGTTCGACGATTCTCGACGCGTGCAAAAGCCTCGGCATCGAAACCCCCACGCTCTGCTTCCTCGAGTCGCTCACGCCGGTCAATGCATGCCGCGTCTGCGTCGTCGAGCTCGAAGGCTCGCGCGTTCTCGTACCGGCCTGCGCGCGCCGCGTCGAATCGGGAATGACCGTGCATACCGACTCGGAGCGAGTACGCCACAGCCGTAAGATGGTGCTCGAGTTTCTCGCCTCGTCGGTCGATCTCTCGACCGCCCCCGATGCGCGTCGTTACTGCGACCGCTACGGCGCCGATCCAGACCGTTTCGGCCAAGGCTCGGCCACCGTTGCGCAGCCGGTCAAGATCGACAACGCGCTCTACGTGCGCGATTACTCCAAGTGTATTCTCTGTTATAAATGCGTCGAAGCGTGCGGGGTGGACGCGCAGAACACGTTTGCGATCGCCGTGGCAGGACGCGGCTTCGACGCGCACATCTCGACTGAGTTCGACGTTCCGTTGCCCGATTCGGCCTGCGTCTACTGCGGTAACTGTATCGGCGTTTGCCCAACCGGCGCGTTGATGTTCTCCTCCGAGCACGAGTTGCGCGAACGCGGCGAATGGAAAGAAGCGGAGCAGACCGTTACCGATACCATCTGTTCGTACTGCGGCGTCGGCTGCACGCTCTCGCTGCACGTGCAAGACAACACCATCGTGAAGGTTATGTCGCCGATCGAGGACGGAACGACGAACGGACACCTCTGCATCAAAGGCCGCTTCGGTTATCAATACGTGCAGAGCCGGCCACCCGAGGATGGATCCGAATAAATGTGTCATCGTGAGCGCAGCGTCGCGAAGCATGTGTCATCCTGAGCGTAGCATTGAAGCATGTGTCATCCTGAGCGCAGCGCCGAAGGCGCGGAGTCGAAGGACGAAGGGCGAAGGACGTTGGACGCGACTAGGACCGGCCGTACCGTGGAGACCGACCTCGTTGCGCTCGAAGGGGATACGCGAACGCAGCGACACGATCGCGTCGTCGGCGAAGAACCACTCGAGCTGCGCCTCGTAGTAAACGGTGCGACGCAGACCCTCGCGGTGACGATGCGTACCCCTGGAAACGACTTCGAGCTGGCCGCCGGCTTCGTCTACGGCGAGAGTGTCGTGCGAAGCCGCGACGAGATCGCCGAGCTCACCTACTGCGTCGATCCGGCGATCGATCCCGAGCAGCGCTACAACATCGTCAGCATTGAGCTGCGCTCGCCGGCGAACGCGCGCGATCTCCAGCGCCTGGAGCGCCATTTTACAATGAGCAGCGCCTGCGGCGTCTGCGGACGCGCGCAGCTCGACTCGCTTCGCGAGCTCGGTGCGGTGCCGATCGACGACGACGTGCGGCTGACCTCGCAGATACTCTACTCGTTGCCGCAGCGAATGCGCGGGGCGCAGCGCGTTTTCGACGCGACCGGCGGCCTCCACGCAGCCGGGCTCTTCACCGCGAACGGTGACGTCGTCGTCGTACGTGAAGACGTCGGCCGCCACAACGCCGTTGACAAGCTCGTCGGATGGGCGCTGCTCAACGCGCACTTGCCGTTGCGCGGCTGCGCGCTGATGGTGAGCGGCCGCGCGAGCTACGAGATATTGCAGAAAGCAGTGATGGCGGGCGCGCCGATCGTCGCGTCGGTCTCGGCCCCGAGCAGCCTCGCAGTCGATCTAGCGCGCGAGTTCAACCTCACGCTCGCCGGGTTCGTGCGCGACGACCGAGCGAACGTTTATAGCGCCCCGGAGCGGATCGTCTCGGGATGAGTCGGGCACAAACACGAGCAACCAGCCGCTTGGCCTCACAAGAGGGCGCCGCGAGTTCCGTTTTCGGCTGTTGCATATTGATTTCACAATGTCGTATGATGAAAGCATTGAGGAATTCACCGACCAACATTCTCCCCCTCGGATACGCGTCGTTCAAAAGGATGAAGCGCTAATGGCGACGGCGGTGGTTAAACTTTTGGATCATTTGCGATCCTCTGGAGGTTTGCAGGGCAAGGACATAGCCAACATCGTTGACGTGTCACCCGCCACGGTTTCTCGTTGGTCCAGCGGGCAAGCGACTCCAAGCATTGAGCTGCAGCAAATTATCTCCGATCTAAGATACGTGGTCGACCGGCTTTCAGACTTCTATGATGCGGATGAGACTCGCCTGTGGCTGCATGCGCGTCATCCTTTACTCAATAATGAACGCCCGATCGATCTTATTAACTCCGACTGCACTGCGGACGTTTTGGCTGTTATTGACCGGATCAACGAGGGCGCTTACATCTAAACAATGAGGGGTGGAACCGGGCGCTCCCGCGATCCAGACCTCCTGGACCTGCTGGACGCCCGCGCCCGCACGGCTTTCGACGGTGCAGTTTGGCGGGTTGTCCGCGAAGGGCGGGACCCACTGGACCCATCAACTGGTAACGGTCGCTGGGACTTGCGAGCGTTTAACGTGCTATACACATCCTTGGACCCCGCCGGCGCGATGGCTGAAATCGAATACAACCTCTCACTGCAACCGGTCTTTCCATCGAGACTGCGATCGGTTGTTCAGCAGCTACATATCCGAGCGAGCTCTGTGATGCGGTTTGACACATTAGAAGAGCTTGGGCTCCTCGGCCTAACGCCTAGCGAGTATTCAAAGCCGCTGTGCGAGCAGACACGACGCATTGGAGATGCAGCCGCGTTTCTTGGGTGCGATGCGCTGATTGCACCCAGCGCTCGTTGGAACTGCTTGAATCTCGTATGCTTTACGGACGCCATGTCAGAGCATCCTCCAGAAATCGCAGGGGACCCGATTCCTATAGACTGGGAGAAGTGGCGCGGCGACCACCCTATAAAGTTCCGAAGATCCTAGAAGATTAGAACCCTTATATCGCTTGGCAAACGCGCCAGAGTCTTGACGGCTGATCAACCCAAGTCTGACGTTCGCTTGGAAAAATCGTTCAGCAGCTCGTTGAACGCCGCGGGTGCGTCGGCGTTTGCGACGTGGCCGGCGCCGGCGATTTCCACGAGCTCCGAACCGGCGATTCCCGAAGCCATCTCCTGCGCGAGCGCGCGCGGCGCGACGACGTCGCGTTCGCCGTGGGCAACGAGCACCGGCACGTCGATGCTCGGCAGAATGTCGCGGTGATCGCCCGTCCATGTCGCGTGCGTCGATGCAACGAAGCATTCGAGCGACTTACACGCGAACTGTTCGACCGTTTCGTATAGGCGGTCGGGCGGCAGACCGAGCTTCGCCGCTCGCTGCTCGCCGTATGCCCGCATCGATCCGGCAGCTCGCGCCTCGGCGGAAATTCGCTGCGCGACCTGCTCGCCATCGGGATAGCGTGCAAAACTGCCGAGGATAACCATCGCGGCGATGCGCTGCGGTGCTCGTCGCCACAGTTCGAACGCAACGACGCCGCCAAGGCTGCAGCCGACGAGCGTGAAGCGCTCGGCGCCCAGCGCATCCGCGACGATCAAGACGTCCTCCGCGAACCCGGCGCGCGTGATCGTCGCGGGATCGGGATCCGGCTTGGCCACGCCGTTTCCGCGAAGCTCGATCGCCGCGCAGAGCCGGCTCCCGGCGAAAAACTCGAGCTGACGATCCCAAATCGCCGCGGTCGAGCCGACGCCGTGCACAAAGAGCATCGGCGACGCTCCGTTTGTCGCATCGGACCGGCCCGCAAGACGTGCACCCGCGATCATGCCGCCTCGCGTTTGCGCGCGACGAACGCGCGCACCGCCTCGAGCGGCTGCGCGTTGAGCACGTCGGCTTTGGTGAGTCCCGCGCGGCGCGCTTGTCCGACCGCGAACTCGATCGCGGCGAGATCGCCGGTGCGGTGCGCGTCGCTGTCGAGCGCGAAGGTGACGCCGAAGGTCTTGGCTTTGCGCGCGAGCGGCGCCGGAAGATCGAGCCGCGCGGCCTGTCCGTCGATCTCGAGCGCCGTGCCGGTTCGGGCTGCAGCCGCGAAGACCGCATCGTAATCGAACTCATAACCGGGCGAAGCATCGAAGCGCCGCCCCGTCGGATGTCCGACGATCGTCACGTACGGATTCTCACACGCGCGGATGATTCGCGCGGTCATCTCGTCACGCGATTGGCGCGTCGCCGAATGAACCGAGCCGATCACCACGTCGAGCTGCGCGAGCACCGCGTCGTCGAAGTCGAGCGAGCCGTCGGGGAGAATGTCGACTTCGCTTGCACAAAGCGTCTGGATTCCGTAGCGCCGGCCGAGGATCTCGATCGCCGCGCGCTGTTCGAGAATTCGCGCCGGATCGAGCCCGTGGCGCCGGCCGCGGAAGTGCGAATGGTCGCTGATCGCGTGGTACGCGTAGCCGCGTGCGGCCGCAGCCGCAATCATTTCTTCGAGCGTATCGTCGCCGTCGCTCCAGGTCGTATGCATGTGGAAATCGCCGCAGAGATCGGCCGGATCGACGAGATCGGGAATCGTGCGGGCGCGCGCGAGGTCGATTTCGTCGAGCCCGCTGCGCAGCTCCGGCGGAATATACTGCATTCCGAGCGCTTCGTACACGCCGGCTTCGTCGGAGCAGGTGATCACTTCGCCGTTTTCCAGATTGAGGATGCCGTTCTCGCTGACGCGCAGGCTCGCGCGCACCGCCTGTTCGCGCAGCTTGATGTTATGTTCGCGCGAACCGGTGAAGTGCTGCAGCAGGTTTCCATAGAGATGGTCGGGGAGCACGCGCAAATCGATCTGCAGCCCGCCCGCAAGCCAAATACTCGCCTTCGTCGGACCCTCCGCCAGCACGGCTTGCGCGCGTTTCCACCCGGTGAAGTGTGCGATCACAGCGGCTGCATGCGGCGACGTACAGACCAAATCGATATCGCCGACGGTCACTTCGGCGCGGCGCAGGCTTCCCGCGTAGCAAAGGCGCTCGAGCGGGGGTCCTTCGCGCACGTAGTCCATCGCTTCGGCTGCGATCACGAGCGCCAGCGGAAGCGGCGTCCGCCGCTGGCGGCCGCGATAGGCGAGGATTCCCCGGCGCCAGTTCTCGATCGTCTTGCTTCCCAGGCGTGGCACGCCGGCGAGGGTTCCCGCCTCGATCGCGGTCTCGAGATCGGCGAGCGAGGCGATGCCGTGCTCGGTGAAAAGCAACCCGGCCGTCTTGGTCCCGATCCCGCTCACGCCAAGCACCTCGAGCAGCGATGGCGGAAAACGCTCGTGAAGCTGATCGAGCTGGTCGGCTCGGCCGTCACGCACGAGCTGCTCGACAACGCCGCCGATCGACTTGCCGATCCCTGGGAGCTTCAAGTGCTCGCCGGAGGCAACGAGATCGCGTAGCGGCGGTGCGTTCTCGACCGAGGCGGCGGCCTTCTCGTAGGCCATGTATTTGTAGAATGAATCGCCCGCCATCTCCATGAGCGTGCGGATCTCGAGCAGTTTTCGTGCGACTTCGCTATTCGTCAACATGAGGTGTATGGTGGACTTGGCTCCGGCCCGCCGAATGTACTTCCTGCAATGCCGCTGCTACGCATGCGAGAGGCAACGTTCTCGCGTGGCGCACGCTGCGCCGGTCCGGTGACGCTCGACCTCGAGCGAGGCGAGCGCGCGGCGCTGCAATACGCTTGCGCGCAGGAGGCCGCGATCGTCGCGCTGCTCGCAACCGGCATCGTGAAGGCGTCGAGCGGGTGCGTCCTCATCGGCGACTACGATCCCCGAGTTCAGTCGGTTGCGTGCAAGCGAATCGCGGCACTCGTCCCCCACGAGCCGTTCGCGATCGACGAAAGCGAGTTCGAGCGCTACGTCGAGTATCGTGCCGCGCTCTGGAATCTCGAGCCGCAGCGGGCGCGCACGTACGCCGCACTGTTGCGCAAACGCCTCGCGGGGATGCACGAAGCGCTTGCCTATCCACTGATCGGCGCGTTGATCGGAATGCCGCAACTGGTCGTGCTCGATCGCCCCGAACCGGCCTACGCCCGGCAAATCCTCGCGGCGGCCGGCGAACGTGCGCTGCTCTCGGTCCACACCGACGCGGCTGCGGCGCGAGCCTTTTCGCCGGGCGCTGTCGGCGGACTTCGGATAACCGGGGCATGAGGGTGCGCACGCTACTCGGCGTTCTTCGCGCGCGTCTGTTCGCGCAGCGTCGCATCGTTTTCTACTCGTGCGCGGCGGCATTCATCGCCGGACTCTTTCAACCGGCCGGCCTTGCGGCGCCGCTCTTTCTGCTCTCGTTCCTGGGCATCGCGATGGCACTCGCGCAGAGTCCGGGGCTTCACCCGTACCTCGACCGGTGCGAACAGAGCGCGCCGCTCTTCGGACGCGAGCTCGCGCGGGCGAAAGCAC
>JBAUYZ010000005.1:0-1931 GCA_049585055.1 Candidatus Cybelea sp. | reverse complement strand
AGGCAGCCGCCGGCGTTGCAGCGGGCGACGCAGTCGGAGCGGGGGTCGCGAGAACATGCGCGTGTGCCGGAGATGGGGACGGCACTTGGGGCCTCGTACCGTGCGCGGTGTGACCGCACCCGGCGAGCGCCGCCGCCGAGGCCGCGATCCAAACGGCCTGGCGGACGTTGCGCATCATCATAAGGGTTCCTAGGGTGGTTCTGCCCGCATTGCGTTGAAAACTCTCTAGCGGAATGAAGAATTCTGCACGGCCCGTTCTCAGCGTCGTCGTTCCCCTCTACAACGAGTCGGCAAACGTCGGACCCTTGCTCGAGCGCATCGGCACCGTCGTCGAGCGGCTGCGTGCCGATTTCGATTACGAAATCGTTCTGGTCAACGACGGCAGCAGCGACGATACCGCGGCGGCCGTCCGGCGCGAGATGGCGCGGCGGCCGCACGTCGTGCTCGTCAATCTCTCCCGAAACTTCGGTCACCAGCTCGCCGCGACGGCCGGACTCGAACTCGCGGTCGGCGATGCGGTCGTGCTGATGGACGGCGACCTGCAAGATCCGCCCGAACTCATCGAGGCCTTTCTCCAGAAGTGGCGCGAGGGCTACGACGTCGTCTTTGCGGTGCGGCGAACGCGATCGGGCGAGAGCCGCTTCAAGCTTTGGACCGCCCGCGCTTTCTATCGCATCATCAAGCGCTTGACAAAGATCGCGATTCCGCTCGACGCAGGCGATTTTCGGTTGATAAGCCGGCGCGTCGTCGACGCGCTGCGCCGATCGCCGGAGCGCAACCGCTTCCTGCGCGGGATGGTGAGCTGGGTCGGCTTCAACCAAACTGCGGTCGAGTACGACCGCGACGTGCGCTACTCCGGCGGGACGAAGTATCCGCTCACGAAAATGATCCGCTTCGCGATGGACGGCATCACGTCGTTCTCCGACATTCCGCTGCGCTTCGCATCCTACTTCGGCTTCATCGTTAGCGCGATCGCGTTCGTGTACGCATTGATCGTCATCGGGTTCAAGCTCTTCAGCTTGAACCCGCCGGCGTACACGCCGGGCTGGGCCTCGACGATCGTGGCCGTCCTCTTTCTCGGCGGCGTGCAACTGATGAGCCTCGGTATTCTCGGAGAGTATCTCGGCCGAGTCTACGACGAAGTCAAGGGGCGTCCGCTCTATTTGATCAGCGACATCGAGCGATCTTGACGTACCATCCGGTCGTCGATCGCTTCGTCGCGCCGGTGCCGCTCGATCCCCTGTCGGCAACGCTCTTCGTCGCGGCTTTTGCCGCGGCTGCGCTGATCGCCGCCCGGCGCCCCGTCTACGGTTTGGCGGCGCTCATCCTCGTCACACCGATCGGCTTCGCCCACGAGATCTTCGGCACGACGGTCACCCTGCCGAAAACAATACTGCTCGGCGTGCTCCTAGGATGCTCCACATATCCCGGTTGCGGCGCGCTCTTGCGAAGGCGGCCGGCACCGCTCTTGCTGGGAGCACTCGGCGTTCTTTTTCTCGTCACGGCGCTCACCGCGATCGGCGCCGCGCACCGCGCGCTCGTCATTCGAGAGGCGCTCAAAGTCGCGCAATACGCCGCGGTCTTCATAACGGCATTTCTCGCGTACTCGCTCGACCCGGAGGATGCGCCGCCGCTGCGCGCGGTAGCGATCGCCGCGATCGTGGTCGCGCTCTCCGCGGTCGCGCAAGAAATTCTGGGCGCACCCTCGGGGCTCTTTATCGGCCCCGCGATCGTTCCGCGTATCGCGGGGCTTCTCGAGGGGCCGAATCAGCTCGCCGCCTACTGCGAGATCGCCGTCGCCACGCTCGGCGCTTGGGCGCTCGTTCGCCGTTCGCTCTTGCTCGATGCCGCGCTCGCACTCGCCGCCTTCGCCGACGTCCTCACCTTTTCACGGGCGGGGTGGGCCGCGCTCGCGGTGGTCGCGGCGGTGC
>JBAUYZ010000004.1:0-2945 GCA_049585055.1 Candidatus Cybelea sp. | reverse complement strand
GCTGGCGGCGCTGACCCTGCTCGAACTCGAGGGTGCGGTCGAATCGCGCGGCGCGACCGCGTACGCGCGGGTCGCGGCTGCATTGCGCGGCGAAGAACGTCGAAGATGAATGCTCGCGCAATCGATGCAGCGTCGCCGCTCGACGCTGCGCTACGCGATTTTGCCGAGGCCGCCGCGCAGGCCGCGGCGGCGAGGTATTCGGTGCCGCCGCCGGCGGTCGCGTTCGAGGCGCCGCGCCGTCCGGAGTTCGGCGACTTCGCAACCAACATAGCGTTCTCGCTCGCAAAGAGCGCGCGACGTGCGCCGCAGCAAATTGCCGAAGATCTCGTCGCCGAGCTGGCGAGCCGCACGCCGCAGCTCGAGAGCAGCTTTAGCAAGGTCGAAGCCGTCGCCGGCTTCATCAACGTGCGCCTCGCGCCGGCGGTATGGCACACGATCGTTACGCGCATCCTGCGCGAAGGCGATCGCTTCGGCGAAGCTGCGCACAACGGCGAGCGCATATCGCTGGAGTTCGGCAGCGCGAATCCGACGGGACCGCTCGTCGTCGTGCAAGGACGCTCGATGTCGATCGGCGCCACCCTCGCCAACGCGATGCGCTTTCGGGGCTACGACGTCTTCGTCGAATGGATCATCAACGATGCGGGCGGTCAGCTCGATGCGCTCGGACGTTCGATCTACGCACGCTATCGCGAGATCTTCGGCGGCGGTTATCCGTTACCGGAAGACGGCTATCCCGGCGAGTATTTGATACCGATCGCGCAGCGCATCGCACAGCGCGACGGCGAACGCTGGGTCGCGGCAGAGGAGCCGGAGTGGCTTCCCTACTTCGCCAAAGTCGGTCGCGACGAACTCGTCGCCGAGCAGCAGCAAAGCGCGCGCCGGTTCGGCATCCTTTACGACCACTGGCAGAGCGAGCAGGAGCTGCACGCGAGCGGACGCGTGCGCGAGGGCATCGAGCGTCTTGGCAAGCTCGGCTTGACCTACGAAAGCGAAGGCGCGCTCTGGTTTGCCGCGACGCGGTTCGGCGACGATAAGGATCGCGTGCTCCTGCGCAGCGACGGACGGCCGACCTACCTCGCCATGGACGTTGCGTATCATTACCAAAAGCTCAAGGGAAGCGACCGGGTCGTCGACATCCTCGGCCCCGACCATCACGGCTATATCGATCGGCTCAAGGGCATGGCGGCGGCGCTCGGTTTTCCCGGAAGACTTGACGTCGCAATCGTTCAGCAGGTCGCGCTGATGCGCGGCGGCGAGCAGGTCAGCATGAGCAAGCGCGCCGGCGAGATCGTCCCGCTCGACGACATCGTCGACGAAGTCGGCGTCGATGCGGCGCGGTTCTTCTTCGTCATGCTCGCGGTCGAATCGCCGCTCGCCTTCGACCTGAAACTCGCCGTCGAAAAAGAGAGCGAGAATCCGGTCTACTACGTCCAATACGGCCACGCGCGCATTGCCTCGGTGCTGCGCCGCGCGCTCGCGGACGACGTCGAGGCGGCGTCCTCGGCCCCACTCGCACCGTTGGTTCATCCAACGGAGCTGGCGCTGGCGCGCCGGCTTGCCGAGTTTCCGAACGTCGTCGCGGGCGTCGTGGCGCATTTGGCGCCGCATCGTTTAGCGCGCTACGCGCGCGACGTCGCAGCCGACTTCCATCAGTTCTACACGGAGTGCAAGATTCTGGCGGAGGACCGTGACGTGCGGCTGGCGCGGCTGGCGCTCTGTCTGGCGGGCAAGAGCGTGCTGGCGCGCACGCTCGCGCTCATTGGCGTCGGCGCACCCGACTCCATGTAGCGCCGACTTGTTGGCAGGTTTGCTCGCGGCGCTCTGGCTGCTCGGCCTCTTCGCTGCCGCACCGTCGCTGCGTACCGGCGCGCGTTACGAACTTCCCGACCGGCTGCGCGACGGACTCATCCTGGGAATCGCGATTCCGTTCGCGCTCGGGCTCGCGCACGCGCTCTATCCGGCCGCGTGCTGGGCCGCGCTGGCGATCTGCATCGCGATAGCGTACGCGCGCGGTTTCCTCACCCGTTGTTGGACGTTACGCGATTCGGCGGTGCGAACGCCGTATGTCTTGATTGCGGCGCTCGCCGCGGTCGCATGGCCGCAGTTGATGCGGCCGCTGCTCGACGGCGATTCGCTCTCCTACCATCTGCCGAACGCCGCGGCGTGGGTGCACGCGCACTCGCTCTGGAGCGCTGCGACACGTTACTGGTGGTATCCGCCGGCCTCGGAGCTCTTCGCCGCGGCGCTCTACGCGGTAAGCGGGCCGTTCGCCCTCCCGTGGGGCGGATTGGCCGCCCTCTCGCTGCTCGGGCTTCGCATCGCCGCGTGGGCACGCGAAGCGTACGCCGCGCCGCCGCTGCTCGCCGACGCACTCGCGGCCGCGACGATAACGGCCTATCCGATCGCGATTCAGGGCGGCACGCTGCAGAATGACGTCTGGCTCGCGGCCTTCTGGCTCGAGAGCCTCTGGTCGTTACGCGCCAAAACTCGCGGCACCGCTGCGATGCGAACGCTCCCGGTTACCGCGCTGATCAAGCCGCAAGGCTGGCTCTTAGCCGCGATCGCGCTGATTGCGGGGAACGCGTCGCGCAAACTCTGGCTCGTCACGGCGGGAGTGCTCGCCCTCTGGATTCTGCACGACGCGGTTCTCTGGCGATCGGCGAACGTAGCGCCCGGCGATATCACGTACGCCGGCGTTCTCGCTTCGACGATTCTCGCCCACGGGGCGCCCGCGTTCGCGATGCTCGTGCGCGTCGGCGCGGCGGTCTCGCCGTTCGCACTCGTGGCGCTCGTCGCGGCGCTCTGCGGCCCGTTTATCGCGCGGCGCGAACCGGGCCTGGGATGGGCGGCCTGCGTGTCGGCTCTGCTCTTCTTCGTTCTCCCCTTTGGATACGCCACGTCGGTCGCGCAACTCGCCACCGGAGCGTCGCTGCGATTCGCCGCGC
>JBAUYZ010000003.1:0-27645 GCA_049585055.1 Candidatus Cybelea sp. | reverse complement strand
CGCCTCGCGGCGCGTCGTTGTGCTCGAAGCACGCGATCGCGCTGGCGGCAGGGTCTTGCCGTACGCGGGCATCGACGGCTCGTGGGTCGATCTCGGCGCGGAGTTCATCCACGGCAGCGCGGCGCTGACCTACGATTTGCTGCGCGAGGCGGGACTCGCGTGGGACGACGTCGAGGGTGAGCGCTGGATCGCCGCACCCGGCGGTGCGCTGCAACCCCGCAACGATTCATTTGCATCGGATCCCTCGCTCTTCGATGCGCTGCGAGAGGTACAAGGCGACGTTAGCGTCGACGAATTCTTCCGGCGCTTCGCCGGCGACGCCGCAATGCAGCCGCGCATCGAAGCGGCGCGCGCCTTCCTCGAAGGGTTCGATGCGGCCGACCCGAGGATCGCAAGCGCACGAGGTATCGCCGCCGAGTGGCGATCCGGCGTCGACGAGCGCATCGCGCGGCCCCGCGAGAGCTATCGGCCGCTCTTTGAGTACCTTTACGAAACAGCCCTGGCCGCC
This sequence comes from Candidatus Cybelea sp., assembly GCA_049585055.1. GTDB lineage: Bacteria > Vulcanimicrobiota > Vulcanimicrobiia > Vulcanimicrobiales > Vulcanimicrobiaceae > Cybelea. The sequence goes on along the minus strand of JBAUYZ010000003.1, from coordinate 27,137 downwards.
GGCGCCGAGTTTCACTTCGGTGCGATCGTCGCACGGATTATCCGCGACGATAACGGCGTGGCGGTGGAGATGCGCGATAAGAATGGAGCGCATCGCGCATTCCGTGCGCACGCCTGCGTCGTCACGCTGCCCACGGGCGTGCTTCGAGATTCCGGCGATGCGGCGACGGTGACATTCGAGCCGGCGCTCCCCCCGGAGAAACGCGCCGCGCTGCAAGCGATCGAGACGGGCGACGCCATTCGCGTCGTGCTCTGGTTTAGCTCGCGCTTCTGGGAACGCATCGACGGCGGGCGTTATCGCGATGCCGCATTTTTCCAGGCGCGCCGAGGGCCGTTCACGGCCTATTGGAGCGCTATCCCGCGGCGCAACAACGCCGTCGTCGCCTGGAGCGCCGGCCCGAACGCAGCAATGCTGCGCGATGCCGGCGAAGACGCCCGCATCGACGCAGCCGTTCGCGGATTCGGCGCGCTCTTTGGCGACGAAGAGCTCGCGCGCAGCCAGCTCGTCGCGGGAGCCGCTCACGATTGGCGTGCGGATCCGTTTGCGCGCGGCGCGTATAGTTATCTTGCAGTCGGCGGAACCGGCGCCCGCGAAGTGCTCGGAGCGCCGGTTGCGGGCAGGCTCTTCTTCGCCGGAGAAGCAACGGCGCTCGACGGAGAGGGCGGAACCGTGAACGGCGCACTGCGCAGCGGCGAGCGCGCCGCCGGGGAGGTCGAAGCCGCACATGAATGAGTCGACGATGGCCGCGATCGCCGCGTGGTCGACGTTCTACACGATGGTCGGGTCGGCGGCGGCCGCACTGACGGGACTCATGTTCGTCGTCATCGGCATGGTCATGGGATGGGCGCGCCGCCAGCGGTCGCACGACGGCCTCTCGGTCTTCAGCACCCCAACCGTCGTGCACTTCGGCGCAACCTTGCTCGTCGCGATAATCCTGATCGCGCCGTGGCATTCGCCGGCCGCCCCAGTAGTGCTCGTCGCACTCTCGGGGCTGACCGGGCTTGCCTACATGATGCGCCTCATCTACCGAACCCGCCACTTGGCTTCGTACCGCGCCGACCTCGACGATTGGGCGTGGTATAACATTTTACCATTCGTCGCGTACGGCGCGCTCTGCGCCGGTGGTTTCTGGGCGCTAGCGTCGCTCGAGCGCGCGCTCTTCGTCATCGCGGGCGCAGCGGTGCTGCTGATGTTCATCGGCATCCGCAACGCCTGGGACATCGTTACGTACATCGCCATCAGCGAGGAATAGGCGCGAGGCTGGGCCCGGCGGCATCGGAGAGCCTTTGCTTGGAAGTGGGTAGATAGCTGGGATGAGCAAGGCCGTAAATCCTACGAATTACGACATGATTCCGACGCTGGTTCCTAAAGAAAAAGACCTCGTCTTCGCCGTCATCGAGTCGCCGGCAGGCATTCGTCATAAGTACGCCTTCGAACCCGAATACGGAATCATGCGCCTCAAGATGACGCTCGCCGAGGGATTGATGTGGCCGTACGACTACGGATTCATCCCGCAAACGCTCGGTGACGATGGCGATCCGATCGACATCCTCGTGCTAAACGAGGCGCCGACGTTCTCGGGCTGTCTACTCGACGTGCGCCTGATCGGCGGGATTCTGCTCAAGAAGAACGGCGTCAAGAATAACCGGCTCGTCGCTTGCCCGCGCCGCCGGAAGGGCGTCGCGCTCAAGACCGACGTCTACGATCGGATCGAGGATCTGCCGAAGGAAACGTTGGAGGGTATCGAGCGATTCTTAGTCGAGTACTCCGCGGTTGAGGGCAATACGATTACATTGCAAGGGCAGTGCTCGCGCAAAGAGGCGTACAAGCTCATCGAGAGCGCACATAAGGCGTTTGAAAAAAAGCACCGCAAATAGCGATACGCCCTATTCGTCGATTTCGATAAGCAGCCCCGAATGGTCCGAGAGCCGATCGATCCGCACGAGATGATCGTACTCGGCCGTTTTTAGCCGCGGAAGGACGTCCGGCGAGAGAAAGGCCTTGTCGATTCTCCAGCCGGCGCGGCTGACATACTCCGGATCGCGCCGGAAAGGATACCAGCTAAACTCGTACTCGCCGGGGTGCAGGTACGCCCAAGCCTCCGTCCAGTAACGTTCCAGCTCCTGGTAGAGATCGGCGGTACTAAACTCGTCGCGAATCCGTCCCGAGCGAACGTTGATCTCGATGTCGCTTTCGTTCCGGCCCGAGTTGAAGTCGCCGATGCAGACCACCGGCCTGCCGGTCTCATTGTAATGCTCTGCGGCGGCGATCAAACAGCGCAGGTGCGGGCGCTTCCGGTCCTGGCCGGGCAGATAGACGCCATAGAGCTGCACGCCTGCGAAGTTCGCCTGCAAGACGGCGTTCGGGTACTCGTCGTCGGCAAGGCCGAAGGGATTGACGATCGGCGCAAACGGCTCTTCGGCTACGATCAGCACGCCGTTGCCACGCTTCGCGGGGGTCCAGGCCTGATGCACTAGTCCGATGCGCTCGGTTTGCGCGCGCAGCAGCGCGCCTGCGGGGTTCTCGCGATACTCGGAAAAGACGATCGTGCCCGCGTCGAGATGGGAGGCCCGGCGAACGATCGCCGGGATCGCCGTCGCGTTGCCGCCCGACCGCAAGTTTATGGCGAGAATCCGCATTAATACTTTACTGGACCGACAGTTCGAATATAATAGAGCACGGATATTTGGTTCTAGGCCGATTACCGCCGTTCGAGAAAGGAGCGCAGGAGCGGTTATGAGTTCGGAGCCGGTTCCACCCAGCGTCTTCGTGATCCGCCTCGAGGGGGCGTTCGATTCCTCGGAGCGCACGCGTCTTACCGATGCTTTCGGAGTTCCCACCTCCGTGCCCGTCGTCGTCGTCGATTTCGAGCGGGTAGGGTACGTCGACTCGACGGTCCTCAACTGCCTGATCGTATTGGAGCGGGCGACGCGTGAGCGAAACGCGCGTCTCATCCTCGTCGGTCTCAGTCCTACGGTCGAGCGAATCTTCGCCGTATGCAAGCTTGACGAACACTTCGACATTCGCCGCTCGTTGAACGACCTCGGCCCGGTCGAACCCGCGCAAATGCGCAGACTCACTCTCGTCGCGCAGAGCGGATCCGATAACGACCCGTCCTAGACTCGTACCGCACGGGAACCAAAACGGCGCGCGTAGACGTGCGTGAACTCCGCGCCGAATAAGAATATTTGCGCCGAGTAATAGACCCAGATCAGAAACAATACGAGGCCGCCGAAGCTCCCGTAGCCCGAAGAGATGCCGGCGCGCCCCAGGTACCACCCGAGCACGAACTGACCCCCAACGAATAGGAGCGCCGACACCGCGGCGCCGAGCCAAACGTCGCGCCACGCGGTTCTGCATTCGGGCAAGAACTCAAAAAGCAACGCGAAGAGGGCGGCGATCATCCCAAAGGAGAGAACGAAGTCGAGAACCTTCGCTAGGGTTGGAAACCCCGGAAAGACGTGCGCCGTCGCAGCGGCGGCGAACGTGAGACCGGTGTCGATCGCAAGAAAGACGATCAATAAAAAAGCGACCGCGAGCACCGCGCCAAACGAGAGTAATCGCTCCTTGACCGTCCCAAGCAACGTCCGCTTTGGCGGGGTGACGTCCCAGATGGTATTAAGCGCCTCTTGCAGCGATGCGAACATGCCGATCGCGCCGAGGACGAAGAGCCCCCACCCGGCGGCTTGAGCGAGAACGCCCGCCTTATGCTGCGAGAGGCTCGCGATCACGACGATCCGGATAACCTGCGCCGCTGAGGGGCCGGCCGTCGAACTCATGTAGCCGTAGAGAACGTCGAGCGCGGCTTGATGGTGCCCCAAGAAGAATCCCGCGATTTCGACGACCACGATGATCAGCGGGGCAATCGCGAAGATCGTAAAGTACGCGATGGCCGCCGCTAACCATGGCGACTTGTGGCGCTGGAACTCGGAGAAGGTTTCCTTGAGAAGCTCTCCCATATTTTCGCGGCCTCCAGCATGCGGTACCCGGCTAGCGTACCCGTCTCGATGACGGTATTCACCCGATCGGGGTTGTTTCAGTTGATTCGAGATGGGGCAGACCATCGGAGAACGGAGGTTCGATACAACGAACGATGGATGTGCTATCGCTGCTCAAGCAAGATCACCGTACAGTCGGCGCGCTTTTAGACAAGGCGACCGCATGCGAGCCCGGCGACGAACGGCTCGACGCCCTGGCGACCGAGATCGAGGCTGCGCTCACCGTACATGCGGGCCTCGAGGAGAAGTACTTCTACCCACTGCTCCGGAAGCGAGCCAAAGAGAGCGAAGACACCGTCGACGTCTTTGAGGCCTACACCGAGCACGCGCTCGTCAAGAAATTGATCGAGTTGCTCAAGTCGCCGCGCCAACCCGGCGAGCAGTTCAAGGCCGAGGTCCAGGTGCTTGCGGAGAACGTCAAACACCACGTCAAGGAGGAAGAGTCTAAGATCTTCACGCTCGCGCGCGAGCTCCTCGACGGCGATGAGCTGGAAAAGCTCGGCGCGACGATGGCAGCCGCCAAGCAGCGATTGACTGCCTCGCGCGGCCGGTCGGCGAAACGGGCGCCGGCGAAGAAGCGAAGCCCGGCCCGCAAGACCGCGCCCGCACGCAAGAAACGAACGAAGCGTTAAAGGTGACCGGCGGCGTCGGCAGTTAGGGTTCCTTCGGCGATTCGCCGGTTGATCGGTACGCGCAGAAATGCCGCGCGCGTCGGCTCGTCGCCAATACGCTGCGCGAACTCTTCGAGCGAGCTCCTGGCTGCCGCGAGAGCCTCTTGAGCTTCGCTCTCGGATCCACCCGCGGCGAGCCCCTGCGCGACGGCCCACCACGCGTACGGCGGCCAGAAAGCACCCTCGAACGAGCCGCCCCCGATTCCGCGAAGCTCTTGCGCAAAGGCAAACGCGTCGTCCTTTCGGCCCGCTTGGAGGTATGCGAGGGTTAGATCGGCGAGATCGTCCACGAAGTCGCGTGGTTCCTGGATCGCTCGGCGGATCGCCAACCCGGCCTCCATGTGGTCGAGGGCCGCGTCGAGATCGCCGCTGAAGCGTTCGGCATTTCCAAGATTCGCCAACGCCGCCGCTTCAAAGACCGGATAGCCCATCTTGCGCGCGGTCTGCAAGACCGCGGACGCGATTCTCTTTGCCTCGGCAGCGTTTCCGAGCTGGACGTTCACAAAACTCGCGTTGACTCCATTGGCGACAATGGTACGCGTCTCTTGAACCGTTTCGAAAAGTTCGTTCGATCGTTCGATCGATCTCAACGCCTCTTCGAACAAGCCGAGGCGCATCAGAAGGAGGGTACGGTTCGTGTGGGTCACGGCGAGTCCGCGCTTGTGCCCTAGCGACTCGTACGTTCGCAGTGCCGTTTCGAACTCGCGAAGCGCCAGTGAATACTCGCCCAGCCATACTGCGGTCACGGCCAAACGCCCGCGGGCGCCCGCCTCTCCTTCGCGATCGTTGAGCGCCGTATGGAGCTCGAGCGAGCGCTGCGTCAGCTCAAAGCACTCGCGATACTCCTGCCGCAGCAGCGCCGCGACGCCTGCAATGGCGAGCGCGCGCGCCTCGATCGCCTGATCGCCGAGGCTGGCGGCTCGTTCGCGCATGAGCGTCAAATAGCGGCGTGCCGCTTCCAGATCGCCGATGTTCGACGTAGACTCGACGAGCAGGTAGAGACAGTCGAGCTGCCCCTGCAGGTCGCCGCACCGCTCGTAAATCTTCAGAGCTCGGCGCGCGGTCGCGAGCGCCTCCTTAGAGCGGCTGCAGAGACCGGCGTGCGTCGCGGCCTGCGTAAGCGCCTGCGCTTCCACCAAATCGCCGAGACCTTCGGCGAGCTCCTCGAGGCGCGCGATGAGATCGCCCTCCTCATTCGAATCTCCGAGGGCTCGCGCGAGCAGCACGCGCCGAAGCGTGGCATCGAACTCGGCGCGCGGGTCGCCGGAGGCCAATCGTTCGAGCGCTTCGATATCCTCGCGCTGTCCCTGACGATCCCCACGGCGGCTCCGGGCCGTTTCGCGCACTTCGAGCGAGGCTCGTCGCAAATCGTTCGAGGCCGCGTTGTCGAACGCGCGGCTTGCCAGCTCGATAACGTCGCCGTGCGCGTGCACGGCAACGGCGCTGCGTGCCGCCGAGAGATACCACTCGGCGGCGCCGTCGCTAGAGCCGGCACATTCGTAGTGGCGCGCGATTTCGCGTGCGGAGGCCGGGCCGTTCGATTCGAGGATCGCGCGCAAACACTCGGCGACGCGAAAATGACGCTGTTTGCGAAAGTCGGCTTCGATCTCGGAGTAGATCGACTCGGCAATGAGGTGATGGCTGAAAACGTAATCGTAGCCGGCTCGGACGCCCGCTTCGCGAAGGATCCGGCGGTCGACGAGCTCGTCGAGACCGCGCGCGATCGCGGCGCTCGAGAGGTTCGAAACCTCGCGGATGAGCGGAACGCTGCAGCCGGTCCCGACGACCGCGGCGATCTCCGCGACGGTGCGAGCCTCCTCCCCGAGCCGCCCGATACGTTGAGCGATCACACCCGCCACGGTCGCGGATGCGAGCAGCGGCTCGCGATCGTCGAGCATGACGCTGATCGCCTCGTCGAGGAAGAGGGCGTTGCCCTCGCTTCGCGCGTAGAGCGACTGCACGAACGCCGTGCCGCGTTCCCGCAAACCTTCGACGCGAACGACCAGCTCGCCGACATCACTCTCGTTGAGGCGTTCGAGTTCGAGTTCTTCGACGTTGAAGTGTGCGCGCAACGAGCGCTGAAGCACGCGTAATGGATGCGCGAGCGGCGTCTCTTCCTGCCGGCACGTCGCGACGACGAGTATCGGCGACCGGGTTGCGTCCCGAACGATGCTTCCTAACGCCTCGATCGTCCCCGATCCGGCCCAGTGCAGGTCTTCCAAAATCAGCAAGAGGGGGCGCGGCGACGCCAGCCCGCGCACCGCAAACGATAGCGCTTCGTAAATGCGGGCCGTGGCGCGCTCCGAAGTGGTTTCGGAGAAGAGCACGCCGCGAACGTCGGGATCGTGAAGCTCCGGTAAGAGCGGAGCGAGGACGGCGCGGCGCTCGGCCGAGATTTGCCGCGCGAGCAGCAGCGGCAGCCCCGATCGAAGCGCCTCGACGATCGCTTGATAGGGCGTCGATTCGGGATAGGCCGTCGTTCCGACGAAGACTCGCCCGCCCTCGGACTGCACGATTCGAGCGAGTTCGGCCGAAAGGCGCGTCTTGCCGACCCCGGCCTCGCCGGTAAGCAGTATCAGCCCGGCGGAGCCTCGCGCGGCGCGTCCCCACGCGTTGTAGAGGGCTGCCAAGTCCTTCTTGCGGCCGACGAACGGCAGAATCGAGATTGCGCGGCGGTGCTCTTGCGCTGCCGGCGCGTAGGGCGATGGAGTAACGCTGCCGGGCACGGCCTCCTGGCGGAGAATCGAATGCCGTACGGCAACGGTTTCGGGCATCGGAGTAACCCCTAGTTCGTCGCGCAGCCGCTTCGCGAAACGATCGTACTCGGCGAGCGCGCCGGCGGTATCGCCCGATTCGTAGCGGATTGCGACGAGCGAGCGCAGCGTGTCTTCCCGCCACGGATCGGCGGAGAGCACGCGCTTCGCGCAAGCGATTGCATCGGAAAAGCTTCTTTCGGAGCGATAGCGGTCGATCAACTCGTCGAGCAGGCCGAGATATCGCGTGCGCAGGCGTTCCCGCTCGGCCAGCACCCAATCCTCGTAAACGTTTTCGAGCAGATCGCCGGTGTACAGTTCGACGGCATGTTGCTGCGTATTGCGTTCGGCCGACAAACGCTCGAACTCGACGATGTCGACGAACGCGCCGGCAGCGTCGTTCCAGCGCACCGTCTCGGCATCGCCGAGGATCCACGGCTCGCCTTCTTGCGGCGGCAGCGCTTTGTTGGCTAGGTAGAGGTAGCGCCGCAGTTCGGCCAGCGCACTCGCTTCGTCGCTCTCCGGAAATAACGTAAAGGCGAGCGTCTCACGCGAGACCGCGAGCCCGCGCTTGAGCACGAGCAACGCCAGCATCGCGAGCGTCGACGAGCGCTTCGCGAACTTGACGGGCGTGCCGTTATACCGGATGTCGGCCTGACCGAAGAGCCGTACTTCGAGCACGGTCTGAAGTTTTGCATCTCCGGCCGGGTTCCCGTCCGGGCAGGCGAGCGTGTCGGAAACACCCCCGGCACGCCGGCGGTACGTCGATCCGATACGCTGCGGGCGTGAACCTGAAACGGCGAGACGTCACGTTCCTCGTGCGCATGTGGTTGACCGAGGAACCCGAGGGGAACGCGCAATGGCGCGGGTCCGTCCACGAGGTGACCTCGGGCAAGCGCCTCTTCGTCACCGAAACGCGCGAGGTGGCCGATTTTATCGCGGCCCGGCTCGCCGACGGCCAGGTTCGGAAAGCGTGAAGACAATGTTGCGAATGATCGGGCTCGTGCTGCTCTGCTGCGCGCCGGCACTGGCCGCGGAACGAACCTACTATATCGCTGCCGACGAGGTCGTCTGGAACTACGCGCCCACCGGAACGAACGTCCTAACCGGCTCCCCGCTCAAGCCGCACAGGTTTCAGCTCGGTTTCGCATACCATAAGGTCCTCTACCACGGTTACACGGATGCGACGTTCCACGCGATGCAGACCCGCCCGAACGACCAGCAGTATATGGGGACGCTCGGGCCGCCGATTCGCGCCGCCGTCGGCGACACCGTCGTCGTGGTCTTCAAGAACAATTCGCACTTGCCGCTGAGCTTTCACGTCCACGGCCTGCGCTACTTGAAGACATCCGAGGGCGCGCCGTATCGCGACGGGACCGGACCGGCGCAGAAACCCGGCGACGCCGTCGCTCCCGGGCAGACGTATACGTACCACTTCGACGTGCCGGAGCGCTCGGGCCCGGGGCCGATGGATCCGAGTTCGATTCTCTGGATGTACCACTCGCACACCGACGAGCTGCGCGACGTCAATACCGGACTCGTCGGACCGATCGTCGTGACGCGCAAAGCCGCCGCGAAATCCGACGGCTCACCGAGCGACGTCGACCGCGAAGTCTTCGCGATGTTCGCCCAGATCGACGAGAGCCAGAGCCGGCTGTTCGGCGAGAACGTCGCCGATGCGGCGATCAACCCGCGCCACGTAAAGCCCGTCAGCCAAGGCTTCGTCGACGACAATCAGATGTATTCGATCAACGGCTACATCTTCGGGAACATGCCGCTGATCGACGTCCACCGCGGCGAGCGAACGCGCTGGTATGTCATGACGACGATGAGCGACTTCGATTTTCACGCGCCCCACTGGCACGGCGAGACGGTTATCATTAACGGCATGCGCACCGACACGGCCGAGTTGGGCCCGATGGGAATGGTCGTTGCCGACATGATCCCCGACGATCCGGGCATCTGGCTCTATCACTGTCACCTCAACCTGCACCTTGAGGCGGGAATGGTCGCGCGCTTCCGGACGCTGCCGTGACGCTAGGTTTTGCGCTTTTCGGCAATCGCCTTGGCGACCTTGAGCGGAATCGCGCCGCCGGGAATGACCAGATTGAGCGTCTCCGCTCCGAGGTCGAAGAGCGTTTCGGGTTTTAGCAGCTGCGCGACCACCGCCATTGCGGCGCTGGGCTGCGTCTGAAGCTCTCCCGTGACTGCATCGACCGTCAAGTCTACCGATTTGTTCTTCGAGCCCCACACGCACTTGAAGTTGTAGGTGGGCCGAAGGTATAGATCGATGCACTCGACGTTCACTCGCTCCTCTTTGACGTCGTCGGCATCCGCCGGGCGCACGTCCTCGCCAAGGAGCGTTCGAATTATCGCCGAGGCTCGGATCGCCGGCGGGACGATCTTCGCGCCTTCCGGAGCAAAATCGTCAAGATTGACCGGATTCACGCTCGCCTTGAGATATGGCTGGGCGTTGATCGGTTGACTCGTTAGGGCGTCGAGCCAGAGTTCGCGCTGCTCGTCCCGCTCGTAGTGTTCGATCACCGGCAACTCGATCGCGCCCGCGTTTACGGGGTAATCGTTTCCGCCGGCGCTTACCGAGGCGACGTGTGCCGTCTTGATCGGAACTTTGTACGATTCGCTGCGATCGTACCGGAAGCGGAGATGCGCCTTTGCATGCCAGACGGGAAGATACCAAAGCCCCAGATCGGAGATCGCAATATCTTCTTCTTTTGGGCGCGAAAAGAGCCGCGACAGGGTTCCAAACGCCGACGCTTTGTGCGCGCTCGCGCGACCTCGAGCTTCCTGCGCCGTAATCACCGGTTCGACATAGAAAGCGCCCTTCTCGGCGATCACGATTTCCATGCGAGACCCGCTTCGTCGGCGCTCTCGAATATCCGTCCCGCACTAACTAAAGGTAGGCTCCGCGGCCGGTCGAACCAACTCGCACTCGGCTATCGGGTTGGAGTGTGTCATGGGTCTTCTCCGTACGTACGCTACGACCGCGCTCGCGGCAATCTCGCTTCCCGCGTGTAACGGAAGCAATAGCTCGCCCACCGTCCCAACTAGCGCGCCGGCCGTCTCGCGCGCAGGCTCGAGCTCGCCGATTACCCACGTTATCGTCATCGTTCAAGAGAACCGCACGGTGGACAACCTCTTTCAGTTCCTGCCGGGGGCGAATACCGCGTCGTACGGCCGCAATCCCAACAATCAACCAGTCACTCTGCACCCGGCGGCATTGACCGCCAAGTACGACCTCGGCCACCGGCATGCGAATTGGCTGGCGGATTACAACAAAGGCAAGATGAACGGCTGGACCAAAGAGAATTGCGCGGGCAAATGCCCCATGAATGCGGCATACGGATACGTTCCGCAGAAGCAAGTCCAGCCGTACTATCAGATGGCCGAAACGTACACGTTCGGCGACGAGATGTTCCAGAGCGGCGAAGGCCCGAGTTTTCCCGCGCATCAGTATATCGTCAGCGGGACGTCGACGAACCACGATGATTCGCCGTGGCGCGTGGCCGAGGACACGGGCGGCAATCAGGGTGGCTGCGATTCGGTGCCTGGCTCGAAGGCGCCGATGATCAACGTTGCCGGACGTGAGGGCGATCCGGTCTTTCCGTGCTTCGATCGCGCCTCGATCTTCTCGCTGCTCGACGCGGCTGGAGTCTCCTGGCATTTTTATCAGACGCTCACCGGCGCGGGACCGTGGAATTCGGTCGATGCACTAAAGCCGATATGGCAAAACAAGCAGGAATACTCGGCTAACGTGACCACACCGTCCGCGCAGGTTTTATCCGATATCCAGATGGGCAGACTCGCGAGCGTCGTGTTCGTTACGCCGACGCAAAGCGAATCGGATCACTCCGGCGACAACAAGGGCACGGGGCCGTCCTGGGTTTCGTCGATCGTCAATACGGTCGGCTTGAGTTCGTATTGGAAAAACGCCGCGGTTATCGTCATTTGGGACGATTGGGGCGGCTGGTTCGACCACGTGACGCCGACGATCTACAACTCGTACGAGGTCGGAATGCGGGTGCCGATGATCGTCGTCTCGCCCTATGCCAAGAAAGGCTACGTTTCCCACGTGAACTACGAGTTTGGAAGCATCCTGAAGTTCATCGAGGAGACGTTCGGTCTAGGTTCGTTGGGTACGACCGACGCGCGCGCGAACGACCTCGCGGACTGCTTCAACTTCACGGCGCCGGCGCGCAGGTTCACGAAAATCTCGGCGCGATACCCTGCCAGCTATTTTCTGTACCGGCCCAGTACGGAAGTGGGCCCCGAGGATTATTAGCTTCTAATCGACGCCGATTTGAGCGTACCATCCGAAGGTGGAACGCTTGGCGGTTGGAAGCGGTCCCGCGAACCCGAAGCTCGCGGAGAAGCCTTCGACGATTCCCGCGAGCGTGAAAAAGACCGAACCCGAGACGCCTGCGAGATTAACCGAATCGACAAAACAGTAGCCGGTGAAGAGCTGGGCCAGCGACTGCGAGTAAACCGCCAGGGTGAGCGTTTGCTGATCTTCATCCCAATAGCCGGCGCAGTTCGCCGATCCGAAGGTGCCCAGAACTAATCCCGTGCTGCCGACGGACGCAATGTTGAGAGTCGTGATCGTACCACCGACGTTAGCCGTCCAGGGGCCGGTTTGCAGGGCCATTACGTCGTCCCCAGCTGGGCGTACCAACCGAAGCGCTGCACCTCCGCCTGGCTTGGCACCTCGGTATAGTATCCGACCAGCGTCACGACGCCGTCGCCGGTGACTCCCGGCATTCGGTGCTGGTCCGGTGTGAGAAATCCGAAGAACGCACGCAACCCGGTCTGCACCGAGCCGGTGCTGAAGGTGAGCCGTTGCGTGATTTCGTCCCAGAAACCGCCAATCGGTTGGCCTCCGAAGCTGCCGGCGACGTTTCCCGAGCTAAAGTTGACCGACGCGATGTTCAATACGCCGACGGATCCGTTGAGGTTGATTTTCCAGTCACCAGTTTGGAGCGGCATGCGACCTCCCGATTGTGGAGCGTGCCGCTTTCAGGGGGCAAACGGGAACTCCTCCGCCCGCTACTCTTCGTCGGGAAATGCGCGCAGCGAGGCGTCGAATCGGTCGTTCGCCGGGTACCACTCGCCGCGACCGGACGGCATCAGATCGAAGAGGTGCCAAACCGGGCAGAGCAAGTCGATCCCGCGCTCGCGGCCGGCGAGCATCGGGTGTGCCGTGTATACATGCCGTACGGCGTCGCCGTCCTTCGCGAAGACGGCAACCGTCGAGTCGGGATTACCGTCGGCGTCCTCGGCTTCCAAGTCGCGAGCGAAGGCAGGACCATCGTCGGAGAGCAGACGCAGCCGGTGCCACTCGCGGCGAGCACCCCAGGCTCGCAGCTTGTCGAGCGGCGCCCGCGACGCTACGACGAAGTTCGCTCGCTGCCTTATGTGCGGGGCGATCCCGTTGAAGCCATCGATCCAGAGCGAGCACATCGGACAGAAATCGTCGTCGTCGGCCCAGTACATCAGGTGATAGAGGATCAAGTACGGCTTATCGTCGGCGAAGAGCTGCGATAGGCGAACGCGGTTGCCGTTCTCGATGAACTCGTAGTCGGGCACGACCGGCCCCGGCGGCAGGCTGCGCCGCATCGCGGCGACCGCCTCGATCCGGTCCCGCAAATCGATCTCCGCTTCGCGCAAGCGTTCGCGCGATTCGCGATACGCATCGTCGGCGCCGGGCATCAGCAGGCTTGGATCCGTCATTCTATTTCCTTTCGAGCATACGCCTTAGGAGACGTGAGATCGCGGGCAACCCGCCGCGTTCGTTTCCGAGCGGAAAGCTACTGCAAAGCTACCCGGACAGGGCTTCCGGCAGCTCGGCGGCATCGCATACGACCCGAATTAAAGAGCGCGCACAATTTCGGTACGACGGGCGGCTAGGATACCTTCATGAACAGATACTCGATTTCGCAAGCCGCAGCAGTCATCGTTCTGCCCCTCCTGGCCGCCTGCGGCGCATCGCCGGCTGCCGGCGGGTACGTCCCCGGCGAGATGGGGGCGCGCGCCGCGAACGCCCATGCATCGCCTGAGCGCGCGAGGTCGTGGTTGAAAGCAGGCGCTGCGAATCAGACGCTGCTGTATGTTACCGACGTCGGAGGTGTCACGGTCTACTCGAATACGGGGGGCGAGAACTTTCAGCTCGTCGGCGAGCTCTTCGGCTTCGCTCTGCCGGCGGGCGCGTGCACGGACGCGCGGGGCGATATCTTCATCGCCGACAACGGCGCGCAGGTCATCGACGAGTACGCGCACGGAGCCATCACGCCTGAGAAGGTGATTCCGGATAGCGCCGGCCGGCCGCTGGACTGTTCGGTCGACCGGAAGAGCGGGCGAATCGCGGTGACGAACGACCTCAATCCATCGGGGAACGAGCCGGGGAACGTCGTCATCTACCCCTCACCGTCGGGAACGCCGACGGAGTATACCGATTCCCATCTCTACGCGCCGCTTTACTGCAGCTTCGATCGCAAGGGAAACCTCTACCTCGATGCCTACGACAGCGGGTTCCATCCCGTATTGAGCGAGCTTCCAAACGGCGGCCAAAGCTTCACGATCCTCACGCTGAGCGGCGGAAGTTGGCTGGTTCCCAGCGGCCTGCTAACGAACGGTGGAAGCAACCTTCTCATCGGCGACCTTTACGATCGCAACACCCACATTTACGAAGCCGGCGTCAAAGGCACCACCGCGACGATTACTGCGACGATACCCTTGAGCAAGACGAAATATCTCGGCAAATTTACCCTCTTCGGCTTCGGCTCGGCTACCGTTATCCTTGCGCCCGACAATAGCAGCAACAACGTGCAGATTTACTCGTATCCGAGCGGTGCGTGGATCACTTCTGTCACCAACGGAGTTTCGCAACCCCTTGCCGCGATCGTAAGTCCGGGCAAGTAATTTGAAACTCGCGGGCGAACGGAGTTCGCGTGCAGCCGGGGCCTGGCGCGAATCGCATTTCGATCGACGGAACGGAACGAGCGATCTGGCCCGGCGCGCGCCCGATCGCCGAAACGCTGGACGGCGTGATTTGGCTCACGGCGTGGCTGCGTCCGCGGCCCGGTGGCGAGCTCGACGTCGCCAAAGCCCAGACTCTGGGTTCAACGCTTCCGTCGAACCGCACGTACGCCGACCGGGCGACTCTGAGTCAACAGACCGGTGCCGATCCGGCAGACGTCGACCTGTTGCGCGGTTACTGCGCGACCCATGGGATCGAGATCGTTGCCGAACACTGGCGATCGGTCGTGATGAGCGCACCGATCCCAAAGCTCGTCGAAGCTTTCGGAGCGACCGCCGGTATCTACGAGTTACCCGACAAGCGACGCTTTCGGCACCGCTCCGGATCGTTGCACGCGCCGCCCGAGATCGCCGCGATCTTACGAGGACCCTTCGGCCTTCATCAATGGCCGCGTTCGCATACCGTCGGTGCGTTGCACGGGGGCGTCATCGCACCGTTGGCGGCCAATGAGATCGCCGCGCGGTACCGCTTTCCGGATGCCGACGGGTCGGGCGAGACGGTCGGCATACTGCAAATGCGCGGCGCGTTCAACTTGGACGACTTTACGAAAGGCATGCAGGCTCAAAGCATTGCGGCGAAGACCCCGATCGTCAAACGCGTCGATAATGCCGAGCTGACGCACACCATCGAGACCGCCAAGGACATCGAATCGGCGATCGACACGCAGGTCGTCGCGTCGCTTGCGCCTGGGGTGCAGATCGTCGTGTACGCAACGCCGGATGATGAGCGCGGCGTGCTCGACGGCATCCGTTCCGCGATCTTCGACGACGAGCACCGCCCCTCGGTGCTCTCGATCAGCTTCGGGTTTCCGGAGCAGCTCTGGACGCCCGTCGCGTTGACGATTCTCGACGAGCTCTTTACCGTCGCGGCGTTGCTCGGCGTTACCATCTTCTGTGCGTCGGGAGACCATGGGGCTCAGGTCGACGACCAGGGTGTAGCGCACGTGCTTGCGCCGGCGTCGAGTCCGTTCGCGCATGCATGCGGCGGCACGCGGGTTCCACCGGGTGCGAACGCGGCGGGCGAAACCGGTTGGGAGAGCAGCGGCGGCGGATTCAGCGCACGTTTCGGCATTCCGGAATGGCAAAGCGTTGCAGCCCAAGCCGCGAGCGCGTACCATGCCGCGCCCGGCCGCGGCGTTCCCGACGTTGCCGCACAAGTTTGGCCCGGTTATGGGGTTTTCGTCGAAGGTTTGCAGCTCGCGTTGGGCGGAACGAGCGCTGCCGCGCCGGCATGGGCGGCGCTGACGGCGCGCCTCAACCAGCGGCTCGGAAAACCAATTGGATTCTTTGCGCCGTTTCTGTACGGCGGGTCGTCGAGTGGTCTTTTCCAGCCCGTACTCTCGGGCGGAAACGATCGCTATCAGTGCGCGCCGGGTTGGAATCCGTGCACGGGGCTCGGCGTACCGATCGGCGATGCTATCGAAAGCGCGTTACGCGGGCAGGGTCCTTAGAGCAGTTTTTAGTGAACGACGCATTCGAGCGCATCGTCTTCGAATTCTTCGTGCGCGCTTTTGTATTTTCGAACGACGATCGTTAGGCGCGCCGTATCGCATCCGGGCAGCGCGGCAAGCTTCGCATGAAGCTGGTCGATGGCAGCAGCGTGCGCGCGGATTGCTTCGGCAGCTTGAGTTTTACTGTCAGACATGCTCTTCGTATATCGCCGCAGCAAAGGCAAGCGCCTCTTTTTTCGTAAAGACCGCGCCGAGCTCCATCGCCCTCGCGATTTCCCGTTCCGATCGCATCGTTGCGAGCGTCCGGATCAGCCGCTCGTGAATGCGGCGTTCCGTATGCTGCCGCATCTCGCCGCGCGCGCGATGAAGCGCGTCCGAGAAACCTGCCAACGGCGCAGCGTGCTCGAAATCACGCGAAAGCGCGCCGAGCAAAGCGTGGTGTTCCATCAGACTAGCGAACCAGCGGTCGCCCGCTGCTTCGGGCAACTTCAGTGCATCCTGCAAACGCACGCGCGCGTCGTCGAGGTCGCCGGCCTCGATAGCGTATGCGGCGAGATTGGAGAGCGCGAGCGCCGTGTATACTGAGTTGAGTCTGGCATAGGAGCTCTGCGCTTGACGTGCGGCATTCCGCGCCGCTTCGACGTTGCCGGCGGCAAATTCGAGCTCGCCGAGATTGAGCAATGCGCTGGCATGCGCCTCACTTTCGGGTCGCTCTAGGCGCGCAACCTCAGAGAAGCGGTGACGGGCGCTCTCCAGATCGCCTCGTTGTAGACTGCTCACCGCCCACATGCGGAGCACGGCATTGGCCGCAGGACGCGAGAGGCGTTCGGGCGTTGCGTAAGCTCGAACGAACGACTCCTCGGCTTCGTCGAAGCGCGCGGCGATGGCATAGATCGCGCCAAGATTTCCGGACGCGCGAGCCATTTCGTCATCGTCACCAGTCCGGCGCGCAATTTCGACCGCACGAATCGCGCGCTGCTCGCGTTCGGCCGTCGGACGTCCCATCAGCCATTGCAGAACGAGGCTGCGACGAAGGAGCCGCGCGTGGACCAGATCGCTCGGCATCGCGTCTTCGCGCGCCAGTGCCGCTTCGAACCAGCTAAGCGCCTCGCGTGGCGTCGCGATCAGGTCGGGCCACTCGATGTCGGCCAGCAGTTCGAGGCCGACCGCTGGATCGTGACTCCGAACCACCGTCCAATCGATTGCAGCCCGAACGTTGCCCAGCTCCGGAGCGAATTTCTGCCTCCATTGCTCGTCCTCGAGATCGGCCGCGAGGGGCGTGAGCGCGCGCACGAATCCGGCGTAGAAGCGGGCGTGCAGTGCCGCCGTTGCTTCGACCTCCTCCGCCTCCACGAGACGTTCTCGGCCGTACTCTCCAATTGAAACGAGCATATCGTAGCGCCGCTCTTCGCCGATCGACTCCGCGACGACAAGCGATTTGTCGACCAGCGAAGAGAGCGTTTCCAGCGCTTCCCACTCGTCGCATTCACCCGCGCAAAGCGCAGCGGCGGCTTCGAGCGTCCAGCCGCCGACGAAAATGGAGAGTTTTCGAAAGAGTGCTCGAGCGCGCTCGTCGAGGAGATCGAAACTCCAATCGATGGTGGCGCGGAGCGTCTGTTGACGCGGCAGCGCGGACTTGTCGCCGCCGGTGAGCACGCGGAACCGTTCGCCGAGCTTTTGCGTGAGTTGCTGGGGGGAGAGCAGCTTTATCCGCGCCGCGGCCAACTCCACCGCCAGCGGGATGCCGTCGAGGCGACGGCAGATTTCCATAACGAACGGCGCGTTTTCATCGGTGAGCTCGAACCGCGAGTCCGCCGAACGTGCACGGTCCGTAAAGAGTTCTATGGCCTCGTTCACTTCCAGCGACGGCACCGCAACGACGCGCTCGCCGGCGATTCCCAGCGGTTCGCGACTCGTGGTCAGAATACGAACCCCGGCGGCCGCGCGAAGCAGCGCCGCACCAACGCGACGCGTTTCGTCGACCAGGTGCTCGCAGTTATCCAAAGCGAGCAGCAAGCGTCGCTGTTCGAGATGCGCCGCCAGCGTCGCAAGGAGATCGTCGCTGCGCACGTCGCGTACGCCCAACACCTGCGCGATCGTCGTTACGACGAGCGACGGATCCGAGATCGGAGCGAGCTCGACGATCCAAACGCCGTCCGCAAAGCGATCGAGCAGCTCGGCTCCGGTTTGAATCGCACAGCGCGTCTTTCCGGCGCCGCCGGCGCCCACCAGCGTTACGAGACGATGCTCCTCTAAGAGCGCCTTGATTTCGACGACGAGACCGGTGCGGCCCACGAAGGAGGTGAGCTGCTGCGGCAGATTATTCGGAAGATAATCGAGCGATCGCAGCGGCGGAAAGTCGTCGAGCAAGTCGGAAGCCGCGAGTTGATAGACGTGCTCGGGCCGAGTGAGATCTTTCAAGCGCTGAGCGCCGAGGTCGCGAAGGACGCTGCCGGGTGGAATGGCCTCCTGTAACAGCGGCGCGGTGGTTCCCGAGATCAGTATCTGCCCACCGTGACCGATCGCCACCAAGCGCGCGATGCGATTGAGCGTCGGGCCGAGATAATCGCCATCGTGCTCCTGCGCGTGCCCCGTGTGCAGCGCCATCCGCACGCGTAGGCCGCCGACCGCCGAGAAGTCCTGCGCGAGCAGCGCGCGTTGCGCGTGCAACGCTGCGGCGGTTGCGTCGAGCGCCTCGGCGAACGCGGCGCAGAACGCGTCGCCCATGAGCTTGAAGACGTACCCATCGTGGCTCTCGATCGCGTTGCGGACCAGCTCGTTATGCCGTGCGAGTGCCGCCGCCATTGCGGCAGGATCGCGTTCCCAGCGCTCGGTGCTCCCTTCGATATCCGAAAAGAGAAACGTCACCGCACCGGTAGGACGCACCGAACGTGGCTCTCCCGCGTTAGCCTCCCGCAGGACTAGGCGCCGGGTGGGCGATAGGTGACGTGATGCTCGATGGCGCGATCTGCTTCATCGATGGTGATCAGCGGGGTCGTGCTGCTCTGCACCAGCCCGGAGGCGCGAACGGCGAACGCCGCGGTGAGCGCCGCTTGCGTGCTCGGCAAATCCACGATGATAATGGCGTCTTCGCTTCCGAACGTAAAATAGAAGGTCTCGAGCTTACCGCCCAGTGCGGTCATGAGCTGCTCGACGGCCTCGCGGCGTTTCGAGGCGCTGCTCTTCAAAAGCCCTTCGGTACCCTCGGACGTATACTTAGCTTGAACTAAGAACTTCGGCATCGTAGGCCCTCCTCTGCGTGCTACGCACGCTGGTTAAAAAACCTTATTCGAAGGTTCGCGTTATATCTTTGGGTGACCCTACCTTGCTGACCGATACGAGGATTGACCAATGCTGCTGCTTAGAGGTATTGTGCCTAAAAGGAGAGAGCTATGGGCTTTAGGATTGCTCCCGCTCTGCTATCGGCGGCCCTCCTCGCGGGCTGTTCAACCGGCGAGCCGGCTCCGGCGGGCGGCATGCAGAACCTGCCGGCCGTTGTGGAGCGGCAAGGGATGTCGTCCGCAGCGACGACGCATCCTTCGGTCTACTGGACGCTTTTCGCTAGCTGCAGCTACCCACAGATACAGTGGGCGGCCGTCCCGCTCAAGAGTAGCTCGAAGGCAAAGAGCTTGTTTTGCAGCTCGCAGAACGGCGTTGCGTATTCGAGCGGTCTGCACGTCGACTCTTCGGGGCGCCTATGGGTGCTGATCGCCGGCAAGGGTAGCTTCGATCCGGGCAGCGCGGCGGTATTCAAGCTGCCGCTCAAGGCCGCCTCGACGCCGCAATACACGTTCATCCTCAAGGGGACGAACGATCCCGACCACCTCACGTTCGACGCCGCCGGAAACCTGTGGGTCAGCTCGCACCAGCATGGCGTTACGAAATACAAGGGTCCGTTCGATAAGAGCGGCACGCGCTCGCCGGTGTTGACCCTCACGAGCGGAATTACGCAGCCCGCAGGGATCGCCCTCGATACACACGGCAACGTCTACGTCTCGAACTTTGCAGGCGGAATCGGGAACTCGATTGCCGTTTTTACGGCGCCGGTCTCCAAGACGCCGTCGTACTATCTCAAGGGCTTGACGATGCCGGGTGGACTGATATTCGACAAGCACGGCAATCTCTATGCATCGGAAAACGGGCCATCGCAGTACGGTATCGCTCGATACAACAGCAACGACCTCAAAGGCGGCAGTACGCCGAGCATCTTCGACTCCACGGACTTATCGGGCTCGTACGAATCCGATTTCGCGTTGAGCCCAACGGGCGATCTCTACTTCGCCAACTGCGGGAACGCGGCCAGCATCTACGTATATCCGACCAGCAAAAAGTCATTCAGCTCGAGCCTCGCACCCTCCGTGGATTACACCAATAGCGACCTACAGCAAGACGGTTGCGCGTGGGGGATCGCGATTAAATGACGGGTCGCGCCGATTTTTGCGCAGACCGCCGCACTGCAAACTTGACGATCCTCGTTATTAGGCCCAGCGGAAGTGGACGGTCTAGTGGGAACTGGGCCGAGCCCCTCGCCGTCTTATATTTGGAAAGATCGGTCTCAAACGCAGCTATGGCTGCGGCGCCGGGATAGAAGCCGACGTGCGCTTTGAAGGCTCCAAACCAGACGACGAGTTTTCCATCGAGCGCAAAGGCTGGAAGATTGTAGCTGATCGTTTCCTGCGCCCGCGGTGCACCCTTCTTGATCGCCAAACGCACCTCGTGCAGAGCCCGCTGCGCGTCCTTAGGAACATGCCGGCGATAATCGTCGAAGTCTCCCGGTACGATCTTCTTCATACGAGAATTTCTTCGAGCCGGTCGTAGCTGACGGACATTCCGTCAGTCATCCCCGACTCAAGTGCCGCGTCGCGCTCCTTCCGAGAATCGAATGCCATCGTATTTCTCCAAGACCTTAAGATGCCGCGAGATCGGATTTCGGACCTAGGATTGGCGCTCTCCCGCGCAGCCGCGCGCTGCCCGTCCTAGCCGTGCGGCTCCTCGAGCCACGCCTCCATACCACCGCGCAGGTTCATCGCTCGATCGTAGCCGAGCGCGTTCAGCTTGCGCGTAATATACGCGCTTCGAGCGCCGAGGTGGCAGATCACGACGACGTCGCGATCCGTTGGTATTTCGTCCAGACGCCGGTCGACTTCGTCCATCGGAATATTGATTGAACCGGCGATCTTACCGTCGATCATTTCTGCGGGCTCGCGCACGTCGAGCAAGAAAGGCGCAGCCGCGCTGCGCAGTTGCTGCTCGAGATCGACCGCGGATATCGCTTTTATCTGAACCACTTCCCATTCAGAGCGGGTGACCGCATCGCCATAGCAAAGGAGCACTCATGCAAGTACGAACGATCGCCATTTCCCTTTCCCTCGCACTGGCGCCTGCCCTCGTCGTCGCCGCTGCGAGTTCACCGCCGCCAGCGATTTTGAATCTCGCGAACGCGATCATTCATGGTACGAACACGGACGATCCTTCGGGATTCTCCGGGCTCTTCACGGACGACGCGGTCGTCGTCGATGAGAACCCGCCCTTCGTGTGGCGGGGTGCCGGCGCGGGCGTCGCATGGTGGCACGTCGTCGACGCGGTGACGCGGAAGGCGAAGCTGACTCACCTGAGGGCCACCGGCGTTCGCACGAGCGAGTTCAAGCAGTCGGCGGTCGACGCATATTTGATTCAGGCGATGACGATTACCGGAACGGTGCGCCGCAAACCGTTTTCCGAACCGGGAACGATGACGTACACGCTCCACAACGTGGGCGGGAAGTGGCTGATCTCGACCATGGTGTGGACGACCAAGCCCTAAAGCGACGCCTGCTAACGATCGATCGGCCACATTGCCGGCGAGGGCTTTTCGCGCACGATCGTCGTGGCGTGCAGAACGCCGGTGGCATCGTACGTTCCCTCCGCACCCAACGGCTCGCCGACGATCAAGAGCACGCTGCGCTCGCGACATAGACTCTTCCGTTGGCGACGACTGGAGCCAGATTTGCGTTTCCCACTCCCCGAGTCCCACGTGCCGGCCGCCGCCTAGTAGATCGTTTGGAGCGACGAACCGCTGCTCGACGGCTCGGCCGTAAACGCGAAGAGCGTGATGTTCCCAGGCACCGACTGCGGACGCGCGAGCGCCTAAATAATTGCACCGGGGCCCTTTCCGTTCGACGAGACGGTCGTCGAGATGACCGGCGATCTCAACGAAGAGGTTTCCCTTGCTGTCGTAAGAGACCGCTACTTATACACCGCTTCGCGCCAGCGTCATCGCGTTCCATCGCGCAACGTTCAAGCCCACGGCGAGCAGCCAAATACAGAGCCCAAGCTCCGCAGGCAGCCCCGTCACGAGCATCGCGAGAAACGTTACGTTCGCAACGGACGGCGCCGCGATCAGCGCAAAGCTGTTGGCGACATAGCAGACGCCGGCGAGCGCGAGCAGCACGCCGAGCGTCTTGGGCAGATACGTCGATCGAAAGATCAAGTATCCCAGGATTGCGCAGTGCACGCCGAAGGGAATCAGCGCGATGCCGAAGGCATAGTTGTAAAGATGGATCGAGAATAGCGCCGACGCCTGCAGTTGCCGCGGATCCAGGGCCCCGAGATATGCCGCGCCGCTCAAGAGTGCGAGCGGCGCGACGTGCAGGAGCACCGCAGCGCTGCCGATCACCGCTTCGGCGAATCGAAAGAGCGCCGATGCGAGGGCCAGGCCTTCGCTCACCGGCCGCAGGAGCACGAAGAGAATCGCGGCCAGCGGCACGTCGCAGCCGAACATGATCAGCTCGGCGACCGACGATATGCGCCACTGCGTCTGCGACGCCAGGATGTTGTGCGCGGTAGCTGCCGGATCGTTCGAGACGACGAGCGCCGACTGCAGCCACATCGAGAGCGCGGACAAGACGAAGATGGCGAGGTAGAGTACTCCGCCGGTTCGCGCGTACACCTGCGGCGAAACTTTCGCGTTGCTTTCGCTCGTGATGTAATTCATCTTCTTGGCTCGCCGTCGGCGCCGTCTGAGATTCTATGCCGCACTCACCCTAGGGCGGCAACGGCTCGACCTTCACGCTGGTCATGGCGTCGCCCCGCCGGATTGCATCGAGCGCTTCGAAGCCTTCAGTCATTTGCCCGAACACCGTATATTGCCCGTCGAGAAACGGCGCATCGTCGAGGCATATATAGAACTGCGAGCCGGCGGAGTCGGGTTGAGAGGCGCGGGCCATTGCCACGGTTCCGCGACGGTGAGGTCGCGCGTTGAACTCCGCTTTGAGGTGGTAGCCGGGGCCTCCGGTTCCATCGCCTCGCGGGTCGCCGCCCTGAACGACGAAGCCGGGTTCGACGCGGTGAAACGCGAGCCCATCGTAAAAACCCGCGTCGGCCAGCTTCATAAATGCTCCCACGTGGAGCGGCGCGTCGTCGGGAAACAGTGTGAAGACGATATTGCCGTGGGCCGTGACGACGCGCACGCGTGAGCGGCGCGCTCGTTCGGTGTATTCATTCAGTTCGTTTGGCTGCGGCGGAACATGCGACATGCTTGGGCCTTGTGCATCGGGAGTCCAAAGGCCTCGTCGTGCCCGCAGAACCGGCTGAGGCCGATAACGCTGACTCCGCCGCAAACGAGGCCGCTTCGGCTACAGGATACAGATCCACCAAACCCAAGCAATGAGAACCAGTTGGAGCGGAAGCCGAATGTAAAAGGCTTGCACCGTACCGACATCGGCATAAAGCCCCGGATGCATCGCCATCTGCACATTTGCCGGAAAGACCGCGACGAGGAGCGCAATAAGGCCAACGCCGGCGAATCGTCGAGTGTTGGGGACCAGCACGCCGATCCCGCCGAGAATCTCGCAGATGCCGCTGATTCCAACGAGCCGGGCGTGCGCCGGAAGCCAAGGCGGGATTATCCGCACGTAAAAGCCGGGATGCACAAAGTGATTGGTGCCCGCCGCTATAAAAAATAGCGCTAGTAATACCAGCGCAATGCGCCGCACCAAGCCATTCGCGGGCGTTAGGGGTGCGGCCATCGGCGGCGCACCCCTATCGCGAGAGCGTCCGTCGTCTCTAAGACTTATTCGTCGGCACGAGCAGGAAGCTGGGGAAGAACACATTGACAGTGTTCGTTTCGAGCTGGTTCGTGTAGTCTCGCGTGGTCGAGACCTTGGTCGGACTCGTAAACGAGTACTCTACCCAGTGACCGTTTGGCGTGACCGGGATTGCCTTTTGGTGTATCAGTTTTTTCTCCGTTGGCGTGAGCAACGCGAACGGATTTCCCAGAGTCACGGTAAACCCGCTCGGGAAGAACTGATCGAAAAGCGTTACCGTCGTTGGTTGAAGCGGATTTACGAACGAGGCGCCCTGAAGCAGTTGATCGTAGACCAGGAGGTGGTTAGGGTGTGGAGGAAGCGCGGGGGCGCCGTACTTTAGGGTCGGCACGCACAGAGCGACCGGCGTTACGAACGTAGTCGAATTTTTTTCGAGTTGGTTAACGTAGTTTTTTCTCGTCTGGATCGTCGGTGGGTCGTTTATCGGATAGCACACGAAGTGGCGATTTGGCGTGACCTTTATCGGTTTTCTGTACAGCAGCACCTTCTTCGCAGGTGTGCAGGCGATTTTCGTCTGAGCTAGCTTCGTTTGAAATCCATTCGGAAAGAACTGGTCGAATAGCGCGACGGTCGCGCCGGCAAATTTACTCGCGGGCGCAACGTTATAGCAGATGATGTGATTGAAGCCTTTTGGCGCTCCTGAGTCGTTGCGAATCGAAGCAACGTAGGTTTCATGCGCAGCCGATGCCTGTTGCGCCGACGTCAGCATGACGGCAGCAGTGAGGACGGCAGCAACAACGCCAAGGCGGAAAATGCGTGGAAGCAGCATTTGGGGTCCTAACTCACGGCAAAGTCGTTGTCACCTTGCTAGGTGCTCTTCGCGGCCGTGGCATTCAATGATACCCCCGCTCGGGAAGCGATGCAAGCTGGCCTATGGCACTTTCCAACTATTGACGACCTGCAAAGTTTGTTGGTAGGCCCAGCGAGGGACGCCCGGAAATGAAAAGCGAGCGCGCGATGCGCTCGCTTTTCTTTCCCTTTCGTGCGTCGGCGAAATCAATACGCCTTAATGCCGTTTGGAGTTCCCCATCCGGTCGGGCCGCTGTATTTCTTGTAGCCGCCATTGTTCTTTGATAGACCGGCCTCGCAGAGATAGTCGCCGCAGTTGCCGTCGCTGCCTGAAGTGATTTGGTGCAGCTCCCTCCTGTGTTTTTTCCGGTTCAGCTGCCAGAACGTTTTGCCGCCGGTTAGTTGGCTCGCGTTGCCGGCGAGCGCGACGATGCCGGCCGTGAGCGGCGCTGCGACACTCGTTCCGCATACGCCGGTCCAGCCGCCGTAGAGGCCGATGTACTCGGCGACGCCGGGGCTACAGCCGGCCTCGGCGGAGATGTCGGAGATCGTCTTGCCGGTGCAGAGCGGATCGTGCTGCCACGACGGCTTGGGGGTAGTGGTCGCGCAACCCGCTCCCGCTCCGTCCCAGGCGGTTTCGCTGTAGGTCGACCCGGACAGTTGTAACTGCGTGCCGCCGACGGCGAGCACGTTTGCAAGCGCGGCCGGCCACTCGATCTGTGGATACCCGTTGTCGCCGGATGAGGCTAAATAGGCAACGCCCGGCGTACTGAAGTAGTTCGGGAAGTTCGAGTCGCCGCAGTTCTCGCCGTAGTTGAAACTGCTGCAGCCCCAGCTGTTGCTGAGGATCTTGGCACCGAGCGTAACGGCCGTCGCTTCCGCATTCTCCAAGCCGCAAACGACGCCCCCGCAATTGCCGCCTTCGATGAGATAGATCGTGCATTGGGGACAGCTGGCAGAGACCATTTCGATGTCGAGGTCGGTCTCGACACACCAGCCGAAGTTCTCACAGCTCTGGGGGTAGTTGGATTGCTGTCCCTGCTCGTTGTATTTCGCGAATGGCGCCGTCCCCAGCCCGAATGTGCTGCGGTAGGTCGCGAGGTCCGAAGCGGCGTTGGGCAAGTCGCCAAGTTCGATGAGCGCGACGACCGTTCCCGATCCCTTGCCCAACGATCCAGCAAGCTTATAGCGAGTCTGCATGTCGATAGGTCGCCAGCCGCAGCTGCCGCCGGATGGCGAGCAGTCTGGCTTGACGCCCTTGGTCACAACCAATACATGGCACTGCACGCCCCCCGCAAGCGTTTTGCAGGCGCGCCGGGCCTCGTGCTTGGCTTGCCACTCGGGCACAAAGCGCGCGGACGCGGAAGACCCACTCTGCGACGCGGTGCCGGACGTTGGAACATTCGACGAGCCGGCCGCGTTACAGCCGGCGATCGCCAGCGCCGCTACCAGCGGAAAAAGCCTCAAAGATACCCTCACAAATGCTCCTTTACATGAGTCGGTCTGGGAGCGGCAGTACTTATAAGACAACACGAGCGTTGCCTCCAATTCGGCGCCGCGCGGCAGATTAAAGGCGCGGCCAGTACTTGAGCGACGTCGCCGTATTGAAGAGCACGATCGGCGGCGGCAGATGCACGCCTGCGGCGCGCAATAACCGAAGGCCGACAAGCGTCGCGGCGCCCTCCTCCGTGACGTCGATGCCTTCGCGCCGATGGATTTCGCGCATCGCCGCAGCAGCGGCTTCGTCGGAGACAGCGACCGCGTGACCGCGCGACTCGCGAAGCGCTCGCAGCGACAATCGATCGCCGATTCCTCCGGGGACGCGCAAGCCCCACATCGCCGTCGTGCCGTTCTCGACCCGTGCGGCCGATTCTTCGCCGGCCTTGAAGGCCGCAACGATCGGCGCGCACCCTTCGGCTTGAACGCAGACCATCACGGGCCGCGCCGATCCGATCCAACCAAGAGCCTCGAGTTCGTCGAAGGCCTTCCACATTGCGACGAGTCCCGTGCCGCCGCCGGTCGGATAGACGATCGTACCCGGAGCCGCGCCGATCTGCTCGACGAGCTCGTAGGCCATCGTCTTTTTCCCCTCGACGCGATATGGCTCGCGGAACGTCGCGCAATTAAAAGCGCCGTGTTCCCGAGCGTACTCGGCCGCGATGCGGCCGGCATCGTCGATCAAACCATCGACGAGCACGACGTGGGCGCCATATCCGCGCATCTCGTCGATCAACAGCGCCGGCGTGTCGCGTGGAACGTAGACGTGCACCGGCAGGCCGGCACGCGCCCCGTACGCAGCGAGCGCGCTGCCGGCATTGCCCGCACTCGGCGCAACGAGCGC
>JBAUYZ010000002.1:0-3938 GCA_049585055.1 Candidatus Cybelea sp. | reverse complement strand
GGCGGCGCCGGTGGCAACGCATCCGGCGGCGGCGGTTCCGGTGGCACGCAATCCGCCGGAGGCGCGGGCGGCAAAGGCGGTGCCGGTATATATCGGAGGGACGATGGGGATCCGGGGAGAGCCGGGTCTTTGCGACAAGGCGGGGTCGGAGGCAAGGCTGCCGGTTACAGCGGTTGCGACGGTGGCGGCGGCGGGGGTGGCGGCGGATACTATGGCGGAGGTGGCGGCGGCGGTTCCGGTGGATGGCCCTCGGAAGGACTTAGCGCGGCAGGCGGCGGTGGCGGATCATCCTACGTCGAGCCGAGCGCGATCAAGTTTCGCACGTGGTCGGGTTGGAAGAACGCCACCGGCAACGGCCTAGTCGTGATCAGCTGGAAGTAACGCGAATCCGCGCTCAGCCGCCTTCGCGGGCCAGCATCTCTCTATAGATTTCACGCGCGCGTTCGATCGTATCGATCTCTTCGGGTGGTTTATCGTCGCGGACGCGGACAATCCGCGGGAAGCGCAGCGAGAAACCGCTCTCGTGCAAATCGCTCTCTTGTATGACGTCGAAGGCGACTTCGAGCACGATCTTCGGCTCGACGGGAATCTCCGACGCGCGCGCCTTCGGCCGCCGATCCGTTTGAGGCAGTCGATGTTCCAAAAACCATTGCGTAAGCTGCGCGATTTCGGCGTCGGTTAACCCGGAGTACGCCTTTCCGATCGTCGCGAAGCGGCCGGCGTCGCCGAGTACCGCAAATGTGTAATCGGAGAGTACGTCGGCGCGCTTCCCATGGCCCCATTCGACCGCGACGACGACCACATCGAGCGTGGAAAGCTCGCGTTTGAGTTTGAGCCACCACTTCCCGCGCCGGCCCGGCGCATACGGTGCATCGGCGCGTTTGAGCATGAGGCCTTCGTTTCCGCGCGCGCGGGCCGCTTCGAAGCGCGCGTTCACGTCGGCGGCGGCGAGCTCGCCCTCCGCTTCGAAGGGTGCGTGCACGAGGTGCGCGTTCGGCGCGAAAAGATCGGCGAGGCGTTCACGACGCGCCGCCAGCGGCTCGTCGAGCAGCAGCTCGTCGCCGGCCGCGAGCACGTCGAACACGACGTAGGCGACCGGAACCTCGCGCTGCAGCGATTCGTCGACGACCTTGCGCTGCAGGCGCGCCTGCAGCGCACGAAAGGGGAGCACGCGGCCGTCGCGCATCGCGACGATCTCGCCGTCGAGAATCGCGTCGCCTTGCAATGCCGCGAGCGCTTCTCGCACCTCGGGATACGCAGACGTCACCTCGTTGAGCCGGCGCGAGAAGATCTGCACCACGCCGTTGCGGACGTGTGCCTGCGCGCGAATGCCGTCGTACTTATCCTCGAAGTGCCACGCTGCGCCGGCAAGTTCTTTGTACAGATCGCCATATGCGATCGGCGTCGCGAGCATGAACCCAATCGGCGCGCCGTACTCGACGCGCAGCTCCGCGAGCGTTCCATGCTTGGCTGCCAATGCGACCGCACCGACGTCGCCCGCGGCCATCGTGCCGCGCCGCACCGCGGCGCCATCGGCATCGAACGCGCGCGCGATCGCATCGAGCACCAGCCCCTCGCGCAAGCCGACGCGCAGATCGCCGGTGACGATCTTCACGACGAATGTTGCGGCAAGCGGATCGGTGCACGCGCGTAAGATCCGTTCGAGCCCCGCCTCGCGGCGGCGATTCGACCGCTTGCCCGATGCATCGGCAATCTCACCGAAGAGTACCGCAAGCGATGCCGGCGTGAGGCGGTCGGCAAAGAGCATTGCGTCGCGCGGCGGACGCACGAGCGGTCCGAGCGCCGCGCCCAAGTCGCCCGTTTCGCGATAACTCGCTGCGAGCGCCGGATCGTCGAATCCCCAGATGCGCCGCGCGACCTCGACGATCGTGCGGCCGCCGATCGAGAGCGTGCGATGATCGCGCGCCGCAAAGGGCGTGCCGGTAAAGAAACGCGTCGCGGCGATGAGATCGGCGTCGTCGAGCGTTCGAAGGTACTCGGCGAGCAGCGCAATCTTCTCGAGCTTGGCAGGATGCGATGCGATTCGTTCCGCGGTCGCAGCAAACCGCTCCATCGGAGGCGGTTAGAACCCCGGCGGCAGCCGCTCGAAGTACTCGTACGTTGCGCGAACTCCGTCCGCGAGCGGCGTCGATGCCGCCCAGCCGAGCTCCGCCTTCGCGCGTGATGAATCGAACTGTGCGTCGCGCGCGTCGCCCGGCCGCCGCGGCGCGCCTTCGACCGGCACTTCGTAGCCCGCGATTGCGGAGAGGTTGCGGTAGATCTCGTTCACGCTCGTCTTGACGCCGGTGCCGATGACGTAGGCTTCGCCCGAGCCTCGATCGAGCGCGGCGGAGTTGACGCCGGCAACGTCGGAGACGAAGACGTAATCGCGCGTCTGCTCGCCGTCGGAGAAAATGCGAACCGGTTGGCGCGCGAGAAACTTTCCGATGAAAATCGAGATGACGCCGGCTTCGCCGTTGGGATCCTGTCGCGGACCATAGACGTTGCCGTAGCGCAGTGCGGTGAAGTCGAGATCCCGATTCTCTCGATAGAAGCGCAGATAGTGCTCCGCGACCATTTTCGTAATGCCGTACGGCGAGGTCGGCTGCTGGGGCGTGGCCTCGTTCATCGGGAGGCGCTCCGGCGTTCCGTAGGTCGCGCCGCTCGACGCGAAGATGACTTTGCGCGTGCCGGTGCGGCTAGCGTGTTCGAGCACGTTGAGCAAGCCGACGACGTTGACCTGAGCGTCGTAGATGGGATCTCGCGCCGAGATCGCGACGGAGTGCTGGGCGGCGTGGTGACTGACGATCTCCGGCTTGAAGTCGGCGAAAATTCGGCCGATCGCTTCGTCGCGAATGTCCATGTGCAGCAGCGAGATCCCGCTGCGCACGTTCGCCCGGCGGCCTCCGCCGTGCTCCCAGAGCGAATCGACCACGAGCAGCTCGTGCCCCGCCGCCGCATATGCGTCGACGACGTGCGATCCGATGAAGCCGGCCCCTCCGGTAACGATGATGCGCACGACGATCCTTTCCAAAGAGTATTGACGGCGTGCCGGCTCGTCGCAGGAGAACGGCAATGCCCTCGTTCGCGCTCCTTCTCTGTTCGGTAGCGGCAGTACTCGGAACGCTCGCCGTGGCGCCGCTCGGGCCCGACCTGCGCCTCGTCGTCTTTCTCGGCCTAGGGACACTCTTCGTCGCCGGCCTCTCGGGACGCTTGCCGGCACGCCTCGTCGCGCTGGTGGCGGTGGCGTTGCTCGGCGCATCGGCAAATGCCGCACTGCACGAGCGCGCCGTTCACGACGTCGTCGAACAGCGCACTGCGCGATACACCGGCACCGTGCTGGAAGCATCGACCGCGGACGACGGCTCCTCATCGCTGACCGTCGCCCTCGATAACGGTCTGCGCGTTCTCGCGCGCGTCCATGCATTGGCGCCGGTCGCCGGCACGCACATCGTTGTGCGCGGGCGACTCGAACCTTTCGACGAGGCGCGAAATCCCGGCGAGCCAAGCGAACGCGACATACAACGCGAGCGCGGCCTCGATGCGCGGCTCGACGCTGCCGCGATCCTGCGTGCCCGCGACGCAACGGGTTGGGAAGCGCGCATTGCCCTTGCGCGGCTGCATGACTGGGCGCACGCGCAGCTTCGCGATCGGCTCGGCGAGCCGGCGGCCTCGGTGGTCGCGGGAGAGTTGTGGGGAGAACGTTCGGCGCTTCCACCCGATCTGCGCACCGAGTTTCAAGAGACCGGGACGGTGCACGTCTTGGTCACTGCGGGCTTGCACCTCGGCGCGGTCGCCGCGCTTTGCACCGCGTTGCTCACGCTACTCGCCCTTCCACGCTGGACGACGTGCTCGATTGCGATCGCGCTCGTTTGGGTCTTCGTCTGGTGGAGCGGCGCGCAGCTGCCCGCCGTTCGCGCCGCGACGATGGCGACCGC
>JBAUYZ010000001.1:0-12454 GCA_049585055.1 Candidatus Cybelea sp. | reverse complement strand
GGCAAGGGCTGCGCCGCCGCCGGACCGCGCGCCGCCGACGGAGAGCGCGCCGCCGCGTAAAACGGCGAACGTCAAGCCGGAGTCGCCGCCCAAACGCGATGCCGCGATTTCGGTGCAAAAGGTGCGCGCGGCGTGGCAGAGCATTCGCGGGAAAATCGAGAGCAAGCGCCAAACGCTCAGCGCGCCCTTGTCGCGCGCCGTGATCGACGCCGTCGAGGGGAACGCTATCGTGCTCAAGCTGCCCAACACGTGGAGCGCCGACGCGCTGCGCGATCACGCCGCGCTCATCGAGAGCGCGATCGCCGACGTCCTGGGCGCTCCCCTGCAGGTGCGGCTGCGCGTCGACGGAAACGCAGCGCGCGCGGCGGTTGGATCCGAAGAGAGTCCCGACGTGCTCTTCGACTACGCGAACGAACGGATACGTTGAACATGAATCAAGCTCATTTACTGGCGCAGTTCAAGAAGATGCAAGCCGAGATGCAGAAGGCTCAAGAAGAGCTGGCGAACACGATTGTCAGCGGGAGCGCGGCCGGCGGCTCGGTAACGGTCGATCTGAGCTGCGATCAGCGCGTCAAACGCGTCAAGATCGATCGAGAAGCGGTCGATCCCGACGACGTCGAGACGCTCGAAGATCTCGTCGCCGTCGCGATGAACGACGCCCTGAGCAAGGCAAACGAGACCTCGCAGAAACGAATGGCTTCGGCCACCGGGGGCATGCGAATTCCGGGATTGATGTGACGCAGGTCGGACAAGCTCCCAATCCCGTCGCACGGCTGATCAACGAGCTGAGCAAATTGCCGACGATCGGCCCGAAGACGGCGGCGCGCCTCGTTTTCCACCTCTTGAACCGGCCGCGTCACGAAGCGCAGAGTCTTGCCGAGGCGATTCTCTCCGTAAAAGATAACGTCCACTTCTGCTCCATCTGCTACTCGCTCGCCGAATCGGATCCATGCGACCTCTGCACCGACGACCGCCGCGACGGCGCGATCGTCTGCGTCGTTGCCGAGGCGAAGGACGTCTACGCAATCGAGCGCACCGGCGCGTTCAAAGGGCGCTACCACGTTCTCGGCGGGCTAATATCGCCGATGGACGGTATCGGCCCCGCGCAGCTTCACGTCAAAGAACTCGTCGAGCGAGTCGGCCGCGAGCGGCCGAGCGAGATCATTCTCGCTACGAATCCGAATGCCGAAGGCGAGGCGACCGCGCTTTACCTCGCACGCCTGCTGCAACCGCTCGGCGTGTCCGTCACACGCTTAGCCTACGGCCTTCCGATCGGCGGCGATCTCGACTATGCCGACGAGATGACGATCGCCAAAGCCTTAGAAGGACGCCGCGCCCTGTAGCGGCCTCGCCGCTTTCCGTTTGGAGCTTCCGATCGGCAGTGACGATCGGTCTAATCATTCTTGATTAGGGCACACTCGTACGCATCGCGCTACCGTTACTGCATCGGGTGTGGGGGGCAGAGGCGTCGCTACGAGTGCAGCGGCGCCTCTCGTATCAGCGAGTCGCCGAGAGACGTTCTTCCGGGTTCGAGCACGTCGCAGTAAATGCCCATCTTCGCGTTGCGACGTTCCGCGATAAAGCGAAGGATCCGCGGATCGCTCGCCTCGCCGCGAGGATGGTAGGTGATCGTAACGCAGCGCTCGATCGGGGCGCGGACGCGCATCCGCACCGTTCCTAGCCGCAAATCGGCTCCGACGAGATCGTTCTCCGTAGCGGCGAACCCCGTCGCGGCACGCACGAAGAAGTTCGGACGAAACCGTTCCCACTCGACCGCGTAGCCGACGGCGTCGCTTAAGTCGTCGAGCCATCGATCGAGCACGATCGAAATAGGCGCGTCGTCGAAGAAGTGATCGCCGGCACGCAGTTCCACCGCGACCCCGCGATCGTTGGCCGCGAGGCGCGCGGTGTGCGGATCGGAGGTCAGATGAAGGCGTTCGTGCTCTTTTCCACGATAGGGCTTGCCGATGCGCAGGCTACCGTCGCGCACGAAGAACGCGCTCGCGCGATCGCCGGGAATACCGGACCAGCCGACCTCGGCGCAATCGAGCTCCTCGCCGCGCAAGCTCTTGACCGGATAACGCCGCACGCCATCGATCGTCCCAACGAGCATCGGCGCTCGCTTCATCGGGGGTGTTTGGATTGCCTGGCCCGAAGGCGCGCGCGATGGATCGGCAACCGCTCGACTTGGCGGGGATCTTCAGTCGGGCAATCGCGTTGTACGCTCGCTCCTTCGTTGCGTTCGCGGCGCTCACCGTCGTAACGATCGTTCCGGTCGCCGCCGTGCAATACGCCGTCGACTTGCGTGAGCGACCGCGACTTGACGCTTCGATCGCGCTTTTGGAGCACCCGGAGCGTCTCGGCGCGGAAGGCGTTCCCGCACTCTCGCCGGGCTCGCTCGGATTGACGATAGGCTCGCTACTCTTCGGCTACACCTTGCTGGCGTTTGCGGTGAGCGCGGTCGGCGTCGGCGCCGCACGACGTTATCGCGGCGAGGCCGTTGCCTTTCGGGCCTGCTACGCCGTGGTCGTCGCGCGCTGGTCTTCGATTCTGGCGTTGGTGGCCGTTGCGACTCTCGTCTTGCTTGCCGCGTATGCCGCCTCGTTCATCCTCGCGGCCATCCCGGTCGTTGCGGCCGCGGCCTTCGCAACGACGCTACTACCGCTCGTCGCGCCCGCCGCGGTCGGGGTCGCGTTCGCGGGCGTTGCGTTCGTGCTGCTCGCGCTCGTCGTCACGACTGCTTGCGCGCTCTATGGCGTCGTCGTTGAGGGCTGTGATGCCGGCGCGTCGCTGCGGCTGACCGTCGACCGCGTACTCAACCGCCGCGAGCTGGGGCGTGCGTTGCTCTGCGCGGTTGCAGTCGGCGCGATCGCGAGCCTCGCGTTTGCGATCGTCGATATGCTAGGAGTGTTGGAGCTCTCGCGATGGCCGGTTGCGTACGTGGCCATCGACGCGTGCGTCCGCACGCTCGTCACGCCGTTCCTTGCGCTGGTAATGGCCGCCTACTCCTTCGACGTACGTGCCCGAAGCGAGGAAGCCGGAGTCGAGTCCGGATCGGAGCTCGCTGCCGAGGCGGACGAGCCGGTCTACGCGCCGACAGCCTATCTCTCGGGCGAGGAACGCGCGCTGGTCAAGCGTTTTTTGGAACGGCGCGAAGCGATTGCGCCGCAGCGTCGCCGCGCGATCGCCGCGCAGCTTGCCGCCGTAGCGCGGCCGCGCGTGGCTGCGGAGCTGCAACGTCTCGAAGACGAGCCGCTGCTCGAACGGCTCGGGTGACGGACTCTAACGCCGAAAGATGCGCGCGGCAAACTCGCGCGCAAAACGCAGCGCGTCATTGCGGACCTGCTCGTAGCGCTCCGATGCTTGGCCCTTCGTCATGTGCGCGCCATGCTCGTGGAAGAACGTGACGCCCTCGCCGACGACGATCGTACCGGCATAGGCGATCGCGCCCTTGATGGCGATTCCCGCAACCGGAACGAAGCCCGCCAACTCGCGCGCCAACGTGCGCCAGCCGAAGCCTCCGCCGATCACGGGCAAAAGCTGCCAGGCTCGCTGCATGTCGGGATCGCGTCCGTAGGCCGCTTCGATGTGGAGCATGAGCATCACTTGGATTCCGGTGATCGCTACCATGTCTCCGGCCGAGGCAAATGCTCCCAGGACGATGCCGACGAGCGGAATATGATCGACGACCGCGCTTGCAAGCGCGACTTTCAGGGCATTGTTCGCAGCGTCTCGCGTGAGCTTCGCGGCGACCGTTTCGCGCAGCACCGGCAGGTTGCGCCCGACGGCAATCTCGACGCCTTTCGCGCACTCGACGAGATGCGCGAAGAACCGTCCGCGAAGCGCGTCGCCCGCGATCGCGGGCGCGACGTACTCACTCCACTCTCCGGCCGCCGGGGGCGACGGCGGCCCGGATGGGTTGGCCTCCGGGTCGATCGTCAGCGCGAGGATCGGAACGCGCACGACTTGCAACGAATCGAAATGCGCGGCCGCGGTGTCGCCGGGGCGCCCGAGAAAAACGATCGCGCGTACTTCGTTCGGATTGGTGACGAGCGGAGCGCCGGGACGAATCGTTTCTAAACAGGCCGCGGCTTGCGGGAGAAGCGCCTCGTCGTTTCCGGCGAGCAGCAGCGCGCGCAGCTCGGCGACGAGCGCCGGTTCGCCGCAGAGCAGGAAACGAAACGGCTTGCGCACGTGCAGGTGAACCGAACGGGCATCGATGCCTTTACGAACGAGCGAAAAGATCTGACGTGCGTCGCCGACGGTCGCCATCTATACCCTCAGAGACCGAGCTTGTCGAGGTTGACGGCGAGCGAGCCGTCGGCCTTGCGAAGCTCTTTGGCGGGGTCATCGGTGTAGTCCAGGTAGACGAGGCCCATGAATATCTCCAACGGCCAAGCGTGCATCTTATGCGCGTTCGCCACGTCGACGATCGTTTCGCCGGCGCCCTTCGCCTCGGCGATCACGCTTTCCGGAGTGCTCTTGATGTCGGCCGCCACGATCGTCGCCGCCGTCACGTCGCCGGGCGTCAAACCGTCGTGGAGCATCGTACGATAATCGATCCCACTGGAACCGAAGCGCTGCTGCAGCGCGTACTGAAGGGTCGAGTAAAGCTGCGGCGAGGTGCCGAGGCCGAGCAGCGTGATTCGGGCGGAGAGCTGGCGCGCACGGGCGAGATTGTAGAGCTGCGAGGCTTCCGACGCAGCGGTGGCCGCCGCGTTGAACTCGTCGACACATTTCTTCATCGCGGGCAGCAGCGCGGCATACTCGTTCGGGCTGATGTCGCCGCTGAACGTCATCGACGCATGGTCGAGCTCTTTGAGGAACTCGTCGAGATCGCCGAGCGATTGATCGACCTGCGTCAACGCCGCGCGGGCGGCATCGACCGAGCGCAGCATCTCGCTGTCGGCGCGCGAGAGATCGGTGAGCATCTGTGCGTACGAAGGAAAGAGCGCGACCGATTCGGTGGGAATCGGCTTCATTGCGAATGGCGCGAGCATCTCGTCGTAGATGCCGGCGCTCTCTTTGAGCGCGCCGCTCTCCTTGTTCTTTTCCAGCGACCCGACGCCGCCGATCGGACTCGTGTCGCCGCCGGCATCCTGCAAGGCGCTGTTGAGCGAGCGGGCCATCGAGGTCAAGTTCTTCACGATCGCTTCGACTCGTGAGCCCCGTCTGATGTTGACCCGGCTGAGATCGGGAACCTCATACTGCAGCGTATCGAGCCGGCTCTGCACCGACTTGAACTGGTCCTTTCCCTCGGTTTCGCGGGCCTGAATCTCGACTGCGCTCTGCGCGTGCGTCGTCTGTGCCGCCGCGACGGTGCCCTGCAAGTTCGGCGGATCGCTCTTGGTGAGCGTCACTTCTTGGACTTCCATCCGGCGCAGCGCGGCGATGCGCTGATTCGCGGTTGCGCGCGTCGCCGAAGAGCCCAGCTGCGCGGCTTCCGCGAGCGTCTGTTGGCTCTTGTTCGGTTGACCGAGCGCGAGCTCCGACTGTCCTAGCTCGAGCAGCGCTTCGGAACTCTGCGGATCCTTGGCCAGGACTTGGTCGAGGCGGAGGCGAGCGAAGTCATAGCGCGCCCGCTCCTCGTCGCTCGAGGCCTGGACCAGCTCCTGGGCCGGCGTTACGGTCGTAGGATCGAGTTCGGGATAGCCCATCAGATGGGCGACGCGCGCGGCCGGATCGGGATGATCCTCGAGGTATTTGCTGACCGCGTCGCTGTGCTCTTGTTGCAGCACGCCCAGGTGCGCCATCATCGTAACCATCGACTCCGGATCGTAACCGGCCCGCGACATGAGCTGCAGACCGTAGCGGTCCGCTTGAAGCTCGTCGCCGCGCTCGATCTTCGCCATCAAGCCGGCCTCGGCGAGGCCACCGAACTCGTAGATGATCGGCGAGAAGATCGACGCGATTCCGAAGAGGATGTTCAGGATCTCCGCTTTGGAGTTCGTCGTGATGACGTGCCGCCGCTCGATGTGCCCCGTCTCGTGTCCGATCACGCTCGCGAGCTCGTCGTCCGATTGGACGAAGTCGACGAGGCCCTCGTTGATGTAGACGAAGCCGCCCATCGTCGCGAAGGAGTTGATCTGAGCGTCCTTGATGATCTTGACGGAGTACGGAACGTCTTTGCGCTGGACCTGATTCCAAAGATTGCCGGCGATGCCTTGGACGTACGCGTTGAGCAGTGGATCCGTCTCGATCACGCTGCTCGCCACGATCTGCTGGTCCTCTGCCTGCCCCGCGGCGATCTCGGCTTGCGTCGACATAGCTGAAGCCGGCACCGGAAACGCGGCGCTAAGCAGCGAGAGAATCGCTAAGAGGGGAACGGTCCGACGGAGCATACGTGTAGGCTTCCTTCTCTGTGTATTATATGTGGAGAACGTCAAGAAGTTGCGAATTTTTTGTGGATGGCGAGGGGGATGCGTCGCATTCTTCTCGCAAAGCGCCGCGTGACACTCTTACGAGGGAGGTTGGACGGCCTCGAAGTGGCGCTTTGCGGCCGCGACCTCGAGGAGGCCCTCGCTGAGTTGGAGGCTCGCCTGGCCGAGCAGCCGAGCTTCTACCGTGGAGCATCCGCCGTCGCCAATTTCGGCGATAACGCGCCGTCGGAATCGCATGTGACGCGCTTGCGCGCCCTTCTCACCGGCGCCGGCATCGAGTTGCGCGCGCTCGGCGGCTCGGCCGCCGTCCTCGAGGCCCTCGCGCGTGCGGAGGCACTGGGTTACGAGCCTTCGGTTGTGCCGCTCTCGGAATCGGCGCGATCGCTCGTCGCCGACTTCGCCGGCGCGCGCGACGACATCGCGCAGCGGCGAAAGCGCGGCGAGGCAAGCGTGCGACGCGTCAGGTTCGAGCAGGAGAGCGCGCGTCCCGTCGAGCTCCGCCTCGTCGACGCCGTGCCGACGACGCTCTATCACGCCGCGACGTTGCGCGGCGGTCAAACGCTCCACCACACCGGAAACATCGTCGTCGTCGGCGACGTCAACCCCGGAGCCGAGCTCATCGCGACCGGCGATATCCTGGTCTTCGGCAGGCTCGCCGGAATCGCGCATGCGGGCGCGCAAGGTAACGCCGAGGCACGCATTTACGCGATCGATCTCGCGGCGACGCAGTTGCGGATCGCGGCCTTCATCGCCGCCGACGAGAGCGCGAAACGGCGCGCCGGCCCGCGGCCCGAGGCCGCATTCGTGAAAGACGGAGAGATCGCGATCGTCTCGCTCGACCGTCTTGGCGAGTTACAGGCTCCGGGCGCATGAGCGCGCGCAGGATCGTCGTCACCTCGGGGAAGGGCGGCGTGGGCAAAACCACGACGACCGCGAATCTCGGGGCGACGCTCGCCAAGCGCGGCAAGCGCGTGATCCTTATCGATGCCGATATCGGGCTTCGCAATCTGGACTTGGTGTTGGGTCTCGAAAAACGCATCGTCTTCGATCTCGTCGAAGTCGCCGAAGGGCGCTGCCAGCTCCGTCAAGCGTTGATCAAAGACAAGCGCTTCGACTCGCTCTCGGTTCTGCCGGCCGCCCAGACGCGCGAAAAGGACGCGATTAACGCCGCGCAGTTTGCCGGCATCGTCGAGCAGGCAGCCAACGCAGCCGACTACGTGCTGATCGATTCGCCGGCGGGGATCGAGACCGGCTTCCGCAACGCGGTCGCGGGCGCGACCGAAGCCATAGTCGTCACGACGCCCGAAGTCAGTGCGATTCGCGATGCCGACCGGGTCGTGGGGAAGATCGCCGCCGAAGGAAAACCGATTCGTCTGATCGTCAATCGGCTGCGCCCCGAGATGGTACGCAGCGGCGACATGCTTTCCGTCGAAGACGTCTGCGACGTGCTCTCCGTCGAGCTGCTCGGCATCGTACCCGACGACGAAGAGGTCATCGATACCACGAACCGGGGAGAGCCGATCGTCTTGAACGAGTCGAATCGTCTACGCGCGATTTACGAAAAGATCGCGCGCCGCCTCGAAGGCGAGCTCGTACCGTTCACCAGCTTCGACAATCAAACGTTCTTCGGTCGTCTGCTCGACGCGCTGAAAGCGGGGTAACGCATGCACCAACTGCAAAACACCGACCCGGTCGTGGCGAGCGACGCTGCCGAACCGCGCGAGGAGGCGAAGGTCAAGCTCGGGCGCGCGATCGTGCTTACCTCCGGCAAAGGCGGCGTCGGGAAGACCACGACGACCGCGAACCTCGGGACGGCACTCGCGCGGCGCGGCGCCAGCGTGGTGATGATTGACGCCGACGTCGGTCTTCGCAATCTCGATATCGTCCTCGGCCTCGAGAGCCGCGTCAAACACCATCTTCTCGACGTGCTCGAAGAACGCGTCGAAGTGGGCGACGCGCTCGTCGCCGACAAACATACCGAGAGTCTCTTCCTGCTGGCCGCCGCGCAGTCGCGCGAAAAAGACGAGGTCGAAACGGCCAAGATGCAGGCGCTCGTCACCAAGCTGCGCGAGCGTTTCGACTACGTGTTGATCGATAGCCCCGCGGGCATCGAGCTCGGTTTCCGCAACGCAGTCGTGGGCGCGGATGAGGCGATCGTCGTCTGTACGCCCGAGGTCGCGGCGGTGCGCGACGTCGATCGCGTCGTAGGTTTGCTCGGGAATCGCTTTCGACCGCAGCTCGTGATCAATCGTCTCCGCCCGCAACTCGTGCAAAAGGGCAAGATGCTCTCCGTCGACGACGTCAACGCAATCTTGCGCCTGCCGCTGCTCGGCGTCATTGCCGACGAGCCCGACATCATCGTCACGACCAATCGCGGCGAGCCGCTCGCTCTGCGTGCGACGACGCCAACGGGCGCCGCATATCACGCAATCGCGGCGCGTATCGCGGGCGAGGACGTGGCCGCGCCGATGCCGCCGGCGGCCAAAGTCTCACTCTTCGAGCGTCTAGGCACGTTGCTCGGAGGAAAGCGCCGATGATCGAGTTCTTGAGGCGCTTCTTCCGCCAGCAAGGCTCGAGTGCGACCGCTAAAGAGCGCCTTCGCCTGGTACTGATGACCGATCACCTCGAGCTTGCGCCGGAGATGGTCGAGACGATGAAGCGCGATCTCGTCGACGTGATCTCGCGTTTCGTGCAAGTCGATCGCGAGAAGATCGACGTAACCTTCGAGCGTCAAGACCGCACGCTTGCGATGCTCGCGAACATCCCGATCCTCGGCGTCAACCGTTCGTCGCCCAACGGCAACGGCGTCCACAAGGTGGAAGAAGCCGCGCCCTCGGAAGCTCCCCCCGTCGCCACGCCCGCGGCTTCGAAGCCGCCCGTTCGCAAACGGCGAAAACGCAAAAAGGCGCAAGCGCTCGCGCAGGCTCCGGCTCCCCTAGCCGCGCAATAACCTCACCCCTATGACGGCAGGCGTGCTTCGCGCGGGCACCGTGCGCTACGTACGCAACTTCAACTGGTTCCTCGCGGTGGCCGGGTTGCTCATCGCGCTTACCGGTATCCTCTGCATACGCTCGGCTGGACTCCATGCGCCCAGCGCTTCGGGCGAGTTTAAGAAGCAAATCCTCTATTTGCTCCTCGGCGTCGCCGCGATGCTCGGCATCTCGCGCGTCGACTATCGCACGTGGCAACGGTGGGCCCCGGGACTCTACGCTTTCAACCTGCTCTTGCTGCTCTTCATTCTGCACGGCGGTCACAGCGCGATGGGCGCCCAGCGCTGGATCTCGCTCGGCCCGCTCGGCACCTTTCAGCCCTCGGAGCCGGCGAAGCTCGTCATCGCAATTACGCTTGCTGCGGTGCTCTGCCGCGGAACCTACGAGAATCTGCAGGAGATTTATAAACCGCTGCTTGCCGTCGCCGTGCCGGCGCTGCTGATTCTCAAACAACCCGACCTCGGCACGTCGCTCGTTCTGTTCGCAATCATGACCGTCGAGCTTTTCTTTGCGTTGCCCAAGCTGGGCGACTTCGGCATTTACGCGCTCGGCATGCTCGTGGTCGCGGCGGCCGCGCTCGGCACGAGCGCCGTGCTCAAGCCGTTCCAGCGCGCGAGACTCTTCGTCTTTCTCAATCCCAAGGCCGATCCGCAGGGCGCCGGGTACAACCTCAACCAGTCGAAGATCGCGGTTGGAAACGGCGCGTGGTTCGGGCGCGGGCTCTATCACGGCACGCAGACGCAGCTCAACTTCGTGCCCGAGCATTCGCGCGATTTCATCTTCACGGTCTTGGCGGAAGAGTGGGGATTCGCCGGAGCCCTGACCTTGCTCGCACTCTATGCCGCCTTGCTCTATGGCGGCGTTCGCACGATGCTCGCCGCGCGCGACCGGTTCGGCTTTCTGCTCGCGGCAGGCTTGGTCGGGATGCTCTTCTTTCACGTCCTGGTGAATCTCGGCATGACGATCGGAATCATGCCGATCGCCGGCATCCCTCTCCCGTTCATGTCGTACGGCGGCTCTGCAATGCTGACTGACTTCATCGCGCTAGGGATCCTACTGAATATCTACTCGCAGCGGGACCGCGACGTCTTGGGGAACGCCTAACGAGCCGGGCGAAAGCTCGAAACCGCCGCTCACGCAGGGCCGCAGCGCCCGGGACGGGAACAGAAGGAGCGGCTAAGCTGGCTGGCCCCGTCGATTGACGAAGGGCCGTCGGCAGAGGTTTTTAACAGAAGTTTTTCCAGAGAGTTAGCTGGCGCGGCGCGAAGGCGCCGCCCGCAAGCGCCCCGATAAGGGAACGCGCGGCGAGGGTGAGCTCTCGGTGATTTGAGGATAATTTGTCGAGCGAGATATTGATCTCGAGCGACCCATGGGAAAATCGGGTCGCCATACTCGAGGACGGTGATTTAGCCGAACTCTACATCGAGCGCGAAGAGAAAGTCATCGGCTCGATCTACAAAGGCAAAGTGCAGAACGTGCTCCCCGGGATGGGAGCCGCATTCGTCGACATCGGCCTGGGCCGCAATGCATTTCTTTACGTCGACGACATCAACAAACAGCCCCTGAACATCGGCGACGTCGAGATCACGCAGGGGCACAGCGGCTTTACGATCAGCGAGAAAGTCAAGCGCGGCGACGACGTGCTCGTGCAGATCGTCAAGGAGCCGCGCGGCCTCAAAGGGGCCCGCATCTCTACGAACATCTCCCTGCCTGGCCGCTATCTGATCCTGATGCCGACGGGCAAATACTCGGGCGTCTCGCGGAAGATCGAGTCGGCCGACGAGCGCGACCGGCTCAAAGGCGTAATGAAGCGCATTCGCCCCGAGGGGATGGCGACGGTCGTTCGCACCGCTGCGGCGGGGGCGAGCGAGGCCGAGCTGATCGCGGACCTCGGCGTGCTCATCCGCATGTGGCACGGGATACTCGAGACGTATAAGCGCGCATCCTCGCCCTCGTTGCTGCACAAGGACATGAATCTCGTCTATAAAGCGGCGCGCGATTTCATCACCGCCGACGTCGATCGCGTCTTGATCGACGACGAGGAAGAGTACCGAAAGACTCGCGATCTGCTCCAACTGCTGGGGCCGCAGTACATCTCCCGCCTCGAGTACTACAACTCGGGGCGCTCGCTCTTCGATGATTACAAGATCGAGGACGAGCTGCAGAAACTCATGCGGCCGAAGATCAATCTACCTTCAGGGGCGTCGATCGTCATCGAGTCGACCGAAGCGTTGACCGTGATCGACGTGAATTCGGGCAAATTTACCGGCGGTCGAAATCTCGAAGATACGATCTTGAAAACGAACATCGAGGCCGCAGAAGAAATCGCGCGCCAGGTGCGCCTGCGCGACATCGGCGGCATCATCGTCGTGGACTTCATCGACATGGCTTCGGAGTCGTCGCGCGATAAGGTCGTCAAGACGATGGAAGAGCATCTGCGCCGCGACCGGACTCGCGCGACGATCCAATCGTTCTCGAATCTCGGGCTGCTCGAGTTCACGCGCAAACGCATCGGTAAGGACCTCGGCAGTCAGCTTCGCGGCGCCTGTCCGACCTGCGCCGGAATGGGAAGCGTGATGTCGGCGCAGTCGGTCGCGATCGAAACGTTCCGGCGGATTTTAAGCGAAGCGAGCGGCGGCATCGCCGGCGACGTCGTCGTTCACGTCGCACCGACCGTCGCCGTACAGATGGATTACTGGTAC
Source organism: Candidatus Cybelea sp. (assembly GCA_049585055.1). Taxonomy (GTDB): domain Bacteria; phylum Vulcanimicrobiota; class Vulcanimicrobiia; order Vulcanimicrobiales; family Vulcanimicrobiaceae; genus Cybelea. The sequence continues at coordinate 382 of JBAUYZ010000001.1, read as the reverse complement.
GAGGAGGAGTGTGCGGAACTCGCCCGCTCGATCGCGCACCCGATCCACGTTCGTGTCGACCCGATGATCCATCCCGAGAAGGCCCGCGTCGAGATCGTCGCGGGATTCAAAGAACAGAAGGGCCACGTCGTGCGCGTCGGCGACGAGCACGAAGTCGACCTACTTCCCGGGCGTCTTCCTAACGCCGCCTCCGCGGCCGCGGTCGTGGACGGACACCTCGCCGAGGTCGAGAACGGCGCGAGCAACGCGGGGAACTTCGTACGGATCCGGATCATCGACGTCGACGATAAGGACGATTACGTTCTCGCCGAGCTCGTGACGGCCGGCGCGAAGCCCCGACGCAAACGGCGCGCGCGCGGGGCGGAGGTTTCCGCCGCCGAAC